>NZ_SUNH01000016.1 GCF_005048265.1 Paracoccus hibiscisoli
CGCGCCGATCGCCATGGAAGAGAAGCTGCGCTTCGCCATCCGCGAAGGCGGCCGCACCGTCGGCGCAGGCGTCGTGTCCAAGATCATCAAGTGATCTGACCCAAAGACAGACGGAAAGGGCCGCCCCCAAGGGGCGGCCCTTTTTCATAGGCGGGAGGGATCGCGATGGGGCGCCTGATACGCATCTGGTGGGATAGCGAGCGCTGGCCGAAATGGCCGCGATGGTTGGGTTATCTATGGCTGCTTGTCTCCATGGGGCCACTGTTCGCTCTTTCCTTGGGCTGGGGACCGCTGGTGCTGACCAGGCCGACCGGGCCTGTCGTCGTCTCAAGCGTTGCCTATTGCCTGATCGGAGCAGTTCTGCTGATCCCCCTGAAGCGGGCACCGGCTGCCAGAACATCAAGCCAGCGCTTGCTCGACTGGATAGGCCGTTGCATCGTCATGCCGATCATGCTGATGGTCGGTGGTTACTCGGCCGCCATTGCCGGATTGCCACTGGCCGCAGCCGTCCTGACCGGCGGCCCAACCGAAGTTGTCCTGAAAACCGATGCTGCTGCTGGTGGGGGCGGGCGCTACTGTGTCCGGAGTGTTGCATTCATGGATCTGGTGCCACCGTTCCATCGGATCTGCCGGGCACGAATTGAGGTCTTCATACAGCTGAGATCCGGCAGGACTGTCGTTGTCACCGGATGGGGCACCGAGGCGGTGATGATCGCGCGGGACATCAGATTGGCCGACTCATGAAGACCGCAGAGATCGGTGCGTGACGCTTGGCCCGACCTTTTACATATGCTCCATCTTGGCCGGCCCGCGACAAGCAAGGGCACTTGCCGCAGTCCGCACACGACAGGGCGACCACCATGTGGCGCATCCTGCCGAAAAAGTCGCGTTGACCGCAGGACGTGGCGGCGCGACAGTGGTAGGGCGCAACCACCTCGAGATCACGCTGATGTGCCAGATCTTTGCCGGGCAGCACCCGGACCGCTATGAGACCGTCACCCGCCGTCTGCGCCTCAACGGCCAGTCGACCTCGATCCGGCTGGAGCGGGCGTTCTGGCATATCCTGGATCGGATCGCCGCGCGCGAGGGGGTGAGCACCAACGCCTTCATCTGCAAGCTGCATGCCGAGGTGCTGGAGCTGCATGGAGAGGCGCGCAACTTCACCTCGCTGTTGCGCTGCGCATGCACGATCCACCTGGGTGAGACCGACATCGTTCCGGCCATAGCGGCGGAATGATGCAAAAAACGCCTCTGTAGTATTCCATTACTACCCGACCGCTGCGCCCACGCCCTAGCCTGATCTGATGACGGCACGTGCAGGGAGGGCCAGATGGCCAAATACATCCACTCGATGATCCGCGTTCTGAACGAGGCGGCGACGGTCGATTTCTATGACCGCTGCTTTGGGTTGAAGGTGGCCGAGCGGCTGGATTTCGAGAAATTCACGCTGATCTATCTGTCCAACGGCGAATCCGGCACCGAGCTGGAGCTGACGGTGAACAAGGACCGGACCGAGCCTTACGATCTGGGCGACGGCTATGGCCATGTCGCCTTTTCGGTCGACGATGTGGACGCGACCCATGCCCGGCTGGAGGAGATGGGCTTTGCCCCGCGCAAGCTGGTCGATTTCGCGCCCGGTGGCACGGTGATCGCGCGGTTCTTCTTCATCAAGGACCCCGACGGCTACGAGATCGAGGTGCTGCAGCGCGGCGGCCGATACCAATAGGCAGTTCGCGCCCTTGGGAGGGGGTGCGGCACCGACACAGAGGGAGGAGGAACCCATGTCTGAGGCAAGGACCAAGGGGCTGACGCGACGCGCGCTGTTGTCGCGTGCCGTGGCGGCGGGGGCGCTGGCGGTGACCGGGGTAGGCTTTGTCGCCGCCCCCGACGCGGCCTGGGCCGTCCAGGTGACGGCGATCAGCGAACATCAGATGGCGACGCTGCTGCAGATGGCGCGCGACATCTATCCGCATGACCGGATCGGCGACCGCTATTACGCCATCGCCGTCAAGGGCTATGACACCCCGGAAAGCGCGGCCATGGTCGCCGAGGGCATCGCCGCGCTGGACGCCGCCGCGCAGGCCGCGGGGCACGCCGATTACGTCTCGATGGGGTGGGAGGCCGACCGGGTCGCCATCCTGCGCGACATGCAGGACGGCGCGTTCTTCCAGACGGTGCGCGGGGGGCTGGTGACCGGGCTGTATAACCAGAAGGAGGTCTGGCCGATCTTTGGCTATGAGGGAGAGAGCTTTTCCCAAGGCGGCTATATCGACCGCGGCTTTGACGACATCGACTGGCTGTAAGGGGGGCGGATCATGGCAAATGCGGCGAAATTCGAACTGACCGACGACAGCGTGGTCGTCATCATCGGCACGGGCGCGGGCGGCGGCGTGCTGGCCAACGAACTGGCGCAGAAGGGCGTCAAGGTCGTGGCCCTTGAGGCGGGCGGGCGCTATCTGCCCGAGGATTACGTCAACGACGAATGGGACAGCTTTGGCCAGCTGGCCTGGACCGACCCGCGCACGACCAGCGGCGACTGGCGCGTGGCCAAGGATTTCGGCGGGTTGCCCGCCTGGATCGTCAAGGCCGTGGGCGGCACCACGACCCATTGGGCGGGCGCGTCGATTCGGTTTCAGGACCATGAATGGAAGGCCCTGACCACCTATGGCGCGGTCGAGGGGGCGAACCTGCTGGACTGGCCCATCGACGCGGCCGAGATGGCGCCCTGGTACGATCTGGCCGAGGCCAAGCTGGGCGTGACCCTGACCGAGGGGCGCGAGGGCCTGCCGGGCAACAACAACTACAAGGTGTTCGAGGCCGGGGCCAAGGCGCTTGGCTATACCGAGGTCCATACCGGTCGCATGGCGATCAACAGCGCCGACTATGACGACCGCCCCGCCTGCCAGCAGACGGGGTTCTGTTTCCAGGGCTGCAAATGGGGCGCGAAATGGTCGTCGGCCTATACCGACATCCCGCGCGGCGAGGCGACCGGCAACCTGGAGGTCCGCGACCACGCCCATGTCGCGCGCATCCTGCACAATGACGCGGGCCGGGTGACCGGGGTCGAGTATTTCGACCGCGACGGAAACCTGCAGTTCCAGGCGGCGCGCATCGTGGCCGTGGCGGGCAACAGCTTTGAGAGCCCGCGCCTGCTGCTGAACAGCGCCAGCGACATGTTCCCGGACGGGCTGGCCAACAGCAGCGGCCATGTGGGGCGCAACTACATGCGGCACACGACCGGCTCGGTCTATGGCATCTTTGAAAAGCCGGTGCGGATGTGGCGCGGCACCACCATGGCCGGCATCATGCAGGACGAGTCCCGTCACGACCCGGCCCGCGGCTTTGTCGGCGGCTATGAGCTGGAGACGCTGGCCCTGGGCCTGCCCTTCATGGCGGCCTTTCTGGACCCGGGCAGCTGGGGGCGCGAATTCACCAGCGCGCTGGACCAGTACGAATACATGGCCGGGATGTGGATCGTCGGAGAGGACATGCCGCAGGAGACGAACCGCGTCACCCTGTCGGACACGGTCGACCGCTTTGGGCTGCGGGTGGCCAACGTCAATTTCAGTGACCACCCCAATGACGTCGCCATGCGCAACCACGCCTATGAGCGGGGGCAGGCCATGTATCGGGCGATGGGGGCCACGCGGACGCTGCCGACGCCGCCCTATCCCTCGACCCACAACCTGGGCACCAACCGCATGTCGGAACGCCCCGAGGATGGCGTGGTAAACAAATGGGGCCAGACGCATGACATCCCGAACCTGTTCGTCTCGGATGGCAGCCAGTTCACCACCGGCGCGGCCGAGAACCCGACCCTGACCATCGTCGCACTGGCGATCCGGCAGGCCGACCACATCGCCCGCGAGATGGCATCGGGTACCCTGTGACAGCATGATGCCCGGCCCCCATGCGGGGTGCCGGGCATCATTCGGATCGGTCGGGATCAGCCCTGGGCTGCGGCCGCGTTCACGCCGCCTTCGGCGATGCGGGTCATGTGCTCGTCCCCGTCGCGGGTGCGCATCAGGCAGTCCTGCAGCACCGCGCCGTCGCCATCCAGCTCCAGCCGGTTGGCAAAGCTGCGCACGCAGCCATAGCCTGCGATCGCGTAATGCGTCAGGCGCTGATACTGGGTGATGATCGCCGCGTCGCGCACGTCGCCATTGCCGAAATCGGCCTCGATGGCGTGTTTGCGGGCCTCGGTCACCAGGCCCTCCATGCCCTTGCAATGCTCTCCGGTCGGGTCCTGGCCATGCTCGCTGCACAGGCTGGCGATGGCCTCCATGCCGCGCGCGATGCCCTCGTTCCCGGCGATCAGCGCCTCGGCCAACTCACGCGAGGTGGCGGCGCGACCCATTTCGGTGACGACGGGCATGGACTGCTTGCAGGCCGAATACAGATCCTTCAGCTGGTCCAGATACAGATCCTTGAGGGTGTCGATGGTCATCGGATAGCCTTTCGTGCTGAACGTCACCCCCATAACGGCCCTGCCGCGCGCGTGTTCCGCCAAACCCACAAAGATCAACCCCCCGGCTTGACTCCGCAGGCGGGGCGGGCCAGCACTGCGGCCCGATCCGCCAGCAAGGGGTGCCCGAATGTTCGCCTGGTTCGAACGCCGCATCGATCCCTATCCCGACCAGCCGCCCGGCATGCCGCCCCCCGGCCTGTGGCGGTTCGTTCTGCATTACAGCCGCGGCACCTTGCCCTGGCTGATCCTGCTGGCCATCGGGTCAGGCCTGATCGCGGTAATCGAGGTGATGCTGTTCGGCTGGCTGGGCCAGCTGGTCGACCGCCTGTCGGAAACCCCGCGCGACCAGTTCTGGGACCTCTACGGGACCGGGATCGCCTGGATGGCGGTGGTGCTGCTGGTGGTGATGCCGGTGCTGAACATCGTGACATCGCTGGTGCTGCACCAGTCGCTGATGGGCAATTTCCCGCAGCGCATCCGCTGGCAGGCGCATCGCTGGCTGCTGCGCCAGTCAGTCGGCTATTTCCAGGACGAATTCGCGGGCCGCATCGCGCAGCGCCTGATGCAGACCGCCTTGGCCGTGCGCGAAGTGTCCATGAAGATCATGGATGTCGGCAGCTATGTGCTGATCTATTTCCTCGGCGCGCTGGTGCTGGCGGCCAGCCAGGACTGGCGGCTGGCGGTGCCCTTTGGCCTGTGGGCGGCGGCCTATGGGCTGCTGCTGTGGTATGTGGTGCCGCGCCTTGGCCGGGTGGCGCAGGAACAGGCCGATGCGCGCAGCGGCATGACCGGGCGCATCGTAGACAGCTATACCAACATCGCGACGGTCAAGCTGTTCTCTCACTCCGACCGAGAGGAGGCCTGGATGCACGAGGGGATGGACCGCTTTCTGGGCACCGTCCATCGCCAGATGCGCCTGTCCAGCCTGCAGGACATCACGCTGAATCTGCTGAACGTCTGGCTGGTCGCGGCGGTGGCGGGCTTGGGCCTGTGGCTGTGGACCAGCGATCAGATCGCGGTGGGGGCTGTGGCCATCGCCGTGCCGCTGGCCTTGCGGCTGAACAACATGTCGCATTGGATCATGTGGGAATTCGCGGCCCTGTTCGAAAACATCGGCACGGTCCGCGACGGCATCACCAGCCTGTCCCTGCCGCGAGAGGTGCGCGATGCCCCTGGCGCGCCCGCCTTGCGGCCCGGCCCGGCCGAGGTGCGCTTCGACGGCGTCACCTTCCGCTATGGCGCGGTAGCCGGGGCGCAGCCGATGGCGGTGCTGGACGATCTGACGCTGCATCTGCGCGCGGGCGAACGGGTGGGGCTGGTCGGCCGGTCCGGGGCGGGGAAATCGACGCTGATCAACCTGCTCCTGCGGTTCCACGATATCGACCGGGGCAGCATCACCATCGACGGCCAGAATATCGCTCATGTGACCCAGGACAGCCTGCGCGCGGCCATCGGCGTGGTCACGCAGGACAGCTCTCTGCTGCACCGGTCGGTGCGCGAGAACATCGCCTATGGCCGCCCCGACGCGACCGAGGCGCAGATCATGGACGCCCTGCGCATGGCCGAGGCGGACGGGTTCGTGCCGCTGCTGTCGGACAGCCACGGGCGGCGGGGTCTGGACGCGCATGTGGGCGAACGCGGCGTCAAGCTGTCGGGCGGCCAGCGCCAGCGCATCGCCATTGCGCGGGTCGCGCTCAAAGACGCGCCGATCCTGATCCTGGACGAGGCCACCAGCGCCCTGGACAGCGAGGTCGAGGCCGCGATCCAGTCTCGGCTGGAGCTGCTGATGCAGGGCAAGACGGTCATCGCCATCGCGCATCGCCTGTCGACCATCGCCGCGATGGACCGGCTGATCGTGATGGATCAGGGCCGCATCATCGAACAGGGCAGCCATGCCGAACTGCTGGCGCAGGACGGGCTTTATGCGCGGCTGTGGCACCGGCAGTCGGGCGGGTTCCTGGCCGCAGACTAGCGCGCATGAAAAAGGCCCCGGCGCGATGCCGGGGCCTTTTCCGTGGGACGGGCCTTACTGGGCCAGCAGGTCGGTGATGCGACGCACCGAGGCGCGACGGTTCTCGCGGATATCGCCTTCGGCGCGCACGCGCAGGAAGCGTTCGCCATAGCCTTGGGTGACCATGTTCTCCGGCGGGACGTCGAAATATTCCGTCAGCGCCAGCGCCACCGTTTCGGCCCGACGGTCCGACAGCGCCAGGTTGGCGGCATCCGATCCGACGGTGTCGGTGTGACCCTCGATCATGAAGATCTCGCGCGGGTTGTTCGCGATCGACTGCTGGATCACGCGGCCCAGGCTCTGCAGCTGCTGCGCCTGGTCGGGACGGATCGCCGCCGAGCCGGTGTCAAAGGTGATCGCGTCGATGTTCACCGGCGCCACCAGCGCCCGAACCTCGGGGATGTTGCGGATCTGCGACAGGGTAAAGCGGCGATCGACATTCGCCTCGCGTTGCAGGGCCTCGCGCAGCTGGTCCTCGTTCAGGGGCGCGGTGCCGGTCTGGACGGGGGCCGGGCTGGGCAGCTGGCCGACATCGACCGGCTGCACGTCGGTGGTGTCGTCGATCAGGCGCGTGGTGGTGCCATCGGCGCTGACCAGCGTGCGGCGCAGCACCTGCAGATTCGCATCGCGGATGGTCACCACGCGGCTGCCATCGGCGCGCGTCACGATGGTGCGCGACGAGCCGTCGTCAAAATTCTCGGTCGTCACAGTCGAGCCGGGCTGGCGCAGCAGGGCGACCTCGTCCTTGATCACCTCTTGGCTGCCATCGGGGCGGGTCACGACGATCCGGTCGGGCGCCGACAGGGCGACCTGGCGGTTGTTGTTCAGATAGGTGCCGACGGCGACCGCGCCCAGACCCAGCAGCAGGGCGTTGCGCAGGCGGTTGTTGTCATTGTCGTCGCTGGCCTGCTGCTGCTGACCGGTGGCGCCCGCCAGCGCGTCGCGCAGGCTGGTGGTGAAATCCTCGGAGGAGGACCGCGCGTTCTCTTCGGTCACCTGCTGCTCGGTCGTCTCGCCCGAGCCGTCGGCTGCATCCAGGGCCGCCGCGGTCGAGGCTTCGGTCGTCTCGGCCGCCTCGCGCGAGGCTTCGGTCTCGGGGGTGTCCTCCTCGGCGGCGCGCTGGATCAACTCGCCGTTCTCGCCGACGCGGTACATCTGCGCCTCGACCGGGGCCAGGCGCAGTTCGCCCGCCTCGTTGGTCTCGACGACGACACCGCCGGGGGTCATCGCGCGGCCACCATCGGCGCAGGGGAAGGCGCCGCCCGACAGGCAGGTCAGCGATTCCGCAGTCAGGCCGTTCGACACCTCGCCCGACAGAACGTTCGCCAGGCCGGGCAGGGCACCCGCACGGTCGGTCTGAACGCTGCCGGTCGCCAAGCGCAGGCTGTCCTGTGCGGCGGCGGCTTCGGGCTGAGCCTCGGCGGTCTCGGCCTCGGGGGTCTCTTCGGTCTCGCCCTCGGTCACGGCGCGCAGCGCCTCGGCCAAGCCGGTGGCGTCATCCTCGGCCGGGGCCTCGGCTGCGGGCTCCGCATCGGTGGCCGGGGCCTGACGCTGCGGGTTGGCCAGTGGTGCCTGACCGGAGGCGTCGGGCGCCTGCTCAGCAGAGCGGCCTTGCGGCTTGGGGGCCGGGGCCTGGTTGTCCTGTTCGCCCAAGGTCGCAGCTTCGGGCGCCGCCTCCGCCTCGGTCGGGGCTTCTGCCTCGGCGGCCGGCGCGGGCTCCGGCTCGGCTTCGGGCTCGGTCACGGGCTGCGGCTCTGCCTCCGGCTCGGTGACGGGCTCAGGCGCGGGTTCCGGCTGCGGTTCGGGCTCGGGTTCCGGGCCGGGCCCGGGTTCAGGTTGCGGCTCGGGGGCGGGTTCCGCCTGCGGCTCCTCAGCGGGTGCGTCGGCCTCGGCCTCGGGCGCAACGGCATCGCGGTTCAGATCGGCACCGTCCTGCGGGCCGTCCTCAGTCTCAGCCGTCTCATCGGCGGCCTCGTCATCCAAGGTCTCGGCGGGCGGCAGGATCTCACCATCTTCGGTGGCCTCGGCCGGCGCTTCGGCTTGGGTCAGGACCAGGTTCTGCACCGCAGGCGTGCCTGCCGCATCGGCGGGCAGGCGCGGCTGCGCCATCGCCAGGTGCGGCGCCATCAGCGACAGGCAGGCCGCAAGGGCGGTCGAGTTGTGGATAATTCGGCGCATGGGATGCTCCTCCGGGAAAACCGAACGTCTATCATTGACGGTTTAACAGGCACTTGGCCGAAGGGTTCCCAAATTGTCCGTGACCGTCGCGTGATCGTGCGTGGCCATGACAAAGGCCGCGCCCGGACAGGCGCGGCCGATCGTGTCAGCGGGGTGGCGAAATCAGACGCCTTCGCCCACGAACGCCTTTTCGACCACGAATTCGCGCGGCTCGGAATTGGCGCCCTCATGCAGGCCGAACCCTTCCAGCACGGCCTTGACGTCGACGTTGAAGGCCAGGCTGCCGCAGATCATCGCGCGATCCTCGGCCGGGTCGATGGGGGGCAGGCCCAGATCGGACAGCACCTTGCCCGAGGTCAGGTTGTCGGTGATGCGGCCCATGAAGGGCGAGGGTTCGCGCGTCGTGGTGGGATAGTATTTCAGCCGCTGTGCGAAGTCGTCGCCATAGATCTCGGTCAGCAGCGGGTCGTGGCGCAGGTTGTTCACCAGCTCGGCGCCATAGACCAGCTCCTCTCCGGTGCGGCAGGTGTGCATCATGATGACCTGCTCGAACCGCTCATAGGTCTCGGGGTCGCGCATCAGGCTGGCAAAGGGCGCGATGCCGGTGCCGGTGGCCAGGAACCACAGCCGCTTGCCCGGCAACAGCGCGTCGAGGACCAGCGTGCCCACGGGTTTCGGGCGCAGGATGATCTGGTCGCCCGGCTTGATGTGCTGCAGCTTTGAGGTCAGCGGCCCGTCCGGCACGATGATGGAATAGAATTCCAACTCGTCGTCCCAGTTGGGCGAGGCGATGGAATAGGCGCGCAGCAGCGGCTTGCCGTTGTCGCCCGGCAGGCCGATCATCACGAATTCGCCCGACCGGAAACGCAGCGAGGCAGGCCGCGTCACCCGGAACGAGAACAGGCTGTCGGTCCATTTCGTGACGGAGGTCACGGTCTGGGCGTCGGGAACGGTAATCTTGGCGGCCTCGGTCACGGGCAGATCCAGCGTCATTGTTGCAATCCTTGTCATCTAGTCGATGGGGCGCGCGGGTGAAAGGGTCACCCGGCCAGCTGCGCCCGATGGTCCCAGGCTTTCCAGTCGGCGCGGGCCCGCCATTGATCCTCGGGCTGACGGGCGGCGATGTCGGCGGCGACCTCGACCTCGTCAAAGCCCACGCGGCGCGCCATGGCGTATTGATCGGCGATCAGCCGACCCGTGGCGCGCAGGCGCCCGGTGTACCCCAGCTCGCGCAGGCGGCGGGCCAGGGTAAAGCCGCGCCCGTCGCTGAAGGACGGAAAGGCGATCCCGATCAGGGCCGCGTCCAGATGGTCGGTCAGGGTCGCGGGTGCGGTGTCGGGGGCCAGCACCACGGCGGGCTGGTCGGTCACCGGATGAAACCCGTCATCGCGGGCCAGGACGGGTTCGCTGTTCAACTGCTCGCTCATGCCGAGACCTTTCTGCGGACCATGCGTCCGCCGATGAAATGGATGCCGCATTCGGATTTCTCCTGTCCGCGCCAGCGGCCGGACCGGGGGTCTTCGCCCGGGGCCACGGGCGAGGTGCAGGGCGCGCAGCCGATCGACGGATAGCCCTGCGCCACCAGCGGATGCCGGGGCAGGCGGTTCTCAACCATGTAATCCTGCACATCCTCGGGGCGCCAATGCGCCAGCGGGTTCACGCGCAGCCGGGTCGGGGGTTCGGGCTCAAAGAACTCCAGCGCGGCGCGTTGGCCGTTCTGGAACCGCTTGCGGCCCGTGATCCAGGCGTCATAGCCCGACAGCACCCGCTCCAGCGGCACCGTCTTGCGGAAATCGCAGCAGGCGTCGGGGTTCACCTTGTGCAGCGTGCCGTCCGGGTCATGGGCGGCGATCTCTGCGTCGCTGGCGGTGATGACCTGGACGTTGGTCAGGCCCAGTTTCGCGGAAACCTCCTGCTGATAGGCCAGCGTCTCGGCAAACAGCATCTGCGTGTCGATGAACAGCACCGGCAGGCCGGGGGCCACGCGGCTGACCATATGCAGCAGCACGACAGATTCCGCGCCAAAGGACGACACCAGCGCCACCTGCCCCAGATCGGGGTCGGTGACCGCGCGGCGCAGCACCTCGATGGCGGCATGGTGGCGATAGCGGTCGTTCAGCCGCCCCGCCCGCGTGTCCAGGTTGCCGTCAAGCATCGGCGGCCACGGGATACAGCGCGGCCTTGAACGGAGCCTGACCCAGACGGCGATAGGCGTCGATGAAGCGTTCGGACGGGTCTTGGCGGACCTCCAGATAGGCGCGCAGCAGCCGGTCGATGGCAGGGACCACCTGTTCCGCCGGGAAACCCGCGCCCGCGCGTTCGCCGATGGCCGGGATGTCATAGGCATCGCCGCCAAGCGTGATCTGATAGTTCTCGACCCCTGCACGGTCCAGCCCAAGGATGCCGATATGGCCCAGGTGGTGATGCCCGCAGGCGTTGATGCAGCCAGAGATGCGGATGTTCAGGTTGCCGATCTCCTGCTCCAGCCCAAGGGTGCGGAAGTGGTCGGCGATCTCTTCGGCGATCGGGATCGACCGGGCGGTGGCCAGCGCGCAGTAATCCATGCCAGGGCAGGCGATGATGTCGCTGGTCAGCCCGGCATTTGCCGTGGCAAGGCCCGCCTCGCGCAGCGCCGCATACAGCGCCGGCAGGTCGGATTTGTGGACATGCGGCAGGGCCACGTTCTGGTCATGCATCACGCGCAGGTCGTGGTGGCCATAGCGTTCGGCCAGATCGGCCAGCAGGCGCATCTGGTCGGCGCTGGCATCGCCCGGCGTCTGGCCCGGCGCCTTGAAGGTCACCACGACGCTGGCATAGCCGTCCACGCGGTGCTGGTGCAGGTTCGTGTCCGACCAGCTGCGGAAGGCGGGATTCGCCTGACGCTCGGCCTCATAGCCGTCGACGGGCGCGTTGCGGAAGGACGGCGCGCGGAAGCGGTCCTTGAACACCGCCAGCGCATCGCGGTCGGCGCCGTGGAAATCGCGGCGGCGGGCCAAGAATTCTTCTTCGATCTCGGCGCGCATGACATCCAGGCCGCGCTCCAGCACGGTGATCTTGATGCGGGCCTTGTACTTGTTGTCGCGGCGGCCGGCCAGGTTGTAGGTCGCGATGATCGCCTCGACGTACGGCAGCAGGTCCTCCTCGGGCAGGAAGTCGCGGACGACCTGACCCAGCAGGGGCGTGCGGCCCAGGCCGCCGCCGATCCAGACCTCGAAGCCGGTCTTGCCATCGCGTTCGGTCAGACGCAGGCCGATGTCATGGGCGGCGATGACGGCGCGGTCCTTCTTGCCGCCCGAAATGGCGATCTTGAACTTGCGCGGCAGGAACTGGAATTCGGCATGATCGGTCGACCAGCTGCGCAGCAGTTCCGCATAGGGACGCGGATCGGCGGCCTCGTCAAAGGCGGCACCGGCAAAGGCGTCGGTCGTCACGTTGCGGATCGTGTTGCCGCTGGTCTGGATGGCATGCATGCCGACATCGGCCAGCGCGTCCAGCATGTCGGGAATGTCCACCAGCTTGGGCCAGTTGAACTGGATGTTCTGGCGCGTGGTCCAGTGGCCATAGCCCTTGTCCCATTTCTCGGCCAGCAGGGCCAGAGTGCGCATCTGGTCGGGGCTGATCGTGCCATAGGGAATGGCCACGCGCAGCATATAGGCATGCAGCTGCAGATAGACGCCGTTCATCAGGCGCAGCGGCTTGAACTCGTCCTCGGTCAGGCTGCCGTCCAGGCGGCGGGCAACCTGGGCGCGGAATTCGGCGGCACGCTGGCGGACATAGTCGGTCTCGACGGGGCGGATATCAAACATGGGCGGATTCCGTTTTCTGGGCCTCGGCGGTGCGCCGATCGGCCTGGATACCGTGGAAATAGTTGGACGGCCCGCGCTGGCGGAAGGCCTCGCGGAAATGCACCGGCTCGGGGCCGTCGGGACCGCGTTTCGCCTCGACCAGATAGGGGCCGACGATGACGCCGGGCTGGCCGATGGCCTCCAGCAGGGCCAGTTCGGCGATGGCCTCGTCCTCGAACAGGGTGGCGCGGCGCGGGTCGGGGGTCCAGCCGCCGTCGCACATCCACAGATTGTGGCCTTCACGCAGATCGTTGCCGGTGATGACGCCGGGACGGTCGGCCGTCGGAGTGAAGGCTTTGCTCATGGTCGGACCCCTTGATTGCTGCTCTCCATATAGAATTTCGTTCTGGATTCTGCACAGTGGTCGCGGCAAATAAGGACGATCGACCAAGGAGCGTACCATGCCGGAACCGATTTCCCCCGATACGGGGCCAGGCCAAACGCCTGTCCGCCTGGATGAGGTGGACCGCAAGATCCTGTCCCTGCTGCAGCAGGATGCCAGCCTGTCGCTGGACCAGATCGCGGACCGGGTGGGGGCGTCCAAGACCCCGGTCTGGAACCGAATCCGCAAGCTGCGCGAGGCCGGGGTGATCCGCCGGCAGGTGGCGATTCTGGACCCCGAGGCCCTGGGGCTGGAGGCGTGCTTCTTTGTGCTGGTGCGCACCAGCGAGCATGACCGCGACTGGGCGGCGCGGTTCCTGCGCGCCCTGCGCGAGCGGCCCGAGGTGGTCGAGGCGCACCGGCTGGCGGGCGATATCGATTATATCCTGAAGGTTCAGGTGCGGAACGCGCGGGCCTATGACCGATTCTATCAGTCGCTGATCGGCGAGGTGAAGATCCACAACGTCACGGCCCTGCTGTCGATGGAGGAGATCAAGGCGACCAGCGCCCTGCCCATTCCGGGCGGAGATCGCTAGCGTGGGCTGGGTAATCTGGCACAAGCCGACCTGCTCCACCTCCCGCTGGGTGCTGGCGGCGCTGCGCGAGGCGGGCATTGCGCCCGAGATTCGCGATTACATTGCCGCGCCGCCGTCGGAGGCCGAACTGCGGGCGGTTCTGGCGCGGCTGGGGATAGGGGCGCGGGGCTTGCTGCGGCGCAAGGGGACGCCCTATGCGGAGTTGGGCCTGGGTGATCCGGGCCTGTCGGAGGGGGCGCTGATCGCGGTGATGGCCGCGCATCCGAATCCTGATCGAGCGTCCGGTGGTCATGGCGCCCCAGGGCGCGGTGCTGGCCCGGCCCAAGGAGGCGGTCCTGGATCTGATCGCGCGCAACGGGGCGGGCGTTGCGCGGTGACCGGGGGACGGCCCGGCGGCTGATCGGGCCAGCGATTGCTGGGAAAAACCGCGCACCGGGCGGGCACGGGGCAGGCACAGCGGGTGCACAGGGCGTACACCGACAACGCACGCTGGGTTAAGGATCACTCGTCCACGACGTTGAGGATCTTGGGCAGGGCCGGGCAGGGCAGCAGCTGGTTTTTCGCCACATCGGCCAGGGTGTGGTTGTGCAGGAAGACGTAGACATGGGCCGACAGGCTTTCCCACAGTCGGTTCGACAGGGTCTGCGCCCGCGACCCCGAGATGCCGCCCGAGGCGCCCGCGCCGATATGCATGGCGCTGACCGTCTCGTCCACGGCCTCGAGGATCTCGGCCACGCGGATCGTCTCGGGGGTGCGGGCCAGGCGGTAGCCGCCCCCCGGTCCGCGGACCGAGGAGACCAGCCCCGCGCGGCGCAGGCGGACG
This sequence comes from Paracoccus hibiscisoli, assembly GCF_005048265.1. Taxonomy (GTDB): domain Bacteria; phylum Pseudomonadota; class Alphaproteobacteria; order Rhodobacterales; family Rhodobacteraceae; genus Paracoccus; species Paracoccus hibiscisoli. The sequence goes on from NZ_SUNH01000016.1 coordinate 14,243, forward strand.
AACAGCTGCTCCAGATAGGGCAGCGAGATGTCCTGGCGCTTGGAGATCTCGGCCAGCGAGGTCAGATCGCCGCCCTTGGCAATGGCCAGGTCGGTCAGCGCGATGATCGCGTAGCGTCCCTTGGTGGACAGTTTCATGGCGCGTCTTCCCCCTGATGGTGCCGTCCGGGCGCGGCCCGCATTGACGCGCGCGGTGGTCGCGCGCTATGCCGGGCCTGCATGTTTCTTGTCAAACCCGCGCCGGCTGCCCAGATATACCGTCTAGAAGCCCTGTGCGCAGGCGTCAAGAAAGCCGACATGCCCCAGTGCAAGCCCCGTGAAGGACAACCATGCCCGAGCTGATTTTTCCCGGCCCCGAAGGCCGTCTCGAAGGCCGTTACCACCCTCAGCCCGGCAAGCCCGACGCCCCCATCGCCATCGTGCTGCATCCGCATCCGCAATATGGCGGGACGATGAACAACCGCGTCGTCTATAACCTGCATTACGCGTTCCACCGCATGGGGTTCACCGTCATGCGGTTCAATTTCCGCGGCGTGGGCCGCAGCCAGGGCGAATTCGACCAGGGCATCGGAGAGCTGTCGGACGCGGCATCCGCGCTGGACTATCTGCAGGCGATGAACCCCAACAGCAAGCATTGCTGGGTCGCGGGATTTTCCTTTGGCGCCTGGATCGGGATGCAGCTGCTGATGCGCCGCCCCGAGATCACCGGGTTCATCACCGTGGCGCCGCCGGCCAACATGTATGATTTCAGCTTTCTGGCGCCCTGCCCCAGTTCGGGGCTGATCGTGAACGGGACCGCCGACCGCGTGGCGCCGCCCAAGGACACCCACACCCTGGTCGCCAAGCTGCGCGAGCAGAAGGGCATCACCGTCACCCATGAAGAGATCGAGGGCGCGGATCATTTCTTCCGCGACGACGAGACCCACATGAAGCCGATGATCGACCTGGTGCAGGGCTATGTCAGGAAGCGCCTGACCGAGACGTCGCGCTGAGGCGGGGCCGCCGGGGCGCTGCCCCGGACCCCGGGATATTTGAGTGAAGAAGAAGAGGCGGGCATGCTGGACGACGCATTCGCGTTCCTGTGCGAGGCGGACCGGCTGAAGTCGGTCACCCGCGCCAATGTGCTGATGGATCTGTCGCGGCCCGAGAACAGCGCCGAGCATTCCTGGCATGTCGCGCTGTGGGCGATGGTGATGGGCGCGTCGGACCGGGCCATCGCGATGATCCTGCTGCATGATCTGGTCGAGATCGACACGGGCGACCAGCCGATCCACCTGGCCCATGACGGGGCAGGGCTGGCGCGCGCCGAGGCTGCGGCGGCGGCGCGCATCTTTGGCCTGGCGCCGGGCGGGGCGGCGCTGGCCGCGATGTGGCGCGATTTCGAGGCGCGGGCCGATGCGGATGCCGTTCTGGCCAAGCGGATGGATCACGTGCAGCCGATCTTTCAGGTGCTGATGGCGGATGCGCCGCTGGCCGATCATGTGGCCATCGTGCGCGATAATCTGACCGTCGGTCGGGCGGCGCGGTTCGCGCGCGAGTGGCCCGAGGGCTGGGATGCGGCGCAGGCGCTGCTGGCGGGGCGGGCGCTGCCCGGGGGCGATCTGGCGCGGCGGCTGGCGTTTCTGGCCGAGGCGGACCGGCTGAAGTCGGTGCGGCGCGCCAACCGCCTGCTGGACGGGTCGCGCCGCGAGAACAGCGCCGAGCACAGCTGGCATCTGGCGCTGTATGCGCTGGTTCTGGGGGGGCTGGCGGGGCCGGGGGTCGATGTGGGCCGGGTGATCCGGATGCTGCTGATCCACGATCTGGTCGAGATCGACGTGGGCGACGTGCCGCTGCATTCGGCGGGCGGGCAGGCGCATGGGTCGGCGGCTGTGCAGGAGGCCGAGGCCGCCGCCGCGCGGCGCCTGTTCGGGATGCTGCCCGCGGATCAGGGCGCCCGGATGCAGGCGCTGTGGGCCGAGTTCGAGGCCGCGCGCAGCCCGGATGCGGTCTTTGCCAAGGCGCTGGACCGCTGTCAGCCCGCGGTCCAGAACCTGCGGTCGGGCGGCGCGGGCTGGGTCGAGTATGACGTGACGCTGGCCCATGTCGAGGCGCGCGTCGGCCCCTGGGTCAAGGCGGGCTGTCCGCCGCTGTGGGACTGGCTGCATCGCGGGCTGCGGGTGCATTTCGCCGCCGCCTGAGGGTTGCGGGCAATTTGGCATACAATCGCATACCGTCTTTTCTTTCGGGCCGGTTCCGGCTATGACCGGGGCAACGAATCCAACGCCAAAGGGGGCCCCCATGTCGAAGATCAAGGTCGCAAATCCTGTCGTCGAGCTGGACGGAGACGAGATGACGCGGATCATCTGGGACTTCATCAAGCAGAAGCTGATCCTGCCCTATCTGGACATCGATCTGAAATACTACGACCTGGGCATCGAGGAGCGTGACCGCACCGACGACCAGATCACCATCGACGCGGCCGAGGCGATCAAGCTGCACGGCGTGGGCGTCAAATGCGCCACCATCACCCCCGACGAGCAGCGCGTCGAGGAATTCGGCCTGAAGAAGATGTGGCGGTCGCCCAACGGCACGATCCGCAACATCCTGGGCGGCGTGATCTTCCGCGAGCCGATCATCTGCCGGAACGTGCCCCGCCTGGTGCCCGGCTGGACGCAGCCGATCATCGTCGGCCGCCATGCCTTCGGCGACCAGTACCGCGCGACCGACTTCCGCTTTCCGGGCAAGGGCAAGCTGACGATCAAGTTCGTCGGCGACGACGGAGAGACGATCGAGCACGAGGTCTTTGACGCGCCGTCCTCGGGCGTGACCATGGCCATGTACAATCTGGACGATTCGATCCGCGATTTCGCGCGGGCATCGCTGAACTATGGCCTGTCGCGCGGCTATCCGGTCTATCTGTCGACCAAGAACACCATCCTCAAGGCCTATGACGGCCGCTTCAAGGACCTGTTCCAGGAAGTCTACGAGGCCGAGTTCGAGGATCAGTTCAAGAAGGCCGGCATCCATTACGAACACCGCCTGATCGACGACATGGTCGCATCCGCGATGAAATGGTCGGGCGGCTATGTCTGGGCCTGCAAGAACTATGACGGCGACGTGCAGTCCGACACCGTCGCGCAGGGCTTCGGCTCGCTTGGCCTGATGACCTCGGTGCTGATGACGCCGGACGGAAAGATCGTGGAATCCGAGGCCGCCCACGGCACCGTGACCCGCCACTATCGTGAGCACCAGAAGGGCAACGCGACCTCGACCAACTCGATCGCGTCGATCTTTGCCTGGACCGGCGGCCTCAAGCATCGCGCCAAGCTGGACGACAACGCGCAGCTGCTGAAATTCGCGGAGACGCTGGAAAAGGTCACCGTGCAGGCGGTCGAGGATGGCCACATGACCAAGGACCTGGCGCTGCTGGTCGGCCCGGACCAGAAATGGCTGACCACGATGGGCTACCTGGAAAAGGTGGACCAGTACCTGAACAAGGCGCTGAACTGATCCACGCAAAGGCCGGGCCAAGCGCCCGGCCTTTCTCATGGCGCCGCCGGGGCCGCTTCTTCTTCATGCAAATATCCCGGGGGGAATCGCCGCAAGGCGATGGGGGGCTGGCCCCCCTTTCTTTGGCGCCCCGCCTGCGCTAAGGGCAGGGCAACCCGATATCAGGAGCACCGCGATGAAAGCCGCCGTCGTCACCTTCCCCGGATCGAATTGCGACCGCGACCTTGCCGTCGCGCTGGAGCATGCGGGGGCCCAGGTGGTCCGCGTCTGGCACAAGGACGCAGCCCTCCCCGAGGGCATCGACCTGGTGGGCGTGCCCGGCGGCTTTTCCTATGGCGACTATCTGCGCTGCGGGGCCATCGCCGCGCAATCGCCCATCGCCGCGGCGCTGCGGACCCATGCGGCGCGGGGCGGCTATGTGCTGGGCATCTGCAACGGCTTTCAGGTCCTGACCGAACTGGGCCTGCTGCCCGGCGCGCTGATGCGCAACACCGGGCTGACCTTTCTGTGCAAGCCCGCGACCCTGACCGTCGCCACCCGCGACAGCGCCTTCACCGAGGGGTATCAGGCGGGCCAGCAGATCAGCATCCCCGTCGCCCATCACGATGGCAACTATCAGATCGAACCCGACGGCCTGGCGCAGCTGCGCGATCAGGACCGCGTGGCCTTTACCTATGCGCCCTCGATCAACGGGTCGGTGGGCGACATCGCGGGCGTGCTGTCGGAAAACCGCCGCGTGCTGGGCATGATGCCCCATCCCGAACGCGCCGCCGATCCGGTGACCGGGGGCACCGATGGTGCGGCCCTGTTCCGGGGGCTGGTGGGCGCCTTGACGCAGGCCTGACTTGAGCCGCGCCGCGGATCGCCCTAGATTGCGTCAGTTGATCCTGTGGGGCGGGCGCGCGTTTGGACGCTGATGATCATATCGAGGACCGCGCCGAACGTCGGCGGGGCAGGGGGCCGCGCCTGGTCAATCCCTGGTGGCTGCGCGCGACCATCGCGCTGATCTGTCTGGCCGCCCTGGGCACGATCTGGACGACCAATGCCTGGCTGACGGACCGGTTCTCGGAGAACACGCGGGTGCGCTCGGAGCTGCGGCTGGCGCTGTATTCCGGCAACCTGATGTCCGAGCTGCAGCGCAATTCCGTGGTGCCGCTGCTGCTGGCGCGCGACCCGGCGCTGATCGGGGCGCTGAACGGCAATGATTTCTCGTCCACCTCGGCCCGGCTGATGGCCGCCCAGAAGGAGATCGGCGCCGCCTCGATCCGGCTTCTGGATGCGTCGGGGCGCGTGGTGGGCGCGACCGACCGCTATCAGATCGGCACCAACAGCGTCGCCACCCCCTATTACGTCGAGGCGCTGCGGTCGCGCGACACGGTGTTCACGGTGTCGGAAATGGCCTCGGGGGCGCATGAATTCGCCTATTCCCGCGCGGTGGTGTCCGAGGGGCGCACCCTGGGAGTGATCGTCGTGGGCGCCGATCTGACCCGGTTGGAGCGGTCCTGGGCGGGCATTTCCGACGCCGTCGCGGTGACCGACAGCGAGGGCGTGATCATCCTGTCGACCGAGCCGCGCTGGCGCGGGCTGACCGTCCCCGAGGCGCTGGCGGTGCGCGATGCGCCCTCGGCGATCCGGCGCGCCTTCCAGGTGACGGCGGATTGGACCTCCAGCCCGGCCGACGCCTATGTGCAGGGCCGCGCGGTGATGCGATCCGAGGCGCGGGTGCCGTTCCGGGGCTGGCGGATGATCAGCTTTACCGCCTATTCCTCGGTCCGCGAGCGGGTGAACGCGATCCTGGCGCTGCAGATCATGGGCTTCGCGATCCTTCTGGCGGGGGCGTTCTGGATGCTGTCGCGGCGCGCGCGCATCCAGAGCCAGGCCTATATGCGCGAATCGGCCGATCTGCGCGCCCTGAACGCCCGCCTGACCCGCGAGATCGCCGAACGCGAGCGGGTCCAGAAAGAACTGCGCGTGGCCGAGCAGACCATGCAGCAATCCTCCAAGCTGGCCGCCTTGGGCGAGATGTCGGCCGGCGTCAGCCACGAGCTGAACCAGCCCCTGGCCGCGATGAAGACCTATCTGGCCGGCGCGCGGCTGCTGCTGCAACGGGGCCGCCCCGAGGAGGCGCTGTCCAGTTTCCAGCGCATCGACGACCTGATCGACCGCATGGGCGCCATCACCCGGCAGCTGAAATCCTATGCCCGCAAGGGCGGCGAGGCGGTCGAGCCGGTGGATCTGCGCGCCGCCGTCAGCAGCGCCCTGACCATGATGGAGCCGCAGCTGCGCCACAGCCCGATCCGCATCATCCGCATCGTCCCGCGCGAGCGGGTGATGGTCATGGCCGACCGCATCCGGCTGGAGCAGGTGCTGATCAACCTGCTGCGCAACGCGGTCGATGCCGTGCGCGGCCGCCCCGACGCCGCGATCGAGATCACGGTCGAGGCCGCGGCTCACGCCTTCGTGTCCGTTCGCGATAACGGGCCGGGTGTTTCGGACCTGGAAAAGCTGTTTGAACCCTTCTGGACGACCAAGAAGCCGGGGGAGGGCACCGGGCTGGGCCTGGCGATCTCGTCCACCATCGTGGCGGATTTCGGCGGTCGTCTGACGGCGCATAACGAGAGCGAGGGCGGCGCGGTGTTCCGGGTCGAGCTGCCGCTGCACCGTCCCGGATACCCCCGTCAGGCGCTGGCCGCCGAATGACGCAAGAGAGGATGACAGAATGTCCCGCAAGCTGAAGATCGCCATCGTGGATGACGAACCCGACATGCGCGAATCGATCAGCCAATGGCTGGTCCTGTCGGGCTTTGAGACCGAGACCTTCGCCAGCGCCGAGGATGCGCTGAAGGTGATCGGCCCCGACTGGCCCGGCGTCGTGGTGACCGACATCCGCATGCCCGGCATGGACGGAATGGCCTTTCTGAAACGTCTGATGGGGCTGGATTCGAACCTGCCGGTGATCATGATCACGGGTCACGGCGACGTGCCCATGGCGGTCGAGGCGATGCGTCTGGGGGCCATGGATTTCATGGAAAAGCCCTTCAACCCCGACCGCATGACCCAACTGGCCAAGAAGGCCACGCAGGCGCGGCGGATGACCTTGGACAACCGCGCCCTGCGCCGCGACCTGTCCGAGGGCCAGCAAGTCATGTCCAAGCTGATCGGCGCCAGCCCGGTGATGGAGCGCCTGCGCGAGGATATCCTGGATCTGGGCCAGGCCGACGGCCACGTCCTGATCGACGGAGAGACCGGCACCGGCAAGACGCTGGTGGCGCATGCGCTGCATGCGGTCGGGCCGCGCGCGTCCAAGAAATTCGTGCCGGTCAGCTGCGCGGCCTATAACGACGAGGCGCTGGCCGCGCGGCTGTTCGGCCCCATCGAGGACGGGCTGCCCGCCGTTGAGGAGGCCCGCGCCGGCACGCTGTGCCTTGAGGATATCGAGGCGCTGTCCGAGGGATTGCAGGCCCGCCTGCTGGCCTTCATCAGCGAACAGGGCGCGCCCGCCGATACCCGCATCATCGCCATCAGCAATGCCCGCGGCGAGGGGCGCCGGGCCGAGGATTCGCTGCGCCCCGACCTGTTCTATCGCCTGTCCGCGCTGAAGATCACCCTGCCGCCGCTGCGTGCGCGGGGCGAGGATATCCTGGCGCTGTTCACCCGCATGACCGAGCAGTTCAGCGAGGAATACGGCTGCGAGCCGCCTCAGGTCAGCGCGCAGGAGGCCGCCCAGCTGCTGCAGGCGCCCTGGCCCGGCAATATCCGCCAGCTGATCAACGTGTCCGAGCGCGCGGTGCTGCAGAACCGGCGCGGGTCGGGGGCCATCGCGTCGCTTCTGATGGCGGACGGCGAGGACAACCAGCAGGCCACGACCACCGAGGGCAAGCCGCTGAAGGAATATGTCGAAAGCTTCGAGCGGATGCTGATCGACAATACCATGCGTCGCCACAAGGGCAGCATCGCCAGCGTGATGGACGAATTGTGCCTGCCGCGCCGGACGCTGAACGAGAAGATGGCGAAATACGGTCTGCAGCGCGGCGACTATCTGTAGAGGTCGAATCGTCCGGGGCGGCATGTCGAACCGCCCCGGATAGGATTGCGTTACGCGGCCAGAACGGTACGGAAAAAGGGCACGGGCAACAGGACCGCAAAGAGCATTTATGGCCTATACTGGTGAAACACCCCGCTTGCGCGGAGAACCCTGAACCTGTCGGAGAGACGCCTCCGATGCGATCGGGGTGCTATTCGATCCGACCGCCATTAGACGATAGACGTAGACAGACGATTTTCCAATTGTCCATTTAGACAGGGGTGGTGTCTATTGCGCTGAATTTAAACGCTTTAGGTGCATTTCGTGCAATTTGTCGGCTAGGCGACACAAAGCCGCCCTTTTCGTTGCGCCCCTTGCGAAAAGAGCCTGCCGGGATTACCCCGCAGACGATCACGGAAAGGCAGCCCGCATGAGCGTTTCGTCCGACAAGACCGTCCACCCCCGCACGCAGGCCGTCCATCACGGCACCCGCCGCAGCCAGTATGGCGAGATGGCCGAGGCGATCTTTCTGACGCAGGGCTTTGTCTATCCCGACGCGGCCTCGGCCGAGGCGCGGTTCCAGGGCACCGGCCCGGACGAGTTCATCTATGCCCGCTATGGCAACCCCACCAGCCGCATGTTCGAGGACCGCATCGCGGCGCTTGAGGGGACCGAGGACGCATTCGCCACCGCCAGCGGCATGGCCGCCGTGAACGGCGCGATGTTCGCGATGTGCAAGCCGGGCGATCACGTCGTGGCGGCGCGGGCGCTGTTCGGGTCGTGCCTGTATGTGCTGGACCTGCTGGTGCGGTTCGGGGTCGAGGTCAGCTATGTCGACGGCACCGATCTGGAGCAGTGGGCGGCGGCGATCCGGCCCGGCACGCGGGCGGTGTTCTTTGAAAGCGTGTCGAACCCCACGCTGGAGGTGATCGACATCCGCGCGGTGGCCGATCTGGCCCATGCGGCGGGGGCCACGGTGGTGGTCGACAACGTCTTTGCGACGCCGGTCTTTTCCCGCGCGGTCGAGCAGGGGGCCGATGTGGTCGTCTATTCCGCGACCAAGCATATCGATGGCGGCGGGCGGGCGCTGGCCGGCGTGATCTGCGGCACGCGCCAGTTCGTGCGCGAGGTGGCCGAGCCCTATCTGAAGCATACCGGCGGGGCGATCAGCCCGTTCCATTCCTGGATCATGCTGAACGGGCTGACCACGATGGACCTGCGGGTGCGCGCCCAGGCCGATGCGGCGGCGTCGATCGCGGCGGCGCTGCATGGGCATGCAGGGCTGGCGCGGGTGATCTATCCCGGCCTGCCCGAGCATCCGCAGCACGATCTGGCGATGCGCCAGATGGGGTCGGGCGGCACGATGATCGCGATGGAGGTTGCGGGCGGCAAGGAGGCGGCATTCGCCACGCTGGACCGGCTGCGGATCATCGCCATCTCGAACAATCTGGGGGATGCGAAATCCATCGTCACGCATCCCGCGACCACCACCCATTCGCGCCTGTCGGACGAGGACAAGGCGCGTCTGGGCATCACGCCGGGCCTGTTGCGCCTGTCCGTGGGGCTGGAGGATTCGCGCGATCTGACCGCCGATCTGCTGGCCGCGCTGCAAGGCTGAGGTCCTGCGGCATCCTGTCCCGCGTCCCCGGTGCAGGGCGGGGGCGGATGGGCTAACAATTCTTGTATCGCCCCCTATATCTGTTGCCACACAGCCGGAGGCCGCCATGACCGAGATCCGCCCCCTGACCCCTGCCTATCCTGCCCTTGCCCGCAGCTATGACGCCGATTTCCGGGTCGATGGCGCCTATAAGGACAGCCTGCCCGACCTGCAGAACGGGCCTGCCAGCCTGATCGTGGGGGCGCGCACGGCGATCCAGCATGTCGGCATCTCGAACTTTCGGCTGCCGATCCGCTATCTGGTGCGCGACGGCGGCGAGATCACGCTGGAGACCAGCGTGACCGGCACCGTCAGCCTGGAGGCGGACCGCAAGGGCATCAACATGTCGCGCATCATGCGGTCGTTCTATGGTCATGCCGACCATGCGTTCAGCCTTTCGGTGCTGGAGGCCGCGCTGGACGATTACAAGACCGACCTTGATGCGCTGGATGCGCGCATTCAGATGCGGTTTTCGTACCCGGTGCGGGTGGACAGCCTGCGGTCGGGCCTGTCGGGCTGGCAGTATTACGACATCGCGCTGGAGGTGATCGAGCAGGCGGGGACGCGGCTGCGGGTGATGCATGTCGATTACGTCTATTCCTCGACCTGCCCCTGTTCGCTGGAACTGTCCGAGCATGCGCGCCAGACCCGCGGGCGGCTGGCCACGCCGCATTCGCAGCGGTCGGTTGCGCGGATATCGCTGGTGATGGACGGCCCCGAGCGGATCTGGTTCGAGGACGTGATCGCGCTGTGCCGCGCCGCCGTGCCGACCGAGACGCAGGTGATGGTCAAGCGCGAGGACGAGCAGGCCTTTGCCGAGCTGAACGCGGCCAACCCGATCTTTGTCGAGGATGCGGTGCGCGCCTTTGCGGGGCAGTTGCTGGCCGATCCGCGGGTGGGCGATTTCCGCGTGGTGGCCAGCCACCAGGAATCGCTGCATTCGCATGACGCGGTCAGCCTGCTGACCAGCGGGCCGACTTTCGCGCAGGCATCGCTGGACCCGGCGACCTTCGCGGGGCTGCGCGCCTGATTGCGTCCCGCGGTGGCCGGGGGAGCTGCGCGCCCCCCGGACCCCCTGCTGTGGGCGTCGCGCGATAGGGCGAACGGAGAGAGAACGTCGGGCTTTCCTTGACGCGCGCCGATGCCTATGTTGGCGGGATGGAGCATTTCGACGATTCCGATGAACTGGCGGCGGTGCCGCTGTCGCAGCGCGCGATGGCGGCGCGGCCCGCACCCTATCTGGAGGGGCTGAACGCCGCGCAGCGTGCGGCGGTCGAGGCGCTGGACGGGCCGGTCCTGATGCTGGCGGGGGCGGGCACGGGTAAGACCCGCGCGCTGACCACGCGGATCGCGCATCTGCTGATGCTGGGCAAGGCCCGGCCGGGGCAGCTGCTGGCGGTGACCTTCACCAACAAGGCCGCGCGCGAGATGAAGGACCGGATCGGGCGCCTGCTGGGCGATGCGGTCGAGGGGATGCCTTGGCTGGGCACGTTTCACAGCATCAGCGTCAAGATTTTGCGCCGGCATGCCGAGCTGATCGGGCATGGGTCGCTGCATCTGAAGCCCAGTTTCACCATTCTGGATACGGACGACCAGATCCGGCTGCTGAAGCAGCTGATCGCGGCCGAGAATATCGACGAGAAGCGCTGGCCCGCGCGGCAGCTGGCGCATCTGATCGACGGGTGGAAGAACCGCTGCATCACGCCGGGCAACCTGCCGCGGGGCGAGGGTGAGGCGTTCGACGGGCATGGCGGCAGGCTGTACGCGGCCTATCAGGACCGGCTGCTGACGCTGAACGCGGTCGATTTCGGCGATCTGCTGATGCATTGCGTGATTCTGTTTCAGGCGCATCCCGACGTGCTGCGGCAGTGGCAGGACCGGTTCCGGTACATCCTGGTGGACGAGTATCAGGACACCAACGTAGCCCAATACATGTGGCTGCGGCTGCTGGCGCAGGGGCATCGCAACATCTGCTGCGTGGGCGATGACGACCAGTCGATCTATGGCTGGCGCGGCGCCGAGGTGGGCAACATCCTGCGGTTTGAGAAGGATTTTCCGGGCGCGGAGGTGATCCGGCTGGAGCAGAATTACCGATCCACCCCGCAGATCCTGGGGGCGGCCTCGGGGCTGATCGCGGCGAACCAGGGGCGGTTGGGCAAGACGCTGTGGACGGATGCCGAACCCGGAGAGCCCGTGCGCCTGATCGGGCATTGGGACAGCGAGGCCGAGGCGCGCTGGATCGGCGAGGAGATCGAGGCGTTTCAGGGCGGGCATCGTGCCGCGTTGGGGCGGGTCGGGCTGAACGACATCGCCATTCTGGTGCGGGCGTCGCATCAGATGCGGGCGTTCGAGGACCGGTTCATGACCATCGGCCTGCCCTATCGGGTGATCGGCGGCCCGCGGTTCTATGAGCGGCAGGAGATTCGCGACGCGATGGCCTATTTCCGGCTTGTGGTCAGCCCGGACGACGATCTGGCGTTTGAGCGGATCGTGAACACGCCCAAGCGCGGCCTTGGCGACAAGGCGCTGCAGACCATTCAGCACGCGGCGCGCCAGAACGGCGTGAACCTGCTGGAAGGCGCGCGCATCGTGGTCGAGGACAAGCAGCTGGGCGGCAAGGGGCTGGCCAATCTGCGCGACTTCGTGGCGCTTACGGGTCGGTCGCATATGGCGGTGCGCGACGGCGTGAACCACGTTGAGCTGGCCGAGCGGGTGCTGGACGAATCGGGCTATACCGCGATGTGGCAGAACGACAAGTCGCCCGACGCGCCGGGGCGGCTGGACAACCTCAAGGAACTGGTCAAGGCGCTGGAGGAGTTCGAGAACCTGCAGGGGTTCCTGGAGCATGTGTCGCTGGTCATGGACCGCGACAATGCCGATGACGACGAACAGGTCAGCATCATGACCCTGCACGGTGCCAAGGGGCTGGAGTTTCCGGTCGTCTTCCTGCCGGGCTGGGAGGATGGGCTGTTCCCCAACCAGCGCGCCATGGATGAGCAGGGCACGAAGGGCCTGGAGGAGGAGCGGCGGCTGGCCTATGTCGGCATCACCCGCGCCGAGCGGCTGGCCACGATCACCTTCGCCGGCAACCGGCGCCTGTACGGCCAGTGGCAGAGCGCCCTGCCGTCGCGCTTCATCGACGAGCTGCCCGAGGAGCATGTCGAGGTGCTGACCCCGCCGGGCCTGTATGGCGGCGGTTATGGCGCGGCGATGGCGATGGCGGGCGGCACCCGGATGGAGGAGCGGGTGCAGAAGGCCGATGTGTATAACTCGCCCGGCTGGAAGCGGATGCAGAACCGCGCGGCGGAGCGGGGCAGCCCCGCGCATCGCACCCCGGTGACGATCAACGCGGCACCTGCGTCGCGATTCACCGTGGGCGACCGCGTGACCCATGCCAAGTTCGGCGAGGGTCAGGTGATGGGCATTGCCGAGGACACGCTGACCGTCCAGTTCGAGGCGGGCTTCAAGAACATCAAGGCGGCCTATGTTCAGCCGGCGGGCGGGGGCGACGACGTCCCCTTTTGACGGCGCGACAGGCGGGGCTGCCCGGCGCGGGTCAGCGCTTGGGCATAGGCGGCGTCCACGTCCACGCCCGGATGGTCCTGCGCCAGCCGCAGCAGGCGGAAATGGATGCCCGCCACCCTTTCGTAATAGTCCAGGAAGGCATAGTTGATCGCCGCCCCCGTGGCAGCCCCCAGCACCGGCACCGCCTGCGCGCCCAGCTTGGTGGTCAGGCGGGTCGCGAACTGTCCGGCAAAGCGGGTGATCAGCGCGGAGACGGTCTGGCCGTTGGTCAGCAGGCGGTTGGCCAAAAAGGATTGCGCGGCCGCGTCGCCGTCCTGACCGGGTTCGCCGTATTGAAACACCGCCAGGCATTCCAGCCGCACCTGCGGGTCGGTGGTGTCGAAACCGTGCTGTCGCGCGACCTTCTGGATGGAATTGAAGATCACGGTCGTCGAGGCGACCAGATCGGGCACGATGCCCGCCACCCCGAACCAGCCGCCGGTGGCCCCCGACAGCACCGCCGCCGCGCGGTTGGCGACCAGGGGCGCGTCGCGCACCACGCTGATGCCGTCGCCGCGCGCCGACAGGTCATAAAGCTGTCGGAACGCGCTTTCCATCACCGTCTCCAGCGCGACGGGCGACAGGCCCAGCAGCGTGGTCGCGGCACCTTCGGTCATGCGGCCCACGGCCTCGACCCCGCGCATCAGCAGTCCGCGCCCGGCCAGCTGGCGGGCGGCCAGGCGGTCCAGTTCGGCCTGCAGGTCGCGGCGTGGGTCGGTCAGCGCGGTCGAGGTCATGGCAAGGCTCCTGTCAGTCGGCCCATTCCGGGTCGGTGGTAAAGGCGATGGTCAGCCAGCGGTTGTCGATATCGCCGCCGATGGCATCGCCGATCTGGTCGCGGATGGCGTCCCAATCCTCCAGCGGGCGGGGGGGCTGGCCGGGAGGGACGATGAAATACAGCTCGATCTGGCGGCCGCGACCGACACGGGCGACATAGGCGCGGTGGTCCAGAAAGCCGTGTTGGGCCACCACCTCGCGGGCGATGCGGTCGATGTCGGCCTTGAAATCGGCGGGCGTGATCAGCAGGATGTCGGCCATCGCCTGGCGGATCACCGGGATCGGCAGGGGGATCATCACCAGGCAGACCAGTGCCAGCACCGCCGGGTCCACATAGGGCGTCAGGTGATCAAGCGCGGTGCCCTGCATCGCCCAGCCCAGCACGAAGGCCACCAGCAGCGCCCCCGTCAGCCCCGCCGACATGGTCCAGCCCTTGACGTCCAGCGCCACGAAGTTCGACCCGATCGTGCGGTTGGCACGCCGGTTGCGCCAGGCCATCGTCACCGCGATGACGACGACGACTGCCGCATAGGCGATGGCGCGCCCGAAATCCAGATCGCGCCCCCCGGTCAGCAGGCTGCTGACCGCCATGACCAGCGCATAGATCGCGGCCCCCGTCAGCAGGATGCCGCTCAGGCCCAGGACCATCGGCTCCAGATGCCAGAACCCCATGGTAAAGCGCTGGACCAGCCGGGCCTGACGGCGTTCGGACATCCGCTGCGTGATCAGCGACGACACCAGCAGCGCCACGGTGGTCATCACCGCATCGGTTAGCGAATAGATGCCGTCGAAGATGATCGAGGCCGAGCCGGAGGCCAGCCCAAAGCCGATCCCCGCGGCGGCCACGACGAAGACCATCACGATCGACTGCCTGAGCACCTGCTGTTCGGTCATGCCTCATCCCTGATCCTGCGCGAGCCGGAAACGCCGCGCGGCGTCAACGGGTTGCATGGCCGCCTGTGACGCGACGCGACGGCTGGTCTGCGTCGCGCGCAGCATGATAGGGTGAGGGCCGTGACGACAAGGGGGTTCGGTGTGGCGTTCATCCGGCTGTGGCTGGTCCTGCTGGTGGTGCAGATGGTGTTCTACGTCCTGCTGCGCCTCTATGTGCGGTCGCTGCAGCTGGAGCGGCTGGAGAACCGGTGGGATGCGCGTCATCCCGATCAGGCCGGGAACACCGCCGCGCGCCGCGCGTTCGTCGCCAAGGCGATGACCGGGTTCAACCGCAGCCTGCGCGCAAGGCTGACCCTGCTGGTCTTCGTGCTGCCGACGGCGGCCATCCTGGCCATCGTCATTCTGGTCAACTGGCAATAGGAGATGCCTTTGTATTATGCGCGCGTCGTCGCGGGCGTCCTGTTCGGCGTCCTGATCTTTGCCCTTCTGGACTATGCCCTGCCGTCGCAGAACACGGTGCGGATCAGCAACACCTATAACCGGCTGACGGCGATCCCGCCCTCGGCCAGCATCTTCTGGGCCTCGGACAGCACCGGCACGGTGGAAAACGCCCAAGGCCAGCGCGACGTGCGCTTCATCGACGCGGTGCGGCCGGGCGGGCGGGTCTTCGTCTATCGCAACGAGGATACCGGCTGGGTCTGGCCGCCCTATTTCAAGTATGACAGCGCGAACCTGCAGGCCGAGGCCACGAACCTGCAATCCTCGGCGCAAAGCCCGATCTGGGTCAGCGTGACGGCCTATGGCTGGCGGCTGCCGTGGATGTCGACCTATCCCAACGCCATTTCCATCAACACGGTCGCGGGGCCCGATGACCGCCCGACCAACTGGGCCGCGCTGATCATCTGCGGCGTGCTGCTGGCGCTGCTGGTGCTGGTCTGGCGGATGTGGGCCCAGTTCCGCCAGCGCACCACCATCAGGAGACAGGCATGACCAACCCCGGCACCGACCTGCATCTGGACTGGTTCGACGGTCTGCGGATCAACACGCCCGCCGCCGAACTACGCGCAGCCACGCTGCCCGCGCGGCGCAGTCTGAAGAAGGACCATCAGGCCGCCTGGCTGCTGAACGCGGTGCGCTGCATCGACCTGACCACGCTGGCGGGCGACGACACGCCCGACCGCGTGGCGCGTCTGTGCGCCAAGGCGCGCCAGCCCATCGCCGCCGACCTGCTGGAGGCCGTGGGCGTGACCGGGCTGACCACCGGCGCGGTCTGCGTCTATCCGACGATGGTGGCGCCCGCGAAACGCGCCATGGGCAACAGCGGCATCCCGGTGGCCAGCGTGGCAACGGGCTTTCCCGCAGGCCTGATGCCGCTGGATCTGCGCCTGGCCGAGATCCGCTATGCCGTCGATCAGGGCGCGGATGAGATCGACATCGTCATCACCCGCGCCCATGTGCTGCAGGGCAACTGGGCGGCGCTGTATGATGAGCTGCGCGCCATGCGCGAGGCCTGCGGCGCGGCACGCATGAAGGCGATCCTGGCCACGGGCGATCTGAAATCGCTGGAAAATGTCGCCAAGGCCAGCCATGTCGCGATGCAGGCCGGATCGGACTGGATCAAGACCTCGACCGGCAAGGAGGGCGTGAACGCCACCCTGCCGGTCAGTCTGGTGATGGTCCGCACGATCCGCGATTTCCACGCCCGCACCGGCATCAAGGTGGGTTTCAAGCCCGCGGGGGGCCTGCGGACCGCCAAGGACGCGATCAGCTGGCAGGTCCTGATGAATGAGGAGCTGGGCCGCGACTGGCTGGCCCCGGACCTGTTCCGCATCGGCGCCTCCAGCCTGCTGGGCGATATCGAACGCCAGATCAGCCACCACGTGACGGGCCGCTATGCGGCCGCCCACCGCCAAGCGATTGCCTGAGGACAAGATGAGCCGAGTGAGCGAGATCATGCAGACGATGGAATACGGCCCCTCGACCGAGGACGCGTCCGCGGCCCGCGACTGGCTGGCCCGGCGCGGGACGTTCGGGCATTTCATCAACGGCAGCTTTACCAAGCCCGGAGAGACGTTCGAGACCCGCGACCCCGCAACCGGCGACCTGCTGGCCCGCGTGACACAGGGGACCGAGGCTGACGTGACAGCGGCGGTCAAGGCCGCGCGCCGCGCGCAGCGGGGCTGGGCCGCGCTGACGGGCACCGAACGGGCGCGGTATCTGTATGCCATCGCGCGGCACGTGCAGAAGCGCGAGCGGTTCCTGTCGGTCCTGGAGACGCTGGACAACGGCAAGCCGATCCGCGAGGCGCGCGACATCGACGTGCCGCTGGTCGCGCGGCATTTTTATCACCATGCGGGCTGGGCCGAGCTGCGCGATACGCAGTTTCCGGGCCATGCGCCCCTGGGCGTCTGCGGCCAGATCATCCCGTGGAATTTCCCGCTGCTGATGCTGGCCTGGAAGATCGCGCCGGCGCTGGCGGCGGGCAATACGGTCGTGCTGAAGCCCGCCGAATACACCCCCCTGACCGCGCTGGCCTTTGCCGAAATCTGTCAGGAGGTCGGCCTGCCCGCGGGTGTCGTGAATATCGTGACCGGCGACGGCGCGACAGGCGCAGCGCTGGTGGCGGCCGAGGTCGACAAGATCGCCTTTACCGGCTCGACCGAGGTCGGGCGCGGCATTGCGACGGCCCTGGCCGGGACCGGACGCAAGCTGACGCTGGAACTGGGCGGCAAGTCGCCCTTTGTGGTGATGGAGGATGCCGATCTGGACGCCGCCGTGGAGGGCGTCGTGGACAGCATCTGGTTCAACCAGGGCCAGGTCTGCTGCGCGGGCTCGCGCATTCTGGTGGCCGAATCCGTGGCGGAGCGGTTCGAGGGCCTGCTGTCCGCCCGCATGGCGCGCCTGCGCGTGGGCGCGCCCCTGGACAAGTCCACGGATATCGGCGCCATCGTCGATCCTGTGCAAAAGGATCGCATCCTGTCGATCTGTCGCGCCGCGACCGATGCAGGGGCCGAACTGATCGGCGGGCAGGCGCAGGACGGCTGCTTTATCGCGCCGGGCTATCTGCGCAACATCGCCCCCGCCAATCCGGGGATGGAGCAGGAAATCTTTGGCCCCATCGCCACGCTGTCGACCTTCCGCACCGCCGATGAGGCGGTCGAGCTTGCCAACAACACCCGCTATGGACTGGCCGGGTCGGTCTGGTCGGAAAGCGCGACGGTCGCCACCGACATGGCCGCGCGGATCAAGGCCGGGGTCATCTGGATCAACGGCGCGAACATGTTCGATGCCGCCGCCCCCTTCGGCGGCTATCGCGAGAGCGGTTACGGGCGCGAGGGCGGAGCTGCGGGGATGCGCGACTATTTGGCCGCGCCCACGGTGAAGCCCGTGCGTGAGGTTGCGCCTAAACCGGTCGTCGCGGTGACCGATGGGGCCGCGCCGCAGCCCGGCATCGACCGCACCGCCAAGCTGTATTACGGCGGCGCGCAGAAGCGGCCCGATGGCGGCGCGATGTATGCGGTGCCGGGCGGGCTGGCCCCTCTGGGCAGCCGCAAGGATATCAGGAACGCGGTCGAGGCGGCCACCAAGGCCGGGAAGTGGGCCGCGGCGGGGGGTCATGCCCGCGCGCAGGTGCTGTATTACATCGCCGAGAACCTGTCGGCGCGGGTCTCGGAGTTCGCCGCCCGCACCAGCCGGGCCGAGGTCGATGCGGCCATCGCGCGCGCGTTCCACTATGCCGCCTGGGCCGACAAGTTCGACGGCGCAACCGTGCAGGCCAAGCCGGGCCATCTGGTCACCGTCATCCCCGAGCCGATGGGGGTCATCGGCATCGCCTGCCCGAATGCGCAGCCGCTGGCGGGGTTCCTGTCGCTGGTGCTGCCTGCGATCGCGATGGGCAATGCGGTCGTGGCGATCCCCGCGCAGGACGATCCGCTGGCGGTGACAGACCTGTATCAGGTGTTCGACACGTCGGACCTGCCTGCCGGGGTCGTCAATATCGTGACCGGGGTCTGTGCCGATCTGGCCGTGCCGCTGGCCGCCCATGAGGAGGTCGCGGGCTTCTGGCACGCGGGGCCGGCGGCGGGGCTGGCGGCGGTGGACCGGGCGGCGGCGGGGAACCTGAAGCCCGTCTGGGCCGTGCCCGCGCGCGACTGGACCGGCGGCCAGGCGCAGGGCGAGGCGTTCCTGCACCATGCGACGCGGTCCAAGACGATCTGGCTGCCTTATGGCGCCCTGCCTGCGGGCAGCGGCAGCGCGGCCTATTGAAACGCAAAAGGGGGGCCGCTTGGCCCCCCTTTTCGGTCAGCGACCCCGGATGCGGGGGTCCATGGCGTCGCGCAACCCGTCGCCGATGTAATTCACGCAGAGCACCGTCAGCGAGATCAGCAGGCCGGGAAAGATCACCCGCCACGGATACAGCACCATCTGATCCACCGCGTCGAACAAGAGCCGTCCCCAGGTCGGAAAGTCGGGCGGGAAGCCCAGGCCCAGAAAGGACAGCGCGCTTTCGGTGATGATCGCGGTGGCGATGCCCAGGGTCGCGGCCACCATGATCGGCGACATGACGTTGGGCAGGATGTGCCGCGTGACCATCCGGTGCGAGGGCGTGCCGATGGAGCGCGCGGCCAGGATGAACTCACGCTCCTTGAGGCCCAGGACCTCGCCGCGCACGATGCGGGCGGCCTGCATCCAGCTGGTCGCGCCGATGGCGGTCACGATCAGGAAGAAGATGCCAAGCGCGGGGCCGAAGGTCTGGGACAGCGGCTCGCGGAACAGGGTCACCATCAGCAGCAGCAAGGGCAGCAGCGGCAGGGCCAGGAACAGCTCGGTCATGCGCATCAGGGGCGCGTCCAGCCTGCGGAAGAACCCCGACAGGATGCCGATCAGGCTGCCCAGGAAGATCGCGATGGTCATGGCCGTCAGGCCCACCGCGATGGAGACCTGCCCCCCGGCCATCAGCCGCGCCAGGAGGTCGCGGCCCAGCTGGTCGGTGCCCAGGGGATGGGCCAGAGAGAAGCCCTGATTGCGGGCGCGGATGTCCACGAAGGTCGGATCGATCCGCCACAGCAGCGGGCCGATGGAGACGAACAGGATGATCCCCACGAACAGCGACAGCGCCACCATCGCGCCCCGGTGACGGCGGAACTGGCGCCAGACATCCGACCATTGGCTGCGATGGGCCACGGTTTCGGGGGCGGGCACGACGGGGGGGCTGGCGGCTGCGGGGGTGGCCGCGCCGCCGGCGGCGGCGAGGTCGGAGGAGGGGGTGCGGGTCGGCTCAGTCATAGCGGATCCTCGGGTCCAGCACCCCGTAGAGGATGTCTGCGATCAGGGTGAAGGTGACGATCAGGATGGCGAAGATGAAGGTCAGCGTCATCACCATCGGGATGTCATTGGCATAGATGGACGAGATCAGCAGCTGTCCCAGCCCGTTCACGCGGAACACCTGTTCGGTGATGATCGCGCCGCCGAAGACCGCGGGCAGGCCCAACGCGATGACCGTCACGACCGGGATCAGGCTGTTTCTCAGCGCGTGTTTCAGCACGACCTTGCGTTCCGACAGGCCCTTGGCGCGGGCGGTGCGGATATAGTCCTGGCTGAGGTTGTCCAGCATCGACGAGCGCATGAAGCGGCTGATCTGGGCGGCGTTGTACAGTGCCAGCACCGTCACCGGCATGGCCATCTGCCGCGCCTGCGCCAGAAAGCTGTCCCAGTCCCGCACCACCAGCGTGGTGTCATAGACCGAGGGGAACCATTGCAGGTTCACGCCGAAGACGATGATCAGCACGACGCCCGTGAAGAAGGTCGGCATCGAAAAGCCGATCATCGACACGAAGGTGCCGATCTGGTCGAACAGGCTGTACTGCCGATAGGCCGACAGGATGCCGATGGGCACGGCGATCATGATGCCGATGACATAGGACATGCCCACCACGGTCAGGGTCTGCGGCAGGCGCTGCGCGATCACGTCAAAGACCGGGCTGCGCGACTGAAAGCTGACGATGCGTTGCGCGCCCTGGCTGAAATTGGTGCCGAACCACTGGTCGGTCCAATACAGCGGCTCGACCCAGAAGAACTGTTTCAGCCACAGGACATAGCGGACGGGCCAGGGTTCGCCCAGGCCAAGGGCTGCGCGCATGCGCTCGCGCACCTCGGGGGGGACGGTCAGGGGCACGTCGCCCAGGGGGTCGCCCGGCGATGCCTCCAGCAGCAGGAAGATCACCAGAGAGATGAACAACAGCGTCGGGATCGCCAGGAACAGCCGGCGGATGGTGAATGTCAGCATGGCGCCTCGGGTCGGAAGGGGTGCGGGCGTGGACCGCCGCCGATGCGGTCATGCGACCGCAGGGGTGCCGCCCCGGTCGCGGGGACCGGAGCGGCGGGGACGGTCACTGCTGGATGCGGTACCAGTCGGCGGTGTTCCAGATCTCGCTGTCCCAGGCGTTCAGCTGGACGCCGCCAAGCGAGTTGGCATGCGCCGAGGCGGTGCCGCGATAGACCAGAGGGATGATCGCGTTGCTGTCCTTGGTCAGCATGTCGTTCATCCGGCGGCCCATCTCGGAGCGTTCGGTCTCATCGACGATGCCGCCCAACTCGGCGACCAGGCGGTCGTATTCCTCGTCGCAGAAGCGGCTGATGCCCTCTCCCTGCCACTGGTTCGCGGGGGACGGCGCCTTGTTGCAGGTGTGCTTGGACAGGTAGGCGGTCGGGTTCACGCCGTCGAAGTTGTCGGCATACATCTGCACGTCGGCATAGAACTTTTGCAGGGTGTCGGGCGAACCCGCATCCGAGCCGAAGAAGATCGAGGCATCGACGGTCTTCAGCTCGGTCTCGATGCCGATCTCGGACCACCACTGCTTGATCAGCGCCTGGAAGTCCTGGCGCACCGCGTTGACCGAGGTCTGGAAGACCATGCGCAGCTCGACCCCGTCCTTGGCGCGGATGCCGTTGCTGCCCATGACCCAGCCTGCCTCGTCCAAGAGCGCGTTGGCGCCCGCGATGTCCTGGGTCAGGCAGTCGGTGTTGTCGGATGCCCAGGCCTCGGGGGCGGGGACATAGT
Source organism: Paracoccus hibiscisoli (assembly GCF_005048265.1). Taxonomy (GTDB): domain Bacteria; phylum Pseudomonadota; class Alphaproteobacteria; order Rhodobacterales; family Rhodobacteraceae; genus Paracoccus; species Paracoccus hibiscisoli. The sequence goes on from NZ_SUNH01000016.1 coordinate 35,710, forward strand.
TGCAGGTCGGCTGACCGGCGGTGCCATAGCCGATCTCGACCAGCAGTTCGCGGTCGATGGCCATGGACAGCGCCTGGCGGACCGCCGGGTCGGACAGGAACGGATGGGGATGGGCGCGGGTCGAGCGTTCATCCGCGGGCAGCGACGAGGACGGGTCGGTCAGGTTGACATGGATGCGTTCCACCAGGCTGCCGAAGGCGGCCGAGACCGTGCCGCGACCGGCGGCGACCATGCCGGCGATGACGTCGGGGGCCAGCTGGGTGTTCCAGGCATAGTCGAATTCGCCCGTCTCCAGCACGGACCGCGCCGCGCCTGCCGCGTCGCCGCCGCCCTTGACCAGCACCGTCGCAAAGGCGGGCTTGGCCGGGTCGCGGTATTCGGGGTTGGCCTCCAGGCTGATCGTGTCGTTGGTCAGGAACTGGGTGACGCGGAACCCGCCGGTGCCGACGGGGGCAAAGTTCTGGTCGGTGCAGGTCGGCGCGTTGGCGCCCAGGCAGTTCTCGAACTGGGCCTTCTGCAGGATCGGGGTCTGCGAGCCGACGAAGGTCGAGAAGGGGTCGGGCCGCGCCTCGGTGAAGGTGATGCGGACGGTGTGCGGATCGACCGCCTCGACCGATTCCACGCCCTCGAACTTGGCCAGCTGAGAGCAGCCGCCCTCGGGATGCATGCAGTATTCGGCGGTGAAGACCACGTCATCGGCGGTAAAGTCGGTGCCGTCCGACCACTTGATGTCGTCGCGCAGCTTCCACGTGACCGAGGTCAGGTCCTCGGCGATGCCGCCATTCTCAAGGCTGGGCATCTCGGCGGCCAGGCGCAGGTAGATGGTGCCGTCGGCGTCGAAACCCGCCAGCGGCTCCAGCGTCAGGGAGGATGCGATCATCTCCTTGGTGCCGCCCGACAGATAGGGGTTCATGGTCGAGGGGGCCTGCCACAGGATCAGGCTCAGCTGTCCGTCGCGGCCCCGTTCGGCCATCGCGGCTGGCGCCATCACCAGCGTCGCGACAGCGCCCATCAACACGGTCTTCAGTTTCATCACGGTCTCCTGTTGGGTGTCGTGTGCGTGGGGCTGGCACGTCACACCGGCCATCATTGGGCCTGTTCTTTGTAGCAGTCCCGCATCGGTCAGGTTCGGTTTTGCCCCTGCGGAATGGAGGCATCATCGAACGAAGCCCGCGCGAAAAGCAAGACCATTCGCGCAGGTCCGCGCCTGCGGTTTCGGCTTTGACTTTCCGGGGGCATTGGCTAGCCTGCCGTCTTGGACATTTCCCGGGGGCCTGCCATGCTGGACGACAAACCGCTTGTTTCGATTGAGAAACTTCGGGTCGAATTCGAGACGAACGACGGCATCGTCGTCGGCGTCAAGGATGTCAGCTTTACCATCAAGCCGGGCGAATGTGTCTGCGTCGTGGGCGAATCCGGGTCGGGCAAATCCGTCAGCTCTCTGTCCCTGATGCGGCTGGTCGAATATGGCGGCGGCACCATCGCGGGCGGCAGCCTGATGTTCGATCCGGGCAACGGCACGCCCATCGATCTGGCCCGCCAGTCCAGCGCCGCGATGCGCGACATCCGCGGCAACCAGATCGGGATGATCTTTCAGGAACCGATGACCGCGCTGAACCCGGTCTTTACCGTGGGCGACCAGCTGACCGAGGGGCTGATCGCCCATCGTGGCCTGAAAAAGCACGAGGCCCGCGCCCGCGCGCTGGAGATTTTGCGCCAGGTCCGCATCCCCGAGCCCGAGCGTCGCCTGGACCAGTATCCGCATGAATTGTCTGGCGGCATGCGCCAGCGCGTCGTCATCGCCATCGCCATGGCCTGCGAGCCGCGTCTGCTGATCTGCGACGAGCCGACCACCGCGCTGGACGTGACCATCCAGGCCGAGATCCTGGCCCTGATCGACCGGCTCAAGCGGGAAAAGCAGATTGCCGTTCTTTTCATCACTCATGACATGGCGGTGGTCGCGCAGATGGCAGACCGTGTCGTGGTCATGTATCGCGGCGACAAGGTCGAGGAGGGCCCGGTCGCGCAGATCTTTGAGAATCCGCAAAAGGATTACACCAAGATGCTGCTGGCCGCCGTGCCGCGCCTGGGCGAGATGACCGGCAAACCGGCCCCCGAACGCCTGCGCCTGATGGGCGACGGCACCACCGGCGCGCCCGAGCCGATCATCGTCACCGACCCCAAGCCGCTGCTGACGGTCAAGAACCTGACCACGCGCTTCAACGTCAAGGGCGGGCTGTTGCGCCGCACCGTCGCGCGGGTGCATGCGGTCGAGGATGTCAGCTTCACCATCAACGCCGGAGAGACGCTGTCGCTGGTGGGGGAATCGGGCTGCGGGAAATCGACCTGCGGGCGGTCGATCCTGCGCCTGGTCGAGCCCGAATCGGGCACCGTCGATCTGGGCGGCACGGACATCATCGGCCTGTCGCAGGGCGCGCTGCGGCGTGCGCGGCGCGATATGCAGATGATCTTTCAGGACCCTTTCGCCAGCCTGGACCCGCATATGAAGCTGTATGACCAGGTGGCCGAGCCGATGGAGAATTACGGCATCGGCAGCAAATCGGAACGCCAGGACCGCATCGCCGCCCTGTTCGACCGGGTCGAGCTGCCGCGCAGCTTCATGCGCCGCTACCCTCACGAGATGTCGGGCGGCCAGCGCCAGCGAATCGCCATCGCCCGCGCCCTGGCGCTGAACCCCAAGCTGATCGTGGCCGACGAGGCCGTGTCCGCGCTGGACGTGTCGGTGCAGGCGCAGGTCCTGAACCTGCTGATGGAGCTGCAGCAGGATCTGGGTATTTCCATGCTGTTCATCAGCCATGACATGGCGGTCGTGGAACGCGTCAGCCACCATGTCGGCGTCATGTATCTGGGCCGCATCGTCGAAATGGGCACCCGCGCCCAGGTCTTTGAGAACCCCCAGCACAGCTATACCCGCCAGCTGATGTCCGCCGTGCCCGTGGCCGATCCGCGCCAGAAGAAGATCAGTGAGGACCTGACCTTCCGGCCCATCCCGTCGCCTATCCACCCGGTCGATTACGCGGCCAAGCCGTCGGTGTACCGCGAGGTCGCGCCCGGTCACCGCGTGCTGGTCGACCCCATCACCCACGGCTGATCGTTTTTCGGGCAGGGGCCGGGAGGCGGCCTCCGCCCCTCTTGCAGATCATGCAGGAAATCGCCACGCTGCGCCCGAAGGAGACACCCATGCCCGTCAAGAACCGCTTTGCCGAACTGCTGCCCGAGATCACCGCCTGGCGCCGCGATTTCCACGAACATCCCGAGCTGCTGTACGATGTCCACCGCACCGCGGGCCGCGTGGCCGATCTGCTGCGCGAATTCGGCTGCGACGAGGTGACCGAGGGCGTGGGCCGCACCGGCGTCGTGGGCATGATCAAGGGCCGCACGGATACCAAGGGCCGCGTCGTGGGCCTGCGCGCCGACATGGACGCCCTGCCGATCATCGAGCAGACGGGCGTGGAATACGCCTCCAAGACGCCGGGCAAGATGCATGCCTGCGGCCATGACGGCCACACCGCCATGCTGCTGGGTGCTGCGAAATACCTGGCCGAGACGCGCAATTTCGACGGCACCGCCGTGGTCATCTTCCAGCCCGCCGAAGAGGGGGGCGCCGGGGGCGAGGCAATGGTGCTGGACGGTCTGGTCGACCGCTGGAAGATCGACGAGTTCTACGGCATGCACAACATGCCGGGCATGCCGGTGGGCCAGTTCTCGATCCGGCCCGGCGCGATGATGGCGGCGGCCGATCAGTTCGACATCACCGTGACCGGCAAGGGCGGCCATGCCGCCAAGCCCCACGAATGCATCGACACCACCCTGACCGCCGCGCAGATCATCGTGGCGCTGCAATCGGTCGTGGCGCGCAACATCGACCCGCTGAAGAACGCGGTCATCTCGGTCTGCGTGGTCTCGACCGATTCGACGGCACATAACGTCATTCCGCAGGTCGTCCAGCTGAAGGGCACCGCCCGCAGCCTGGCCCCCGAGGTCCGCGACGAGCTGGAGGAGGGGATCAAGCGCGTCGCCACCAACATCGCCGCCGCGATGGGCGCCACCGCCGAGGTCGATTATCAGCGCGGCTATCCGGTCACGATGAACGATCCGCAGGCGACCGATTGGGCCGCCGACGTGGCGCGGGCGATTTCCGGCGATGTGGACATGGACATGCAGCCGATGATGGGCGGCGAGGATTTCAGTTATATGCTGAACGAACGTCCCGGTGCCTATATCTGGGTCGGCAATGGGGACACGGCGATGGTCCATCACCCCGCCTACAACTTCAACGACGAGGCCATCCCGGCGGGCTCCAGCTGGTATGCCGGCATGGTCGAGGCGCGGCTGCCGGCCGCGTGATGTCGCGGGCGGCCCCGTGCCGTCGCAAACGTGATTGCCCTTTGCGGGCAATGCGTTGAAATGCCGGTGGCGTTCGCGCCATCGGCAAAACGGGGACCACAGATGAAGACCTTTACCCTGCGCGTGACCTGCGCCTCGACCCGCGGCATCGTCGCGGCGATTTCCGGCGCGCTGGCGGATGCGGATTGCAACATCACCGACAGCGCCCAGTTCGACGATGTCGAGACGGGCCGGTTCTTCATGCGCGTCAGTTTCCGGTCGGAAGGGACCGCGACGCTGGACAGCCTGCGCGCGACCTTTGCCGCCATCGCCACCCGGTTCGGCATGGAGGTCGAGATCACCGACGATTCGGTGAAGAAGAAGGTGCTGATCATGGTCAGCCGGTTCGGGCATTGCCTGAACGACCTGCTGTATCGCTGGCGCATCGGCGCCCTGCCCATCGACATCGTGGGGGTGGTGTCGAACCATCACGAATATCAGAAGGTCGTCGTGAACCACGACATTCCCTTCCACATGATCCGCGTCACCCCCGAGAACAAGGCCGAGGCCGAGGCCCGCCAGATGGAGATCATCGAGCAGAGCGGGGCCGAACTGGTCGTGCTGGCGCGTTACATGCAGGTGCTGTCGGACCGGATGTGTCAGCAGATGTCGGGGCGGATCATCAACATCCACCACTCCTTCCTGCCCAGCTTCAAAGGCGCGAACCCCTACAAGCAGGCGTATGAGCGGGGCGTGAAACTGATCGGCGCGACCAGCCATTACGTCACCGCCGACCTGGACGAGGGTCCGATCATCGAGCAGGACACCGTCCGCGTGACCCATGCCCAAAGCCCCGGCGATTACGTGTCCCTGGGCCGCGATGTCGAGGCGCAGGTCCTGGCCCGCGCGGTCCATGCCCATATCCACGGGCGGGTGTTCCTGAACGCGGCCAAGACGGTGGTCTTTCCGCCCTCGCCGGGCAGCTATGCCAGCGAACGGATGGGCTGATGCCGGATAACGGGTGGGAGGCCTCGGCCCGCGCCTGGATCGCGGATATGGGGGCTGAGGGCGATTTTTCGCGCCGCCATGTTCTGGACGCGCCGATGCTGGCGCGGGTCCGGGCCTCGGGGGCGCGCGAGGCGGTGGACGTGGGCTGTGGCGAGGGGCGGTTCTGCCGCCTGATGCGCGCCGAGGGGCTCGACCCCATCGGGGTGGAGCCCACCGCCGATCTGCGCGCCACGGCGGCGTCGCGCGACCCCGGCGGGCGCTATCTGGACGCGCGGGCCGAGGCGCTGCCGCTGGACGACGCATCGACCGATCTGGTGGTCAGCTATCTGACGCTGATCGACATCGACGGGCTGGAGGATGCGGTGGCCCAGATGGCCCGCATCCTGCGACCCGGCGGGCGGCTGCTGATCGCGAACCTGAACAGCTTCAGCACGGCGGGGACCTGGCGCAGGCGTGCCGATGACAGCCGGGAATTCGTGATGAATGGCTATGCCGATCCGCGCGCGGAATGGGTCAGCTGGCGCGGCATCACGGTGCGCAACTGGCACCGGCCGTTCCAGACCTATCTGCAGGCGCTGCTGGGGCAGGGGTTGGTGATGACCCATTTCGAGGAGCCGCAGCCCACCGGCGGTCCGCCCGGAACGGTGCGCCGCTATCGCGACGCACCCTGGTTTCACGTCATGGAGTGGCGAAAGCCGCTGTGACCGCGCTTATTGCGGGATCTGCGCGGTGATGCCTTCGACATAGAAGTTCATCGACTGCAGGTCCTCGTCGCTGGCAGTCTCTCCCTCGGCCAGCCAGACGGTGCCGTCGGCCTTGTTCAGCGGGCCGGTGAAGGGGTGGTATTCCCCCGCGCCGATGGCGTCGCGCAGGGCCTCGGCCTCGGCCTTGACTTCGGCGGGGACGGCGTCGGTGATCTCTCCGATCACGACCTCTCCGTCACCGATGCCCGCCCAGCTGGCGCCGGTTTCCCAGGTGCCGTCCAGCATCTGGCCGACGCGCTTGATGTAATAGGGCGACCAGTCGTCGATGATGGACGCCACGCGCGGGCTGGGGGCGAAGGCCGCCATGTCGCTGGCCTGGCCAAAGCCGATGGCGCCGGCCTGCTGGGCCTGGGCCAAGGGTGCGGTGGAATCGGTGTGCTGCAGGATCACGTCGACGCCTTCGGCCAGCAGGGCGGACGCGGCCTCGGCCTCTTTCGCCGGGTCGAACCAGCTATAGGCCCAGACGACGCGCATCTCGACCTCGGGATTGACCTTGCGGGCATGGATGAAGCTGGCGTTGATGCCCTGGATCACCTCGGGGATCGGGAAGGACCCGATATAGCCGATCTTGTTCGATTCCGTCATATGGCCCGCGATGGTGCCGGTGACCGCGCGACCCTCGTAGAAGCGGGCGTCATAGACGGCGACGTTCTCGGCGGTCTTGTAGCCGGTGGCGTGCTCGAACTTGATGTCGGGGAAACGGGCCGCGACGTTCATCACCGGGTCCATGAAGCCGAAGCTGGTCGCAAAGATCAGCTGGTTGCCCGCCAGCGCCAGCTGGGTCAGGGCGCGTTCGGCATCGGCGCCTTCGGGCACGCTCTCGATGAAGGTGGTCTCGACCCGGTCGCCGTATTCGGCCTCGATCGCCTGGCGGCCCAGGTCGTGCTGATAGGTCCAGCCGCCATCCCCCACCGGGCCCACATAGATGAAGCCGATCTTGAGCGGCTCGTCCTGGGCCATGGCCGGGGCGGCCAAGGCCATCAGCGTGGCCGATGCGGTGGCCAGAAGTGTCCTGCGAAGCATAGTGATCCCTCTCTGCAGTGATCGGCTGCGGTTCTACCGCAGCGCGTGGAAATTGGTGCCAAGCGAGCCGGGGGCAGCCGCCCCCGCGCGCCGCGAGTATTTCTGCCGGGCCGAGATGGCCACCAGCACGATGATCGTCGCCAGATAGGGCGCCATCGACAACAGCTGCACCGGCACCGCGACGCCCGCCGCCTGCAGGCGCAGCTGCAGCACGGTGACGCCGCCGAACAGCCACGCCCCCGCCAGCACGCCCGGCGCGGTCCAGTTGGAGAACACCACGATGGCCAGCGCGATCCAGCCCGCGCCCGCGGTCATCCCCTCGGTCCATTGCAGGACCGTCGCGATGGAGATGAAGGCGCCCCCGATGCCCGCCATGGCCCCGCCAAAGGCGATGGCCGCCAGCCGGGTCAGGCGCACGTCATAGCCCAGGGCATGGGCAGCCTCGTGGTTCTCGCCCACGCCGCGCAGGATCAGCCCGCGCCGGGTGCGGTTCAGGAACCACCAGACGACCGGCACCATGATCAGCCCCAGCCAGACGATCCAGTTGATGCGCAGGGGACCGATGGGCATGGCGGGCGCCTTGACGCCTTCGAAGGGCTTGCCGAACATCGCGGCCAGGCCCAGCCCGAACAGCGTCAGCGCCAGCCCGGATGCGACCTGGTTGGCCAGGAACAGCTGGGTCAGCGCCGCGAACAGCAGCGATATCGCCGCCCCCGCCAAGGCGGCCACGGCAAAGCCCAGAAAGGGATTGCCACTGGCATAGGCGGCGGCGAACCCTGCCAGCGCTCCGGTGATCATCATGCCCTCGACGCCGAGGTTAAGGACGCCCGCGCGTTCCACGACCAGCTCGCCCAAAGCGGCGAACAGGATCGGGGTCGAGGCCGAGATCAGCAGCAGAAAGACGGAGAGCGGGTCGATCATCATGCGCGCGCCCTCCGGCGGATCTGGAACCGGGTCAGCAGATCGAAGCCCAGCAGGAAGAACAGCAGCATCCCCTGGAACACCTGCACCGTGGCGGCGGGCAGGGCCATGGTCATCTGCGCCAGTTCCCCCCCGATATAGGTCAGCGCCAGCAGCAGCCCCGCCAGCAGGATGCCCACCGGATGCAGCCGCCCCAGAAAGGCCACGATGATCGCGGTGAACCCGTATCCGACGCCCAGCTTGTCGGTGACCTGGCCCGCAGGGCCCGCGACCTCGAACAGGCCCGCGGCACCGGCCAGCGCGCCCGACAGGCCCAGACAGAAGGCCACCAGCGTCTGCGGACGCACGCCCGCGAAACGGGCGGCGCGCGGCGCGGTGCCGGCGGCGCGGATGTGGAACCCGCGGATGTGGCGGCTCATCAGGAACCAGGTGGCCAGGACGGCGGCGGCGGCGGCCACGACCCCCCAATGCGCGCCGGTCCCGGCAATCAGTTCGGGGTTCGCGGCGGACGGATATTGCTGCAGGTTGCGCGATCCGGGAAAGCCCATGCCCTGCGGGTTGCGCATCGGGCCGAAGGCCATCCAGGCCGCCACCCGCTGCGCGACATAGACCAGCATCAGCGACACCAGAATTTCCGACGCTCCGAACCAATTGCGCAGCATCGCGGGGATCATGCCCCAGGCCCAGCCCCCCGCCAGTCCCGCCGCGACCATCAGCGGGAACAGCCACCACGCCTCCAGCGGGTACAGCGCCAGCGCGACGGCGGCGCCGGTGAGGCCGCCGATGATGTATTGCCCCTCGGCCCCGATGTTCCAGATGCCGGCGCGGAACCCGATGGCCAGCCCGGACGCGATCAGGATCAGGGGGGCGGCCTTGATCAGCAGCTGCGGGCGGGAATAGCTGGCGGCGGGGCCGAACAGCGGGTCCCAGAAGATCGTGCGGATCGCCGCGACCGGGTCATGGCCCAGCAGCGCGAACAGCAGCCCGCCGGTGACCATGGTGGCCAGCACCGCCATCACCGGCGTCGCGATCTGCCAGCCGGTCGAGGCGCTCTGGCGGGGGATCAGCGTGATCATAGATGCGCCTCTTCCATGCCATGGGCGCCGCCCAGCATCAGGCCGATGCGGTCCAGCGTCAGCCCGTCGGTGGGGACGGGGGGCGACAGGCGGCCTTCGTTCAGGGCGCAGAAACGGTCGGACAGTTCCAAAAGCTCATCCAGATCCTGAGAGATGACGATGACGCCCGCGCCCTGGCGGGCCAGATCCAGCAGCGATTGCCGCACGGCGGCCGCAGCCCCCGCGTCGACGCCCCAGGTGGGCTGGTTCACGACCAGCACGCGCGGGTTCTGCATGACCTCTCGGCCGATGACGAATTTCTGCAGGTTGCCGCCCGACAGGGCGCGCGCCGCGACATGGGGGCCGGGGGTGCGGACGTCGAACCCCTCGATCACCGCCAGCGCATAGTCGCGCGCGGCCTTGTGGTCGATCAGCCCGCCGCGGACCAGGGACTTGCGGCTGCCCGCGGTCAGGAGCGTGTTTTCCGTCAGGCTGAAATCGGGGACAGCGGCGTGGCCCAACCGATCCTCGGGCGCGGCCAGCAATCCGGCGATGCGGCGCGGTTCGGGGCCGGTCGCGGACAGGTCCGCGCCCTCCAGCGTGACGGTGCCGGGCGCGCTGCGCACCTCGCCCGACAGGGCGGCCAGCAGCTCCTCCTGGCCGTTGCCCGCGACGCCGCCGATGCCCAGGATTTCGCCCGCGCGCAGGGTCAGGGCGATGTCCTTCAGCGCGGTGCCTTCGGCATTCGGGGCCGGTTGGGACAAGGCGCGCACCTCCAGCAGGACCGCGCCCGGCTGACGGCCCGACCGGTCGATCTGGCGCATCTGGCCGCCGACCATCATCGCCGCCAGATCGCGGGCCGAATGGGCGCGGGGGTCGCAGCTGTCGACGACGCGGCCGTGCCGCAGGATCGTGGCGCGGTCGCAATGGCTGCGGATCTCGTCCAGCTTGTGGCTGATATACAGGATCGCGGTGCCCTGCGCCGCAAGCTTGCGCAGGGTGGCGAACAGCAATTCGGCCTCCTGCGGGGTCAGGACGCTGGTGGGTTCGTCCATGATCAGCAGGCGCGGGTTCTGCAGCAGGCAGCGGATGATCTCGACCCGCTGGCGTTCGCCGGCGGAGAGGGTGACGATGCGCCGGGCCGGGTTCAGCGGCAGGCCGAAATCATGGCTGACCTTGGTGATGCGCGCCGACAATTCGCGCCGCGGCGGCGGGTTCTCCATCCCCAGGGCGATGTTTTCGGCGACCGTCAGTGCATCGAACAGGCTGAAATGCTGGAACACCATCGCCACGCCCGCGGCCCGCGCCGCGCGGGGATCGGAGGGCACATGCGCCGCGCCGCCCAGGGTCATCCGCCCGTCATCGGGGCGCACGAGGCCATAGATCATCTTGACCAGGGTCGATTTTCCCGCGCCGTTCTCGCCCAGCAGGGCGTGGATTTCCCCCGGCATGACGTGGAACGACACGTCGTCATTGGCGCGCACGCCGGGATAGGACTTGCCCAGACCTTCGGCGCGGAAAACGGGCATGTCGGTCAATTCTGTCCCCTTGGTCAAATCCTTGACCTGCTTATCCCGCAAATCGCGGCCCGCGCAATTGCACTGTTTGGTCAGGCTGCGATACAACCCTGATCATGGCCGCAAAATCCCCCCGATTCATCCATCTTCGCACACATTCCGAGCATTCTTTGCTGGAAGGTGCCATTCCGGTAGGCAAACTGCCCGGGCTTGCCGCTGATGCGGGCATGCCGGCGGTGGCTCTGACCGATACGAACAACATGTTCGCCGCGCTGGAATTCAGCGTGAAGGCCCGCGACAAGGGCATCCAGCCCATCGTCGGCTGTCAGGTGACGCTGGCGGCGGATGCCACCGGGCCCGTCGTCCTCCTGGCGCAGAACCAGGCGGGCTGGATGAACCTGATGGCGCTGTCCACCTGCCTGTACCTGCGCGAGGGCGGCGCGCTGCCGCATGTGACCGTCGATGAGCTGTGCGCGCGGGCCGAGGGGCTGATCTGCCTGACCGGGGGCGCGACGGGCCCCTTGGGCCTGCTGATCGCACAGGGCCAGATGCCCAAGGCCGAGGCGCTGGCCGACCGGCTGGCCGGGGCCTTTGGCGACCGCCTGTATGTCGAGTTGCAGCGCCATCCCGGCGAGAACGGCCAGCTGATGCCCGCCGAGGCGGCATCCGAGGGCGGGCTGATCGACCTGGCCTATGCGCGTGACCTGCCGCTGGTGGCGACGAACGACGTCTATTTCCCCAAGACCACGATGTACGAGGCGCATGACGCGCTGATCTGCATCGCGGAAAAGGCCTATGTCGACCAGTCCCAGCCCCGCCGCCGCCTGACGCCCCAGCATTACTTCAAGTCGCCCGAGGAGATGGCCGTCCTCTTCGCCGACTTGCCCGAGGCGATCGACAACACCGTCGAAATCGCCCGCCGCTGCGCCTTTGCGGTGGCCAAGCACGCGCCGATCCTGCCCAAATTCGCCGATGACGAAGTGACCGAACTGCGCCGTCAGGCCCATGCCGGTCTGGCCGAGCGCCTGAAGGTCATCCCCCATGCGGTCACGCCCGAGGAATACACCGCCCGCCTGGATTTCGAACTGGGCATCATCGAACAGATGGGCTTTCCCGGCTATTTTCTGATCGTGGCCGATTTCATCCATTGGGCCAAGGAACAGGGCATTCCGGTCGGGCCCGGTCGCGGGTCGGGGGCCGGGTCGCTGGTCGCCTATGCGCTGACCATCACCGACCTGGACCCGCTGCGCTATAACCTGCTGTTCGAGCGCTTCCTGAACCCGGAGCGGGTCAGCATGCCGGACTTCGACATCGACTTCTGCATGGACCGCCGCGAGGAGGTGATCCGTTACGTGCAGGGCAAATACGGCGCCGACAAGGTGGGCCAGATCATCACCTTCGGCGCGCTGCTGTCCAAGGCCGCGGTGCGCGACGTGGGCCGGGTTCTACAGCTGCCGTTCGGCCAGGTGGACCGCCTGTCCAAGATGATCCCGGTCGAGGGGGTGAAACCCGTCAGCATCGCCAAGGCCCGCGCCGATGAGCCCCGCCTGCGCGAGGCCGCGCGCGAGGAGGTCGTGGCCCGCCTGCTGGATTACGCCGAACAGCTGGAGGGGCTGTATCGCAACGCATCCACCCACGCGGCGGGGGTGGTGATCGGTGACCGGCCGTTGGACCAGCTGGTGCCGCTGTATCGTGATCCGGCCTCCGACATGCCTGCGACCCAGTTCAACATGAAATGGGTGGAGCAGGCCGGGCTGGTCAAGTTCGACTTTCTGGGGCTCAAGACGCTGACGGTGATCCAGAACGCGGTCGACCTGATCAACGGGGCAGGGCGTCCGCTGCACATCGCCGCCGACGGGCGGCAGTTGTATGAACCGACGCCGGGGACGGAAAACCAGATCAACCTGATCCCGCTGGACGACAAGCCCAGCTATGAGCTGTTCGCCAGCGCCCGCACGGTCGCGGTGTTCCAGGTGGAATCGTCGGGCATGATGGACGCGCTGCGCCGCATGAAGCCCACCTGCATCGAGGATATCGTGGCGCTGGTGGCGCTGTACCGTCCTGGCCCGATGGAGAACATCCCGACCTATTGCGAGGTCAAGAACGGGCTGCGCGACCTGGAATCCATCCACCCCAGCATCGACGATATCCTGGCCGAGACGCAGGGCATCATCGTCTATCAGGAACAGGTGATGCAGATCGCCCAAGTCATGGCGGGGTATTCCCTGGGCGGCGCCGACCTGCTGCGCCGCGCCATGGGCAAGAAGATCGCGGCCGAGATGGCCAAGGAGCGGCCCAAGTTCGTCAAGGGTGCCGTTGCCAACGGCGTGCCCGACAAGAAGGCCGGAGAGGTCTTTGACCTGCTGGAGAAATTCGCCAATTACGGCTTCAACAAATCGCACGCGGCGGCCTATGCGGTGGTCAGCTATCAGACTGCATGGCTGAAGGCGAACCACCCGGTCGAATTCATGGCCGCGGTGATGAACTGCGACATCCACCTGACCGACAAGCTGGCGGTTTACAAACGCGAATGCGACCGGATGGGCATCGAGATGGTGCCGCCTTGCGTCAACCGCTCGGCCCCGACATTCACCACCGGGCCGGGGCGCATCCACTATGCGCTGGGCGCGCTGAAGGGCGTCGGCATTGAGGCGATGCGGCTGATCCATGAGGCGCGCGGGCAGACGCCCTTCCGCGACATGCACGACCTGGCCCGCCGCGTGGACATGAAGCGCGTGGGCAAGCGCCCACTGGAGATGCTGGCCCGCGCCGGGGCGTTCGACGGGCTGGACGACAACCGCGCCCGGGTGATGAAGTCACTGGACGCGCTGTGCGCCTGGTCGGCGGCGGTGCAGGATCAGGCGGCCTCCAGCCAGACGTCGCTGTTCGGGAGCGGAGAGGATCTGCCGCCGCCGCGCCCGCCCATCGCGGGCATCTGGCTGCCCACCGAGAAGCTGGCCGAGGAGCACAAGGCCATCGGGTTCTATCTGTCCGGCCACCCGCTGGACGATTACCTGCCCGCGCTGCGGCGCAAGAAGGTGCAGACCCTGGCCGAGATCAGCCAGGACGCGCTGAACGGCCCGCTGGTCGCCCAGATCGCGGGCACCGTCGCCGCGCGGATGGAGCGCAAATCGGCCAAGGGCACGGCCTATGCCTTTGTCAGCCTGTCGGACCCGACCGGCCTCTATGAGGTCACGGTCTTCTCGGACCTGCTGGCGGCCGCCCGCGACAAGCTGGAGCCGGGCCAGAACGTGGTGCTGCAGGTCAAGGTCGAACCCTCGGGCGAGCAGGTCAAGATGCTGGCCAATTCGGTGACGGCGCTGGACGATGCGGTCGCCGATGCCGGCGCGGGCTGCCTGGCGGTCGAGATGCAGGGCGCCGACACGATCCCGCGCCTGGTCGAGGTGCTGACCCGCATCCGCACCGACATCATCGTGCCGCCCCGGTCACGCGGCCCGATCCGCCTGCGTCTGCGCGAGGGCGATGAGATCATCGAGATCGAGGTCGCCAACGACGCCCCCCTGACCACGCCCGCGCGCCAGGCCCTGCGTGCCGTTCCCGGTGTGCTGGACGTGATCGAAGAGTGACCGCGGCTTTGTTCTTCATGAAACTATCCTCAGGGGTTGCCGGCTGGTGTGCCACTGGTCCTAGGACCAGCCGGCGACGGGGCGAAGCGCCCCCGGCCTTTCCGCATCAGCTCTAGGCAGATGTTCGTGCTTCGTGCTAACAATCGGAAAAAAGAGGGCAGCATGAAGGTCTTGGGCATCGATCCCGGTTTGCGGAACATGGGCTGGGGGGTGATCCTGGTCGATGGATCGCGCATCCGCCATATCGCCAATGGCACCATCCATTCGGACGGCGCGCAGGATCTGGGGTCGCGGCTGTCGGTCCTGTTTCGCGGGCTGTGCGCGGTGATCGCCACCCACGCGCCCGACGAGGCTGCGGTCGAGCAGACCTTCGTCAACAAGGACGCGACCGGCACGCTGAAGCTGGGACAGGCGCGCGGCGTGGCCCTGCTGGCCCCGGCCGAGGCGGGAATCACCGTCGGCGAATACGCCCCCAACGCGGTCAAGAAGACGGTTGTGGGCGTGGGCCATGCCGGCAAGGAGCAGGTGCAGCACATGGTGCGGGTCCAGCTGCCGGGCGTCCAGTTCGAGAGCCCGGATGCGGCGGACGCGCTGGCCATCGCCATCTGTCATGCGCGCCACCTGCAGGGGCGCAGCCTGCGCGTGGCCACGCCCAAGCGGGGTGCGGCATGATCGGGCGGATCGCGGGGATCATCCTGCACCGCGCGCGCGATCACGTGCTGATCGACGTGCGCGGCGTGGGCTATATCATCCATGTCAGCGAGCGGACGGCGGCGGGCCTGCCCCCGGTGGGGCAGGCGGCGGCGCTGTATACCGAACTGCTGGTCCGGGAGGATCTGCTGCAGCTGTTCGGCTTTCCGACCATGCTGGACAAGGAGTGGCACCGGCTGCTGACTTCGGTGCAGGGCGTGGGGGCCAAGGTGTCGCTGGCGATCCTGAGCACGCTGGGCCCCGAGGGGCTGGGGCGGGCGATCGCGCTGGGGGACTGGTCATCGGTCAGGAAGGCCAATGGCGTGGGGCCGAAGCTGGCGCAGCGGATCGTGCTGGAGCTGAAGGACAAGGCGCCGTCGGTCATGGCCCTGGGGGGGGCGCTGACCATCGACGCGGGTGACGTTGCCGCGGGCGGTGGTGCGGAGGTGCCGGGCATCGAGCCCGGCCCCTCCGCGGCCCCGGCGCCGGGCGCCGCGGCCCGCCCGGCCTCGGCCGTCGTTCTGTCGGGTCAGGCGATGGCGGATGCGCTGTCGGCGCTGACCAATCTGGGCTATGGTCCCTCCGAGGCGGCGACGGCGGTGGCCGAGGCGCAGGCGCGGGAACCCGCGGCCGCCATGCCCGCGTTGATCCGCGCGGCGCTGCGTCTGCTGGCGCCCAAGGACTGAACCGGAGGTCGGATGATGGCAGGAAACGTCAAGGTCTTCATGCTGATGGCGGCGCTGACCGCGCTGGTCATGGCACTGGGCTGGATGCTGGGCGGATCGGGCGGCGCGCTGATCGCGCTGGTGATCGCGGGGGGCATGAACTTTTTCAGCTACTGGAACAGCGACAAGATGGTCCTGCGCCAGCAGGGTGCGGTCGCGCTGTCGCCGCACCAGGGGCCCGAGCTGTACGCGATGACCGCGCGTCTAGCCGAGCGGGCACAGATGCCGATGCCCAAGCTGTATCTGCTGCCGACCGAGCAGCCGAACGCCTTTGCCACCGGGCGCAACCCGGAGAATTCGGCCGTGGCCGTCACCCAGGGGTTGCTGAACCACCTGTCGGCGGAGGAGATCGAGGGTGTGATCGCCCATGAGCTGGCCCATATCAAGCATCGCGACACGCTGACCATGACCATCACCGCCACGATGGCGGGGGCCATCGCGATGATGGGCAACATGATGCTGTTCGCGGGCAGCCGCGAGGGGCGGGGCGGCATGATCGGCGGGATCATCGCGATGATCCTGGCGCCTATGGCCGCGATGATGGTGCAGATGGCGATCTCTCGGGCGCGCGAATACGAGGCCGATGCGACCGGCGCGCAGATCTGCGGCAAGCCGCGGGCACTGGCTTCGGCGTTGCAGCGGATCGCCGGGGCGGCGGGGCGCAGCGTCAATGTCCCGGCCGAAAAGAACCCGGCGGCGGCGGCCATGTTCATCATCAACCCGCTGCATGCGATGCGGGCCGACCACCTGTTCACCACCCACCCGCCCACCGAAGAGCGCATCGCCCGGCTGATGGCGATGGAGGGCGGATCGCCCTCTGCCCCCCGGCAGGCCGCCGCCCCGAGCCGCATCCCGCGCGCCGGGACGCGGCCCCGCGCGCCCTGGGGCCGGGGATGAGCGCGCCCGACCCTGACCTGCGCCCCGAAAAGCTGGACAGCGATGTCGAGGACCGCGCCCTGCGTCCGCAGAACCTGGCCGAATTCGTGGGCCAGGCCGGGGCGCGGGCCAACCTGAAGGTGTTCATCGAAAGCGCCAAGATGCGCGGCAAGGCGATGGACCACACGCTGTTCTTTGGCCCCCCCGGCCTGGGCAAGACCACGCTGGCGCAGATCATGGCGCGCGAGCTGGGGGTGAATTTCCGCATGACGTCAGGCCCTGTCATCGCGCGGGCGGGCGATCTGGCGGCGATCCTGACCAATCTGGAATCGCGCGACGTGCTGTTCATCGACGAGATCCACCGCATGAACCCCGCGGTCGAGGAGATCCTGTATCCCGCGATGGAGGATTTCGAGCTGGACTTGGTGATCGGCGAGGGGCCCGCCGCCCGCACCGTGCGGATCGAGCTGCAGCCGTTTACGCTGGTGGGGGCCACGACGCGTCTGGGGCTGCTGACGACGCCTTTGCGCGACCGGTTCGGCATTCCCACCCGGCTGCAATTCTACGAGATCGCCGAGCTGGACCTGATCGTGCAGCGCGGCGCGCGGCTGCTGGGCATCAGCGCCGATCCCGAAGGCACGATGGAGATCGCGCGGCGCGCCCGCGGCACGCCGCGCATCGCGGGCAGGCTGCTGCGCCGGGTCGTGGACTTCGCGCTGGTCGAGGGCAATGGCCGCCTGACGCGCGAGATCGCGGATATCGCGCTGAACCGGCTTGGCGTGGACGATCTGGGGCTGGACGGGGCCGACCGGCGCTATCTGACGTTGATGGCCGAGCATTATGGCGGCGGCCCGGTGGGCGTCGAGACCCTGTCGGCGGCGCTGTCGGAAAGCCGCGACGCCATCGAGGAGGTGATCGAGCCCTATCTGTTGCAGCAGGGGCTGATCGCGCGCACCCCGCGCGGCCGGATGCTGGCGGCGCGCGCCTGGCGGCACCTGGGAATTGACGCCCCCGCCCAGCCCGGTCAGGCCAGCCTGTTCGACGCCTGAGCGGCGATTGCGCCGCCGCCGCCCACCCTTTATCGTGGCACCATGAGCCATCACCTGACCCTGCGCGTCTATTACGAAGACACCGACCTTGCCGGCATCGTCTATTATGCCAACTATCTGAAATACATCGAACGGGGGCGGTCCGAATGGATGCGCGACACCGGCATCGACCAGATGGCCATGAAGGCCGCCTCGGGCCGGGTCTTTGCCGTGCGCCGGGTCGAGGCCGATTATCTGCGCCCCGCGCAGTTCGACGACCTGCTGACGGTGGTGACCGATCTGGCCTCGGCGACCGCCGCGCGGATCGTCGTGGACCAGCAGGTGCGGCGCGGCGATCAGGTGCTGTTCACGGCGCGCGTGACGATCGTCTGCCTGGACGGGCAGGGGCGTCCGGTGCGCCTGCCGCAGGCGCTGTCGCGCGCCCTGCCGGAGGGGTGATGCGCGCCGCCCGCGTCGGGGCGGCATGCCGCGCGCCGGGGTGATTGCGGCACGGCTGCTGCACCTTGATGAAAATTGACGCCATTGTGTTGCCACGGGGGCTGAAACCCGTGGCAGTTACAGGGTAATAGGCCGCAACGCCGGACTGCCAGGGGGCAGTCGTGGCCCGTGATGATGAGGCAGAAGATGGAACCCATTCAGGCCGCCCAGGCCATCGACTTTTCGGCCGTGGCGCTGTTCTGGCGGTCGTCGCTGACCGTGCAGGTGGTGATGATCATGCTGATCGTCGCCTCGTTCTGGGCCTGGGCGATCATCGTCCAGAAGTTCCTGGTCTTTGCCCGCACCCGCGCCGAGGCCGCGAAATTCGACCGCGCCTTCTGGTCGGGCGAGCCGCTGGACGACCTCTATGACCGCTTGGGCGATCGCCCCAAGGGCCCGTCCGAACGGATCTTTGCCGCCGGCATGACCGAATGGCGTCGCAGCCACCGCGATGACGGTCGGCTGATTCCCGGCGGAATCGCCCGCATCGACCGCGCCATGAACGTGGCCATCCAGCGCGAGGAGGGGCGCCTGTTCCGGGGCCTGTCCTTCCTGGCGACGGTGGGGTCGACCGCGCCCTTCATCGGGTTGTTCGGCACCGTCTGGGGCATCAAGACCGCCTTCGAAGGCATCGCCCTGACCCAGGACACCAGCCTGGCCGTCGTGGCCCCGGGCATCGCCGAGGCGCTGCTGGCCACCGCCCTGGGCCTGGTCGCGGCCATCCCGGCGGTCGTCTTCTACAACAAGCTGTCGGGCGACGCGGAACGCATCACCGGCGGGTGGGAGGCGTTCTCGGACGAGTTCTCGACCCTCCTGTCGCGCCAGATGGACGAGGAGTGATCCATGGCAGCCTCGGTCGTCAAACGGGTTCGCAGCAAGGGGCGCCGGCGCAACATGCCGATGTCCGAGATCAACGTCACGCCCTTCGTGGACGTGATGCTGGTGTTGCTGATCATCTTCATGGTGGCAGCCCCGCTGATGACGGCGGGCGTGCCGCTGAACCTGCCGCAGACCGCCGCCAACGCCGTCGCCACCGAGCAGGAGGAGCCGCTGACCCTTTCAATTCCCGCCGATGGCGCGATGCAGGTCATGGACCGCGCGGTCGAGGATGACCAGCTGGTCACCGTGCTGCGCGCGATGCTGGCCGAACGCCAGACGGGCCGGGTGTTCCTGCGCGCGGACGGCACGATCCCCTATGCCCGCGTGGTGCAGATCATGGGCGCGCTGAACGCGGCGGGCATCACCGATATCGTGCTGGTCACCGAGACCGGCGGACCCCGGATGGACGGCTGATCATGGAGGACCGCGAGGGGCGCACCGGCTATTGGATCTCGGGGGTGGCGCATGGGTCGCTGATCCTGTGGGCCATCCTGGGCGGCGCGCTGTTCCGGCCCCAGCCCGCGCCGATGGTGCGCACGACCCAGGTCTCGACCATCAGCGGGGCCGAGTTCGAGGCGCTGGCCGCCGCCGCGCGCGGGGCCGGTCCCGTGGGCGCGGATGCGACCGCCGTCGCGGCCCTGGCCCCCGTTGACGCGGCGGATGAGACGACCGCGCGCCCCGTCGACGCCGCGCCGCCGCAATCGGCGCAGGCCGAGGCGCTGGCCGAACCGGATGTGTCTGAGGCCGCGCCGGATCTCAGCGATTTCGCCCCCGCCGCTCCGGTGGATGTGGCAACCGACCTGCCAACCCCGAATGACAATCAGACCGACGCCGCCGAAGCGCTGCCGCAGGTGGCCCCCACGCCGCCCGCCCCGGTCGCCGAGGCGCAGCCGTCCCAACCCGCAGTGCCGGTGCCCGACGCCGCTGCCCAGCCCGTCGCGCCGCGTTCGGCGTTGGCCCTGGATGCATCGCCGCGCCCGCAGGATCGCCCGGCGGGCCTGGTCGAGGCCTTCGAGCGTCGCGTGGCCGAAGCCGCCGCCGCTGAGGCCGCACAGCGCGCCGCAGCTCAGGCCGCCGCACAGGCGGCAGCCGATGCGCAAGCACAGGCCGAACGCCAGGCCGCCGCCGCCGAGGCCGAGCGCCGCGCCACCGCTGCCGCCGAGGCAGAGCAGCAGGGGGCAGCGGCTGATGCCGCCGCCCGACAGGCCGCCGCCGCTGCGGACGCCGAACGCCAGGCCGCTGCCGAGGCCGAGCGTCGTGCCGAGGCCGAGCGCGCCGCTGAGGCCGAACGTCAGGCTGCGGCGGATGCGGAGCGCCGCGCCGCCGAGGCAGAACGCCGCGCCGCCGCCGAACGGGACGCTGCCGAAGCGGAGCGTCAGGCCGCTGCCGATGCGGCACGCCAGGCCGAGGCGGAGGCCGCACGCCGCGCCGAGGCCGAACGCGCCGCCGAAGCAGAACGGGCCGCCGAAGCGGAACGGACCGCCGCCGCCGAGCGCGCCGCCGAGGCAGAGCGTCAGGCCGCGGCGGATGCCGAACGCCGCGCGACCGAGGCCGCCGAGGCCGAGCGTCGTGCCGCAGCCGAACGCGCCGCCGAAGCGGAGCGCCGCGCGGAGGCGGAGCGTGCGGCTGAGGCCGAACGCCAGGCCGCCGCCGAGGCGGAGCGCCGGGCCGAGGAGGCGCGCCGCGTCGCCGCCGAGCAGGCCGCCCGCGAGGCCGCCGACCGCCAGGCGCTGGAGGATGCGCTGCGCGATGCGCAGACCGGCGGCGGCGGCCAGGACATCGCCACGGGCAGCGACGCCCAGGGCGGGCAGACTCAGACGATCGAGGGCGGCAGCGGCGCGTCCGCCGGGCTGGACCCGCTGGCCGCAGCGTTGGCCGGGGCAATGGCCGGAACCGGGGCCGCAGCCGATCCGGCGAACGACCCTGCCGGACCGCCTGCCGACATGATGCGCCTGACACCCAGCCCGATGCCCGCGACCCCGCTGTCGGACCCCGCGCAGGGCCTGCCGATGGGCGATCCGCTGACCCTGTCGGAACGCGACGGGCTGCGGTTCGCCATCCAGAACTGCTGGAACGTGGGCGCGCTGTCGGTCGAGGCGTCGCAGATGACCGTCTCGGTCGGCTTCACCCTGTCGCCGGGCGGGGTGCCCGACCAGAACAGCCTGCGCATCGCGGGGTATCAGGGCGGCAGCGAGGGCGCGGCCCAGCAGGCCTTTGACGTGGCGCGCCGGGCGATCCTGATGTGCGGCCAGGCGGGGTTCGACCTGCCCGCATCGAAATACGGTCGGTGGCGGGATGTCGTCGTCGATTTCCGCCCCGACGGGGTTGCGTTCCAATGACCGGAAGGTGGCCCGGCCGCGCGTCGGGCCACCTTCCGCTTGTCACTGACAAAAGGTAATGTTGACGTCATGTTCCGCAGAATGATCCTTGCTCCCGCCGCCGTTCTGGCTGTCGCCCTGTCGGCGGCCCTGCTGCCGTCGGGGCCGCTGATGGCGCAGGACGCGCCCCTGCGCATCGAGATCACCGATGGCGTGATCGAGCCGATGTCCATCGCCATCCCCGCCTTTCACGGCGATGCCGAGATCGCGGCCCGCGTGCGCCAGGTCGTGGCGGACGACCTGACCGGCACGGGCCTGTTCCGTGAGATCCCGGCTGAGGCGCATCCCGCCCGCGCCGCCAGCTTTGCCGAGGCCGTCAGCTATGACGACTGGCGGGCGGTGAACGCGCAGGGCCTGGTCTCGGCCGAGGTGCGCCAGATGGGCGAGAATATCAGCGTCCGGTTCCGGCTGTTCGACGTCATCTCGGGGCAGCCGCAGGGCGACGGGATGCAGTTCGACGCCCGCGCCAGCGACTGGCGCCGCGCGGCGCACAAGATCGCCGACCAGATCTATGCCCGCCTGACCGGCGAGCAGCCCTATTTCGACAGCCGCGTGGCCTTCGTGCAGGAAACCGGCCCCAAGAACGCCCGCATCAAGCGGATCGGCGTCATGGATTACGACGGCGCGAACATCCTGTGGATGACCGACAGCTCGTCCCTGGTGCTGGCGCCGAAATTCTCGCGCGACGGGCGGCGGCTGCTGTTCACCAGCTATGACAGCGGCTTTCCCCAGATCCAGATCATGGACGTGGCCACCGTCAGCGCCCGGCCCCTGACCACGGAACAGAATGCGATGGCCTTTGCGCCGACCTTCAGCCCGGACGGGCGGTGGGTCGCCTATTCGCGCGAACAGGGCGGCAATACCGACATCTGGCTGATGGACGTGTCGACCGGGGCTCAGCGCGCGCTGACCAATTCGCCGGCCATCGACACCTCGCCCGGCTTCAGCCCGGACGGCCAGCGCATCGTCTTCGAGAGCGACCGATCCGGCACCCCGCAGCTGTACATCATGGGCCTGAACGGCGGAGAGCCCACCCGCATCAGCTTTGGCGAGGGGCGCTATGGCACCCCCGCCTGGTCGCCCAAGGGCGATCTGATCGCCTTCACCAAGCAGATCGGCGACCGGTTCCACATCGGCACCATGCGCACCGACGGATCGTCCGAGCGCATGCTGACCGAAAGCTTCTTGGACGAAGGCCCGACCTGGGCGCCCAATGGCCGCGTGGTGATGTTCACGCGCGCCACCCCCGGCGGAAACGGATTGCCGCGGCTGCATTCGGTGGACATCACCGGGCGCAACATGCGACCGATGAATCTTGACTTTGCCGCCTCGGATCCGTCCTGGGGACCCCTGATGCCATGAGGATGACATGATGAACGCCGCGACCAAGCCTGTCCTGCTGGCCGCCCTTCTGGGGCTGGCCGCCTGTGCCCAGCCCGCGCCGCCCGTGGCGCCGCCGGTGGTCGACCCCTATGCCAGCACGGGCGGAGGCGCGGTGTTCCAGGGCGATCTGGCCGGCGGCGTTCTGGGGGCCGAGGCCACGGCCCAGTATTTCCGCGGCACCATCGGCGACACGGTGCTGTTCCCGGCCGACCAGACCACCCTCACCCCCGAGGCGCGGGTGATCCTGGCCCGCCAGGCCGCCTGGCTGTCGCGTCATGCGGGCTTTACCGCCGTGGTCCAGGGCCATGCCGAAGAAACCGGCACCCGCGAATACAACCTGGCCCTGGGCGCGCGCCGCGCCAGTGCGGTGCAGGAATATCTGGTGGCGCAGGGCGTCGCCCCCGGCCGCATCCGCACCCTGTCCTTTGGCAAGGAGCGTCCCGCCGCGACCTGTTCCGACGAGGGCTGCTATGCCCAGAACCGCCGTGCCGTCACCGTGGTGACCGAGGCCGCGCCCGCACCGGTCGCAGCCATCGCGGCGGCCCCTGCCGCGGTCGGGGGCGTCACCGGGGCAGGCCTGTGATGCGGCTGGCCTCTGCGCTGATCCTGGCGCTGTCGCTGGCCGCACCCGCGCAGGCCGCGCCCGACTCGGCCACGCTGGCCGACATGCGCGCCCAGGTGTCCCAGCTGCGCAGCCAGCTGCAGGGCCTGCGGGCCGAGCTGGTGGCCTCAGGGGCGGCGGGGTTCCAAGCGGCGGGCGGGTCCAGCGCCATCGACCGCATGAACGCGATGGAGGCGCAGCTGATGCGCCTGACCAACCAGGCCGAACAGCTGCAGAACCGCGTCAACCGCATCGCCGATGACAGCGAGCGTCGCCTGGCCGATCTGGAGTTCCGCCTGTGCGAGGCCGAGCCGGGCTGCGATCTGTCGGCGCTGACCGTGCCACGGCCCCCCTCGGGCGTCAGCCCGCAGCTGGCACCCTCGGCCCCGGCGGCCAGCGGGGGCGGGCAGCCGGCCTCGACCCAGGCCGAGCAGACCGATTTCGACGCCGCCCGCGCGGTGATGGCGGCGGGGGACCATGCCCGCGCGGCCCAGCTGTTCGCCGATGTGGCCGAGACCCATGCCGGTGGTCCCTTGACCGCCGAGGCGCTGTTCCTGCGCGGACAGGCGCTGGATCTGTCGGGCGACCCGCGCGCCGCCGCCGCCGCCTGGCTGGAGGGCTTCGCCGCCGACCCGGACGGCGCGCGGGCCGGTGAGAGCCTGCTGGGCATCGCCCGCGTGATCGAGGGGCAGGGCGACGCGACCGCCGCCTGTCTGTATCTGGCCGAGGTTCCGGCCCGGTTTCCCGGCAGCCCGCAGGCCGTCGAGGCCGAGGCTCACGTGACCCGGCTTGGCTGCGGCGTCACCGACCTGGGCGTGCTGGACCCGCTGCTGGACCCCAACATGGACCCCGAGGCCGCCGCCGATCTGGCCGAACACCAGTGAGCCGCGATGTCGCCGCCCTGATCCGGTCGGCCCTGGACCGTCTGGCGGGTGATCTGCCGGCCCTGGGGCTGGCGGTGTCGGGGGGCGGCGATTCGGTGGCGCTGATGCAGGTGGCCGCCGAATGGGCACAGGGCCGCCGCGTGATGGTCGCCACCGTCGATCACGGCCTGCGCGAGGGCAGCGACGCCGAGGCCGAGGATGTGGCCCGCGCCGCCCGCGCCCTGGGCCTGCCGCATGCGATCCTGCTGTGGCGGCGCGACACGCAGGCGGGCAACCTGATGGCGCAGGCCCGCGATGCGCGGCTGCGGTTGCTGTCGGGCTGGGCGCAGCGCAACGATCTGCCTGCCGTTGCCCTGGGCCATACCGCCGACGACCTGGCCGAGACGCTGCTGATGCGGCTTGCGCGCGGGTCGGGCGTCGACGGGCTGTCGGCGATGGCGGATTGGCGCGATGCCTTTGACATGCGCTGGCTGCGCCCGATGCTGGGCGCCGGCCGGGCCGAGTTGCGCGACTGGTTGCGCGCGCGGGATGTGGGCTGGATCGACGATCCGACCAATGACAATGCCGATTACGACCGGGTGCGCGCGCGCCAGGCGATCGCCGCCCTGGGGCTGGACGTGTCGGGCCTGGCCCGCTCTGCCGCCCATATCGCCGAGGCGCGCGATGCCCTGGCCGAATACGCGGCGCTGGTCAGCAAGGAGACCGAGTTCGACCGCGGCAGCCTGATCCTGCCGCGTGGCCCTCTGCGCGACGCCCCGCCAGAGATCCGCCGCCGCATCCTGGTGGCCGCCTGCCGGTGGGTGACGGGTGCCGACTATCCCCCGCGCCGCGCCACGCTGATCCACGCGCTGGAGGCGGTGCTGGCGCAGGGCCGGGTGACGCTGGACGGGGCGATGATCTCTCCGACCGGCAGCGGGCTGCGCGTCACGCGCGAGGCCGCGGCGGCACTGCGTGCGCCTGCGGTCGCGGACGGCCCCTGGGACCGGCGCTGGCGGGTCGCGGGTCTGGCACCGGGCCAGCGGCTTTCGGCGCTTGGGGCGGAGGCGCTGTCGCGCCTGCCCTGGCGCGATTCGGGGCTGCTGCGGGACGAGGCTGCGGCCAGCCCCGCGATCTGGCAGGACGGGGCGCTGATCGCCGCGCCGCTGCTGCGCGACCATCCCGGGATCGCGCTGCGACCCCTGCGGGGCGCGGCAGATTTCCGCAGGCTGGTGAAGGCGCATTGAACCTGACGCGATAATCCCTATTTTCACATCAAACCGCATTCCGCCGGAGGACCCGAATTGGGCAACGCACGCAACTTCGCCTTCTGGGTGGTTCTGTTCCTGATGATCCTTGCCCTGTTCAACCTGTTCAGCGACGGGTCGGGGTCGATGAACCGCAACCAGATCAGCTATTCCGAATTCATTCAGCGCGTGCAGAACAACCAGGTCAGCGCCGTCACCATCGACGGCGAGGACGTGGCCATCACCGGCGCCAATGGCGAACAGTTCGCGACCGTGCGCCCGATGGGCGAGGATATCAGCGACCGCCTGATCCAGCAGGGCGTCGATGTCCGCGTGGTCAAGCAGCAGAGCAGCGGGCTGATGTCCATGCTGGGCGTCTGGCTGCCGTTCATCCTGCTGATCGGGGTGTGGATCTTTTTCATGAACCGCATGCAGGGCGGCGGAAAGGGCGGCGCGATGGGCTTTGGCAAGTCCAAGGCCAAGCTGCTGACCGAAAAGCACGGCCGCGTGACCTTTGACGATGTCGCGGGCATCGACGAGGCCAAGGAGGAGCTGGAAGAGATCGTCGAATTCCTGCGCAACCCGCAGAAGTTCAGCCGTCTTGGTGGCAAGATCCCCAAGGGCGCGCTGCTTGTCGGCCCTCCGGGTACCGGTAAGACCCTTCTGGCGCGCGCCATCGCGGGCGAGGCGGGCGTGCCGTTCTTCACCATCTCGGGGTCGGACTTTGTCGAGATGTTCGTGGGCGTCGGCGCCAGCCGCGTGCGCGACATGTTCGAGCAGGCCAAGAAATCGGCCCCCTGCATCCTGTTCATCGACGAGATCGATGCTGTGGGCCGTGCCCGTGGCGTGGGCATCGGCGGTGGCAACGATGAGCGTGAGCAGACCCTGAACCAGCTGCTGGTCGAGATGGACGGCTTTGAGGCGAACGAAGGCATCATCATTATCGCCGCCACCAACCGCAAGGACGTGCTGGACCCCGCGCTGCTGCGCCCGGGGCGCTTTGACCGCACGATCCACGTGCCGAACCCCGACATCAAGGGCCGCGAGCGCATCCTGTCGGTCCATGCCCGCAAGGTGCCGGTCGGTCCCGATGTCGACCTGCGTCTGATCGCGCGCGGCACGCCCGGCTTTTCGGGCGCCGACCTGATGAACCTGGTGAACGAGGCCGCCCTGGGCGCCGCCCGGATCGGTCGCCGCTTTGTCAGCATGGCCGATTTCGAGAATGCCAAGGACAAGGTCATGCTGGGCGTCGAGCGTCGCAGTCTGGTCCTGACGCCCGAGCAGAAGGAAAAGACCGCGTATCATGAGGCCGGTCACGCCGTCGTGGGTCTGTCGCTGCCGAAATGCGATCCGGTCTACAAGGCCACGATCATTCCGCGCGGCGGTGCCCTGGGCATGGTCGTCAGCCTGCCCGAGATGGACCGCCTGAACATGCACAAGGACGAGGCCAAGCAGCGCATCACCATGACCATGGCCGGCAAGGCTGCCGAGATCATCAAGTATGGTGAGGAGGGCGTGTCGAACGGCCCTGCGGGCGACATCCAGCAGGCCAGCGCCTTGGCCCGTGCGATGGTCATGCGGTGGGGCATGTCGGACAAGGTCGGCGCGGTGGACTATTCCGAGGCGCATGAGGGCTATAACGGCAGCACCGGCGGGTTCTCGGTCTCGGCCGCGACCAAGGAGCTGATCGAGCAGGAGGTCCGCGAGCTGATCGAGGCCGGCTATCAGGAGGCGCGTGCCATCCTGCTTGAGAAGGAGGTCGAATTTGAGCGGATGGCCAAGGGCCTGCTGGAGTACGAGACCCTGACCGGCGCCGAGATCGCCCGCATCCTGCGCGGTGACTCGATCGGCGGGGATGACGACGACACCCCGGCCAGCGTGATCCCCTCGGTGACCGCGATCCCGCGGACGAAGCCCGCCCCGGGCGGCGACCCGGCCCCGGCCTGAGACGACAGAACCCCGGTCCGATGGACCGGGGTTCTTTCTTGGTTCAAGCCAGCGTCCCTGGTTCAGGCCAGCGTCGGGGTGATGTCCAGCGTGCCGCCGGTGGCATGCGAATAGGGGCAGACCTTGTGGCCACCGTCGATCAGGTCCTGCGCCACGTCACGCTCCAGGCCCGGCAGGCTGACCACGATCTGGACGGCAAGGCCAAATCCGGTATCCTCGCGCGGGCCGATGCCGACCGTCACCTCGACCGAGGCATCGTCCGGCACGGCGACCTTGCGCGACGCGGCATAGTGGCGCATCGCCCCCATGAAGCAGGCCGCATAGCCGAGCGCGAACAGCTTTTCGGGGTTCAGCCCCTCTCCGCCGGGTCCGCCCCAGCTCCTTGGGCACGTCCAGGTCGAACGCCTGGCTGCCGTCATTCAGAGCGGTGTGGCCGTTGCGCCCACCCCCCGTCGCGGTTGCGGCGGTGTGATACAGGACCTTGGTGATCGTCGGTATTTCCTTTAACGGTAATATATCGTGCGCGATATAAGTAACCATGTTGCAATTGCAACTGTTGCGATCTGCGTCATGTGCAATTACATCGTGGATATGAGCGATGACCCCGCCTCGTCCAGTCCGTCGCCTTTCGACGCGATGCTGTGTTTCGATGTCTATGCCGCTAACCTGGCATTCGGGCGGGTCTACAAGCCATTGCTGGACCCGTTGGGCCTGACCTATCCGCAGTTTCTGGTGATGCTCAGCCTATGGATGGCCGACGGCCAGAGCGTCGGGCGCATCGGAGAGACCCTGGGACTGGACAGCAGCACGCTGACCCCGCTGATCAAGCGGCTGGAGGGCGCGTCCCTGGTCACCCGCCTGCGCGACACCCGGGACGAGCGGCGCGTGCTGGTGTCGCTGACCCCGCAGGGCGCCGCGCTGAAATCCGAGGCCGATCGCGTGCTGACCTGCGTGACCCGCAATACCGGGCTGGAGTCCGAGACCGCACGGCAGCTGCGCGAACAGCTGCGCCAGCTGCGCCGCGCCCTGCAGCAGCCGCTGAAGGGCTAGTCCCTCTTGCGATTTTGCGTCGCGCGGTGCATGGGTCGGGCACGATGACCCGGATCAATGACATTCCCGACATGCCCGCCCTGCGGGTCGAGATCGACGCCCTGGACGCGCAGCTGATGGCCCTGCTGGCGCGGCGCCATGCGCTGATCGACCGCGCCGCCCAGATCAAGGCCGGAAACGGCATGCCCGCCCGCATCGACGACCGCGTCGAGGAGGTGGTCGCCAATGTCCGCCGCCACGCCCAGGGGCACGGCCTGGACCCCGACCTCTATGACCGCCTGTGGCGGCAGCTGATCGAGGCCGCCATCGCCCAGGAAGAACGCCAGCTGAGCAAGGACCGCCCATGACCGCCCAGACCCTTGACGGCAAGGCCTTTGCCGCCCACCTGCGCGCCCGCATCGCCGCCCAGGTCGCCGATCTGGCGCCCCGGGGCATCGTGCCCGGCCTGGCCGTGGTGCTGGTGGGCGAGGACCCGGCCAGCCAGGTCTATGTCCGCTCCAAGGGGCGCATGACGCGCGAGGTCGGCATGACCTCGTTCGAGCATCGCCTGCCCGCCACCACCGACCAACAGACGCTGCTGGCGCTGATCGCGCGGCTGAACGCCGATCCGGCGGTGAACGGCATCCTGGTGCAGCTGCCCCTGCCCAAGGGCCTGGACGAGGCCGCCGTCATCAACGCCATCCTGCCCGAAAAGGACGTGGACGGGTTCCACATCCTGAACGTGGGCCGTCTGGCCACGGGACAGAAGGCGATGGTGCCCTGCACGCCCCTGGGCTGCCTGATGCTGCTGCGCGACCATCTGGGGTCGCTGGCCGGGCGCAACGCGGTGGTCATCGGCCGCAGCAACATCGTGGGCAAGCCCATGGCGCAGCTGCTGCTGCGCGACAGCGCGACGGTCACGGTGGCGCATTCGCGCACGCAGGACCTGGCCGCGCTGTGCCGTCAGGCCGACATTCTGGTCGCGGCGGTGGGGCGCGCGCATTTCGTTCAGGGCGACTGGATCAAGCCGGGCGCGACGGTGATCGACGTGGGCATCAACCGGACCGAGGCCGGGCTGGTCGGTGATGTCGATTTCGCCGCCGCTTCGCAGATTGCAGGGGCGATCACGCCGGTGCCGGGCGGGGTGGGGCCGATGACCATCGCCTGCCTGCTGGCCAACACGCTGACCGCGACGGCGCGCAGCAACGGCCTGCCCGACCCCGAGGGTCTGACCCCCTAGACCGCCAGCCGCGCCGCCAGCCGCAGCGCATGCGCGGGCTGGGTGGTGGCCACCGGCAGGACCGGGTCATAGGCCGCGCGGATCAGCGCGGCCAGCGCGGCCGAGGGCGTGACCTCGCCCGAGAAGGTCAGCGCGGATTGCATCATCAGCGTCTCGGCCAGAACGCCCGGATGGGCCTCGGCCAGCGGGCCGCCCATGTTCAGGAACATCAGGCAGGCGCGGATGGCCCCGGCCTCGTCAAAGCGGAACAGGCGATAGCGGTCGGCCTGCTGCCCGGCCAGACGCGCGGGCAGGTCGGCAATGCCGGTCAGCCGGTCCAGATCGGGCAGATCGGACAGCTCTGCCCAGTCCCGCACAAAGAAGATCATCAGGCTCGCGCCCGTCTCGGGGTCGGTCTCATCCATCGGATGGCGCGCATGGGCATAGCCCGCGCGCAGTGCGGCGCGCAGGATGTCCAGGCTGCCATCGGCCAGCCCGAAGACGACCGGCGCCACCGGCCGCCCCCACCGCGCGCACAGAAAGCTGCCGTCGGGGCGGGTGAACAGGCGTTCGATCAGGGGCGCGTCCATCGGCGGACCTTTCATCGCGGCTGGAATGACGGACGGGGGGCGCGGGCCCCCCGTCATCGGTTCGGATCGGTCGGTCTCAGACCAGCGTGGCCTGGGTCGCGGCGCGCAGCTCGTCCTCGGTCACGCCATCGGCCAGCTGGACGATGCGCAGCCCGCCCTCGACCACGTCCAGGGCGCCCAGATTGGTGATGATGCGGTCAACCACGCCCTTGCCGGTCAGGGGCAGGGTGCAGTCGCGCAGCACCTTGGATTCGCCCGCCTTGTTGGTGTGGTCCATGACCACGATCACGCGGCCCACGCCCGCCACCAGGTCCATCGCGCCGCCCATACCCTTGACCAGCTTGCCGGGAATCATCCAGTTGGCCAGGTCGCCCTGTTCCGACACCTCCATCGCGCCCAGGATGGCCGCCGCGATCTTGCCGCCGCGGATCATGCCAAAGCTGGTGGCGCTGTCGAAATAGCTGGTGCGCGACAGCTCGGTGATGGTCTGCTTGCCCGCGTTGATCAGGTCGGGGTCCTCATCGCCCTCAAAGGGGAAGGGGCCCATGCCCAGCATGCCGTTTTCCGACTGCAGGGTGATGTCCTTGTCGCCGACATAATTGGCCACCAGCGTCGGGATGCCGATGCCAAGGTTCACGTACCAGCCGTCCTCCAGCTCCTGGGCCGCGCGGGCGGCCATCTGGTTGCGATCCCAGCCCTTGGTCATCACACGGCCTCCTTCTTGCGGGTGGTGCGCTGTTCAATGCGCTTTTCGTGGCTGCCCTGGATGATCCGGTGGACATAGATGCCCGGCAGGTGGATCAGGTCGGGGTCCAGGCTGCCGCGCGGCACGATCTCCTCGACCTCGGCCACGCAGACCTTGCCGCACATCGCGGCGGGCGGGTTGAAGTTGCGCGCCGTCTTGCGGAACACCAGGTTGCCTGTGTCATCGGCCTTCCAGGCCTTGACGATGGACAGGTCTGCCACGATTCCACGTTCCAGGATATAGTCCTGGCCGTCGAAATTCTTGACCTCCTTGCCCTCGGCGATGACGGTGCCGACGCCGGTCTTGGTGTAAAAGCCGGGGATGCCCGCACCGCCCGCACGCATGCGTTCGGCCAGGGTGCCTTGGGGGTTGAACTCCAGCTCCAGCTCTCCGGACAGGTATTGGCGCATGAATTCGGCATTTTCGCCGACATAGCTGCTGATCATCTTCTTGATCTGGTGCGTGTCCAGCAGCTTGCCCAGGCCGAACCCGTCCACGCCGCAATTGTTGCTGGCGATGGTCAGATCCTTGACCTTGGCCTCGACCAGCGCGTCGATCAGCAGCTCGGGGATGCCGCACAGACCGAACCCCCCCGCAGCGATGAACATCCCGTCATGCAGAAGGCCGTCCAAGGCCTCTGCTGCCGTTCCATAGACCTTTTTCATCGGCCCTCCCCTGCTGAAATCCCGGTGATGGCCAAGTTGTTGCCCGCCCCCGCGACGGTGTCAATCGCAGGGGGCGGCTGTTAGCGCCGCGACCTCGGGCGGTCAGCCCTCCTTGGGTGGGGCCTTTGAGGGCGCGGCCTTCTTGGCGGGTGCCTTCTTTGCGGCAGGCTTCTTGGCGGCAGCCTTGGTCGTCGTCTTGGCTGCGGACTTGGCCGGGGCCTTCTTCGCGGCGGGCTTCTTGGCCTTGGCCGGGGATTTCGCGGCCTTCGCGGCGATCAACTCCAGCGCCTGTTCGACGGTCAGATCCTCGGTCGCGATGCCGCGGGGCAGGGTTGCGTTGACCTTGGCCCATTTCACATAGGGGCCGTACTTGCCGTCCATGATCTGGATCGGGCCGCCATCGGGATGCTCTCCCAGCTCGCGCAGGGGGGCGGCCGCCGCGCCGCGGCCCCCGCGGACCTGCTTGGCCGCCAGCACCTCGACCGCGCGGTTCATGCCGATGGTGAACACCTCGTCCACATCCGGCAGGTTGGCGTATTTCGAGCCGTGCTTCACATAGGGGCCGAACCGGCCGATGCTGGCCTCGATCAGCGCGCCATCCTCGGGGTGGGGGCCGACGGGGCGGGGCAGGGACAGCAGCTGCAGGGCGCGGTCCAGCTCCAGCGTGGCGGCATCCCAGCCCTTGGGGATCGAGGCGCGGGGCGGTTTCGGGACCTCTTCGGTCGCCTCGCCGCGCTGGACATAGGGGCCAAACCGCCCGGTTTTGAGGCTGATCTGATCGCCCGCATCCTCGCCCAGCACGCGGTCGCCCACCGGCGCCTCGCCGTCGGGCGATGACAACGGGCGCGTATAGCGGCATTCGGGGTAGTTGGTGCAGCCGATGAAGGCCCCGCCCGACCGCGCGGTCTTCAGGTTCAGCCGCCCGGCCCCGCAGACGGGGCATTCGCGCGGATCGCCGCCATCCGCGCGCGGCGGATACAGATGCGGGGCCAGCGCGTCGTCGATGGCCTCCAGCACCTCGGTGATGCGCAGCTCGGAGGTGCCCTCCAGCGCCTTGGAGAAATCCTTCCAGAAGCGGGTCAGAACCTCGCGCCACAACCGGTCGCCGGCGCTGATCTCGTCCAGCTCGTTTTCCAGATCGGCGGTGAAGTCATAGCTGACATAGCGCGGAAAGTATTTCAGCAGAAAGATCGTGACCAGCCGGCCCTTGTCCTCGGCGATCAGGCGGTTCTTGTCCTTGCGGACATATTCGCGGTCCTGGATCGTGGTGACGATGCTGGCATAGGTCGACGGGCGGCCGATGCCCAGCTCCTCCATCCGCTTGACCAGCGTGGCCTCGGTATAGCGGGGGGGCGGCTGCGTGAAATGCTGGCGCGCGGCGGCCTGCGCGCTGTCATTCGTCAGCAGGCCGGGTGCGCTGCGCTGTCCGGCGGGGGCGGGCGCGGGGTCGCCGCCCTTTTCGCGGGCCTTGACCAGATCGTCGTCAAAGGCGTTGGCGACCAGGCGCGCGACCTCTCCCTGGGTGATCGCGGGCAGGCGGGCGCTGTCCTCGCCGTCATCGTCGTCGCGGCCCTGGTCATAGACGCGCAGAAAGCCGTCGAACAGCATCACCTGACCAGTGGCGCGCAGGCCGACCTGATCGTCGGGGCTGGCGATCTCGACCGTGGTGCGCTCCATCCGGGCGGCCTCCATCTGGCTGGCGATCGTGCGCTTCCAGATCAGGTCATACAGCTTGCGCTGGTCGTCGGCGGTCAGCCGTGCCTTGTCGGGCGACACCATCATGTCGGTTGGGCGGATGCATTCATGCGCCTCTTGGGCGTTCTTGGCCTTGTTCTTGTACATGCGCGGCGATTTCGGCAGGTATGTCTCGCCGAACTTGGCCTTGATCGCGTCGCGGGCGGCCATCACGGCCTCGGGGGCCATGTCGATGCCGTCGGTCCGCATATAGGTGATCAGCCCGGCCTCATAGAGGCGCTGAGCCGCCGACATGCAGGCCTTGGCGCCCATGCCCATCTTGCGGCTGGCCTCCTGCTGCAAGGTCGAGGTCATGAAGGGCGGCCACGGATTGCGGCTGGCCGGCTTGGCCGCGACGGACGTGACCTTGAGGTCGCGGCTGGTCACCGCGCTCAGCGCCATGGCGGCCTGATCGGCGGTGGCCAGGTCGAACCGGTCCAGCTTTTTCCCGGCCAGCGACACCAGGGCGGCGTCGTATTCCTCGCCGCCGGGCGTGGCCAAGCGGGCATGAACGGACCAGTATTCGCGGGCGCGGAACGCCTCGATCTCCATCTCGCGGTCGACGATCAGGCGCAGGCAGACCGATTGCACCCGGCCCGCCGATTTCGCGCCCGGCAGCTTGCGCCATAGAACCGGCGACAGCTTGAACCCCACCAGATAGTCCAGCGCGCGCCGCGCCAGATAGGCGTCGACCAGCGGCTGGTCGATCTGGCGGGGGCGGCCCATCGCCTCGGTCACGGCAGTCTTGGTGATCGCGTTGAAGGTCACGCGGCTGACCTCGGCGCCCTTCTTGAGGGCCGGGGCCAGCGCTTCCAGCAGGTGCCAGCTGATCGCCTCGCCCTCGCGGTCGGGGTCGGTGGCCAGGATCAGCGTCTGGTCGTCCTTCAGCGCGTCCTTGATGGCCTTGAGATGCTTGCGGCTGTCGGCCGCCACCTCCCATTTCATGTCGAAATCGTTGTCGGTATCGACGCTGCCATCCTTGGGCGGCAGGTCGCGGACATGGCCGAAACTGGCCAGAACCCGATAGTCGGACCCCAAGTATTTCTCGATGGTCTTGGCCTTGGCCGGGGATTCGACGACGACGACGGGCATGATCACCTCGGACAACTGCAATGGGGCGGCAAGATGGGTGCCGGGCGGGGCAGTGTCAACGGGGGGTGACAGCACAACACCGCGGGATGGGTGTCACGACAGCGCCAGACGGCCCCCCGCCAGACGGGTGACGCGCCCCTGCAGCTCCAGCGACAGGATCACCGCATTCGCCGTGGCCGCGGGTACGCCCAGGTCGCGGATCAGGTCGTTCTCCTCGGTCGGGGAGGGGCCAAGCCGCGACAGGATGCGGCTCTCCAGGTGGATCGGGCCACCTGAATCGCGCGCGGGGCGCACCGGCTCGGGCGCCGCGATCGCGGATGCTGTGACCTCCCGCGGCGGGGCCAGCGGCAGGGTGGGGGCCAGCGGCCGCGTCAGGGCCAGCGCATCGGCGACATCGGCGGCGCTGCGCACCAGGGTGGCCCCGTCGCGGATCAGCGCGTTGCATCCGGCGGCCCGTGCATCCATCGGGTGTCCGGGCACGGCCATCACCTCGCGGCCCTGGTCCAGCGCGTTGCGGGCGGTGATCAGCGTGCCGGACCGCTGCGCGGCCTCGATCACCACGACCGCCTGCGACAGGCCCGAGACGATCCGGTTGCGGGTCGGAAAGTGCCGGGCCGCAGGCTCTGTCCCCGGGGGCTGTTCCGAAATCAGCGCGCCGGTTTCCGCGATCCGGGCGGCCAGGGCCGCATTTTCGGCCGGATAGATGACATCGACCCCGCCCGCCAACACGGCGATGGTGCCGGTGGCCAGCGCGGCGTCATGGGCGGCGGTATCCACGCCTCGCGCAAGGCCTGCGGCCACGACATAGCCCGCTTCGGCCAGGCCCGCGGCCATCCCCCGCGCCATCCGCAGCCCCAGGGACGAGGCGTTGCGCGCCCCGATTACCGCGATGGTGTCGCGCGACAGCCAGGCCGGATCGCCGCGCACCCACAGCACGGCGGGCGCGCCGTCGATCTGGCGCAGCGCATCGGGATAGGCGGCGCTGTCATGGCGCACCAGCCGCGCCCCGGCACGCCGGCCGGCGGCCAGTTCGGCGGCGGCTACGCCTTCGGGACAGCATTGATAATCGGCGATGCCGGACCCCGCCGCGATCTGGGGCAGGGCCTCCAGCGCGGCGCGGGCGCTGCCATGTTCGGCGATCAGCCGGTGAAAGGTCGCGGGCCCCACCCGGCGCGACCGGATCAGCCGCAGCACCGTCAGGTCGTCATCGACAGAGGGCAGCCCGAAACGGGCAGGCGCAAGTCCGATCGTCATGGGTCACCTCCGTCAGGTCTGCCCCAACAGATAGCCCAAGGGTGGTTAACAATCGGTTAGCGTCGGCGGTCCGGGCGCCCTCAGGCAGCCGATCCGCCGACCGTCAGCCCGCCGATCATCAATGTGGGCTGGCCCACGCCCACCGGAACCCACTGGCCCTGCTTGCCGCAATTGCCGATGCCGGGGTCCAGCGCCATGTCGTTTCCGATGGCGCGGACCTGCTGCAGGGCGGTCGCGCCGTCGCCGATCAGGGTGGCGCCGCGAATCGGGTCGCCCACGACGCCGTTCCTGACGCGATAGGCCTCGGTGCAGCTGAACACGAACTTGCCGTTGGTGATGTCGACCTGGCCGCCGCCAAAGCCCACCGCATAGATGCCGTCCCGGAGGTCGGCCAGGATCGCCGCCGGGTCGGCGTCGCCGCCGGGCATGTAGGTGTTGGTCATGCGCGGCATGGGCACATGGGCGAAACTTTCGCGCCGGCCGTTGCCGGTGGGGTCCACGCCCATCAGGCGCGCGTTCTGGCGGTCCTGCATATAGCCGGTCAGGATGCCGTCCTCGATCAGCACGTTGCGGGCGGGGGGCGTGCCCTCGTCGTCGATGTTGATGCTGCCGCGGCGGCCCTCGATGGTGCCGTCGTCGATGACGGTCACGCCGGGGGCGGCGACGCGCTGGCCCATCAGCCCGGCAAAGGCCGAGGCCTTCTTGCGGTTGAAATCGCCCTCCAGCCCGTGGCCCACGGCCTCGTGCAGCAGGATCCCCGGCCAGCCCGGCCCCAGGACCACGTCCATCACTCCCGCAGGCGCGGGGACCGAGCGCAGGTTGACCAGCGCGATGCGCAGCGCCTCGTGGACCAGGCCCTGCCAGTGGTCGGGCGCCATCAGCTGGTCCAGCCCGTGCCGCCCGCCGCCGCCCGCGCTGCCGCTTTCGCGGCGGTCGTTGTTCTCGACGATGACCGCGACATTCAGACGCGCCATGGGGCGGATGTCGGTGGCCAGCCCGCCCTCGGGGCGCAGGATGGCGATCTCCTGCAGGCTGCTGCCCATCGAGACCGTGACCTGAACGACACGCGGGTCCAGCGCGCGGGCAAAGGCGTCGATCTCTCGCAACAGGGCGATGCGGCGGGCGACGGGGATGCCCTCGGCCGGGTCGATCGCGGGATAGAGCGAGACCGGCCGCATCGGCGAGGGCAGCGCCGCCGTCCCGCCGCCGCGGCCCACGGCCAGACGGGCGGTTTCGGCCGCGCGGCGCAGGGATGCCTCTGTTATCTCGGTCGAATGGGCGTATCCGGTGACCTCTCCCAGGACCGCGCGCAGGCCAAAGCCGCGCCCCGCCATGAAGCTGGAATTGCGCAGCCGCCCGTCGTCGAAGACCAGCGATTCCGATTGGCTGCGTTCCAGGAACAGCTCTCCGTCATCGGCCCCAGCCACGGCGTCGCGCAGGACCCGCAGCGCGCGGTCGCGGTCCAGGTCGGTCGAGAAGGGATCGAAGGACGGTCGGGTCATGCGGGTCTCCTGGCGGGTTCGGAACGGGTTCGGGGCGGCGTCGTGTCGGGCGCGGCAGGGGGTCGCGTTCCCCTCGGGACCGGAAATACTGTAGGTATGACTTGCCCGGAGGGGCGAGATATGGTCATAGAACGGTCACTGTGAAAGGAAAAGGGGCAGCCTCCCGGCCGCCCCTGCGGCCATTGAGGCCGGGCCACTGCAACGGGATGGAATGATGGCAAAAGCGATGATGGGCCGTGCATTCGCGGCAGCGACGGGGTTCGCATCCGCGGGCATGCTGGCCGGGACGGCTGCGGCGCAGGGTGTGCTGGGCGATCTGCCCACGATCGGAAAGCCGGTCGCGGGGGGCATGGGCTTTCAGCCGGCTGCGACGGAACTGGCGCGCGACCAGCAATGGCTGGACTATTTCGTGCTGATCATCATCGCGGTCGTGACGGTGTTCGTCTGCGTGCTGCTGCTGATCGTGATCTTCCGGTTCAACAGCCGGGCGAACCCGGTTCCCGCGAAATTCACGCATAACACCCCGCTGGAGATCGGCTGGACGCTGGTTCCCGTGCTGATCCTGGTGGCCATCGGGGCGTTCTCGCTGCCGATCCTGTTCCGCAGCCAGGAGATGCCGGAAAATCCCGACGTCGTGGTCAAGGTCACCGGCCACCAGTGGTATTGGTCCTATGAATATCCCGACAATGGCATCGCCTTCGATTCGCTGATGCTGGCCGAGGATGAGCTGGCCGATTACGGCTATGCGCCCGATGAATACCTGCTGGCGACCGACACCGCCGTGGTCGTGCCCGTGGGCCAGACCGTCCTGCTGCAGGTGACGGCCAGCGACGTGATCCACTCCTGGACCATCCCGGCCTTTGCCGTGAAGCAGGACGCGGTCCCCGGCCGCATCGCCCAGGCCTGGTTCAACGTCGAGCGTGAGGGCACCTATTTCGGCCAGTGCAGCGAGCTGTGCGGCATCAGCCACGCCTATATGCCCATCGTCGTCAAGGCCGTCAGCCCCGAGGTCTATGCGGCCTGGGTGGCTGAGCAGGGCGGCACCCTGGGCGACGAGCCCGCCGCCACCGCCAGCCTGGACAGCGACGCCCGGATCGACCTGGCCCGCGCCGAGTGATCCGACCTAGAACCCAGGTCGCGGCGGCATCCTGCCGGCGCGGCCAAGGAAACAGAATGCAGGCGCGATGACCGATATCAACGCATACGAGGCCACCCCCGAGGCAGAGTTCGGCGATTTCGTCGCCCTGCTGAAGCCCCGCGTCATGTCGCTGGTCGTGTTCACGGCCTTTGTCGGCCTGTTCGTGGCCCCCGTCGACGTGCATCCCTTCATCGCCTTCTGCTCGGTCCTGTTCATCGCTTTGGGCGGCGGCGCCTCGGGCGCGCTGAACATGTGGTACGACCGCGACATCGACGCGATCATGAACCGCACCCAGACCCGTCCGATCCCCTCGGGGCGCGTGGATGGCGGTGCGGCCTTGGGCCTGGGGCTGGTGCTGTCGGTCATCTCGGTGATGATGCTGGGGCTGGTCGCAAACTGGTTCGCGGCCGCGTTCCTGGCCTTTACCATCTTCTTCTACGCCGTCGTCTATACCGTCTGGCTGAAGCGCTGGACGCCGCAGAACATCGTCATCGGCGGTGCCGCAGGCGCGTTCCCCCCGATGATCGGATGGGCCTGCGCCACCGGCGGGATCAGCATCGAATCGGTGTTGATGTTCGCGCTGGTCTTCTTCTGGACGCCGCCCCATTTCTGGGCGCTGGCGCTGTTCATGAAGGAGGACTATCACAAGGCCGGGGTGCCGATGCTGACCGTGACCCATGGTCGCCAGGTCGCGCGGCGCCACATCTTTGCCTATACGCTGGTTTTGGCGCCCTTTGCGCTGTGGCTGGGCCTGACCTCGGTCGGCGGCCCGCTGTACATGGCGGTGGCGGTGGTGCTGAACGCGGCCTTCATCCGCGGCGGCTGGCAGATCCTGCGCCGCGCCGAGGAGACCGCCATCGCCGATGGCTACGCGGTCGAGAAACGGGTGTTCAAGCTGTCGCTGTATTACCTGTTCCTGCATTTCTTGGCACTGCTGGTGCAAAGCTGGATCGGAGGCTGGTAACATGGCGCTGAGAACAGAACACGAGATCCATGGTCGCCGCAAATCGCGCAATGTCGGTCTGGGCGTCGTCCTGATCGGCTTTGTCGCGCTGGTCTTTGCGCTGACCGTCGTCAAGGTCCAGCAGGGTGGCCTGCTGGAGGCTTATGATCACCAGCCGCGCGTGTCGATGACGCCCATCGTGGAGCCGGTCGCGCCCGTCCAGGAGGTGCAGCAATGAAACGTCTCAGCCCCGAGGGCCGCACGGTCGCCATGCTGCTGGGCGTTGTCGTGACCATGGGCGCGCTGTCCTGGGCGGCGGTGCCCTTCTATGACTGGTTCTGCCGCGTCACCGGCTTCGGCGGCACGACCCAGACCGCCGAGAGCGCCTCCGACACCATCCTGGACGAGGTCGTGCGCGTGCGCTTCGACGCCAATGTGGACGCCAATCTGGGCTGGACCTTCCGCCCGATGCAGACCCGCATGGACCTGAAGATCGGAGAGAGCGGCCTGGCCTTCTACGAGGCGGTGAACACCTCCGACGTGCCGCTGACCGGCACGGCCAGCTACAACGTCGCCCCCGAGGTGACCGGATATTATTTCATCAAGGTCGAGTGTTTCTGCTTTACCGAGCAGACCCTGCAGCCCGGCGAGAGCATCGAGATGCCCGTCAGCTTCTATGTCGATCCCGAGCTTGTGGACGACCGCGATGCCGGTCATGTGCGTGACATCACGCTGTCCTACACCTTCCATCGGACCGAACCGCGCAGTGCCGCGCTTGACACCGGCGCGTCCGACACCATCAACTAAGACGAATACGAGGGAGCCGACGGGGATCCGCCATGGCGCATGCAAAGAACCACGACTATCACATTCTTCCGGCCTCGGTCTGGCCGTTCCTGACCGGCGTTGCGGTCTTCGTCATGCTGTTCGGCGCCGTGGCATGGATGACCGGCGAGGTCACGGTGATGGGCATCGCCATCACCGGGCCGTGGATGTTCGCCATCGGCCTGGTCGCGACCTGCTATGTCGCCTTTGCCTGGTGGGCCGACATGGTCCGCGAGGCCGAATCGGGTGACCACACCCCGGTCGTGCGCCTTGGCCTGCAATACGGCTTCATCCTGTTCGTGATGTCCGAGGCGATGCTGTTCGCGTCGCTGTTCTGGAACTTCATCAAGCACGCCATGTATCCCATGAGCGAGAACAGCCCCCTGGTCGACGGCGTCTGGCCCCCCGCAGGGATCGAGACGTTCGATGCCTGGCACCTGCCCTTCATCAACACGCTGATCCTGCTGCTGTCGGGCGTGGCCGTCACCTGGGCGCATCATGCCTGGGTGCATGAGGGCGACCGCAAGGTGGCCATCAACGGCCTGGCCATCGCCGTGATCCTGGGCATCATCTTCACCGGGATGCAGGCCTATGAGTACAGCCACGCGGCCTTTGGCCTGTCCGACACGGCCTATGCGGCGGCGTTCTACATCGCCACCGGCTTCCACGGGTTGCATGTCATCATCGGCACGATCTTCCTGGCCGTCTGCCTGCTGCGCCTGCAGCGCGGCCAGATGACCAAGGACCAGCATCTGGGGTTCGAGGCCGCCGCCTGGTACTGGCACTTTGTCGACGTGATCTGGCTGGTGCTGTTCGCCGTCATCTATGTCTGGGGCAGCTGACCCCCGACCCTGAGATCGACAGGCGCGCG
Organism: Paracoccus hibiscisoli; assembly: GCF_005048265.1. Lineage (GTDB taxonomy): Bacteria > Pseudomonadota > Alphaproteobacteria > Rhodobacterales > Rhodobacteraceae > Paracoccus > Paracoccus hibiscisoli. Next base: position 76,651 of record NZ_SUNH01000016.1, read on the forward strand.
GGGGTCTTCCCCGCGCGTTTTTCGTTGCCCTTTCCCCCGGGAGCGCCCCATGCGCCGCTATCTGTTTCCCCTGATCCTCGGCATCGTCGGCTGCGCCGTCCTGATCCAGCTGGGCCTGTGGCAGCTGGCCCGCGCCGACTGGAAGGAGGGGATGCTGGACCAGATCACCGTCGGCATCCAGGCCGACCCGGTGCCCCTGCCGGATGCGATCGATCCGTCGATGAAATACCTGCCCGTGACGGTCAGCGGCACCACCACCGGCGCCGAGATCGACGTGCTGTCCCACACCCGCGAACAGGGTGCCGGCTATCAGATCGTGTCGCGATTCGTGACCGATGACGGGCGCGCGGTCCTGGTGGATCGCGGTTTCGTCCCGCAGGAGGCCCGGCGGCTGGAGCGTCCGCCCGTGCGCCTTGACGTGACCGGCAACCTGCACTGGCCGCAGGACGCCAGCAGCTCCACCCCCGCGCCGAATCTGGATGAGAACATCTGGTTCGCCCGCGACGTGGAAGCGATGGCCGCGTCGCTGGACACGCTGCCGGTTCTGGTCGTGGCCAGCGCCATCCAGGGCGACAATCAGGGCGCCCGCCCGATGCCCGTCGCGATCGAGGGAATCCCCAACAACCACCTGTCCTATGCGGTGCAGTGGTTCCTGATCGCGGCCACCTGGGCGGTGATGACACTGGCGCTGATCTGGCGTATCAGGCAGCGCAGCTACTGAAGGATTTCCGATGCGTTACGTCTCGACGCGGGGCCAGGCCCCGGTGCTGAATTTCGAACAGGCCATGCTGTCGGGGCTGGCGCGCGACGGCGGGCTGTACCTGCCCGAGACGATCCCCCCCTTCGAGGGGTTGGACCAGCTGGACGGCCTGCCCTATGAGGAGGTCGCGTTCCGCGTCATCCGCCCCTTCACCGGCGACAGCTTCACCGATGAAGAGCTGCGCGGCGCCATCGACCGCGCCTATGCGCGGATCGCCCATGACGCCCGCGCGCCGCTGGTGCAGCTGGCCCCCGGCCACCACCTGCTGGAGCTGTTCCACGGCCCCACCCTGGCCTTCAAGGATTTCGCGATGCAGCTGATCGCGCAGCTGTTCCAGATCGCGCTGACGCGGTCGGGACAGCGCGTGACCATCGTGGGCGCGACGTCCGGCGATACCGGGTCGGCGGCGATCGAGGCGTTCCGCGGCATCGACAACGTGGACGTGATGATCATGTATCCCCACGGCCGCGTGTCCGAGGTGCAGCGCCGCCAGATGACCACGCCCCCCGCCGCCAATGTCCACGCGCTGGCCGTGACCGGGCATTTCGACGATTGCCAGGCGCGGCTCAAGGACCTGTTCAACGACCATGCCTTCCGCGACCATGTCGGGCTGGCGGGTGTGAACAGCATCAACTGGGCCCGCGTCGTGGCGCAGATCGTCTATTACTTCACCGCCTGCGCGTCGCTTGGCATGCGGCCCACCGATTTCTGCGTGCCGACCGGAAATTTCGGCGACATCTTCGCGGGGTCCATCGCGCGCCAGATGGGCCTGCCGATCCGCCGCCTGATCGTGGCGACCAACCAGAACGACATCCTGCATCGCGCCCTGACCAGCGGCGATTACCGCATGGGTGAGGTCGAGCCGACCATCAGCCCGTCGATGGACATCCAGGTCAGCTCGAACTTCGAGCGCGCGCTGTATCTGGCCTATGGCCAGGACGCAAACGCGATCCGCCAGCTGATGGAGGAGCTGAAACAGGGCGGCTTCAGCATCAGCCAGGGCGCACTGGAGGCGCTGCGCGAGCAATACGTCTCGGGCCGCGTGGGCGAACAGGAGACGCTGGACACGATCCGCGACATCCGCGCCCGCACCGGAGAGATCCTGTGCCCGCACAGCGCCGTGGGCGTCGCCGTGGCACAGCGCCATATCGAACCGGGCGTGCCGATGGTCACCCTGGCCACCGCGCATCCGGCCAAGTTCCCCGACGCCGTGGAACGCGCCATCGGCCTGCGCCCCGGCCTGCCGCCGCACATGGCCGACCTGTTCGACCTGCCCGAGCGTCTGACCCGGGTTGAAAACGACGTGGACGCGCTTAAGTCCCTGATCCTTGAACGGAGGACCGCGTGAGCCAAGACCCCACCCCGCGCCTGACGACCCTGCCCAACGGGCTGCGCATCGTGACCCGGCAGATGCCCGGCCTGCATTCGGCGGCCCTGGGCATCTGGGTCAGCGCGGGCGGCCGGAACGAGCGTGCTGACCAGAACGGCATCGCCCATTTCCTGGAGCATATGGCCTTCAAGGGCACCGCGACCCGCAGCGCCTTGCAGATTGCCGAGGCGATCGAGGATGTGGGCGGCTATATCAATGCCTATACCTCGCGCGACGCGACCGCCTATTACGTCCGCGTGCTCGAGGATGACGTCGATCTGGCCTTTGACGTTATCAGCGACATCGTCCTGAACCCGGTCTTTGACGACCGCGAGATCGAGGTCGAGCGTGGCGTGATCCTGCAGGAGATCGGTCAGGCGATGGACACGCCCGACGACATCATCTTCGACTGGCTGCAGGAGGCCGCCTATCCGGACCAGCCCATCGGCCGCACGATCCTAGGCCCGGCCGAGCGCGTCAGCAGCTTTGGCCGTTCCGATCTGGCCGGTTTCGTGTCCGAGAATTACGGCCCCGGCCAGATGGTCGTGGCGGCCGCCGGATCGGTCGATCACGACCGCATCGTGCGGCTGGCCGAAAAGGTGCTGGGCCATATCGCGCCGCGTCCGCAGGGCGCCCGCGAAGGTGCCCGCTGGCAGGGCCTGGAGACGCGCACCGTCAAACCGCTGGAGCAGGCGCATTTCGCGCTGGCGCTGGAGGGGCCGGGCTATCTGGCGCCCGATTTCTATGCAGCGCAGATCTTTTCGTCCGCGCTTGGCGGGGGGATGTCGTCGCGGCTGTTCCAGAAGATCCGCGAGGAGCGGGGGCTGTGCTACACCATCTTTGCGCAGTCGGGTTTCCATGACGATACCGGCATGCTGACCATCTATGCCGGCACCGGGGCCGAGGATCTGGGCGATCTGGCCACCCTGACCATCGACGAGATCAAGCGCGCCACCGAGGACATGTCCGAGGCCGAGATCGCCCGCGCCAAGGCGCAGCTGCGCGCGGGCCTGCTGATGGGTCTGGAAAGCCCCTCGGGTCAGGCCGAACGCATGGCGCGGAGCTTAGCGATCTGGGGGCGCGTGCCCGACGCGGCCGAAGTCGCGGAACGCATCGCCGCCGTCACCGCCGCGGATGTGCGCACCCATGCCGAGCGGCTGCTGGCGACCGCGCGCCCCGCGCTGGCCCTCTATGGCCCGGTCGAGGGTGCGCCGACGCTGCAGGCGCTGTCCGAAAGGCTGGCTGCGTGATCCTGGCGCGGCGCCGTCCTTTCCGGCTGGATGCCGAACGGATCGTGCTGCGCCTGCCCCTGCATTCCGATTTCAACGCCTGGACGGCGCTGCGGTCGGACAGCCGCGCCTTTCTGACCCCGTGGGAGCCGGTCTGGTCGCCCGACCACCTGTCACGCAAAAGCTTTACCAACCGCGTCTATTGGGCCGCGCGCTCGGCCAAGGCGGGGACCGCCTTTCCGCTGTTCCTGGCGCATCGCGACGGCACGCTGCTGGGCGCGATCACGTTGGACAACATCCGCCGCGGCCCTGCGCAATCGGGCACGATCGGCTATTGGATCGGCCAGCCCCATGCCCGCAAGGGCTATATGCGCGAGGCGATCGGCGTGCTGGTGCATCACGCCTTCACCGCGCTGGATCTGAGCCGCGTCGAGGCCGCCTGCCTGCCCGAGAACGCCGCATCGCGGGGCGTGCTGGAACGGTCGGGCTTCAAGTATGAGGGCGTGGCCCAAAGCTATCTGCAGATCGACGGTCGCTGGCGCAACCATGTGCTGTACGCCAACCTGCGCAGCGACCGGCGCGGTAAGACCGAGGTGCGCTGATGCTGACCCCCGCCGATGACCGCCTGGCCGCGATGCTGCCCGCAGGCGTGCTGCGCGACCCTGCGCCCCATTACACGGAGGAACCGCGCGGCCGCTATCACGGCATGGCGGGGCTGGTCGCGGCCCCCCGCGACGCTGACGAATGCGCCGCCATCATCCGCGCCTGCGCGGCAGCCCGTGTGGCCGTGGTGCCGCGCGGCGGCGGGACCGGGCTGGTGGGTGGACAGGTGATGGCCGACGGCGCCGCCCCCCTGATCCTGTCGCTGGAGCGGATGAGCGCCATCCGCGACATTTTCCCCGAGGAGGCCGTGATGATCGCCGAATCGGGCGTCACCCTGCAGGCGGCGCGGCAGGCGGCGGCGGGCGTCGGGCGACAGTTTCCGCTGTCACTGGCCTCGCAGGGCTCGGCCCAGATCGGCGGCGTGCTGTCGACGAATGCGGGGGGCGTGAACGTGCTGCGATACGGCAATGCCCGCGCCCTGTGCCTGGGGGTCGAGGCTGTGCTGCCCGACGGGTCGGTGATGCACGACCTAAAGCGCCTCAGGAAGGACAATACCGGATACGACCTGCGCGACCTGCTGATCGGGGCCGAGGGGACGTTGGGCATCATCACCGCCGCATCGCTGGTGCTGGCCCCGGTGCCTGCGGAAACCGGCGTCGCGATGCTGGTCGTGGACAGCCCCGCCGCGGCCCTGTCGCTGCTAGCCTTGGCGCAGGCGCGCATGGCGGGCGGCGTGACCGCCTTCGAGCTGATCTCAGGCCAGAGCCTGCATTTCCTGGACGCGGCCTTCCCCGACATGCGCCAGCCCTTTGCCGCGCGCCCCGACTGGCTGGTGCTGGTCGAGGTCGGGCTGCCCGCAGGCCTGTCCGCCGATGCCGCGCTGGAGGGGCTGTTCACCGCGGGCACCGAGGCCGCCCTTGTCCATGACGGCGTTATCGCGCAATCGGGCCAGCAGGGCGCCGATCTTTGGGCGCTGCGCGAGCATATCCCGCTGGCCAACCGGCATGTCGGCGCCATCGCCAGCCATGATATCAGCTTGCCCCTCTCGCAGGTGGCGCGGTTCATCGACGATGCGGGCGCGTGGCTGGCGGGGCAGGGAGACATGCGTGTCAACTGCTTTGGCCATCTGGGCGACGGCAACCTGCATTACAATCTGTTCCCGGCAGCGGGCCGGACCCGCGACGATTACGAACCCATCCGCCGCGACCTGTCGCGTGGCATCCACGAGATGGTCGTGGCGCGCGGCGGATCCTTTTCGGCCGAACACGGAGTCGGGCGTCTGAAGGCCGCCGATCTGGCGCGATGGGGCGATCCGGCGCGGCTGGCCGCGATGCGGGCGATCAAGGGGGCGCTGGACCCCCTTGGCATCATGAACCCCGGCGCGGTGCTGGCCTAGGCGCCTTCGAACTCGCACAAAGCGTGGACGGGCATGTCCATGCCCTCCAGAATGGCGCGCCCGCCCAGCTCGGGCAGGTCGATGACAAAGGCACAGCCGATGACATCCGCGCCAAGGCGACGGCACAGCGTGATCGCCGCGGCCGCCGTGCCGCCGGTGGCCAGCAGGTCATCCACGATCAGGACCTTTTCGCCGGGCCTCAAGGCGTCGTCATGGATCTCCATGATCGCCTCGCCATATTCCAGCTGATAAGCCTCGCTGATGACCGTCCCGGGCAGCTTGCCCTTCTTGCGGATCGGCACGAAGCCGGTGGAGAGCTGATGCGCCACCGCGCCGCCCAGAATGAAGCCGCGCGCCTCCAGCCCCACGACCTTGTCGATGCGCGTCCCGGCATAGGCATGCAGGATCTGGTCCACCGCCATGCGGAAGCCGCGCGCATCTGCGAATAGCGTGGTCACGTCGCGGAAGATGATTCCCTCGTGCGGGAAATCGTGGATGGAGCGGACATAGTCCTTGACGGTGCGGCTCATTCAGGGCGGTCCATTTCGAACAGGTCGGTCACGGCGGCATAGTCCTTGTACCCCAGACGCGCAATCCAGCCGCCCGCCGCGCGCGGGTCGAACCGACCGTCGACCACGCAATCGTCGCGCAGATGCACCCCCGTCACCACGCCGAAGACAGCGAAATTCGCCTGACCGGCCAGAGGCACGATCTGGGTCATCCGGCATTCCAGCGCCGCCGCGGCGCCTGCCACGCGGGGACAGTCGATGGTGGTGCAATCGGCGGCCTCGATCCCGGCGGCGTCGAATTCGCTGGTCCCGGCGGGCAGTGGCGCCGATGTCGCGTTGACTGCATCGCGCAGATCGCCGGTGGCGATATTCACGCAGAACACCCCCGTCTCGATGATCTGGGCCACGCTGTCCTTGGTGCCGGGACGGTCGCCCTTGGCGCCGGTTGAGGCGAACATCACCTGCGGCGGCACATAGGCCACGGCGTTGAAGAAGGAATAGGGCGCCAGGTTGTCGCCGTTGGACCCGCGGGTCGAGATCCAGCCGATCGGGCGCGGCGCGATGATCGCGTTGAAGGGATTGTGCGGCAGGCCGTGGCCGGCTTCGGGGCGATAGAACATGGGCGGCCTCCTCATGGCGTTCGGGCGCCAACCTGCCCCGGATTTTCGCGCGGTGCAATGTTTCGCACGGCCCCGACCCATGCTAAAGGCCCGCCCGACAGCAAGGAGGCGCGATGTACGAGATCTGCCCCGAAACCCCCGCCGACGAATCCGAGGTCGAGGGCCTTTACGATCTGTGCTTTGCGCCGGGTCGCACCGCGCTGTCCTCCTATCGCCTGCGTGACGGGGTGCCGCGCGTGGCCGATTTGTGCCTGCTGCTGCGCGCTGCGGGCGGCACGCTGATGGCCGCGATCCGGTTCTGGCCGGCGATGGTCGGCGACCATCCGGTGCTGCTGCTGGGGCCGATCGCGGTCCATCCCACCGCCCAGGGCGAGGGGCTGGGCGGTCTGCTGATGCGCGACAGCCTGACGCGGGCGCGGGCCACAGGGCATGACCGGGTGCTGCTGGTGGGCGACGCGCCCTATTACGGCCGGTTCGGCTTTATACGGCTAGACGATGTGCTGATGCCGCCGCCCACCAACCCGGATCGGGTGCTGGGTCTGGAACTTAGGCCGGGCGCGTGGGTTGGGGTGTCAGGACCGGTCCTGCGCGCCCCGGTGCCGAAGCCCTCCGATCCGCCCGCGCCGGACAGCACGGCCTGCACCCAGGTCGCCCATCCGAAAGATCCCGCCCATGACCGACCGCAAAGACCTGGTCCTGCCCCCGATCACTGACCCCGGTGTGCATGCCCAGATCGACCGCCTCGCCCGCCGCTATCTGGATGCGGGGGGCCTGGGGATGCAGATCCTGACCCGCATCGGCAACACCGCCGAAGGGCTGGTCGAACGCCTGCCCGGCTTTGTCCGCTCGCGGCTGGATTCGGTGACCCGCGCGGCGCTGACGCGGGCCTTCGGCGCGGCCAGCCGGTCACGCAAGGTGGTGCGGGACAGGGGCGACTGGTTCAACCGGATGGCCTCGACCGTGACGGGGGCCGCGGGGGGCGTGGGTGGCTTCGCGGGCGCCTTGGTCGAGCTGCCCTTCACCGTCACCCTGCTGCTGCGCGCGATGCTGGACATCGCGACCGAGCATGGCCTGGACCCCGATAGCGAGGAGGTGCAGATGGAATGCCTGCGCATCTTTGCCGCCGCTGGTCCCATGGCCGAGGATGACAGCACCGATCTGGGCCTGCTGGCTGCGCGTCTGTCGGTCACCGGCCAGACCGTGCAGGGCTTGGTCAGCAAGGTCGCCCCGCGTCTGTCCGTCTCACTGGGGCAAAAGATGGCCGCCCAGGCCGCCCCGGTCTTCGGCGCGGTGGTGGGCGCGTCGATCAACTATACGTTCGCCCGCTACTATCAGGAACTGGCCCGCGTCCATTTCGGCGTCATGCGCCTGTCGCAGGACACCGGTCTGCCCCGCGAGGCCCTGATCGAGGCGCTGCGCCTGTCCATCCAGTGCCAGGCACCCGCCGACCGCACGCGCTAAGCGGGGGGTCCGGGGGGCGGCAGCCCCCCGGCGTCGCGGGACGCAATCACTCTTCCTCGATATCTAGGGCCAAGGGGGCGACCGGGGCGACCAGATCCTCGGTCGACAGCGGGCCCGCGGGCCGCGCAAGCCGCGCCTTGGTCACCCAGTACAGACGCTCCTGCGCGCGGGTGATGGCGACATAGGTCAGGCGTTTCCACAGCTGTACCCCGGCCTCGGAGCGGTTCGACCAGGCGGCGGCGGCGATGTCGGGGCCAAAGACCTGCACCTCGGGCCATTGGCTGCCCTGCGCCTTGTGGATCGTGACCGCCGCCCCGTGCAGGAATGCCGCCCCCATGCGCGCCGCGAAGGGGATGAAGGGCTCCTCCTCTCCGGGCAACTCGATCTTGACGATGCTGGCGGCCGACAGGCGCGGGTCCTCGGCCCCGATCACGTGCAGGCGAGAGAACCCCGCCTTGCGGCCCGGCCCCAGATAGACGACCTGCGCGCCCTTGATCAGGCCGCGCGCCTCCAGGTCGATCCGCTTCTTGCGGTGCTTCAGCGGCAGCTCCAGCCCGTCGCAGATCAGCGGCTCTCCCGGCAGCAGCGCGTCGCCGGGCGCGCCAAAGGCGGTGCGGAACGCATGGATCAGCCGGATGCGCGTGGCGTTGCGCCAGACCAGCACCGGACTGCGCGCCATCAGGTCGCTCTCCACCCGTTCGGCCCAGACCACGCGGTCATCCTTGCGGGCGGCGTCGCGGATCATCTGCTCGAAATCGTCAAAGCCCAGCTGATCGTCGGCCAGCGCATGGGCCAGGTCCAGGATCGGGCTGTCATCAGCCTGGCGGTGGATGCGGCTCAGCATCAGGCGCTGCGGGGCGGCCAGCGTGTCAAAGACCATCGCCCCGGACTGCCCGACCGGGGCCAGCTGCGCCGGATCGCCGAACAGGACCAGCACCGGAAAGATCTCGCGCAGATCCTCGAACTGCTTTTCGTCCAGCATCGAGGCCTCGTCGATCAGCCCGACATCCAGACCCTCCTCGCGCCGGGTCCAGCCGCGGATGAAGTCCGACCCGCGCAGCCCGGCATTGGCCAGCGCCCCGGGAATCGAGGCGTGCTGGTCATAGAACGCCTTGGCCCGGTCCAGCGCGGTGTCCGACAGCTCGGGAATGACCGGGCGCTCTCCGCTGCCGGTCAGCCATTCGGCGATCTTCTCGTATTGCGGGTCATAAACGGGCGTATACAGGATGCGGTGGATCGTCGTCGCGGGCACGCCCCGCATCCGCAGCACGAAGGCCGCCTTGTTGGTGGGCGCCAGAATCGCCACGCTGCGGCGGTCCTTGCGCCTGCGGCCCTCGTAATCGGGGCTGATCAGCTCGACCCCGGCCTCCAGCAGGGCCTTGGTGATCATCGACAGCATCAGCGTCTTGCCTGAGCCGGCCTTGCCGATGACCGCCATGACGCGACCTTTTCCCGACTCGGGCGGATGCAGTTCCTCTGCGATGATGTCGATGCCCGCGGCACCGAAGGTCTCGGCCAGGGCATCCCAGGCATCGGCCTGGTCGGGCGACAGGGTCGGGGCGGGGACGGGGCTGTTCATGCCTGTCCCTTAGCCTGCCTTCGCGCCCAAGGCAAAGCGCCGCGCAACTTTTCCGCCCCCCGCCCGTGTCAGGGGGCACCGACCCGGAGAAACGCGATGATCGAACTGTTCTTCGTCACCTGCCTGCTGGCCGACCCCGACCGCTGCACCGATCACAGCCTGCTGTTCGAGGAGCAGAACGGCCTGTTCACCTGCATGCTGCAGAGCCAGTCCGAGCTGGCCAAATGGATGGCGACTCACCCGACCGAGCAGGTCCGCGAATGGAAATGCCGCTATGCCGGTCAGGGCGATCGCAAGGCCTGACCCTGCCCGTCACGGCATCAGGACTGCCCGGTGCCTGTGCAGGCGCGGGGACGCAGCCCGTGGCGCGGCGCTTGCGGTTTGGTGCGCCGCCGCGGCCATGCGATGATCATCGCCAGGGAGGGCAGACCGCGTGAGGTTCGCCATGATCGAGTTGTTCTTTGTCGCCTGCCTGTCCACCGACCCCGCCAGCTGCCGCGACCGCAGCCTGCTTTATGCCGAGGAGGTCGGGCTGATGACCTGCATGATGGGCGCCCCGGCCCAGCTGGCGCGCTGGTCCGAGGCCCATCCCGGCCAGCGCATCGCCCGCTGGCAATGCCGGATGGCGGGGCAGGCCGATCGCACGGCCTGACCTTTGGGTCAGCGGCGACCGGCCTCCAGCGCGTCCTCGAAGGTGCGCAGGCCGGTGCGCGGCGACTGGACCAGAACCGACATGTTGCCCGGCTTGTGCTCGTTGCGGAACATCTTCATATGGGCCGCCGGGATGTCGGCCCAGGGGAACACCTCGGACATGCAGGGGTCCAGGCGGCGCTCCAGCATCAGCTTGTTGGCGGCGCTGGCCTGCTTCAGATGCGCGAAATGCGATCCCTGAACGCGCTTCTGGTGCATCCACAGGTAACGGACGTCAAAGGTGCAGTTGAAGCCCGTGGTGCCCGCGCAGATGACGATCATGCCGCCCTTCTTGCAGACCAGCGTGCTGACCGGAAAGGTCGCCTCTCCGGGGTGTTCAAAGACGATGTCGACATTGTTGCCCTTACCGGTGATGTCCCAGATTGCGGCGCCGAACTTACGTGCCTCGCTGAACCATTCCTTGTATTCGGGCGTGTTCACGGTGGGCAGCTGGCCCCAGCAGCGGAATTCCTTGCGGTTGATGACGCCCTTGGCGCCCAGGGCCATGACGAAGTCGCGCTTGTCCTCCTCGCTGATCACGCCGATGGCGTTGCCGCCGGCCGCATTGATCAGCTGGATCGCATAGGATCCAAGACCCCCCGACGCGCCCCAGACCAGCACGTTCATGCCCGGCTTCAGCTCGTGCGGCTCATGGCCGAACAGCATGCGATAGGCGGTGGCCAGCGTCAGCGTATAGCAGGCCGATTCCTCCCAGGTCAGGTGGCGCGGGCGGGGCATCAGCTGCTGGGCCTGCACGCGGGTGAACTGGGCAAAGCTGCCATCGGGCGTCTCATAGCCCCAGATGCGCTGCGTGGGCGAATACATCGGGTCGCCGCCGTTGCAATGCTCGTCATCGCCGTCGTCCTGGTTGCAATGGATGACGACCTCGTCGCCGACCTTCCAGCGTTTGACCTTGTCGCCCACCGCCCAGACGATGCCGGACGCGTCGGAGCCGGCGATGTGATAGGGCTGCTTGTGCACGTCGAACATGCTGATCGGCTTGCCTAGGCCCGCCCAGATCCCGTTATAGTTGACGCCCGCCGCCATCACCAGGACCAGCACCTCGTTGCTGTCGATGGCAGGGGTGTCGACGACCTCCAGCTGCATCGCCTGATCCGGCTCGCCCTGCCGCTCGCGGCGGATCGTCCAGGCGTGCATCTGCGCGGGCACATGGCCCAGGGGCGGCATCTCGCCGATCTCATAGAGGTCTTTGACGGGCGCATTGTAAGGCGCGATCGGGGTCGGTGCGTCGAGGGCCATCTGCTTCTCCTGTCCAGTGCCGCAGCGCAGAATCAATGCGCCATGCTGATGCCTAATTACGAACGGTATAGCAACAATGCAATAGGAATTGCGCAACAAGCGCAATAAAATGTCCGACGCACTGCAGAATCTGCTGCGTTGCGGCGAATTGACGGCGCAGTTTTGTGTCTGTATCAAGATAAAGACAGAAATATTGTTGCGAGGATATGCCGTGGCCGACAAGGACAAACCCTGGTTGTTCCGCACCTATGCGGGCCATTCGACAGCGGCGAAGTCGAACGCACTCTATCGCACCAACCTGGCCAAGGGTCAGACCGGCCTGTCGGTGGCCTTCGATCTGCCGACCCAGACCGGCTATGACAGCGACCACATCCTGGCGCGGGGCGAGGTGGGCAAGGTCGGCGTGCCCGTCTGCCATCTGGGCGACATGCGGGCGCTGTTCGACCAAATCCCGCTGGAGCAGATGAACACCTCGATGACGATCAACGCGACCGCGCCCTGGCTGCTGTCGCTGTATATCGCCGTCGCCGAGGAGCAGGGGGCCGACGTGTCCCGCCTGCAAGGAACGGTCCAGAACGACCTGATCAAGGAATACCTGTCGCGCGGCACCTATATCTGTCCACCCGCGCCGTCGCTGGCGATGATCACCGACATCGCGGCCTATACGCGCCAGCATCTGCCGAAATGGAACCCGATGAACGTCTGCAGCTATCACCTGCAGGAGGCAGGCGCGACGCCGGAACAGGAGCTGGCCTATGCGCTGGCCACCGCCATCGCGGTTCTGGACGACCTGAAGGGCAAGGTCCCCGAGGAGAGCTTCCCCGAGATGGTCGGGCGGATCAGCTTTTTCGTGAATGCGGGCATCCGCTTTGTGACCGAGCTGTGCAAGATGCGCGCCTTCACCGAGCTGTGGGATGAGATCACCCGCGACCGCTATGGCATCGCGGAGGAGAAATACCGCCGGTTCCGCTATGGCGTGCAGGTCAACAGCCTGGGCCTGACCGAGCAGCAGCCCGAGAACAACGTCTATCGCATCCTGCTTGAGATGCTGGCCGTCACGCTGTCCAAGAACGCCCGCGCCCGTGCCGTGCAGCTGCCCGCTTGGAACGAGGCCCTGGGCCTGCCGCGTCCGTGGGATCAGCAATGGTCGCTGCGCATGCAGCAGATCCTGGCCTATGAGACCGACCTGTTGGAATATGGCGACCTGTTCGACGGCAACCCGGTGATCGCGGCCAAGGTCGAGGTGCTGAAACAGGGCGCGCGGGACGAGCTGGCGCTGCTGGACCAAATGGGCGGCGCGATCGCGGCCATCGACTATATGAAGGCGCGGCTGGTCGAATCGAACGCCGCCCGCCTTGGACGGATCGAGACGAACGAGACCATCGTGGTCGGCGTGAACCGCTGGCAGCAGGCCGAGCCCTCGCCCCTGACCGCCGGTGATGGCGGCATCATGACCGTCGATCCGGCGGTCGAGGCCGATCAGGTCGGGCGGCTGCAGGCCTGGCGCGCGGCGCGCGATGCGGGCGCGGTCGAGGCGGCGCTGGATGCGCTGCGCCAGGCGGCGCGGACGGGGGGCAATGTCATGCCGGCCTCGATCCAGGCGGCGCGGGCGGGGGTCACGACCGGCGAATGGGCGGGCGTGATGCGCGCGGTGCATGGCGAATATCGCGGCCCGACCGGCGTGTCGCAGGCGCAGTCGAACCGCACCGAGGGGCTGGAGGAGATCCGCGAGGCGGTCGACGCGGTCAGCGCCCGTCTGGGGCGGCGGCTGAAGTTCCTGGTGGGCAAGCCGGGGCTGGACGGCCATTCGAACGGGGCGGAACAGATCGCCTTCCGCGCCCGCGACTGCGGCATGGACATCACCTATGAGGGCATCCGCCTGACCCCGGAAGAGATCGTCGCCCGCGCGCAGGAGCAGGATGTCCACGTGGTCGGCTTGTCGATTCTGTCGGGCAGCCACATGCCCCTGATCGAGGATCTGATGGGCCGCATGCAGGCGGCCGGCCTGTCGCATATCCCGGTGATCGTCGGCGGCATCATTCCCGACGATGACGCGGCGCGGCTGGCGGCGATGGGGGTCGCGCGGGTCTATACCCCCAAGGATTTCCAGCTGAACACGATCATGATGGATATCGTCGGACTGGTCGCGCCCGGAGCCGAGGCCGCCTGAGCGGAACGCGAACCGCTTTGCATCGTTGAGGGGGCTGACAGGACAGGGCCCCCCTCATGACCGACCAGACCGCGCGCGCCAGCGCCATCGATCCGCTTCGCCTGATGCTGGCCTTGTTCGTGGTGGCGCTGCATGGCGGCTTTCCCGACGCGGCCCCGGCGCTGGTGAAACAGGCGCTGTTCAACGGCGTCTATCGGCTGGCGGTGCCGGTCTTTGCGCTGATCTCGGGCTATTTCTTTCTGGCGGCGATGCGGCGGGGGCAGGGCTGGCGCTATCTGCGGCGTATCGGGGCGGTCTATCTACTGTGGATGGTGATCTATCTGCCCTTCTACGGGCCGGGGATCGGCAGTTGGCATCATGCCCTGCGCCTGGTGGCGTTCGGCTATTTCCAGCTGTGGTTCCTGCCGGGTCTGCTGGTATCGGCGGTGCTGGTGATGGTGCTGCGCGCGCCGCGCGTGCTGGCAGGGGCGGCGGCGGCGATGGCGCTGATCGGGCTGGTGCTGCAATATCTGGTGCTGTCGGGGCAGGCGCAGATCCAGCTGGACCATTACCGCAACGGGCTGTTCGCGGTGTTCCCCTATTTCGCGATGGGCGTGCTGATGGCGCATGGCTGGGGCGCGGGCCTGGGGCGGCGGGTCTGGCCGCTGGCCGGGCTGGCGCTGGCCGCCGTCGTGACCGAGAGCCTGATCTGGTACCGGATCGCGGACGGGGGCTGGGGCGTGGACATGATGGCGTCGCTGCTGCTGGCCACGCCGCTGATGTTTCTGGCCGCACAGCGGGTCAGCGGCGGCTGGGACGGCAAGCAGATCGCCGGAATGGCGGCCTTCGTCTATTTCGTGCATGTCCTGATCATGCATGTCGCCACTGCCTTTGGCCTGACGGGCGATCTGAAGGCGCTGGTGGTGATGGCGTTGTGCTTGGGGCTGGCGGGGTTCCTGGCGACCGGAGGACGGCGCCCGGTCCTGGCCTTCTTTACCTGAGGCCGGAATGCGAAACGCCGCCCCGGGGGGCGGCGTCGGCAACATCCATGGCGGTGGGGATCAGAAGCCCAGGCCGGCATATTTGGATTTGAACTTGGTCACGCGACCACCGGCATCCATCAACCGCGACGAGCCGCCGTTCCAGGCCGGGTGCGAGGTCGGGTCGATGTCCAGCGACATCGTCTCGCCTTCCGAACCCCAGGTGGAGCGGGTCTGGTAGGTGGTGCCATCCGTCATCTTGACCGAGATGGTGTGATAATCGGGGTGAGTATCGTTTTTCATGGCGTGACCTCTGCTCAGGCTTTCGCGTCCGACAGCGGACGATAGTTGGTCTTTTCGACGATACGGGCGGATTTGCCGCGACGGTCACGCAGATAGTACAGCTTGGCGCGACGGACCTTGCCGCGACGAACGACTTCGATCGTGGCGATGTTGGTCGAATACAGCGGGAACACGCGTTCCACGCCCTCGCCAAAGCTGATCTTGCGGACGGTGAAGCTGGCCGCGATGTTGGCTCCGCCCTTGCGCGAGATGCAGACGCCCTCATAGTTCTGGACGCGGGTCCGGGTGCCCTCGGTCACTTTATAGCCGACGCGGATCGTGTCGCCGGCCTTGAAGTCGGGGATGGTCTTGCCAAGCTCGGCGATTTGCTCGGCTTCGAGTTGTGCGATCAGGTTCATCGCTTTGGTTCCTTGTCATGCTCGCGGTATATCCGCGATTGGTCTGATGCGCCCGAGCGCTGTCGGTCCTTAGCCGGGTCCACATGCGTCTCTGCATATGCCCGCCACAGATCGGGGCGGCGTTCTTGTGTCAGCCTCTCGGCCTCACCGGACCGCCATGCGGCGATGGCTGCGTGATTGCCCGACAACAGCACGGGCGGTATCTCGCGGCCATCCCAGAGGGCGGGCTTGGTGAACTGCGGCGCTTCCAGAAGACCCCGGTTGCCGATGGAAAAGGACTCCTCGGCCAGGGAATCATGATTGCCCAGCACGCGCGGTATAAGCCGGACCGTCGCGTCGATCAAGACCTGAGCGGCAATCTCTCCTCCGGTCAGGACATAATCGCCGATGCTGACCTCTTCGATGTCATGGGCGTCCAGAACGCGCTGGTCGACCCCCTCGAACCGGCCGCAGATCAGGGTGACGCCCGGTCCCTGTGCCAGCTGGCGGGCGCGGGCCTGCGTCAAGGGCTTGCCGCGTGGCGACATGTAGATGACGGGCAGGCCGGGGCCCGCCTCGCGCAGCGCCGCGTCCAGCACGTCGGGCCGGATCACCATGCCCGCGCCGCCGCCCGCGGGCGTGTCGTCCACATTGCGGTGCCGCCCCAGCCCGTGATCGCGCAGCGGGATCGTCTGCAGGTTCCACAGCCCCTGCGCCAGCGCCTTGCCGGTCAGGGACAGGCCCAGGATGCCGGGAAAGGCCTCGGGGAACAGGGTGATGATGCGCGCGGTCCAGGCGCCCGCGACCTGGGGTTCCGCCATCAGTTCGCGCGGGCGCAGGCTGGGGCGGGCGGTCAGGCGGCCATGCGATTTCGGCGGCGGCGCGTCGGTCATGCGTCGTCGCTGCTCCCGCCGTCACCGGGCGGGTCCACGACGATGCGGCGCGCGGCCAGATCGACGGTGGGCACGATGGCGCGGGTAAAGGGCAGCATCAGGATCTGCGCGCCGCCCACCACCTCGATGATGTCGCCCGCGCCGTGATCATACAGTGCGCGCACGCGACCCAGGGGGGTGCCGCCGGTATCGACGACATCCAGCCCGATCAGGTCGGCGTGATAGAATTCGTCATCGGGCAGCGAGGGCAGGGCGCTGCGCGGGGCCCAGAGCGTGACGCCGCGCAGGGCATCGGCCTGTTCCTTGGTGGTGACCCCGGTGATGCGCGCGCCCAGGGCGCCGGTGACCTCGCGGGTCAGCGTCACGCCAAAGCTGCGGGTGCCGTCCTCGGAGGTCAGGGGGGAGTAATTCGCGATGTCGGCAGGGTCCGAGCAGAAGCTTTTCAGCCGCACCTCTCCGTGGACCCCAAAGGCCCCCGCGATGGCGCCGACGCAGATGCGGTCTTCGGTCATGGCACACCCTTGCAAAAAAGGACTGGCGGGGGCTGCCCCCCGCCAGATCGGATCACTCGGCGTCGGCCGGTGCGGCTTTCTTGGCACGCTCTTCGGCGCGGGCCTTGGCTTTCTTGCCGGGCTCGGCCTTCTTCATGTTCTTGCGCTCGGCCTTTTCCTTGACGCCGGCGGCCTCCAGGAAGCGGGCGACGCGGTCCGTGGGCTGCGCGCCCTGGCCCAGCCAGTACTGGATGCGCTCGACATCCATCTTCACGCGCTCTTCGCTGTCTTTCGCCAGCAGCGGGTTGTAGGTGCCCAGCTTCTCGATGAAGCGGCCGTCGCGCGGCATGCGCGAATCGGAGGCGACGATGGCATAGTGCGGGCGTTTTTTGCTGCCACCACGGGCCAGGCGGATCTTCATGGACATGGATAGTCTCCTTGGGTTGTCGTCCGGTCAGGACTGATAATGTTCGTGGTGCCGAATGACTTCGGCGATCACGAAGGTCAGGAATTTGCGCGCGAATTCCGGGTCGAGATCGGCCTCGCGCGCGAGGCGTTCCAGGCGTTCGATCTGGCTTGCCTCGCGCGAGGGATCGGACGGCGGAAGGTCGTGCCGGGCCTTGAGACGGCCGACGGACTGGGTGTGCTTGAACCGTTCGGCCAGCGTATAGACCAGAATGGCGTCCAGCCGGTCGATGCTGGCGCGGTGATCGGCCAGCAGGTCGGCGGCGCGGGTGGTTGCGTCGGTCATGCGGCCTCCGGGGCGGGGTGGCGATAGACGAGGCAGGGGTGATCGAAGACCGGCGTCGCGGCGCCCCGGTCGCGCACCGCCCCAAGCCGTTCGGCCAGCGCGATCGAGCGGGCATTGGCCGGGTCGATATAGCTGACGGCGGTGGTCCAGCCCAGGTCGCGGAACGCGTGGGCCCGCGCGGCGCGGACAGCCTCGGCCACCAGACCCTTTCCTTCCACGGCCTGCGACCAGGCGGTCCAGCCCAGCTCACGCTCGGGCCAGCCGTCGGGATACCACGGGCCGACCATACCAAGGGGCATGTCCTCCTGCCCCTTGAAGCAAAAGACGAACATGCCGAAACCGCGCATCACCCAATGGCCGGTCAGATGGCCGAAGGCCCGCCAATAGGCGCCGGGCTTGGGTTCGGTCACGCCGCCGCCCACGAACTGTGCGCGGTCGGATTGATAAAAGCTGCGCCAATGCGGCCAGTCGCTGCCCAGGGGCGCGCGCAGGATCAGGCGTTCCGTTTCCAGAACCGGGGTGGGGGACAGGGTGATCATTTCTTGCCGAACAATCCGCCCAGACCGCCCGGCAGGCCCGCGCGGCCCAGCTGGCCGCCCAGACCCTTGGGATCGGCCAGCATCTTCTGCGCCTCTGCCATCTTGGCGGGGTCCAGGTTGTCCATGTCGGGCAGTCCGCCGCCCTTGCCGGTCATGGCGCGCATGGCCTGCTTGAGCATGCCGCCCTTGCCCATCTTGCCCAGCTTTTTCATCGTGTCGGCCATCTGCTTCTGCATCTTCAGCAGCTTGTTCAGATCCGACACGTCCAGACCCGCACCGGCGGCGATGCGCTTTTTCCGGCTGGCCTGCAGCAGGTCCGGGTTGGCCCGTTCCTTCTTGGTCATCGAATTGATCAGCGCGATCTGGTGGCGGATGACCTTGTCGTCATAGCCCGCGGCCTCGGCCTGCTTGGCCATCTTGGCCATGCCGGGCATCATGCCCATGACCGACTGCATGCCGCCCATCTTCTGCATCTGCTCCAGCTGGCCGCGCAGGTCGTTCATGTTGAACAGACCCTTCTGGAACCGCTTCATCATGCGCTCGGCCTGTTCGACCTCCAGCACCTGCTGGGCCTTCTCGACCAGGGCCACGATATCGCCCATGCCCAGGATGCGGCCCGCGACGCGTTCCGCGTCGAACGTCTCCAGCGCGTCCATCTTTTCGCCCAGACCCACGAAGCGGATCGGCTTACCGGTCACGGCGCGCATCGACAGGGCCGCGCCGCCGCGCCCGTCGCCGTCCATGCGGGTCAGCACCACGCCGGTCACGCCGACCTTGGCGTCGAATTCGGTCGCGACGTTCACGGCGTCCTGTCCGGTCAGGCCATCGACGACCAGCAGCGTTTCCCGCGGGTTCGCGATGTCGCGGACCTGCTGGACCTGCGCCATCAGCGCCTCGTCGATATGCAGGCGGCCGGCGGTGTCCAGCATCAGCACGTCATAGCCACCCAAGGACGCCTGGGTCTTGGCGCGCTGCGCGATCTGCACGGCGGTCTGGCCAATCACGATGGGCAGCGTGTCGACGCCGATCTGCTGGCCCAGGATGGCCAGCTGCTCCATCGCGGCCGGGCGGTTGGTGTCCAGGCTGGCCATCAGCACGCGCTTCTTTTCGCGGTCCTTGAGGCGCAGGGCCAGTTTCGCGGTGGTGGTGGTCTTGCCCGAGCCCTGCAGGCCGACCATCAGGATGGCGGCGGGCGGGTTGTCGATGCGCAGCGCCTCGGGGGCGTCCTCGCCCTGCAGCACGCGGATCAGCTCGTCATGGACGATCTTGACGACCTGCTGGCCGGGGCTGACCGATTTCGTGACCGCCGCACCGGTGGCCTTGGCGGTGACCGCCTTGACGAAGTTGCGCGCCACCGGCAGCGAGACGTCGGCCTCCAGCAGGGCGGTGCGCACCTCGCGCATGGCGGCGGTGACGTCATCCTCGGACAGGGCGCCCTGCTTGGTCAGCCGGTCGAAGACGCCGCCCAAACGGTCGGAAAGGTTCTCGAACATCGTCGGGCCTCCTGGTCCAAAACACTGTTGCCCCCGTGGGCGCAACGCGCTGACGGGGGGCGATCCCTGCGCAGGGCAGGGACCGGAAGGCTGTCCTTCCGGGAATTCAGGCTGCGATACGCAAAAACGGCCCCCGAGTCAACCTCAAGGGGCCGTCCATGCTGAATGGCCGGATCAGGCGGCGATCTTGTCCAGCGCCTGCTGCGCGCGCGCCATGGCCGCGTCGCGGTCAAAAGCCAGCCCGTCGGCCGCGACGAAGGTCACGTCGGTGATGCCCAGAAACCCCAGCATGTGGCGCAGATAGCCCGAGGCGTGGTCCAGGTCCGACCCCATCGGCGTGCCGGCGGCGGCATAGGCGACATAGGCGCGCTTGCCGGTCAGCAGACCCTCGGGGCCGGCCTCGGTATAGCGGAAGCTGACGCCGGCGCGGGCGATCTGGTCCAGCCAGGTCTTGAGCTGCGCGGGCAGGGTAAAGTTATAGATCGGCAGCCCGATGACCAGGACATCGGCGTCCTGAACCTCGGCCAGAAGGGTGTTCGACAGGTCGATCTGGGCCTGCTGGGCGGGCGTGGGGCTGTCGGTGCCGGCGCGCAGGGCCTGGAACCAGGCGTCGTCCATCACCGCCACGCCGTCGGACAGGTCGCGATGGGTCACCTGCGCATCGGGCTGTGCCGCGGTCAGGCGGGCCACGATATCGGCGGTCAGCTTGCGGGAAACCGAGGCGTCGCCGGTGATGGCGCTGTCCAGATGCAGAATGTTCATGGGTCGTCTCCGTCAGGGATGTCGTGTT
Source organism: Paracoccus hibiscisoli (assembly GCF_005048265.1). Classification (GTDB taxonomy): domain Bacteria; phylum Pseudomonadota; class Alphaproteobacteria; order Rhodobacterales; family Rhodobacteraceae; genus Paracoccus; species Paracoccus hibiscisoli. The sequence continues at coordinate 96,893 of NZ_SUNH01000016.1, forward strand.
GCATCCGATTTAGGCCTATGCACGTGCGAACGAAAGGGCGATAGTTGCGCAACAACTGTGCGGAGATGCACATGCAGATCGAATCCTGGGACGACATCCGGGTCGCATTGGCCGTGGCGCGCTGCGGCACCGTCAGCGGTGCGGCGGGGGAACTGGGCGTGCATCATGCCACCGTGATCCGGCGTATCGACGCGCTGGAGACGGCGCTGCGCGCGCGGCTGTTCCAGCGCCACACCCGCGGCTATGCCCTGACCGAGGCGGGGCGGACCCTGCTGGCTGCGGCGGGTGCGGCGGATGAGCGTTTCGCCCAGATGGCGGCGCAGATCGCGGGGGCGGGCGACCGCATCGAGGGAGAGCTGACCGTCACCTCGCTGCCCGAGCTGGTCGATCTGGTGATGCCGCGCATCACCGCGCTGATGCAGCGCCATCCGGGGCTGCGGGTGACCTATGCGACCGATGTGCGGCTGTTCCGCCTGGACGCCGGAGAGGCCCATATCGCCATCCGCGGCGGCGCCGAGCCGACCGAGCCCGACTATGTCGTGCGACCGTTGGGACGCCTGCACCATGTTCTCTATGCGTCCGAGGATTACCTGGACCGCCACGGCCCGGTGGGCGACCCGCGCGCGCACCGCTTTGCGCTGCCGGGGCCGGATGCGCGGGGGGCTCCCTACATGCGCTGGCTGCAGGACCGGATCGGACCCGAGAACATCGCCCTGATCGCGTCCGAGGCCGCCGCCCGCGAGGCAGTGATCCGCGCGGGGCTGGCCATGGGGCCGCTGCCCGACAGCCTGGCCACGGGGCTGCTGCCGGCGATCAGCTTGCGGGAATGGGACAGCACGCTGTGGCTGGTCACCCATGTCGATCTGCACCGCACGCCCAAGGTCCAGGCCGCCCTGGCCGCCCTGCGCGACGGCTGACCCTTTCCCCCGCGGCGCGCCTGCGGCAGGCTGCCCGTCAGGAGGAACCCCCATGACCCACCCCATCAGCCGTTTCGCCGTGCCCGACCTGGCCGATCTGCCCGAGGACATCCGCGACGCCATCGCCCAAGTGTCCGAAAAGTCGGGCTTTGTCCCCAACATCTTTCTGGCGCTGGCGCACAGGCCCGCCGAATTCCGGGCCTTCTTTGCCTATCACGACGCGCTGATGGACAAGGCCGAAGGTCTGACCAAGGCCGAGCGGGAGCTGATCGTGGTCGCCACCAGCGGGCTGAATCGCTGCCAGTATTGCGTGGTGGCGCATGGCGCGATCCTGCGCATCCGGGCGCGCGATCCGCGCATCGCCGATCAGGTGGCGATCAACTGGCGCAAGGCCGACCTGACGGACCGGCAGCGCGCCATGCTGGCCTATGCCGAAAAGGTCGCGCTGGCCGCGCAGGATGTCGTCCCCGCCGATCACGACGCGCTGGCGCAGGCAGGTTTCGATGCGGATGAGATCTGGGACATCGGCGCCATCACGGCGTTCTTTGCGATGTCGAACCGGCTGGTGAACGCGGCCGACATTCGCCCCAACGACGACTTTCTGATGCTGGGGCGCTGACGGGACGGCGTGATCGCGGGGTGACAGCCGCCGGTCGGTTGCGCGCGGCGGCTTTCCATCCGTTCACGCGGTCGTTAGGTTTCCGCGCAGGGGCAGGACAAGAGGCGGCCAGTGGCGCATATCATCGTGGTCGGAAACGAGAAGGGCGGCTCGGGCAAATCCACCACCTCGATGCATGTCACGACGGCGCTGGCCCGGATGGGGCACAGCGTCGGCGGCCTGGATCTGGACGTCCGCCAGCGCAGCTTTGGCCGCTATCTGGAGAACCGCGCCGCCTTCTGCGCGCGGATGGGGCTGGACCTGCCGATGCCGGTCCTGGCGCAGCTGGGCGATGGCCCCGACCCGCTGACCCCCGCGCTGGAGCTGCTGGAGAAGCAGTGCGACTTCATCCTGCTGGATTGCCCCGGCTCGCATACCAAGCTGAGCCAGATGGCGCATACCGTCGCGGATACGCTGATCACGCCGCTGAACGACAGCTTCGTCGATTTCGACCTGCTGGCGCGGATGTCGCCCGATGGCGAGGTGCTGGGCCCTTCGATCTATGCCGAGATGGTCTGGAACGCCCGTCAGCTGCGCGCGCAGGCCGGCGCGGGGCCGATCGACTGGCTGGTGCTGCGCAACCGTCTGGGCACGCAACAGATGCACAACAAGCGCAAGGTGGGCGGCGCCTTGGCCGCGCTGTCCAAGCGCATCGGCTTTCGCGTGGCGCCCGGATTTTCGGAACGCGTGATCTTTCGCGAGCTGTTTCCCAACGGCCTGACGCTGCTGGACCTCAAGGATGTCGGCACCGAGACGATGAGCATGTCCCATATCGCCGCCCGCCAAGAGCTGCGCGACCTGATCGCGGAGCTGCGGCTGCCGGGGGTCACCATCACCTTCTGACCGGGTGTGGCAGGCCCCGCCGCAGGGGCGGGACCGCGCCGGGATCAGCCCTGCTTGCGGGCCATGCCTTCGGTGCGGCAGATCGAAACTGCCTATTCCTTGGTCATGGCGGCGGGGTAGGAGAGGTGGGTATCCCACAGCACGATGGTCGGTGGGCAGTACTGGCAAGTCACCGGACCTTATTGGGGCGACCGAATAAGCTGCGCCAAGCTTCACACCGGCGATCAGCGTGCCGAAGGCACCAAGAACACAAGTCACTTTAAAATGTTTGCGAGGAGGTCGCTACGGGGGCGACGGCCCGCCGGACCCGAGGAGTCAGTCCCGCGCAACGCCATCGGCGGCAAGATGTCCAGCCTTGCCGCCGATGTAGAAAAACATTTTTTTAGAACAGCTTAAGCAAGCATTCCCATCGGGTTCTCCAGATGGGCCACGATTGCCTCCAGCAGTTGCGCGCCCAGTGCACCGTCGATCACGCGGTGGTCGACCGACAGCGTCATCGACATGACGTTGCGCACCACGACCTCTCCCTTTTCGACGACCGGGGTGGGGATGCCCGCACCCACGGCCAGGATCGCGCCATGCGGGGGGTTGATGACCGCGTCGAAGTTCTCGATCCCGAACATGCCCAGGTTGCTGATCGCAAAGCTGCCGCCCTGGTATTCGTGCGGGGCCAGCTTTTTGGACTTCGCGCGACCGGCCAGATCCTTCATCTGCGCGGACAGCGCCGACAGGGTCTTCTGATGCGCGTCCTTCAGCACGGGCGTGAACAGCCCGCCCTCGATCGCGACGGCCACGGCCACGTCCGACGGCTTGAGCTTGAGGATGCGATCCCCCGCCCAGACCGCATTCGCGTCCGGCACCTGCTGCAGGGCCAGCGCGCTGGCCTTGATGATGAAGTCGTTGACCGACAGCTTGATCCCCCGGCCTTCCAGCTGCTTGTTCAGCGTGGCGCGGAACTCCATCAGCGCATCCAGCTTGGCCGAACGGCGCAGGTAGAAATGCGGGATGGTCTGCTTGGCCTCGGATAGGCGGGCGGCGATGGTGCGGCGCATGCCGTCCAGCGCGACCTCCTCGGTCTCGCGGTCGGCGTACATCTTCAGCACGGCCTCGGTCGACAGGCCCTTGGGGGCCTGGGCGGGGGCTGCGGCTGTCGCGGGGGCTGCCTTGGCCTCGGGCTGGGCCGCTGCAGCGGCAGGCTTGGCGGCGCCGGGCTGGGCATTCTCGACATCGGCCTTGACGATCCGACCGCGGGGGCCGCTGCCTTGGATCTGGGACAGGTCCAGACCCTTGTCCTTGGCGATCCGGCGCGCCAGGGGCGAGGCAAAGACCCGGTCGCCCTTGGGCGCATCGTCCGCGGCTTTGGCATCACCGGCCACGGGCGCGCCGATCGGGCCGCCATAGCCCTTTTCGGCGGGTTCGGGCTCGACATCAGCCTTGGGGGCGGAGGCGGGCTTGGGCGCCCCGATGTCGCCGGCCTCCTCACCTTCCTCCAGCAGGACGGCGATGGCGGTGTTGACCTTGACCGCCGAGGTGCCCTCGGCGATCAGGATCTTGCCGATGCGGCCCTCGTCGACGGCCTCGAACTCCATCGTGGCCTTGTCGGTCTCGATCTCGGCGATCACGTCGCCGGACTTGACGGTATCGCCCTCTTTCACCAGCCATTTGGCCAGCGTGCCCTCCTCCATGGTCGGGGAGAGGGCGGGCATCAGGATTTCCGTAGGCATCGCGCAGCTCCCTTACTTGTAGGTGACTTTTTTCACGGCGTCGGCGATCTCGGCGGGCGTGATCAGCGCGTGCTTTTCCAGGTTCGCGGCATAGGGCATCGGCACGTCCTTGCCGGTGCAGCAGATGACCGGCGCGTCCAGATAGTCGAACGCGTTCTCCATCAGATAGGCCGAGATGTGGTTGCCGATGGCGCCCACGGGGAAGCCCTCCTCGACGGTCACGCAGCGGTTGGTGCGCTTGACCGACGACAGGATCGCGTCATAGTCCAGCGGGCGCAGCGTGCGCAGGTCGATCACGTCGGCCTGGATGCCGTCCTGTTCCAGCAGCTTGGCCGCCTCCAACGCATGGGCGACGCCGATGCCAAAGCTGACGATGGTCACATCGTCGCCCGAGCGCACCGTGTTCGCCTTGCCGAAGGGGATGGTGAAATCCGGCAAGTCGGGCACCTCGAAGCTTCGCCCGTAAAGGATCTCGTTCTCCAGGAAGATGACCGGGTTGTTGTCGCGGATGGCGGTCTTCATCAGACCCTTCGCATCGGCCGCCGAATAGGGCATCGCGACCTTCAGGCCGGGGATCGCCGCATACCATGCCGCGAAATCCTGGCTGTGCTGCGCGCCCACACGGGCGGCGGCGCCGTTCGGGCCGCGGAACACGATCGGGCAGCCCATCTGGCCCCCCGACATGTACAGCGTCTTGGCGGCCGAGTTGATGATGTGGTCGATGGCCTGCATGGCAAAGTTGAAGGTCATGAACTCGACGATCGGGCGCAGGCCGGCCAGGGCCGCACCGGTGCCGATACCGGCAAAGCCGATCTCGCTGATGGGCGTGTCCACGACGCGGCGGTGGCCGAACCGGGCCAGCAGCCCCTGGGTGATCTTGTAGGCGCCTTCGTATTCGCCGACCTCCTCGCCCATGATGAACACGGTCTCGTCGCGGTCCATCTCCTCGGCCATGGCCTCGCGCAGGGCTTCCCGCACGGTCATGGTCTTCATCTTGGTGCCTTCGGGCCAGTCGGGGCTGCGCGGCTTGGGCTGCGGGGTCGCGACCTCCTCGACGGCGGACTTGCCGGGCTGTTCGCCGGCGGCCTCGGGGGCCTTGGCCTCGGCGGGCTTTGCCTCGGCCTTGGGGGCGGGGGCCGCGTCGGCGTCCTCTCCCTCCTCGACCAGGATGGCGATGGGGGTGTTCACGGCGACGCCCTGGGTGCCCTCGGCCACCAGCAGCTTGCCCATGATGCCCTCGTCGACGGCCTCGAATTCCATCGTGGCCTTGTCGGTCTCGATCTCGGCGATGATGTCGCCGGATTTGACGGCGTCACCCTCTTTCTTCAGCCATTTGGCCAGCGTGCCCTCCTCCATCGTGGGGGACAGGGCGGGCATCAGGATCTCGGTTGCCATATGTCGTCATCCCCCTCAGGCGTGTTCTTCGGCGCTGCCCTGGGGCAGGTCGTCGGCGTAAATGTCGGTCCACAGCTCGGACAGGTCCGGCTCGGGGCTATCCTTGGCGAATTCGGCGGAATCGTTGACGATTTCCTTGATTTCCTTGTCGATCGCCTTGAGGTCCTCGTCGGTGGCATGCTTGCCGGTCAGCAGAAGGTCGCGGACGCTCTCGATCGGGTCACGCTCGTCGCGCATCTTCTGGACCTCCTCGCGGGTCCGGTATTTCGCCGGGTCCGACATCGAGTGGCCGCGATAGCGATAGGTCATGACCTCCAGGATGTAGGGGCCCTTGCCGGCGCGGCAATGCGCCACGGCCTTCTCGCCCGCCGCCTTGACGGCCAGCACGTCCATGCCGTCGACCTGTTCGCCGGGGATGCCGAAGGCCTCTCCGCGACCGAAGAAGGTCGTCGATTTCGTGGACCGCTTGACCGACATGCCCATGGCATACTGGTTGTTCTCGATCACGAAGACGACCGGCAGGTCCCACAGCTCGGCCATGTTGTAGGTCTCATAGACCTGGCCCTGGTTCGCCGCACCGTCGCCGAAATAGGTGAAGGTGACGTTGTCATTGCCCAGATACTTGTCGGCAAAGGCCAGCCCTGCGCCAAGTGGTACCTGCGCTGCCACGATGCCGTGGCCGCCATAGAAATGCTTTTCGCGGCTGAACATGTGCATGCTGCCGCCCTTGCCCTTGGAATAGCCGTCCTGACGCCCGGTCAGCTCGGCCATGACGCCGCGCGCCTCCATTCCGCAGGCCAGCATGTGGCCGTGGTCCCGGTAGCTGGTGATGCGCTTGTCGCCTTCCTTGGCACAGGCCTCCAGGCCCACGACCACGGCTTCCTGCCCGATATAGAGGTGGCAGAATCCGCCGATCAGACCCATGCCGTACAGCTGGCCCGCCTTCTCCTCGAATCGCCGGATCAGCAGCATGTCCCGATAGTATTGCAGCAACTCGTCCTTCGACACGTTCGAAGGTGCCTCCTGTTGGGGGCTTGGTTTCCTGGCCATGCGGCGTATCCTCTCTGGATGCGTTACGGATAGTTCAGCGTTAAACTATCCGTAGCGCATCGCCCGCAGCCGTGCAATCCCGCAGCCCCGACCCGCAGATCCGCGCCTCAGCGCAGCAGCACCTCGTCGGCGCGCAGCAGGCCCAGGACCTCTCGGGCGCGTTCGTCCAGCAGATCCAGGTCCAGGTAATCGTCCGACAGGCGGCGGGTCAGGTTCTGCATGCGCGCGACATCGGCGCGCAGCGTGTCGCGCGCGGTCTGCAGCTCGGCCGTCTCGGCCTGGATCTGGATGCGCCGTAGGATGCCCGACGGCCCCTGCACCGCCGCATAGGCGAAATAGAGGGACAGCAGCACGGTCAGGACCAGAAAGACGGTGGCGCCGATGGACAGTCGTTGGGGCATGGGGGAATCCTTGTCGCGGGGTCGATCATGCCACAGCGCAACCGGCGGGGGAATCCCCGTCGGCGGCCCCGGTCAGGCGCGGTCGCGGAGCATCGCCTCTAACTGGCGGGCGTGGTCTGCCAGCCCCCAGGGCGGGTTCAGCACGATCATCCCCGATCCGATCATCGAATGGCCGGGCCGCGCGGGCGGAAAGGCGACCTCCGACAGCAGGGCCTCGGGGAAATCGCTGGTCAGCTGCGCGGTCATGCCCAGATGGCGGTGGTCGGTCAGGATCGGATACCACAGCGCAATGACGCCCACGTTCCATTTCCGCGCGATCAGCCCGATCTGGCGGGGAATCGCGGTATAGTCGGTCTTGACCTCATAGCTGGGGTCGATCAGCAGCAGGCCACGGCGCGGTTCCGGGGGGCAGACGGCCTGCGCCATCTGGAACCCGTCCTGCTGGTGGATGGTGGCAAAGCCCGCGACGCGGCGCAGGGCCTGGCATTCCGCCGGATGCAGCTCGGCCAGATGGGCGCGATCCTCGAACCGCAGGAAATGCCCGGCGATCAGTGGCGATCCGGGATAGGCGCTGTCGCCACGCAGGGCGCGAATCGCGGTCAGCGCGCGGATCAGGGGGTGATCGTCCGGCAGCCAGCCTTCGGCCGTGGCGCGGGCGATGCCCTGGGCGGCCTCTTGGGTCTTCTGCGCCTCGGGCGCAGTCAGGTCATAGAGGCCGCGCCCGGCATGGGTTTCCAGATAGGACAGCGGCTTGTCCTTGCGGGTCAGATAGTCCAGCGCGACGGCCAGCAGGGCGTGCTTGTGCAGGTCGGCCAGATTTCCGGCATGATAGGCGTGTTGATAACTGAGCATGGGCCAGCCATAGCGCGCCGGGCGCGGCCCGAAAAGCCGTCAATCGTCGCTGCGGCGCAGTTCCGACCGGCCCTTGAGGACGCGATCACCGTCCTGCTGTTCGATCAGATAGGCGGGGTCATCGCGGCTGGCCTTGCGGCTGACGCGGCTGCCCTTGATCGTCCGCTCGACGTCATCGGTAAAGATGTCGGTAATGGTGCCGCTGGCCGTATGGCCCGCCCAGCTCCATTCAACCTTGGTGCCCTTGCGCAGAATCATGACGCCTCCGACGATCTGTCGGAGGCAATGCGCGATGGGGTGTTCCGGTTCCGGATAAGGGCGCGGCGACCTCCAGGGAGGAGGAGGGAGGTCGCCGCTGAACGCTGGCCCAGGGAGGAGGAGGGGCCGCGTATGGGGTGCGGTAGGGCCAGGGAGGAGGAGGGCCGTACCGCCAGCGCCAGATCCGGGAGGGAGGAGAGGACCCGGCGCAACCGTTTGCCGCAATTTGGGCGGCTATGAAGGCGCGGCGACCTCCAGGGAGGAGGAGGGAGGTCGCCGCTGAACGCTGGCCCAGGGAGGAGGAGGGGCCGCGTATAGGGTGCGGCAGGGCCAGGGAGGAGGAGAGGCCGTGCCGCGAACGCCGGGTCCGGGAGGGAGGAGGAGAGGACCGGGCGTATCTGGGTGCCGCGAATGGGGCGGCTATGAATTTTGTGCGGCGACCCCTGGGAGGGAGGAGCGGGGCCGCCGCTTCGCACAGGAACCCGGGGAGGAGGGTCAGGTTCCTTGGCAACTTTGGGCGGCATCCTCAGGGAGGAGGAGAGAGGATGCCGCCATTCCCGGACCCAGGGAGGAGGGGAGGGCCGGGAAAGCGAATTCTTTGTTGACCCTTAGCGGGCCGAACCCCAGGCCGCTTCGTGGGCCAGGCGGGTGATCATCGAACGGCTGATGCCCAGATCGTCCAGATCGCGGGTCGTCAGCGCGTTGAGTTCACGCACGGTCTGGCGGTAAACGGCGCGGCGGGCGCGGTTTTCCTGCATCCGCTGGATCGCGGTCATCAAGCGGCCACGCAGGCCGGCTTCGGCGGCGGTGTTCTGTGCCTGGGCGATAACAGCCATTGTCGTATCCTTTCGGTTCATCTCGTCTGCGCCGTTCCCGGATTGGCCCGGCGTTTCGTTGGATTGAAGATGACCCCTTTGCCGCGATTGCACAACGGACGGTTTCGTAATGCTGCCATGCAGCAATTGCATGACTGACGCTGACCTATCGCCCCGCTACGTCATGAAATGTTGACATAAAATTGACACGATACATCTGTTAGCGATCACGCCGCGCGGCCAAAAAGTGCCTGTTTGAAAGCGGTTAGCCGCCCGGGGCACGGAATGTCGCAGGGGGTGTTGAGGCCGGCGGTTCTGTGCTTCATGCTGGCTAACACACAAGAGACGAGGTGCCTTCCATGTCCGTCAGCCGCGAAGCGATCCTTACGGCAATCGCCGATATCCCCCTTCCGCAGGGGGGAACGCTGGGTCAGGTGGACCTGATCCGGGCCCTGGTGGTCGATGAGGGCCTGGTGCGATTCGTCCTGGAGGTCGAGAACGCGGCCACTGCCGAGGCCATGAAGCCGGTCGAGGCCGAGGCCCGCGCCCGCATCGAGCGGCTGGACGGCGTGAGCCGCGTCCAGATCGTGATGACCGCGCCCGCCAACCCCGCCCCGCCCCGCGCGGTGTCGGGCCAGGGCGAGGCGCCGTCGCTGAAGATCGGCGGCCACCCCAAGCCGCAGGGCGGGCCGCAGGCCATCCCCGGCGTGCGCCACATCATCGCCATCGGCTCGGGCAAGGGTGGGGTGGGGAAATCGACCGTCACCTCGAACCTTGCCGTGGCGCTGGCGCGGGCGGGCCGCAAGGTCGGGCTGCTGGACGCGGATATCTATGGCCCCTCGCAGCCGCGCATGATGGGCGTGTCGGGGCGGCCCGCCAGCCCGGACGGGCAGCGCATCGAGCCGCTGCATGCGCATGGCGTCACGGTCATGTCCATCGGCCTGATGCTCAAGGAGGGCGAGGCGCTGGTCTGGCGCGGCCCGATGCTGATGGGCGCCCTGCAGCAGTTGCTGCAGCAGGTGAACTGGGGCGAGCTGGACGTGCTGCTGATCGACCTGCCGCCCGGCACCGGCGACGTGCAATTGAGCCTGTGCCAGAAGGCCCCGGTCACCGGCGCGATCATCGTGTCCACGCCCCAGGACGTCGCCCTGCTGGACGCGCGGCGCGCCATCGACATGTTCGGCAAGCTCAAGACCCCGGTCCTGGGGCTGATCGAGAACATGTCCACCTATATCTGCCCCAAATGCGGGCACGAGGCGCATCTGTTCGGTCATGGCGGCGTCGCCACCGAGGCCGAGGCGCTGAACCTGCCCTTCCTGGGCGCCCTGCCGCTGGAGCTGGAGGTGCGTCTGGCCGGCGATTCGGGTCGTCCGGTGGCCTTGGGTGACGGCGCCGTGGCGCAGGCCTATGCGCAGTTGGCCGACCGTCTGGTCCAGGACGGCATCGCCTGAGGCGGGAATTCACGGGACTTCCGGGATAGCACGGGACGGGAGGGGCAAAACCCCTCTCGGTTCCGTGATCCGATGTGAGCGGGCGCTGAAAATCCTGCCGCTTGCCCAGAGTTTCAGCTTGCCTGGCCGTGAACTGTGGTGATTTCGCCTCAGGGGGTGAAAAAACATCGGCGCGACCTGCCTTCTATATCTGGTGTGCCTTTCCGGCCACGCTACCAGCCCTCGGTGTAATCGCGCAATTCGCCGTGCCTTGGGTGATTCGGGGCCTGTCGAACTCATGCGCGGAATGCGGCCTGCGCCCCAAGAATGCCGTTGCTTCCCATGAAATCCCATGTCACAACCGGATCACGAAAACGGGCAGTGAATGGGGCGCCAAGACCCCGGACAAGGCGAAGCAGAGTTCATACAGGCAACCGTTTTCCAACATAGTCGGCCCGCTTGCGCGAGCAGCACCTCCCCCAGGTGGCGCAGGCAGGGTCGGCAACCAACCCCGCAAAGGGGCCCGGGTAATCGGGAACGAGGGCGGCGGATCGGGCAGTGGCAGCGGCCCGATCCGCCCTTTCTCTTTCGGACGTCCCGAAAGAGCAGGCAGTGAGGGCGGGTGCCAGGTGGCGCGTAAGTTCAGAGGCACCGAAACCGTCAAGGTCGATGGAAAGGGTCGGATGTCGATCCCGGCCCGTCTGCGCCGCGTGTTCGATGCCGGAGACCCCTCATTCGCAGGCGCCAATACCGGACGCACGCAGCTGGTGGTCGTCTATGGTCCCGACTGGTGGAACTGGATCGAGCTCTACACCATCGAGGCGATCGAGGAGATCGACGAACAGATCGATCGCCTGACCCGCGGCAGCCAGGAGCGTCGTTGGCTGGAGCTGCTCATGAACGGCCAGTCCACCGACCTTGAGATCGACCGCGAGGGGCGTCTGGTCCTGCCCGCCAAGCTGCGCGACAAGCTGGGCTTCGGCGAGGGCACCGAGACGATCTTTGAGTCGCGCGGCGACTATATCCAGGTCTATCACCCCGAGACGCGCCCCAAGGATGTCGAGGCGCTGGAGGAGTTCGCCGCCAGCAAGGGCCCCGAGTTCGACCCCCGCGCCTTCCTGCACCAAGCGAGCGAGGGCTGAGGCCATGTCCGATCCGCATATCCCCGTTCTTCTGGCGCCGCTGCTGCGGGCCGTGGCGCCCGTGGCCGGCGTCTGGCTGGACGGCACCTTCGGCGCGGGCGGCTATGCCCGCGGGCTGCTGGAGGCGGGTGCTGCGCAGGTGATCGGCGTGGACCGCGACCCCGCGGTATTCTCCATGGCCGAGGCGTGGCGCGGCCAGTACGGCGACCGGCTGCGGCTGGTCGAGGGGACGTTTTCCGACATGGACAGCCTGGCGGGCCAGCCGCTGGACGGGGTGGTGCTGGACCTTGGCGTCAGCTCGATGCAGCTGGATCAGGCGGATCGCGGGTTCTCGTTCATGCGCGACGGGCCGCTGGACATGCGGATGGGGGGCGACGTGCCCTCGGCTGCCGATCTGCTGAACAGCGCCGAGGAATCCGAGATCGCCGATGTGCTGTATCACTACGGCGAAGAGCGCGCCGCGCGCCGCATCGCGCGGGCCATCGTCGCCGCGCGTCCGCTGACGCGGACCACGCAACTGGCGCAGGTGGTCACCGGCTGCCTGCCGCGCGCGAAACCCGGCCAGAGCCACCCCGCCACCCGCAGCTTTCAGGCGATCCGCATCTGGGTGAACGACGAATTCGGCCAGCTGGTCGCGGGCCTGTCCGCCGCCGAGCGCGCGCTGAAGCCCGGCGGGCAGCTGGCCGTGGTCAGCTTTCATTCGCTGGAGGACCGCATCGTCAAGCGGTTCATGCAGGCCCGCGCCGACGCGGGGGGCGGCGGCAACCGATATGCCCCGGTCACCGCGACGGTTCAGCCCGCCTTCACGCTGCCGCTTCGGCGCGCGATCGGGCCGGACCCTGACGAGCTGGACGTTAACCCCCGCGCCCGTTCGGCATTGCTGCGGGTGGCGGTGCGCACCGAGGCGCCCGCGGGCAGCGTCGATGCGCGGTCCCTGGCGATGCCCAGCCTGCCGGGGGGGCGCTGATGCGGTCGCTGGCCTATCTGGCCTGCGTGCTGGTGGTCATGGGCATGGCCTTCTGGGCCTATCGCGAAAATTACGCGACCCAGGCCGCCATCGGAGAGATGTCCCAGGTCCAGCGCGAGATCGCCGGCCTGCGCGAGGAGCTGGGCGTGCTGCGGGCCGAATGGGCGTTTCTGAACCGTCCCGACCGCCTGCGCCAGCTGGTCGACCTGAACTTTGAGCGCCTGCAGCTGGTCCCGGTGGAATCGGGCCAGTTCCTGGACCTGGACCATATCGACTATCCCAAGCCGCCGCCGCCGCCCGAGCCGCTGCTGACCCCCGAAACCGACCTGTCCGAGGATGAACAGCCATGATCCGCACGCCCTTGCGCCCCCTGGCCCGCATTCTTCGCGCCCGCGAACGCGGCGAGAACCCCGATGACATCGAGGCCGAGAACCGCCGCCGCCGCCACGAACAGATCCAGGACCGCGCCCGCCGTCGGGCCGAGGGGCGGCTGATCGTCATGGCGGGCTGTTTCCTGCTTGCCTTCGGCACGGTCGCGGCGCGCATGGGCACGCTGGCCTCCAGCGAGGCGGCCGAGCCGCGCGGCCAGGTGCTTTCGGCGCAGATCATCTCTCAGCGGGCGGACATCACCGACCGGCGGGGCCGGGTGCTGGCCACGAACCTCTTGACCCATTCGGTCTATGCCCACCCCCACCAGATGGTCGATCCGGTCGGCACCGCGCGCGGGCTGGCGCAGATCTTTCCCGATCTGGACGTCGAGCGGCTGACACGCGATTTCACCGGCGACCGCAAGTTCATGTGGATCAAGCGCAAGATCAGCCCCGAGCAGATGCAGGCCGTCCACGACCTGGGAGAGCCCGGCCTGCTGTTCGGCCCGCGCGAGATGCGCATCTATCCCAACGCCGACGTGGCCAGCCACATCCTGGGCGGGTCGGGTTTCGGCAACGAGGGCGTCAACAGCGCCGAGGTGATCGGCATCGCGGGCGTCGAGAAGGCGTTCGACGCCTGGCTGCGCGATCCGGGCAACGAAGGCGCGCCGCTGGCGCTGTCCATCGACCTGACCTTGCAGCAGGCGATGGAGGATGTGCTGTGGTCGGGCATGAACGTCATGAACGCCAAGGGCGCCACGGGCATCCTGATGGAGGTCAAGACAGGAGAGATCCTGGCCATGGCCAGCCTGCCCGATTTCGACCCCAATGATCGCCCCCGCCCCCTGCTGACGGGCGAACCTTCGGACAGCCCGCTTTTCAATCGCGCCGTGCAAGGCCAGTACGAACTGGGATCGACCTTCAAGATCTTTCCCGTCGCGCAAGCGCTGGATCTGGGGTTGATCAACCCCTCCAGCGGGATCAACGCGCAGGCGCCGATGCGCATCGGGCGGTTCCTGATCAACGATTTCCACAATTACGGGCGCGAGCTGTCGGCCACCGATGTGATCGTGAAATCGTCGAACGTGGCGACGGTGCGGATCGCGCAGATGATCGGGCCCGACCGTCAGCGCGATTTCCTGGAAAAGCTGGGCCTGTTCGTGCCGACCCCCATCGAGATGGTCGAGGCGCCCACCGGCCAGCCGCTGGTGCCGACGCGCTGGCCCGCCGTCACCTCGGCCACGGTCAGCTTTGGCCACGGTCTGGCGGCCAGCCCGCTGCACCTGGCGGTGGCCTATGCGACCATCGCCAATGGCGGCAAGCGCGTGACGCCGACGCTGGTCCACGGTCGCCAGCGCCCCGAGGGTGCGCAGGTCCTGTCGCCCCGCGCCGCCGCCATGTCGGTGGACATGCTGCGCCAAGTCGTCACCCGCGGCACCGCCCGTCAGGCCGAGGTCCCCGGATACGAGGTCGCGGGCAAGACCGGCACCGCCGACAAGCCCCGCGCCGCGGGCGGGTACTACAAGAACAAGGTCATCGCGACCTTTGCCGCGGTCTTTCCGGCCAGCGATCCGCAATATGTGCTGATCGTGGCCCTGGACGAGCCCTCGACCGTGATCAACGGGACCGAGGTGCGCACCGCTGGCCACACCGTGGTGCCCGTCACCGCCGAGGTGATCCGCCGCATCGGCCCGCTTTTGGGGCTGGAGCCGGTGGGCGGCGACGAAAACCTGCCGACGATCGCTGCGCGCTTTGCGCCGCGTGTTGAACCCGAGGATCAGGCTGCGGTAAGGCTCGTCGCAAATCAATGACGGGTGGGATCGTGGACAAGGATGATGTGACGCTGTCGCAGCTGGGGCTGTGCGCACCGGGCGGGCGCGACCCGCAGATCACGGGGCTGTCCATCGACAGCCGCACCGTGCGGCCCGGACACCTGTTTGCGGCCCTGCCCGGATCGGCGGTGCATGGCGGCGAATTCATCCAGTATGCGATCCGCATGCAGGCGGCGGCGGTCCTGACCGACCGGCAGGGCGCCGATATCGCCGCCGATGTGCTGGCCGGTTGGGACGGCGCGCTGATCGTGGCCGAGGACCCGCGCGCGGCCTTTGCCGGGGCGGCGTCGCTGTGGTTTCGCGACCAGCCCGACCATGTCGTGGCCGTCACCGGCACCAGCGGCAAGACCAGCGTGGCCAGCTTTACCCGCCAGATCTGGCAGGCCCTGGGCCACAAGGCGATCAGCCTGGGCACGATGGGCGTCGAGGGCGACCACCATGCCACCTTGGCCCACACCACCCCCGACCCGCTGACCCTGCATCGCGTCCTGGCCGAGGCGGTGGAGGCGGGCGTCACCCATGCCGCGATGGAGGCCTCCAGCCACGGTTTGGACCAGCGCCGCCTGGACGGGGTGCGCGTGCAGGCTGGCGCATTTACCAATTTCAGCCAGGACCACCTGGATTATCACGCGGGCTTTGACGAATATTTCGCGGCCAAGGCGCTGCTGTTCAACCGCGTGCTGGAGGATGGCGCGGCGGCGGTCATCAACATCGACAGCCAGCGCGGCCGCCAGATGGCCGAGATCGCGACCGACCGGGGCCTGGCCCTGACCACGATCGGCACGGGCGAGAACGCCATGCTGCGCATTCTGGGCCAGCGCTATGACGCGACGGGGCAGGATCTGCGGTTCTCGGTCATGGGACGCGCGCATCTGGTGCGCCTGCCGCTGATCGGCGGGTTCCAGGCCGAGAACGTGCTGGCCGCGATGGGCCTGTGCCTGGCCGCGGGCGACAGCGCCGACGATATCATCCGGGTGCTGCCGCAGCTGGTCACAGTGCGCGGCCGGATGCAGCTGGTCGCGCAGCGCGACAACGGTGCGGCGGTGTTCGTCGATTACGCGCACAAGCCCGGCGCCGTGACGGCGGCGCTGCAATCGCTGCGCCCGCATGTGATGGGGCGCATCGTCTGCGTGATCGGCGCGGGCGGCGACCGCGACCGGGGCAAGCGTCCGCTGATGGGGCAGGCAGCAGCCGATCATGCCGATGTGGTGATCGTGACCGACGACAATCCCCGCACCGAGGACCCCGCCCTGATCCGCGCCGCCATCATGGCGACCGCCGGACCCGACGCGACCGAGGTGCCCGATCGCGCCGAGGCGATCCTGCGGGGCGTCGATGCGCTGCAGCCGGGCGACGCGCTGCTGATCTGCGGCAAGGGCCACGAGACGGGTCAGATCGTGGGTCAGGACGTCTATCCCTTTGACGATGCCGAACAGGGATCGGTCGCGGTGGCGGCACTGGACGGCCGGATATGAGCCTCTGGACCGCTGAGGACGCCGCCGCCGCCACGGGCGGGCGGGCGACATCCGACTGGACCGCGACGGGTGTGTCCATCGACACCCGCACCATCGCGCCGGGTGATCTGTTCGTCGCGCTGCAGGCCGGTCGCGATGGGCATGATTTCGTAGCGCAAGCCTTGGCCAAGGGGGCGGCGGCGGCGCTGGTCAGCCGCATCCCTGAGGGCGTGGTGCCGGACGCGCCGCTGCTGGTCGTGGCGGACGTGCTGGCCGCGCTGGAGGATCTGGGCCGGGCGGGCCGGGCGCGCATGGCGGGCCGGGTCATCGCCATCACCGGATCGGTCGGCAAGACCTCGACCAAGGAGATGGCTCGGGTGGCGCTGGCGGGGCAGGGCGTGATCCACGCGGCCGAGGCCAGCTATAACAACCATTGGGGCGTGCCGCTGACGCTGGCGCGCATGCCCGCGGATACCGACTTCGCGATCATCGAGATCGGCATGAGCAATCCCGGAGAGATCGCGCCCCTGTCGCGCATGGCGCGCCCGCATGTGGCGATGATCACCACCGTTGCCGCCGCCCATCTGGAGGCGTTCGGCGCCATCGAGGGCATCGCCCATGAAAAGGGGGCGATCTTTGAGGGGTTGCAGCCCGTGGGCCACGCGATCCTGCCCGAGGATCTGCCGGTGACGCAGATCCTGCGCGATTGCGCGGACCGGGCGGGTGCGGTCGTCGTGGGGTTTGGCGACCACGGCAGCGCGCGGCCGCTGCGGATCGTGCCCCAAGGCGGCGCGCTGTCCTGTCATGCGCGCATTCTGGGCGACACGCTGGCCTTCACGCTGCCCACGACGGGTCGGCATTTCGCGATGAACGCGGTCGGTGTGCTGGCCGCGCTGTCGGTCGCGGGCGCCGATGTGGCGCAGGCGGCGGCGCATCTGTCCGACTGGCACCCGCCCCAGGGCCGTGGCGCGGTCGAGGATCTGGGCGACATCCGCCTGATCGACGACGCGTTCAACGCCAACCCGACCTCTCTGTCGGCGGGCCTTGCCACGCTGGCGGGCCTGCAGGGCGGACGGCGCGTGGCGATTCTGGGCGACATGCTGGAACTGGGCGCGGATGAGGCCGCGATGCACCGTGCCGTGGCCGATGATCCGGCGATGGCAGAGGTCGATCTGGTCCATTGCGCGGGGACGCGCATGCGCCACCTGTTCGATGCGCTGCCCGAGCGGCGGCGCGGATTGTGGACCGAAACGGCGGCCGAGCTGGCCGCCATTGCCCCTGACCTGATCCGTGCGGGCGATATCGTCCTGGTGAAGGGATCGAAATCCTCGCGGATTTCGGCGGTCGTGGGGGCCCTGAGGGCCCGCGCCGCCCAAGACAAAGGATAATGCCATGCTCTACTGGCTCAGCAACCTGTCCGAGGGGGGGGATTTCTTCAACCTCTTCCGGTATATTACCTTTCGGGCGGGGGCCGCGTTCTTCACGGCGCTGTTCTTCGGCTTCATCTTCGGTCGGCCGCTGATCAACTATCTGCGGCGCGTCCAGAAAAAGGGTCAGCCGATCCGCGATGACGGCCCGCAAAGCCATCTGGCCAAGGCGGGCACGCCCACGATGGGCGGCCTGCTGATCCTGTCGGCGCTGCTGTTCTCGACGCTGCTCTGGGCGCGGCTGGACAACGGTTATGTCTGGATCGTGCTGTTGGTGACGGCGGGCTTTGCCGCGATCGGGTTCGCCGACGACTATGCCAAGGTCACCAAGCAGAACACCAAGGGCGTCAGTTCCCGCATCCGGATGGCTCTGGGGCTGGTCATCGCGGCACTGGCGGGCATCGCGGCGTCCCTGCTGCATCCCGACGCGCTGACCAACCAGCTGGCCCTGCCGGTGTTCAAGGACGTGCTGCTGAACCTGGGCTGGTTCTTCGTGCCCTTTGCGATGATCGTGATCGTGGGCTCCGCCAATGCGGTGAACCTGACGGACGGGCTGGACGGGCTGGCCATCATGCCGGTGATGATAGCTGCGGGCACCCTGGGCATCATCGCCTATACGGTGGGCCGGGTCGATTTCACCGAATATCTGGGCGTCCACCACGTTCCCGGCACCGGAGAGATCCTGATCTTCGTCTCGGCGCTGATCGGGGGGGGCTTGGGCTTTCTGTGGTACAATGCGCCCCCGGCGGCGGTGTTCATGGGCGATACCGGGTCGCTGGCCCTTGGCGGCGCCCTGGGCGCCATCGCCGTCGTCACCAAACACGAGATCGTCCTGGCCATCGTCGGCGGCCTGTTCGTGGTCGAGGCGCTGTCGGTCATCATCCAGGTCCTGTACTTCAAGCGCACGGGCAAGCGGGTGTTCCTGATGGCCCCCATCCACCACCATTTCGAAAAGCAGGGCTGGGGCGAGGCGCAGATCGTGATCCGGTTCTGGATCATCGCGCTGATCCTGGCGCTGATCGGGCTTGCCACGCTCAAGCTGCGCTGATCTTTGCGGGGTGCGACCATAACGCGGCGGGGCGCGCGCGCAGCCCCCGCCCGCCGCAATCCAGGAGCCTGCCATGATCCCTGTCCAGGGCGTTGAACATCAGACTGTCGCGGTCCTCGGCCTTGGTCGGTCTGGCAAGGCCACCGCTGCGGCCCTTGCCGCGGGCGGTGCCCAGGTCGTGGCCTGGGACGACGGCAATGACACGCGCGAGGCCGCCGCGGCGGATGGCCTGCGCATCCTGGACCTGACCCGCGAGGGCAATTGGCAGGGCATCAGCCTGCTGATCGTCAGCCCGGGCATCCCGCATCTGTATCCCCGGGCGCATCCGGTCATCGCGATGGCCTGGCAGCTGGGCATCCCCGTCGACAACGACATCGGCCTGTTCTTTCGCAGCTATGCTACGGGGGACTGGGATCAGTTCGACCGCGCGCCCCGGGTGATCGCGGTCACCGGATCGAACGGCAAGTCGACCACCACGGCGCTGATCCATCACGTGCTGGAGGAATGCGGTCGGCCCACGCAGATGGGCGGCAATATCGGCACCGGCGTGCTGTCGCTGGAGCCTGCCATCGACGCCGAGGTCGCGGTGCTTGAGCTGTCCAGCTATCAGACCGACCTGGCCCGCGCGCTGACGCCCGATGTCGCGGTCATGACCAACCTGTCGCCCGATCATCTGGATCGCCATGCGGGGCTGGGCGGCTATTTCGCAGCCAAGCGTCGGCTGTTCGCCGAGGGCGGGCCGGACCGCGCCGTGATCGGGGTGGACGACCCCGAGGGGCAGTATCTGGCCAACCAGCTGTCCATGGGCCCGGCGGATGACCGGGTGATCCGCGTGTCCTCGGGGCAGAAGCTGGATCGCGGGGCCTGGGCGGTCTTTGCGCGCAAGGGCTTCCTGTCGGAATACCGCAAGGGACGGCAGGCCGCATCCATCGACCTGCGCGAGATGCGGGGGCTGCCCGGTGCGCATAACCATCAGAACGCCTGCGCCGCCTATGCCGCCTGCCGCGCCGTGGGTCTGGCCCCCCGAGAGATCGAGGCCGCTTTCCACAGCTTTGCCGGACTGCCCCATCGCAGTCAGACCGTGGCCGAGATCGGCGGCGTGCGCTTTGTCAACGACAGCAAGGCCACCAATGTCGATGCCGCCGCCAAGGCGCTGCAGGCGTTTCCGCGCATCCGCTGGATCGCCGGCGGCCTGGGCAAGGAGGGTGGCATCGCCGCCCTGCAGCCGCATCTGGGCGCGGTCGCCAAGGCCTATCTGATCGGCCATTCCGCCCGCGATTTCGCGCTGGAGATCGGCCAGACCCCCTATGAGATCGCCGACACGATGGAGCAGGCCGTGGCCCGCGCCGCCGCCGAGGCCGAGCCTGGCGATACCGTCCTGCTGGCCCCGGCCGCCGCCAGCTTTGACCAGTATCCGAATTTCGAAAAGCGGGGCGAACATTTCACCGATCTGGTGCTAGCCCTGACTGCCGACCGATAGGGGCGGCCCCCACGCGACCAGCCCAGTGGGTCAGCGTGTCGTCCGTCTTGTATCCTGCTGCGTTTCCCGAAAGCCTGCACCCAAAGGCAAGGAGGACAGCATGACGATCATGATGGACAAGGATGCGCTGAACGCGTTCCTGGCGCGGGATTTCCCGCAGGTCGCGGGGCAGTATCTGGTGGAGGCGGTCAGCGGCTCCGGCCTGACGGCGCGGTTGCGGGTCGCCGACGACCACCTGCGGCCCGGCGGCACGGTCAGCGGCCCGTCGATGTTCGCGCTGGCGGACCTGGCGATCTATTGCGCGATCCTGGCGCGGGTCGGGCCGGTTGGCCTGGCGGTGACGACGAATGCCTCGATCGATTTCATGCGAAAGCCCGCGGCGGGCGTCGATCTGCTGGCCGAGTGCCGCGTGCTGAAACTGGGCCGCGTGCTGGCGGTCGCCGAGGCGCTGATCTTCTCCGAAGGGCAGGGGGACCCGGTCGCGCGATGTTCGATGACCTATTCGATTCCGCCGAAATCCAGTGAAATCCGGGGAGTGTGATGGGGTATTCTGATACCTAAGTTGCAAGATACTGATTTTGCATCGGAATACATTGACCGGCGGACTTGACCGCACGCGGGCAATCTTCGATATACCGCCATCTCTTACGATTACGACCCTGAAGGGACGACAGATGAAGACCTATACCGCGAAACCGGCGGAGATCGAGAAGAAGTGGATCCTGATCGACGCCGAGGGCGTCGTTCTGGGCCGCCTCGCCACGATCGTCGCCAGCCGCCTGCGCGGCAAGCACAAGCCCACCTTCACCCCGCACATGGATATGGGCGACAATGTCATCATCATCAACGCCGACAAGGTGCAGATGACCGGCAACAAGCGTGAAGACAAGAAGTACTACTGGCACACCGGCCACCCGGGCGGCATCAAGCACCGCACCGCGCGCCAGATCCTGGAGAGCGCGCATCCCGAGCGTGTGGTCGTGAAAGCCGTCGAGCGCATGATCAGCCGCAACAAGCTGGGCAAGCAGCAGATGACAAACCTGCGCGTCTATGCCAGCGCCGAGCATCCGCACGAGGCGCAGCAGCCCGAAGTTCTGGACGTGAAAGTCCTGAACAAGAAAAACACCCGGAGCGCATGATCATGGCTGACGACATCAAAACTCTGGACGATCTGAAATCGGCCGTCGCGGGCACCCCCGCCGCCGTCGTCGAGGCCGCCATCACCCGTGAACCGCAGCGCGACGAACTGGGCCGCAGCTATGCGACCGGCAAGCGTAAGGACGCGGTCGCCCGCGTCTGGATCAAGCCGGGCACCGGCAAGGTCACCGTGAACGGCAAGGACGTGAACGCCTATTTCGCGCGCCCCGTTCTGCAGATGATCCTGAAGCAGCCGTTCGAGGTTGCGGGCGTTGTCGGCCAGTACGACGTGCACGCCACCGTCAAGGGCGGCGGCCTGTCGGGCCAGGCAGGCGCAGTCAAGCACGGCGTCAGCCAGGCACTGCAGCTGCACCAGCCCCACCTGCGCGCCGCGCTGAAGGCGGCAGGGTTCCTGACCCGCGACAGCCGCGTCGTGGAGCGCAAGAAGTACGGCAAGGCCAAAGCACGCCGGAGCTTCCAGTTCTCCAAGCGCTGATCCAACGGATCGATGCACATGCGAAGGCGCGCCCCCGAGGCGCGCCTTTTGCGTTTCGGGGGCGAGTCGGCAGGGGGAATCGCCCGATTCACCACGTAAACTGCCTCCAAAGCCCGGCGCCGCTCCGCTGGCGATCCTGAAGTTGCCAAAGCGGGAGGCAGTAAAAGGCATGAAAATCAGCGAGATGTCAGAAATATGGCAATCGGGCGAATTTTCTTATTGCGTCCCATTCTTCTTAGGCCTAAACACCGCTTCACCGAAGGCGGGAACGCTGGAGGGGCCGGGAAGGCGGTGCTGAGAGGCGCGGTTGGACCGGGAGACATTCTGGGGATTTGGTGACGGTTGTGGCGTCGAGTTGACGTCGTGATCGTGATTTTGGTTCTCTTGCTTTTTGACATTGATGGATATCTGAAGAGATATGCGGGCGGTTCGGTCGTCAT
>NZ_SUNH01000017.1 GCF_005048265.1 Paracoccus hibiscisoli
GGCGACCGGGCTTGCCATCAAACGGCGCAAGCCAGGACAGGTCCTTGTCCAGCCAGATCAGCAGCGACCCGCGCTTGCGAAGCGAGGCTGTGTAGCTAGACCAGTTCGTCGTGCGATAGCGGGCGGGCGATGGCTTGCTCATGCGGACCGTCTAACCGCATAGATTCACAAATGTGAATCCTCGAAGGTCAGAGTTCTGCAACAACGCCGGACCGCCACCGGCACGGTGGACGCGGCGGGGCGTGCCGCCGCCACGGCATGTCCGGACCGGTTCCAGCCGGAGCAGCGGCCGATATCCTGGTGGTTGCGCCGTCCGGGATCTGACCAGTCCGGGCAATGCTGGCCATACTGATCTTTGCCACGGTCGCCGGGTGTTCACGCGGAGTGAGAATCAGGCCGTCGTCATTCCGCGGGCGGGCGCGAGGTCATTGCAACGCGCGGTGGGGTGAGGCTTTGTTAGCCAATCCGCAGGACTATCCGACTGCTCAGCGCCGCCTCATCGCGAGGCCCTTTGCATTCGAGACCGTCATGTCCACCGATTTCCTGTTCCGCTGGTCCTGGACGCGAACAACGAGTTCTCGCTGAACAGCAGCCACCGCCTGTCCGTCGAGAACATCATCCCCGAGGAGACGCACACGTTCCAGTTTACCGCTACGCAGACCACGCATCACCTGATGATCCAGTCCGGAGCCGGGGTCGCCAATGCGTTTAACCGCTTCGACACCATCAGCGTCACGCCCACGGACTGACCCGCAGGGACCGCGCCAACATAAACAGACCCAAGCGCGCGGCCCCCGGCAATCGCCGGAGGGCCGCGCTCAGATACGCCGTCGGGTCTGGCGCTGCCTCCCGTTCGGGTGGCTGTCAACGGCCCTTACGGACGTTGGCGTCACCGGCGCGGGCCTCAGCGGCAGCTGGACGGCGCGACGCCAGACGCAGTCAGCGCCCATCCGCGCATCTGCCCCACCAGCTGGCGCGCGCCCGCGTCAAAGGCCGGGATCAGATCCGCGGTGCGGGTGCTGGCGGCGGGCACGGTGGCGGAAAAGCTGGCGCGGGATACGACATTGGCCTCCATCTCGCTGACCATCTGGGCATCGACGGTCAGGCGGATGACCACGCCGCCATCGGCCATCTCGGCATTGAAATCGCGAATGTCGCTGATCAGGGCGTAATCACCCGACAGGCCCAAGGGCGCGCGGCCCACATGGCGAAAGCTGCCCGTGGCGCCCAGGCTTTCGACCAGCAGGCGTTGCAGCGTCAGGGGCACGGTGTCGCCCCATTCCGCATCGGGCAGGTATTGCGTCTGCAGGACCGACGGGCGGATCATGATGCGGTTGCTGTCCAGCGTGCCGCGTGTCTTGGGCGGCTCGACCACCAGCTCGCCGATGCGGGCGGGGCCGCAGGTCAGCGCGGCGGGGGGGCGCAGCTCGAACAGGTCGCGCTCGGGTTCGCCCTGCAGGGCGGACAGCGCGCCGCATCCGGGCAGGGCGGCCATGGCTGCGACCGCAAGGGCGCGGATCAGACGGGTCGGGGGCAGGCGCATGGGGAACCTCATCTGCGGAATTCGGGGGTGCGGGGGCCGGTCAGCAGCTGCGCCGGGTTGCGCCGCAGGGTCGAGACCAGCTGATTCATGTTCTGGACCAGCGCGCGCATGTCCTGGGACAGGCGGGTGATCTGGGGCAGCGTGTCGCCCGCAAAGGACTGCACCGGCCCGCGCGCGCCGTCCAGCACGCCGCGCAGCGCGGCAAAGGCGGCGGCGGCATTGTCCGAGGCCTGGCGCAAGCTGGCGCTGATCTGCGGCAGGTCGGCGGGCAGGCTGGCCAGCGCGCCGTTCAGCGCCGCCAGCGTGGCGCGCAGGTCGGTGGCCACCGGGGCCAGGTCACGGCTGATCACGCCCTCGGCCGCGTCAAAGGCCCGCGTCCCCGAGGCCAGCGTCCGGTCCAGCCCGTCCAGACTGGCCAGACCGCGGTCGGTCAGCTGGGTCAACCCGGCGGCACTGCGTTCCAGCTGCTGGGTCAGCGTGGTCAGGTCGCCCGCGACATAGCCGTCCACCCCCTCCAGCGTAGCGGTCGCCGCGGCCAGCGTCGTCTCGGCCCGGCTGGCGGCATCGGCAAAGCGGTCCAGCGTGACGCCTGCGCTGCGGCTGAGGCCGTCCATCTGCGCGCCAAAGGCCGCGATGCCGGTGGCCGCCTGCGCGATGGCATCGGTGGCGGTCGCCACATCGTCCAGCGCCCGGTCCAGATTGCCGCTGGAGCGTTCGACATTGTCCAGGATCGCCGCCACCCGACCCTGGTTCTCGGGGCCCAGCACCTGGGTCAGCTGTTCGGCCACCAGGCTGAGGCGTTCGATGATCTGCGGCCCCTCGTCCGACAGCGTCTGCAACGCCGAGCGGCTGGAGGCGATGACCGGCACCGCCCCCGTATCGGCATCGCGCAGCAGCGGCGCGCGCGCCGACCCCGCGCTGATCGCGATCAGTGCCACCCCGGTCACGCCCTGCACCTCCAGGGCTGCGGTGCTGTCGGTGCGGATGGGCGTGTCCAGCGTCACCTCGATGCGCACGCGGACCGGCAGCGGGTTGCCGGGGGCCAGCTGCATGTCGATCACCCGCCCCACGGGCAGGCCCGCGAACCGCACCTCGGATGCGGCACCAAGGCCCGAGACCTCCGGGAAATACACGTCATACTGCTGAAACTGGCGGTCCAGCTGCAGGTTGGTGAACCACAGCACGAACCCCAGGATTCCCAGGAACCCCGCGATGGTAAAGGCGCCGATCAGGGCATAGCTGGCTTTGGTCTCCACGCGTCTACTCCTTGCCGGTGGCGGCGCGGGCGCGGGGCCCGTGGAAATATTCATGCACCCAAGGGTGATCGACGGTCAGCATATCGGCCATGGTGCCGGTGGTCAGCACGCGGCGTTCGGCCAGCACCGCCACCCGGTCGCAACAGGCATGCAGCGTGTCCAGATCATGCGTGACCAGAAACACCGACAGGTTCAGCGCGTCGCGCAGCGTCACGATCAGCCGGTCAAAGGCCGTGGCCCCGATCGGGTCCAGACCGGCGGTGGGTTCGTCCAGAAACAGGATCTCGGGGTCCAGGGCCAGGGCCCGGGCCAGACCGGCGCGCTTGCGCATGCCGCCCGACAGGTCGGCGGGGAAATCGGCATTGGCCTTCCACGGCAGGCCCGCCATGCTGACCTTCAGCTCGGCCAGACCCTCGCGTTGCGCATCGGTCAGGCTGGGCACGGCGCGCAGCGGCACCTCGACATTCTCGCGCACGGTCAGGGCCGAGAACAGCGCCCCGTCCTGAAACATCACGCCCCACCGCTGTTCCAGCGCGCGGCGGTCGTCGCCCGACAGCGCACCGATCTGGCGGCCCAGAACCTCGATGCTGCCGGCCTGCGTGGCCTCCAGCCCGACGATGGCACGCAGCAGAACCGACTTGCCGGTGCCCGAACCGCCGACCACGCCCAGGATCTCTCCGCGCCGCAGGTCCAGGTCCAGATCGTCATGGACCACATGCGACCCAAAGGCCGTGCGCAGGCCCCGGACGCGGATCACGGGGTCCCCGCTCACAGCCCGACCTGCGCGAAAAAGATGGAAAAGGCCGCATCCGCGATGATCACCGCAAAGATCGCGCTGACCACCGCAGAGGAGGTCATCCGCCCCAGGGATTCCGCGTCCTTGCCGACCTGCATGCCCGCGTGACAGCCGATCACCCCGATGATCAGCGCGAAGACCGGCGCCTTGAGCAGCCCGACGATGGCATGGGTCACGCTGATATCGGCCAGCCGCGCCAGGAACACGGCGGGCGATATCCCCAGCTCGACCCAGGACATCACCGCGCCCCCGATCAGCCCCGACAGCGCCGAGATCAGCCCCAGGATGGGCAGCATCACCACCAGCGCCAGCACGCGCGGCAGGATCAGCACCATGTCGGGGTCCAACCCCAGGGTGCGCATCGCGTCGATTTCCTGGCGCATCTTCATCGACCCGATCGACGCCGTCAGCGCCGATGCCGTGCGCCCCGCCACCACGATGGCGGTCAGCAGGATGCCCAGTTCGCGCAGGATGGAAATGGCGATCAGGTCCACGACAAAGACCTCGGCCCCGAACTGGCGCAGCTGGTCGGACCCCTGATAGGCCAGCACCACCCCGATCAGAAAGGACATCACCGCGACGATGGGCACAGCGCGCAGGCCGGTCTGCTGTGCATGATGGACCAGCGATGTCATCGGAAAGCGCGACGGCCTGCGGAGGCCGCGGGCCAGGGCGGCCAGCACGCGGCCCAGATATTCGGCCAGCTGCGCCAGATAGCGCAGCGCGCCCACCACCCGCGCCCCGGTCGCGACCAGCAGCCGCCGCCAGCGAGGGTCGGGCGCAGGGTCGGCCTTGCGCAGGGGCAGGGCCTCGGCGACGGTGTCCAGCAACCTCGCATGGCCCGCGGACAGCCCGACCAGATCGGCCCCCGCCGCGCGGCGCGCCACCAGATCCCAGGCCCCCGCCGTGTCCAGCCGCGACAGGCCGGACAGGTCGATCCGCGCCGAAGGGGAAACCGGGGCCAGCGCGCCAAGCGTCCACACGACCAGATCGCCGGACAGCATCACGCCGTTGTCGGACGGGGTGACGGACAGGTTGGAAAGGGACGCATCGCCGGTGGTCATGGCCGCTTGCACTCGCTTTCGTTCAGCCGTCAGTGCGCGTGCGGGGCCAAAAAGTCAATTCAAACCGCATGGTTCGCGCAAACCGCATCGCGCCATGCAAAAGGCCCGCGACGATGTCGCGGGCCTGATGGTCGTCCCTGCGCGGGATCACTCCTGCGGCATGGCCTCGACCGAGATGATCACCTCGACCTCGTCCGACACGGCGGGGGCGAACATGCCCAGGCCATAGTCGCTGCGCAGCAGGGTCGTGGTGGCGTTGAAGCCCAGCCACGGCTTGTTCTCCATCGGGTGGGTGCCCTGCTGGTTCAGCGTGGTGTCCAGCACGACCGACTGGGTCACGCCGTTCAGCGTCAGATCGCCGGTGATCAGCGCGGTGGTGTCGCCGGTGACCTCGATGCCCGTGGACACGAAGGTGACCTCGGGGGCGGCACCCTCGGCGCCGAAGAAGTCGCCCGACAGGAAATGCTCGTCACGGCCGGCAAAGCCGGTCATCAGCGAGGCGACGGGGAACGTGGCCTCGACTGAGGAGGCGGCCGGGTCCTCGGCGTCGAAGGTGATCACGCCGGTGATGTCGCCGAACATCCCGTAGGTGGTCGAAAAGCCCAGGTGGTCATAGTTGAACACGATCTGGCTGTGCGAGGTGTCCAGGTCATAGGCCACAGGCTCGGCCAGGGCGGCACCGGCGACAAGGGTCAGGGCGGCGGTCAGGGCGGTTGTTTTCAGCATCGAAATCTCCATTCGTTATGGGGGCACCATCCTTGCAAAAGGGGGTGCGGGGCAACTAGCGATGCGCGAACAGGCCCTGTCAGCCTGCGCACATCTGCGTGGGATCGTCAGCGCCGGGCGGTCAGGGCCACGGTCAGGTCCACCTCGAATCCCACCGTCGATTCATCGGAATAGCCCGCCCCCACCTGCCAGTCGCGGCGGTCCATGACCGCCTGACCCTGCATCTGCGCCAAGCCGTCGGTGATGGTCAGGGTAAAGGGCAGCGTGACGGGCATCTGCTGGCCGCGCAGGCTCAGCGGGCCTTCGGCGACATAGCCGTCGCCCTCGGGGCGGATGATGCCCTCAAAGACGGCGGTGGGGTTGGCGGCGACGTCAAAGAATTCGGCGCCCTTGGCCTGATCGGTGACGGTGCCGATGGTCACGCTGTCCATGTTGATGGTCACGGTCACCGCCCCTGCCCCGCTGTCCGGGTCAAAGGTGATCGCCGCCGTCCAGTCGGAGAACTGCCCGGTGACGGTCGACCCCATCTGGCGCACGGCGAAGCCCAGCGTCCCGTCCTGGACCTGCCAGTCCGAGGCCGCCTGTTCCAGCGTCGCACCGGGGGCCGCGTCAATGGGCCGGGTGGCCAGCGCATAGGCCGCCCCCGCCCCGAACACCGCCAGCGCGACCAGCGCGGGCATCAGGTGCCGCGCCACGATGCCGTCGCCCGCGGGCAGGCCCCGCGTCATGCGCGATAGCACGCCGTCGCGGTCGATCACGGCGTGCTTGACGGCGCCCGCCACATGCAGGGCGACCGACCCGATCAGCAGAAAGGCAAAGACGTGATGCACCTGCGCCATCGTCATCGCCAGCGCGGGCGATTTCGGCACCAGTGGCAGGCCCTGCCCCAGCGGCCACAGGATCGGGGCATAGCCCTCGGACGCGGCATGTTCGATCCAGCCGGTCACCGGGACCAGCACCATCGCGCCATAGAGGGTCCAGTGCACCGCCTCGGCCAGCAGCGTCTCAAGGCGGCGTTCGGGATGGACGGGGGCGGGGCGGGTCTGGGTCAGCGCCCAGCCGATCCGCGCCAGCGCCACGACCAGCGCCGCGATGCCCAGCGTCTTGTGCACGGAAAAGACCTGCACCTTGAGCGCCATCTGGTCCAGCGGGATGCGTTCGGCCCACAGACCCAGGGCGATGTTGGACAGGATGATCAGGGCGGTCAGCCAATGCAGGCTGCGGGCGACGCTGCCATAGCTGCGGGCGGTGTTGTGGCGCATGGGGGACCCTTGGTTCCGGTTTCCCCAGCCATAGCGCAGAACGCGCGGCGGGGGCACTGTCCCCGCCGCACATCGGCTGTGCGGGCCGTCACAGGTCGATGACGCGCCCTTCGGTCATGGCGGTCTGGGCCGCCAGGCCCATACGCACGGCCCAGATGCCGTCCAGGACCGTGACCTCGGGGGCTGTGCGCTGGCCGCGCACCAGCTCCAGGAACCGCTGATGCTGATAGAAGGTCGAGCCGTTGTGATCGCCCGCCTCCAGCAGGGTCGGATCGACCGGGATCTCATGGACCTGCGGCCCCTTGGGGTCGCGCGGCGACACGACCACCTGCGCCACCGGCGGCGCGCCCAGATGGTCGGGCCAGAACCGGGTCGGGCCGGGAACGAAGGCCTCGATCTTGCCCCGGGGGCCGACGGCGCTGATCTCCTCCTGCCAGCGGGCGCCCTCGGCGAACATGCACAGCTCCAGCATGGCGCGGGTGCCATTGGCGAAATCCACCGCGACATAGCCATGATCAAAGATGTCGGGCACCCGGCCGTCATGGGATTCGTCCAGATGGTTCACGGCCTGCCCGCCGGTCGCCATGACGCGCACCGGGTCCGACCCCATGGCCAGCCGCATCAGGTCAAAGAAATGGCAGCATTTCTCGACAAAGGTGCCGCCGGTCTGGTTGTTGAAGCGGTTCCAGTTGCCGACCTTGGACAGGAACGGAAAGCGATGCTCTCGGATCGAGAACATGCGGATGCCGCCGGTGGCATCCGCTGCCATCTCCAGCAGGCGCGCGACGGGCGGCATATAGCGGTATTCCATCGCCACCCAGACCGGCGCCGGGTAATCGGCGGCCAGCGCCTGGACCGCGGCCAGATCGCGCGGATCGGTGAACAGCGGCTTTTCCACCAGCACCGGCAGGGGGCGGCGGGCGGCGGCGGCCTGCAGCTGTTCGACATGGCGGTGATTCGGGCTGGCGATCAGCAGACAGTCCAGATCGGGCTGGGCCAGCAGCGCCTCGATGCTGTCCACGAAACGCGCATCGGGAACCAGGGCCGCGGCGCGGGCGCGCATCGCGGCGTCGGGCTCGAATATCGCGCCGACCGCGGTGCCGGGCAGCAGGGCGATGTTGCGCAGGTGTTCCTGACCCATCATCCCGCAGCCGATCACGCCATAGGTGATGGTGCGGCTGCGCAGGGGGGGCGGTTGCAGGGTCATGGGGCTCTCCTCAGATAAGGCGCTGGACGTACAGCGCCCGGTCGGTGTCGTACCAGGTGCGGGAATATTCGACCGCCTGCGCCCCCTGCGCCCAGGACAGGCGCTGGATGAAGGCGGCGGTCGCGCCGGGGCGCGGGGCGAATTCGGCGGGCGCCCAATCGGGGACGGTGCCCAGGCCCACGCGGTCCTCGGCCCGGGTGATCCACAGCTTCAGCGCGCGTTTATAGGTCAGATACAGCGAATCCTGGACCATCGCGGGCGGGATCTCTCCGGCGCCCGCATCCAGCCAGATCTCCTCGACGGCGATGGGCGTGTCGTCAAGGAACCGCAGCCGGCGGAACCGCGTGCCGTGATCCGAACTGCCATAGGCGGGCTGATCCGCATCCTTGGGCAGCAGATCGACCGACAGCAGCCGCGCGCGCGGCAGACCGCCGCCGCCCTGCGCATGCTCCAGCCGGAACATGGAATAGACCGCCCGCGTGGGCGCGCCCGCACGGATATAGTTGCCCGACCCCTGCCGCCGCTCCAGCAGGCCTTCGACCTCCAGCTCGGCCAGGGCCTTGCGCAGGGTGCGCACGGTGGTCGCATGGGCCTCGGCCATCTGGCGTTCGGGGGGCAGCTTCTGGCCGTCGATCAGGCGACCGGCGGCGATGTCGCGGATCATCATCTCGGTGATCTGCAGGTGGATCGGAAGCGCGTCCGACCGATGTTGCCCCCCCTGCGCCAAAAGATGCCCCCTAAATTGATGCACCATTGATTTACATCAAGGACAGGGCTAAGCAAAGGGAAATCGGACGTCATCCCGGGAGGAAACCATGACCGTCGTTCCCGTCACCTCAGCCGATCTGGACGCCGTCGAGGTCGCCTGGTTCTCGGCGCTGTGCTCCGACGATTACCGCCATCTGGGCGTGCCGGACGGGTCGCTGCGCTCATCCTGGGCGCATTGCTCGGACATCGTGCGCACGGCGGAACAGCAGGGATTCGGCAACATCCTGTGCCCGTCCAGCTATCAGGTCGGCCAGGACACGCTGTCCTTCGTCGCGGGCTGCGCGCCGATCACCGACCGCATCAACCTGCTGGCCGCCGTCCGCTGCGGAGAGATGCAGCCGATCATGCTGGCCCGCACCATCGCCACGCTGGATCACATGCTGGAGGGCCGCCTGACGGTCAACATCATCTCCAGCGACTTTCCCGGCCAGCAGGAGCCCAGCCCCTTCCGCTATCAGCGGTCGCGCGAGGTGGTCGAGATCCTGAAACAGGCCTGGACCCAGGACGAAATCAACTATCAGGGTCAGGTCTATGATTTCAGCGGCCTGACCACCGACCCGGTGCGCCCCTATCAGTCGGGCGGGCCGATGCTGTATTTCGGCGGCTATTCCCCCGATGCGCTGGACCTGTGCGGCCAGCATTGCGATGTCTATCTGATGTGGCCCGAAAAGACCGAGGACATCGCCGACCGGATGCGCGCCGCCCATGCCGCGGCCCAGAAATACGGCCGCACCTTGGATTACGGCTTTCGCGCCCATGTGATCGTCCGCGACACCGAGGCCGAGGCCCGCGAATACGCCCGCGACCTGGTCAGCCAGCTGGATGACGAACAGGGCCGCGCGATCCGCGAACGGGCGCTGGATGCAGGCTCTCTCGGCGTCAGCCGGCAGGCGCGCAACCGCGAGCTGGCCGATCTGGAGGGCTATATCGAGCCCAACCTGTGGACCGGCGTGGGCCGGGCGCGGTCGGGCTGCGGCGCGGCCATCGTCGGATCGACCGATCAGGTCCTGACCAAGCTGGAGGAGCTGCGCCGCATGGGCATCCGCGCCTTCATCCTGTCGGGCTATCCCCACGAGGACGAGGCCTGCCATTTCGGCAGCCGCGTCCTGCCGCAGATGAACACCTGCCAGTTGAACCGTGTCCAGGGCCGCGTGCCCGACACCACCCCCGCAACGCCCCTGGGCACCGGCGAAAGGCGCTGAGATGAACCGTGTGACGCTGAACAACGACGTATCGCTGTCGCGGCTGGTCTATGGCATGTGGCGGATCGGCGACGACGCCGATACCAGCCCCGCCCATGTCCAGGCCAAGATCGAGGCCTGCCTGGCCCAGGGCATCACCACGATGGACCAGGCCGACATTTATGGCGCCTATACCGCCGAAGGCATCATGGGCGCCGCCCTGCGCGCCAGCCCCGGCCTGCGCGACCGGATCGAGATCGTCACGAAATGCGACATCATCGCGCCGATCGGCAAATACGCCGACGCCGCCTGCAAGCATTACGATACCTCGGGCGACCACATCCGCGCGTCGGTCGACAATTCGCTGCGCGACATGGGCACCGACCGGATCGACCTGCTGCTGATCCACCGCCCCGATCCGCTGATGGACCCCGATGACACGGGCGCGGCGCTGGACGCGCTGGTCGCGTCGGGCAAGGTCCGCGCGGTGGGCGTGTCGAATTTCCGCCCCTGGGACGTCGAGCTGCTGCAGGCGTCGATGCAGACCAAGCTGGCCACCAACCAGATCGAGATCTCGCTGGCGGCGCCCGCGCCCTTCACCAATGGCGATCTGGCGTTCCATCAGCGCCGCCGCGACCCGGTCATGGCCTGGTCGCCCCTGGGCGGCGGCAGCCTGATGACCGGTCACGGC
This sequence comes from Paracoccus hibiscisoli, assembly GCF_005048265.1. Lineage (GTDB taxonomy): Bacteria > Pseudomonadota > Alphaproteobacteria > Rhodobacterales > Rhodobacteraceae > Paracoccus > Paracoccus hibiscisoli. Next base: position 10,495 of record NZ_SUNH01000017.1, read on the forward strand.
CCCGTTGCGGCCGAACTGGACGCGCTGGCCGCCGAATTCGGCGTGGACCGGGCGGCGGTGGCCGTTGCGTTCCTGTTGCGTCACCCGGCGACCATCATGCCGGTCCTGGGCACCAATTCGCTTGCGCGGATCGCGCGGATCGCGGATGCCGGAACGGTCGGGCTGGACCGCGTGCAGTGGTTCCGCCTTTACCAAGCAGCCCTTGGGCAAGAGGTGCCATGACGCGTCCGATCCCGCACAGTTTCGTCCCCGATGCGCAGAACGGGCGGCTGCTGCGCGACGCCTTTGGCCGCTTCGCCACCGGCGTCACCGTGGTCACCGCAGCCAGCGATGATGGCTGCGCGGCGATGACCGCCAACAGCTTTTCGTCGATCTCGATGGACCCGCCGCTGGTGATGTGGGCGCCCGCCCGCGCCAGTTCCCGGTTTCCGATGTTCGCAAAGGCCGCGCATTTCGCGGTCCATGTGCTGGCCGCCGACCAGGCCGACCTGGCCTGGACCGTGGCACGCAACCGCAACGCCCTGGACGAGGCCGGGCTGGTCGCGAACCCCGAAGGCGTGCCGGTCTTGGACCGCTGCCTGGCGCGGTTCGATTGCGGCCTGTTCGCCATGCACGAGGCGGGCGACCACATGATCGTCGTCGGGCGCGTCCTGCGCGCCCAGATCACCGAAGGCGAGCCGCTGGCCTTCTTCGGCGGCCAGATCGCGGGGATCGCGCGCGGCTGAGGGCACGACACAAGGCGCGGCCCGTCCGGGGGAGGATTGGCCGCGCCCTAGAAACGGGGGGAGGAACCATCCGATGAGCCTGCTGAGGGGCCTGATCCGGCCGCTGTCCTGGATCAACGAACGCCTGCTGCGCGCGGGCCGCGCGGTGGGGATCCTGGCCATCGGGGTGATGGTCGCGGTCACCATTGCGCAGGTCGTCGCGCGGTACGGCCTGAACAGCGCGCTGGCCTGGCCGGACGAGGCCGCACGCTTCTGCATGCTGTGGATGACCGGGCTGATGGCGCCGACCGCGTTCCGGCGCGGCGGATTCGTGGCCATCGACTTTGTCCCGACGCTGCTGCCCGCGACGCTGGCGCGGCTGCTGAACCTGATGCTGCTGTCGGTGTCGCTGCTGGTGATGATCGTCGCCGTCCAGATCGGCTGGCGCGAGGTCGTGGGCCTGGGCGGGCGGTTCGCCAGTGCGTCGCTGTTCATCCCCACCTCCTGGGGTCTGGACAGCTGGTACCGGGTGCCGCGGTCCTGGATGATGGCGTCGATTCCGACCGGACTGGTGCTGCTGATCGCGGTGAACGTGGAACTGATCCTGCGCACGCTGGCCGATCTGGCGGGCACGCGCGACCTGCCCCCGATCGAGGGGCTGGACCCAGCCCTGAGGGGGGCCGAATGATGCTGATCTGGTTCCTGCCGCTGTTTCTGGTGTTCCTGCTGATCGGCCTGCCGGTGGTCTTCGGCATGCTGGCCGCCCCCGGCATCCTGTTATGGCTGAACGGGCAGGAGCGTGACCTGACGCTGCTGTATCGCAACCTCTATAACGGCATCGACAGCTTCCCGCTGATGGCGATCCCCTTCTTCATGCTGGCGGGCGAATTGATGAACCGGGGCGGCATCACGCTGCGCCTGGTGGAATTCGCGCAGGCGCTGATGGGGCATTTCCGCGGCGGGCTGGCGCATGTGAACATCCTGTCGTCGATGCTGTTCGCGGGCCTGTCGGGGTCGGCGGTGGCCGATACCTCGGCGCTTGGGTCGATGCTGATCCCGGCGATGGAAAAGCAGGGCTATACCCGCCGCTTTGCCGCCGCGATCACGGCGGCCAGCTCGGTCATCGGGCCGATCATCCCGCCCTCGGGGATCATGATCATCTATGCCTATGTGATGGGCGAAAGCGTGGCGGCGCTGTTCCTGGCGGGCATCGTGCCGGGCATCCTGGTCGGCGTGGGCCTGATGCTGGTCGTCAAGCTGATGGCCGACAAATACGACTTTCCCATCGCCTCGCGCCGCCAGAGCTGGCCCGAGCGCGGCCAGGCCAGCCTCAAGGCGTTCTTTCCGCTGATGACCCCGGTCATCATCCTGGGCGGCATCCTGGGCGGCGTCTTCACACCGACCGAGGCCGCCGCCGTGGCCGTCCTCTATGCGCTGGTCATCAGCCTGTTCGTGCTGCGCACCATGAGCATCTCGGAGCTGCCCGACGTGCTGGGCCGCGCGGCGCTGACCTCGGCGGTGGTGCTGCTGCTGGTCGGGGCGGCGATGTCGTTCAAGACCGTCGTATCCCTGTCACAGACACCGCAGATGATGGCGGACTGGATCCTGACCCTGACGGCGAACCCGCTCTTGCTGCTGCTGATGATCAACATCCTGCTGTTCGTCGTGGGCATGTTCCTGGATGCCGGCCCCGCGATCATCATCCTGGCGCCGATCCTGGGGCCGGTCTTTACCGGCATGGGCGTCGACAGCGTGCATTTCGCCATCATCATGTGCGTGAACCTGACCGTCGGTCTGGCCACGCCACCCATGGGGCTGGTGCTGTTCGTGGCCGCCGCGGTATCGGGCGAAAAGGTCATGACCATCGCCCGCGCCATCCTGCCGTTCCTGGCGGTCGAGGTCTTCGTGATCTTCCTGATCACCTATTTCCCCGCCATTTCCATGACGATCCCGCGCCTGACGGGTTTCGCGAACTGACCACCAAGGGAGGACTGACAATGCTGAAGACCACTCTGGCCCTGACCGCCGCACTGGCGCTGGCCACCCCGGCGATGGCGCAGGAATACACCCTGCGCGCAGTCGCCAATTCGAACGAGAACGACGAGGATTTCGACGGCCTGCAGGTCTTCAAGTCCCATGTCGAGGCCGCCTCGAACGGCGCCATCGCGGTCGAGATCTTCATGGGCACGCAGCTGTGCTCGAACGGGACGGAATGCCTGCAGGGCGTGGCCGACGGCTCGATCGACGTCTATATCTCGACGCTGGACGGGGCGGCGGGGCTGTTCCCGTATTTCCAGGTGCTGGACCTGCCCTATATCATGGCCGACGACCGGGTGGCCGAACGCGTCCTGTCGGGCGATTTCATGCGCGACCTGCGCGACCGCGCCCTGGCCGACAGCGGCGACACGCTGCGCCTGATGACCATCGGCAATACCGGCGGCTGGCGCAATTTCGCCAACACGCAGCGCCGCGTGCAGACCCCCGCCGACCTGCAGGGCCTCAAGCTGCGCACCGTGGTGGCCGACCTGCCGCAGGAGCTGGCCCGCGCGATGGGCGCATCGCCCACCCCGATTCCCTGGCCCGAGCTGTTCACCTCGCTGCAGACCAACGTGGTAGAGGGCACCGCGAACGGCATCACCGACATCATGTCGATGCGCTTCCCCGAGGCGGGTCTGCGCCATCTGACGCTGGACGGGCATGCCTATATGGGCGCCTATTGGTGGATGTCGAACGACAGCTTTACCGCCATGCCCGAGGACATGCGCCGCATCGTCGTCGACGGCTTCTATCAACTGCAGCAGGCGACTTTTGCCTCGCCCAAGCGCAAGTCCATCGCGGCCTATGAGGAATTCGCGGCCGCCGGCGGCGAGGTCTATGTCCCCACCCCCGAGGAAAAGGCCGCCTTCACCGAGGCCGCCGCCCCGGTCTATGAGTGGTTCACCGCCAGCGTGGACGGCGGCGACGAGATCCTGGCCCAGTTCCGCGAGGCCGTGGCCCAGGCCGAGACCGAGCTGGCCGCCGAACGCGACCGCGACATCCGCTGACCCCAGTGGCGGGGGCCGCGGCCCCCGCCCCATCCCCGCCCCTTCGCGGGCGTGACGTCCGGCCCTGCCTGATCGCGGGCCCCATCCCCGGAACCCTGCCCCATGCCGATCCGCCTTCCGTCACTGCCCGAACGCCTGCGCGTTCTGGCCCCCGGCCTGATGCTGGCCGTCACCGTCGCCATGGCGGCCCAGTTCCTGTCCACGCATTACGGCGCGCCGGTCATGCTGATGGCGATCCTGCTGGGCATGCCGCTGCATTTCCTGGCCGAGGATGATCGCGCCGGTCCCGGCATCGACTTTGCCGCGCGCGGATTGCTGCGCGCGGGGGTGGCGCTGCTGGGGTTGCGGGTGTCGCTGGACATGGTGGCGGCGATCGGCTGGCCCTTTGTCGCGCTGATCGCGGCATCCATCGCGGCGGTGATCCTGGGGTCCATCGCGCTGGCACGGCGGGTGGGACAGGACCGCGCCTTTGCGATGCTGACTGGCGGATCGGTCGCCATCTGCGGCGCGTCGGCCGCCATGGCGATATCCTCGGTCCTGCCGCAGCGAGAGCGGTCCGAGCGTGACCTGTCCTTCACCGTCATCACCGTCACGGCCCTGTCGACGGTGGCGATGATCCTCTATCCGATGCTGGCGGCGGGGCTGGGGCTGGACGCGCATCAGACCGGGCTGTTCCTGGGCGGCACCATCCATGACGTGGCCCAGGTCGTGGGCGCGGGCTATTCCGTGTCCGAGGGCACAGGCGACATCGCCACCGTGGTCAAGCTGATCCGCGTCACCCTGCTGGCGCCCGTGGTGCTGATCGCGGCGCTGGTTCTGAGCCGGACCAGCCCGGCAACCGGCCCGCGCCCGCCCCTGCTGCCGGGATTCGTGCTGGCCTTTCTGGTGCTGGCTGCGGCCAATTCCGCGCATCTGGTCCCCGCGACGGTGGTCGAGGGCGCCTCGGTCCTGTCCCGCGCGCTGCTTGTCGCGGCGGTCGCGGCGGTCGGCATGAAGACCGCGCTGGCCCGTCTGGCCCAGGTCGGCCCGGCGGCCATCGTCATGCTGCTGGTGCAGACGGCGGCCCTTGCGGCGCTGATCGGGGTGCCGCTGGTCCTGGGGCTGGTCTGAGCCACGAAAAAGGCCGGGCACATGGCCCGGCCTTGATCCAACTGCGGGGGCGCGATCAGCCCTCGTTGCCATCCGTCTCGGCGCCGCCATCGGCGTCGATGCCGGTCTCGCCCTCGGTGGGGGTCGGCAGGACGGCGTCGGACGGGATCGTCTCGAACACCGGATCGCTCTCATCGCCCTCGACCGATGCGGTCGGCGTATCTAGCGGAACCTGGTTCTGACCGCTGAAGTTGGTCGAATCCGGCGTCTCGCTGGTCGGCTCGTCGCCATCTGTGGACGTCGCCGGGTCGACCGTGGCACCAGCCGCCGGTGCGTCCGGCGCAGGTACCGTGGTCGCAGGCTCGACGCCATCGACCAGAACCAGCGTGCCGTCGGTGTCGCTGAAGATCATCTCGGTCGGCAGGCCGCCGCGCTCGCCGGTCACGATCAGCGTGCCGTCGGCGCGCGTCACAACGACGTTCTCGTAGCCTTGGGCGGACAGGCTGTCGATGACCTCCTGATCCGTCTCGACGCTGGTCAGCACCGGGAATTCGACGGCGTCCATGGTGGTCATCTCGGCAGGGGCCTCGGTCGTGGCGGTCTGCGCAAAGGACGCGGTCGCCATCAGGGTGGCCAGAATGGCGGCCTTGCCACCCAGTTTCACGGTTGCGATCGGATTGCTCGTCATGACGTCTCTCCTGAATTGCATGTGCGGCAAATGCCGCTGTCTGGATGGTCAACGGGCCGAGGGCGAGTCGGTTCAATCACCTTGCCATCACCGCCTCGTGATCCGACGGCAGACCGAACGGCAACCTCAGCAAAACGTGTCTGCGGGTGGCGGCATGCGCTGGAACCTGCCGGTGGGCGGGGGTGCGAAACGCGGCGTTCCGGCGGTGCGCCGCCGGTCAAGAGGGCGATGTTCTGCAAGGTCGGGCCATTCCGGCATGCAGGGCCTAGGTCCGGTTCGACGCCACGCGGACAAGGCGTGGGCGCAAAGACGCAAAAGGAGATGACATGACCCGCACACTGGCAATCGCCCTGGCCCTGGGCCTGGCCCCCGCCGCGGTCCTGGCACAGGAAGCAGCCCCCGATGCCCCGGAGGCCACCGCCCCCGACCCCGCCGCCACCTATGAGGCCGCGCGCAATCAGTTGGGCATCCTGCAATACTGCAATGATCAGGGGTTCAGCGGCCCCGAGGCCGTCGAGGCGCAGGCACAGCTGGTCGCGCTGCTGCCCGAGGGCGACCCCGCTGCGGGCGAGACCGCCGAGCTGAAGGGCGCCGAGGGCACCGTAGCCTTGGGCGACACCGAACTGACCATGGCCGAGGCGGTTGAGGCGCGCGGCAGCACGGTCGAGGCCACCTGCCAGCAGATCGAGGCCGCGGTCAACGAGATCGCCCCCTCGCTGCCCGCGGGCTGAGGCCGCGCAGGCCGGACCGGGGCGACAGGATCGCCCCGGTCCTCAGTCGTCCTGGGCGGCGGCGACCACCTGGGCCGTGGCGACACGGGCGGCGGCGCCGTCCTCGGCCTCGGCCCCGGCCTCGACCAGTTCGCGGGCCTCCTCCTCATCCTCGTCCGTCAGGGCCGGAGGCTCGTCTCCCGCCAGAAAGTTGCCGAACTTTTCCCAACCCGGAATGTGATCGGCCAGCACGCGCAGCACGACCAGCACCGGCACCGCGATGATCATCCCGATCACCGACCACAGCCAGGCCCACAGCGCGACGCCCAGGAACACGACGACTGTGTTCATCTGCAACCGGCGCGACACGAAATAGGGCGTGATGATCTGCCCCTCCAGCGAGGTCAGCCCCAGATAGGTCAGCGCGACCATCGCCGGCCAGAACAGCCCCGGCATGACCACCAGCGCCACGATAGCCGAGATGACCACCCCCGTGATCGCCCCCAGATAGGGGATGAAGTTCAGAACGAACGCCCCGATCCCGAACAGCAGCGCGCCGGGCATCCCCCAGGCCCACATCGCCAGGCCGATGGCCAGACCCAGGCCCGCATTGATGATCGCGATGGCACCCAGATAGTTGCCCAGGGAATCCTCGATCTGGCGCAGGGCCAGATAGGCGCCGCGTTTGTCGCGCATCCGGTCAAAGCTCTGCACGATCTTGAGATACATCAGATCGCCCGACGCGATCAGGAAGAACAGCAGGATCAGCGTGAACATGACCTGCGCCACCAGCAGGGGCGCCATCGTCATGACCATGCCCAGGGTGGTCTCTCCCTCCTGCTCGACGCGGATGGCGGGGCGGGGGTCGTCACCCGAGCCGCCGCCCTGGGCCTCGTCGATCTGGCGCGCGGCGTCGCGCAGGTCCGACAGGCTTTCGCGGACATTGTCGAACTTCTGCTCCAGCTGGGCGCTGATGACGGGCATGTTCGTCATCGCCCGGCTGAGGGGACCGCTGGCGGCATAGGCGATGACCCCGACCACCAGCAGGATCGACAGGGTGATCCCCGCGGCGGTCGCCGCATCGGGAATGCCGCGCCGCTGCGCCAGTCGCCTGAGCGGCGTGAAGACGAAGAATAGCAGCATGGCCATGGTCACGGGCATCAGGAAATCGCGCCCCGCCGCGACAGCCGAAAAGCCCAGGATCAGGAAGATGCCGATGACCGCCCAATTGGCCAGCACCGGGACCTTGCTGTCCGAACGCTGCGAGAAACGCGGAAAAGACTGCCCCTCAGGACTCGGCATGTGGATATCCCCCGATGACGGCGCCGCGTTCCCCAACGCATGGGGCGCCCATGTGCTGCGCAAACGCAAACGGCGGCCCGGATGTTCCGGGCCGCCGTCCAAGTGCGCAGATCAGGGCGCGCGGGTCAGAGCGCGTGGTCGCCCTCGGCATCGATGACGCGGGTCGGCAGGCCCATCTGGCCCAGCAGCTCCAGGAAGGGACGGGCGGGCAGATCCTCGACATTGGCCATCTTCCTGGCGTCCCAGGGACCGCGCGCGATCAGGATCGCGGCGGCGACCGGCGGCACGCCCGCGGTATAGCTGATGCCCTGGCTGCCGACCTCCTCGAACGCCTCCTTGTGGTCGGCGACGTTATAGATGAAGACCTCTGCCTCCTTGCCGTCGCGGGTGCCGCGGACCAGATCGCCGATGCAGGTCTTGCCCTCGTAATCGGGGGCCAGGCTGGCCGGGTCGGGCAGCACGGCCTTGACCACCTTCAGCGGCACGACATCGGTGCCATCGGCCAGCGTCACCGGCTGTTCGGACAGCAGGCCCAGCTTCTGCAGGACGGTAAAGACGTTGATGTAATGCTCGCCAAAGCCCATCCAGAACCGCACGTCGGCATCCGGATAGCGGGCGGCCAGGCTGTGGACCTCATCGTGGCCGGACAGATAGGCGGTGCGCTTGCCCACCACGGGCAGGTCCCATTCGCGGCCGACCTCGAACATGCGGTTCTCCTGCCAGACGCCCTGCTGCCAGGAATAGACCGTGCCGGTGAATTCGCGGAAATTGATCTCAGGGTCGAAATTCGTGGCGAACCAGCGGCCATGGGACCCTGCGTTGATGTCCACGATGTCGATGCTGGTGATCGTGTCGAAATACTCGTCCTCGGCCAGGCGCGCATAGGCGTTGACGACGCCCGGATCGAAGCCCGCGCCCAAGATCGCGGTGATGCCCGCCTTGGCCACGTCCTCGCGGCGCTTCCATTCGTAATTGCCATACCAGGGCGGCGTCTCGCAGACCTTGGAGGGGTCCTCGTGGATGGCCGTGTCGATATAGGCGGCGCCCGCGCGGATGCAGCCCTCCAGCACGGTCATGTTGATGAAGGCCGTGCCCACGTTGATGACGATGCCCGCCTCGACCTTGCGGATCAGCGCCTCGACCGCGTCCGCGTCCATCGCGTCCAGCGCGTGGCTGGTCCAGGGCATGTCATGGCCCTTGTCGCGCAGGCTGGCGATGATGTCATCGGCCTTGGTCTGCGTGCGGTTCGCGATATGCAGGTCGCCAAATTCGGCCGCCCATTGCGCGACCTTGTGGGCGGTGACCTGCGCCACGCCGCCCGCACCGATGATGAGCACGTTCTTCTTCGCCAATTCTGTCTCCTTCAGGTGGCAGAGGATGGGTGGCCCTTACGACAGGCTGCCTTTGAATTCGTCATAGCCGAAGCTGCGGACGGTGCGGATCGTCCCGTCCTCGTCGCGGATCGCGATCGAGGGCATGGCGACCCCGTTGAACCAGTTCTTCTTGACCATGGTATAGCCCGCCGCATCCTGGATGCTGACCCGGTCGCCGATCTGCAGGGGCCGGTCAAAGCCCGCCTCTCCGAAGATGTCGCCGGCCAGGCAGGTCTTGCCCGCGATCTGATAGCGATGGTCGCCTTCCTGCGGCAGGCGGGCGTCCTGGCGATAGATCAGCAGGTCCAGCATATGCGCCTCGGTCGAGCTGTCCACGATCGCCACGGGCTTGCCGGTGTCGATGATGTCCAGGACGCTGACCTCCAGCGTGGTGGTGTTGGTGATGCTGGCCTCTCCGGGCTCCAGATAGGCCTGCACGCCGAACCGGTCCTGGAAGGCCTTCAGGCGGTCGGCCAGGCGGTCCAGCGGATAGCCCTCGCCGGTGAAATGGATGCCGCCGCCCAGGGACACCCAGTCCAGCCGGTGCAGGATCGCGCCGAACTCGTCCTCGATGCGGGTCAGCTGACGGTCGAACAGGTCGAAATCGCCGTTCTCGCAATTATAATGGATCATCACGCCGCTGATGCGATCCAGCGCGGATTCCAGACGCTCGACCTGACCCTCACCCAGACGCGAGAAGGGCCGCGCCGGGTCGGCCAGATCGAACCCGCTGGTGGAAAAGCGCGGGTTCAGCCGCAGGCCGGTGGCGATGCCCGCCGCCTTGGCGCCAAAGCGGTCCAGCTGCGACAGGCTGTTGAAGATGATCTTGTCGGCATAGGACACGGCCTCGTCGATCTCGTGATCGGCCCAGGCCACGGAATAGGCATGGGTCTCCTTGCCGAAGGTCTCGCGCCCCAGCCGCAGCTCATACAGCGACGAGGACGTGGTGCCGTCCATGTAATCGCGCATCAGGTCGAACACCGACCAGGTGGCAAAGCATTTCAACGCCAACAGCGCCTTGGCCCCCGACGCCTCGCGCATATGGGCGACCTTTTCCATGTTCGCGCGCAGACGGGCCATGTCGATCAGATAATGCGGCGTCTGCAGCGTCATGGGAAACCTTCTTTCGGACAGCGGGAGGGGGGGCGGCGCGAAGCCGCGATATAGACACGCCCCCCGCTTTTCGCAAGGAACCATGACAGCCCGGTGACGCGCGATCAGGCCCCGCGCGTCTCGACGGCAAAGCGGCGCAGCTCACGCTTGACCAGCTCCAGTTCGGCCCGCAGGGTCGCGATCTCGGTGGTCAGGTCGTCGTCCAGCGGGCGCCCCGCCAACACCGGCAGACGCGCCAGCAGGTGGCCCTCGGGGCGGCTGTCCTGACCCTCGGGCCCGTCATCGGCCTTCAGCAGCAGGGTCTGCAACCCGTCCGACAGAACCTCGGGTGGCAGGTCGACCTCGACCAGCCAGGCGGCATCGCCATCGGCGGTCAGGCGGGCCTGGGCCAGCACCTCGGCATGCTGGACCAGCACGACGCGGGCGGGGGCATGGTCCATGCCGGTCAGGCGACCGCGCCACGTCCCGCCCTTCAGCCCGTGATTGTCGAAATGCGGCATGGCGGTCTCCTCAGATCTGGGCGCGGGGGTGGCGCGACAGGATCACGTCGCGCAACACGACCGCGTTCATGAAGGGCGCCTCGAAGATCAGGTCCAGCCAGACCTTGTCCACGGTCCGGGACGACAGCTGGGAATAGCCCAGGTCGAATTCGACGGTGCGGTCGCAATGGCGGCCCTGAATCGGGTCGCCCATCTTGCGCAACAGGTTTTCTGTGTTGGGACCCTGCTGGACGTTCAGCCGGGCGTAGACGGTGATGGGGCGTTCGGCCTGCAGCGTCGCGTCCAGCCGGACGATGTGATGCCCGCCCAGATCGGCCAGCGCATCGGGCGGCAGCGTCAGCGAGAATGACAGGAAGCTGCCGGCAAAGCCCATGACCTCCAGCGCCAGCCCGTATTCCGACAGGTCGGTGGCGCGGCGGTTGCGCAGCTGGCGCAGGATCAGCGCGCGCTCGGGGCAGTCGTGGAACAGCGCGATCTCCTCGGACAGCCACTTGCCGTCGGGGGGCGCGATCAGCGCGGCGTCGGGATGGCGCGCGTGCAGCACCTGCGGACGCCAGCGCCAGTCGGTGCCGGCAGGCAGCTCGATCCGCGACAGGGAGTCGCGGGCCTCGACGTCATTGGCATCGGCGGCCTGCAGAAACCGCGACAGGATCTGCTGCAGCGCGCGCGCCTCTTTGCGCAGGTTCGCAGGGACCGGGTTTCTGCCGCGCAGCGCCGCACTCAGTAACCGCTGCCATTGGGCGGTGACCCGCGCGCGCAGTCGGCGCGACAGCCACCCGTGGTCAAGCAGCGCCATGCACGCGCCCGTCGATCCGCTGGATGACTGATCTGCCACCATACGGGATTGCTCCGGGGCTGATCCTGTTAAAGCTGTGATTTTTCATCCCGCCCAACCTGTCACGACCCAATGCCATGGATAAACCGGGACGCCGCACGGAACAACCCTGTCGCCGCGCAACTGGTTACGCGACCAGCGCGTTCAGCCGCGCCGCACAGTCGATGTCAGCCCGGGTCAGCCCGCCCGCGTCGTGGGTCGTGAAGGTCACCGCACAATAGCCCCAGCCAAAGGCGATGTCGGGGTGATGATCGTGCCGGTTGCCCAGCCAGGCGGCCAGGTTCGCCATCTCGACCGCGCGGGCAAAGCCCTTGAAGTCAAAGCGGCGGGTAATGGCGCGCCCCTCCTGCGTCAGGGACCAGCCGGTCAGGCCCTCCAGCGCGCGGGCGATGTCGTCGGTGTCCAGCGGGGTGCGTTCGGTCATGGGGCCTCCGGTGCCGTCAGCCCCATCATCACAGCAACGGAGAGGCCAGCGCCAGCAGATTGTTGCGCAGCCGCCGCCACGCGCTCCAGGCACGGACCTCCTCCAGGGTGACGGGCCGGGCGCGGTCGGCATAGCTGGCCTGGCGGTCATCCAGCACCCGCACGAAATCGGGGTCGAACACCGCCATGTTCACCTCATAGTTCAGCTCAAAGCTGCGGCGGTCCAGGTTCGCGCTGCCGATCATTGCCATGCGCCCGTCCACGGTCAGGATCTTGGAATGCAGCAGCCCGTCCTGGAACAGCATCAGCCGCACCCCCGCGGCCAGCAGCCCGTAATAGAACCCCTGGCTGGTCGCCGCCACGATCAGGCTGTCATTCTTGGCAGGCAGGATCATCGTGACCTGCACGCCGCGCCGCGCCGCCGCCTGGATCGCCGCATCCAGCGCTGCGTCGGGGACGTAATAGGGCGTGGTGATGACCACCCGGTCGCGCGCCGCATGCAGCATGGCGGACAGACAATCCGACACGCTGCCCGCGCGCAGGTCCGGGCCGGTGGCCACCACCTGCGTGGCGACGCCCGGATCGGCCACCGGATCGACCGGCTGCAGCATCGGCCCCAGATCGCGTCCGGTATAGCTCATCCAGTCGCCCAGAAAGACCGCCTGCAGCTGGCGCACCGCGGGCCCTTCGATGCGGATCAGGATGTCGACCCAGGGGCCAAAGCGCGCCTTGACCGCAAAGGCCATGTCCGCGCAGTTGCGGCTGCCGGTAAAGGCCACGGCATTGTCGATCACCAGGATCTTGCGGTGATTGCGCAGGTCCAGCCGCTGGAACAGGATGCTGATGAAGGGCAGGCCCCAGGGAAAGGCCGTGACGCATTCCACGCCCGCCTGCGCCATCCGGTCCCACAGCGGCGACCGCACCAGCCCGCGCGAGCCCAGGGCGTCGACGATCACCCGGCATTGCACGCCGCGCGCCTCGGCCCGGCACAGGGCATCGGCGATCTTGGTGCCGCTGGCATCGGCCAGCCAGATATAGAACAGCACATGGACGTGATCGCGGGCCGCGTCGATGGCCTCGACCAGGCGGTCGATGGCCCCGTCGCCCTCCTCCAGCAGATCCAGGTGGTTGCCGTCCACCGCCTGCATGCCGCCAACGGCCGCATTGGCCGCGATGACCGGACCCGCCGGGTCGTCGGGACGGGTGCGCACGGCGGGCACCTCGGTCTTCAGCCCGGTCAGGCGGTCGCGCACGTCGGCCATGCGCTGCACCTCGGCCTGGTTCATGCGGATCTCGCCGAACAGCAGATAGGCGGCGATACCCACCAGCGGCACGGCCTCGATAACCATGATCCAGACCAGCCGGACCGACGGCTCGACCCGCGGACGCAGCAGCACGCGGGCGATGATCACCAGCGACACGGTCGTATGCGTCAGAAAGAACAGCGTCGCCCACATGGCGCGCATCATCCGCCGCGCCCCCGGCAATTGCAATTCCCCGCGTCGCGGCCTATCTGGAGGCCTGAAACAGCCAAGGCCATTCGCGATGAACTGGATCACGAACTACGTCCGCCCGCGCATCAACTCCCTCTTCTCGCGGCGCGAAGTCCCCGAGAACCTGTGGACCAAATGCCCCGAATGCGGGACGATGCTGTTCCATCGCGAGCTGTCGGACAACCTGAACGTCTGCACGAACTGCGATCACCACATGGCGATCACCCCGCGCGACCGCTTTGGCGCGCTGTTCGACGGCGGCGCCTTCGTCGAGGTCAAGGTCCCCGAGCCGATCACTGATCCGCTGCAGTTCCGCGACCAGAAGAAATACCCCGACCGCATGAAGGCCGCCCAGAAATCCACCGGCGAGAAAGAGGCCATGCTGGTCGCCGAGGGAGAGATCGGCCGCACCCCGGTCATCGCCGTGGGCCAGGACTTCAGCTTCATGGGCGGGTCCATGGGCATGTATGTGGGCAATGCCATCATCGCCGCCGCCGAACGCGCGGTGAAGGTGAAAAAGCCGCTGGTCCTCTTCTCCGCCGCCGGTGGCGCCCGCATGCAGGAGGGGATCCTGTCCCTGATGCAGATGCCCCGCACCACGGTCGCGGTCCAGATGCTCAAGGAGGCGGGCGTCCCCTACATCGTCGTGCTGACCCACCCAACCACGGGCGGCGTCACCGCCAGCTATGCGATGCTGGGCGACATCCAGATCGCCGAACCCAATGCGCTGATCTGCTTCGCGGGGCCGCGCGTCATCGAACAGACCATCCGCGAAAAACTGCCCGAAGGGTTCCAGCGCGCCGAATACCTGCTGGAACACGGCATGCTGGACCGGGTGACCCATCGCGGCCGCCTGCGCGACGAGCTGATCTCGATCCTGCGGATGCTGGGCGGCCTGCCCGCCCCCACCCGCGCCGACCTGCCCTCCCCCGAGACCATCCCGGCCCCGGCGGAATAGGCTTCTTCTTCATCCAAATATCCCGGGGGTCCGGGGGCTGGCCCCCGGAGATGGCGTGACATGACCACATCCGATGCGATCCTGGCCCGCCTCATGGCGCTGCACCCCAAGGTCATCGACCTGTCGCTGGACCGCATGCACCGCCTGCTGGCGGCCCTGGGTCATCCCGAACGCGCCATCCCCCCGGTGATCCACATCGCCGGAACCAACGGCAAGGGCAGCACCCAGGCCATGATCCGCGCGGGGCTGGAGGCCGGGGGTGCGCGCGTCCACGCCTATACCTCGCCGCATCTGGCGCAGTTCCGCGAACGCATCCGCCTGGCCGGCAGCCTGATCGCCGACGACGCCCTGGCCGACCTCCTGGCCCAGGTCGAGGCCGCCAATGACGGCCAGCCCATCACCTTCTTCGAGATCACGACCGCCGCCGCCTTCCTGGCCTTCGCCCGCACCCCCGCGGACTATACCCTGCTGGAAGTCGGCCTGGGCGGCCGGCTGGATGCGACGAACGTCATCGACGCACCGCGCCTGACGGTCATCACCCCCGTCTCGATCGACCACACCCAGTATCTGGGAGAGACCCTGCCCCTGATCGCCGCCGAAAAGGCCGGCATCATCAAGCCCCGCATCCCCGTCATCATCGGCCCCCAACAGGACGACGCCCTGCAGGTGATCGAGGCGCGCGCCATGGGCCTGTCGGCGCCCATCATCGCGCATGGCCAGCACTGGATGGTCCAGGCGGAACGCGACGGCATGATCTTTCAGGACGATCACGGCCTGTGGGACCTGCCGCGCCCCAATCTGATCGGCCCGCATCAGATCCAGAACGCGGGCACCGCGCTGGCCGCCCTGCGCGCGCTTGGCGCGACCGACGCCCAGGCCCACGCCGCCGTCACCCGCGCCGAATGGCCCGCCCGGATGCAGCGCCTGCGCCACGGCCCGCTGGTCGATCTGGCCCAGGGGGCAGAGCTGTGGCTGGACGGGGGCCACAACCCGGCGGGTGGGCTGGCCTTGGCCGCGACGCTGGACACCATGCCCGCGCGGCCCACGCATCTGGTCTGCGGAATGCTGAACACCAAGGACATCGCGGGCTATCTGCGCCCGCTGGCCTCCCATGCCGCCAGCCTGACCGCCATCGACATCCCCGGAGAGCCGAACACCCTGCCCGCCACCGACACCGCGCAGGCGGCGCAATCGGTGGGCATCGCCACGCGCATCGCCGCGGATGCCGCTCAGGCGGTCGCCACCATCGCCGCGTCCGAGCCGGGCGCGCGCATCCTGATCTGCGGATCGCTGTATCTGGCCGGTCGCATCCTGCGCGACAACGGCTGACGCGCCCCATCCCCGGCGGGATACGCCCCCGCCCAACCCCCTGCGAGGCCCGATGACCCAACCCCGAGACAGCCGCACCGCCATCATGCGCGGTCTGGCCAACCGCTGCCCCGCCTGCGGAGAGGGCCAGTTGATGCAGGGCTATCTGACGCTGAACCCGGTCTGCGCGCATTGCGACGCGCCCTTGGGCCGCTATCCGGCGGCGGACGGGCCGGCCTTCTTCACCATGACGATCATGCTGCTGGTTCTGATCCCGCTATTGGGGCTGGTCTGGGGCATCTGGCGCCCCGAACCGCTGATGCTGCTGGCCATCACGGGTTTCGTGATGACGGCCCTGACCCTGATCCTGCTGCGCCTGATCAAGGGCGCCTTCATCGGCTACCTCTGGGCCAAGGACGAACAGGACCGGGGCGCCTGAGACGCCCCGCCCGCCTTACGCCCAGTCCCAGGGCGTGGTGAACTGACCCAGACGGGTGCGGACCTGATCCTCGTCCACGCGCCCCTCGCGGGCCAGATGGGCGACCAGGCCGCGCTTCTTGTCCTCGCGCACATCGGCGACGCGGGCGCCGGTGCCGTCCAGCGCCTCGTCATAGACGCGGGTGATCGCCAGCTTGCGCAGGTCGGGCTTGAAGATCTTTCCAACGGCGGTCTTGGGCAGTTCCGGCAGAATCTGGATATGCTTGGGGATGGCGGCGCGTTCGTGGATATGCGTCTTGGCATGCTCGGCCAGTTCCTTGACCGACACATCCGCGCCCGCCACCAGCTCCACATAGGCGCAGGGCAATTCGCCTGCGAAGGCGTCTGGCTGGCCGATCGCGCCGACAAAGGAGACCGCCGGGTGGGACAGCAGCCCCTCCTCGATCTCGGCGGGGTCGATGTTGTGACCGCCGCGGATGATCAGGTCCTTGGCGCGCCCGGTGATCCACAGATAGCCGTCGGCGTCGATCCGGCCCAGATCGCCCGTGCGCAGATAGCGGTCATCGGCGAACAGCTTATGGTTCTTGTCCGCCTCGGTATAGGTCGAGCCGGGGAAAACGCCGGGGTTCGCCACGCAGATCTCTCCGACGACGTCGACCGGGCATTCATGCACCCGCCCCGCATCGTCATGGTTCAGGATGCGCACATGCGTATAGGGCAGCGGAATGCCCACCGATCCGACCTTCTTCAGACCGTTCACGGGGTTGCAGCTGACCAGGCAGGTCGCCTCGGTCAGACCGTAGCCTTCGGCGATCTCGACCCCGGTCGCGGCCTTGAAGCGGTTGTACAGCTCGATCGGCAGCGGCGCCGAGCCAGAGATCGCGGTCTTCAGGCTGCTGACATCGGCGTTGACCGGACGCTGCATCAGCGCCGCGATGGCGGTCGGCACGGTGATCAGGAACGTCGCCTGCCAGCGTTCGATCAGCGACCAGAAATTGTCGAACACCCCGTCGCCCCGGTATCCGGCGGGCGTGGGCATCACCACATGCGCCCCCGACGCGATGCACGACATCAGCACCGGATAGGCCGCAAAGACGTGGAACATCGGCAGCGGGCACATCAGCACGTCGGTCTCGTCGAAGAGCAGCGTCCCCCCAAGCCAGCCGTTATAGATCATGCCGCTGTATTTGTGCTGCGCGACCTTGGGCGTGCCGGTGGTGCCTCCGGTATGGAAATAGGCGGCGACGCGATCCTGCTTGGGGTCGTCGAAATCCAGCGCGGTGTGCTTGCGGGCGCTGGTCGCGGCCTCGAAGTTCAGGACCTTGGCCTTGTGGGTCACCTTCACCTTGGGGCGGATCAGCGGCACGATGTAACGCTTGATGCCGCGCAGATGGCGGTTCAGGTCGATCTCGATCACATGGGTGACGCCCGGGGCCTGGGCCACGGCCTCGGCGGCCTTCTGGGCCACGTCGGTCTTGGGGAACGCCTTCAGCGTCACCAGCACCTTGGCATTCGTCTCGCGCAGGATGCCGGCGATCTGGGTCGCGTCCAGCAGCGGGTTGATCGGGTTCACGATGCCCGCGGTCGCGCCCGCCAGCAGGACGACCGGCGTCTCGATGCTGTTGGGCAGTAGATAGGCAACCGTGTCGGTCGGACCCACGCCCAGGCTGCGGAACAGGTTCGCGGTCTCGGTCACCCGCTCCAGCAGCTCGGCCCAGGTCAGCGTGACTGACGGATCCTTGGCCCCCGACAACAGCTGGAACGAGATCGCGGGCCGCTGCGGAAAGCGTTGTGCCGTGCGCGCCACGAAATCATAGATCGTCACCGGCAGGTCGCGCGCATCATAGCCGCATTCGCTCTCGACCCGGTCGCGATCCTCATAGCTGCCGAACTTGCCCATCTGGTCCCCCTGCTTACCGGGCCGCAGATGCAGCCCCTCCCTGCCGGACAGGATGGTCCGATATGGGCAAAGGGGGCAAGGCCCGACCCGGCACGCCTGCGTGAAAACGCCGCGTCACCCAAGGGCAGGACGCGGCGTCACGGGTCAGGACGGGATGCGCAGAACCTGACCGGGATAGATCTTGTCGGGGTCGCTCAGCATGGGGCGGTTGGCCTCGAAGATGGCGGCATACTTGTTCGCGTCGCCCAGATGCTCCTTGGCGATGGCGGACAGGGTCTGGCCCTTCTTGACCGTGTGGAACACGGGTTCGGGGGCGCCCGCGGGCAGGTCGGCCTCGACCTTGGCGATGCCCTCGATATTGCCCAGGGCCAGGATCAGCTTTTCCAGAACCTCGCGGTCCGCGCCTTTGGATTCCACGATCACCGTGTCGCCGCGCAGGCGCAGATGCACGTCATCCCCGTCCAGGTTCAGCGCGCGCAGCTCGGCCTTGAGGGCAGCGACCTTGCGCTGCGTGTCGTCCTGGGCGGGGGCCTCAGCGGGGGCAGGCGCCGCGGGGGTGGCAGGGGCCGCGGCCTCGGCCTTGCCGAAAACCGACTTGCCCGCATCCTTCACGAAATCCCAGATGGCCATGATGTGATCGTCCTTGTGATGTCCTGCCTGCCGAACAACCGCCGCCCCGGCGCGGTTCCGCCGAAAGCGCGTCCCGAGGACGCGGTCGGTCGAAACCTTTTGTTAACGACCGTCGGGTATAAATCCTGATACGCGATTCTCGCAGAATAAGGGGTCCGGATGCGTCTCATAATTCTTCGATCGGCTGGGTGCATGGCGGTGGTCGCTGCTTTCGTAACGGGCTGTGCGCCCCAACCGGCGCCCCCGACGGCCAAGGATCCTCATGCCGTTCAAGTCGGCCAGCCCGGCCAGGCTACCTGCGTGGCGACCGCCACCGCCCATAACGCGGCAGGCGCGCAGGTGACCAACCACGCCCGGGCGCGCGCAGGCCTGCCCCCCGTCCAGGCCAATCCGCAGCTGGCGCGCGTGGCCGCGCAGCATGCCTGCGACATGGCGCTGCGCGGGCGCATGACCCATCTGGGCAGCACCACGACCGGCCCCTCCATGCGGCTGAAACAGTCCGGTTATCAGCCCAGCATCGCGGCCGAAAACATCGCGGCAGGGCCGTTCTCGCTGACCCGCGTACTTTCGGAGTGGTCGACATCGCCGGGTCATTTGGACAACATCCTGCTGCCGCAGGTGCGCGACTTCGGTGTGGGACAGGCTCTGGCCGAGGATGGGCGGACCGTCTACTGGGCGGCGGTCTATGCCGCCCCGCGCTGACCAACCGAGGATGCCGCAGGACAGACTCTGTGATCACCTTGCACAAACTATTTCTAAAGTGTGCCTCTCGTGACGCCGACACGGTCCTGCCTCGCGGCGCTTGGCGCGATGATGCTGACCAAGCCCGTGGCCTGGGGGGCGCCGCGCTGAACTGAGCCCTCGATCGCGGACAGCCAGGCGATGACCGTAGCGATCACCCGGATGCGGGCGCAGGCCGGGCTGGCGGCGGTGGGGGCCGATCCGGCCCTGACGCAGGCGGCGGCGCGGCAGGCCTGCGACATGGCCCGCCGTGGCCGGCTGAGCCATGAGGGCGGCGGCGGCCTGTCCGCGCGGACCCGCGCGGCGGGCTATCCGACGGCCCTGGCGGCCGAGAACATCGCCGCGGGCCAGGCCGATGCCAGCAGCGCGCTGGCCGCATGGGCCGGGTCGCAGGGGCATCGCGCCAACCTGCTGCACCGCCGGGTCCGGCATATCGGCATCGGTCAGGCGGTTGGCACGAACGGACAGCCCTATTGGGCGCTGGTGCTGGCCGCGCCGCGTTAGGCGCTGGCAGCGATCTGGCCCGGACCGTCGGTGAACTGCATCCGCGCCAGCCGCGCATAGAGCCCGCCCTGCGCGACCAGCTGATCGTGGCTGCCGGTGGCGACGATGCGGCCCTGGTCCAGCACGATGATGCGGTCGGCCTTTTTCACGGTCGCCAGGCGGTGGGCCACGACGACGGTGGTGCGTCCCTCGGCCAGGCGGCTGACCGCGGCCTGGACCAGCGATTCCGATTCCGCGTCCAGCGCGCTTGTCGCCTCGTCCAGCAGCAGGATCGGCGCGTCGCGCAGGATCGCGCGGGCGATGGCCACGCGCTGGCGCTGACCGCCCGACAGCATCACGCCGCGTTCGCCCAGGGCCGTGTCATAGCCCTGCGGCAGCGCCGCGATAAAGTCATGCGCATGGGCCGCGCGCGCCGCCGCCTGCACCTGCGCGTCAGAGGCGTCGGGCCGCCCCAGGCGGATGTTTTCCGCCGCCGACGCCGCAAAAATCACCGGGTCCTGCGGCACCAGGGCGATGCGGCTGCGCAGATCGACCCGCGCCAGATCGCGCAGGTCGATCCCGTCCAGCGTGACCTGCCCCGATTGCGGGTCCCAGAACCGCTGGATCAGCTGGATCACGGTGGTCTTGCCCGCGCCTGACGGGCCGACCAGCGCCACGGTCTCGCCCGGCCGGATGGTCAGGTCGAAGCCGTGCAGGGCCGGGACATCGGGGCGCGACGGGAAATTGAACCCCACCCCGTGAAACCCGATCTGACCGCGCAGCGGCGCCGGCAGGGGCACGGGCATCGAAGGGTCGGTCAACGTGTCCTGGGCCGACAGCAGCTCGGCCAGGCGTTCGGTGGCGCCTGCCGCGCGCTGCAGCTCTCCCCAGATCTCGGAGAGGGCGCCGGCGGCGCTGGCGACCAGGATGGCATAGATCACGAACTGGACCAGCTGCCCCGCCGTCATCACCCCGTTCTGCACGTCGCGCGCGCCCACCCACAGAACCCCGATCACCCCGCCGAAGATCAGGAAGATCACGATGGCGGTCATCACCGCCCGGGTGCCGATGCGCGTGCGGGCCACGCGATAGGATTGTTCGGTCACCTCGTCGAACCGCGCCATGCTGCGCGCCTCGGCGGTATAGGCCTGGATGGTCTGGGCGGCCAGAAGGGTTTCGGAGGCGGTGCCGGACGACGCCGCGATCCAGTCCTGGTTCTGGCGCGACAGGCTGCGCAGACGGCGGCCCAGCACGATGATCGGGATCAGGATGGCCGGCACGATCAGCAGCACCAGCCCCATCAGCTTGAGCGAGGTCCAGGCCAGCATGGCCAGCCCCCCCGCCAGGATCAGCATGTTGCGCAGCGCGATGGACAGCGACGATCCGACGACCGACTGGATCAGCGTGGTGTCGGTGGTGATGCGCGACAGGATTTCCCCCGTCATCACCCGTTCGAAGAAGGCGGGCGACAGGGTGATGACGCGGGCATAGACCGCCTTGCGGATATCGGCCACGACCCGCTCGCCCAGCCGCGTGACAAAGAAATACCGCGCCGCCGTGCCCAAAGCCAGTGCCGCCACGATCAGCAGCGCGGCGCCGAAATACTGGTCCAACAGCCCTGCGCCATCGTCGAAGTTGTCGACCACGCGGCGCGCGGCCAGCGGCAGGATCAGGCTGATCGCCGATGTCACCACCAGCGCCACCAGCGCCAGCAGCATCTGCACGCGATAGGGCCGCACAAAGGGCCACAGCGCGCCCAGCGCCCCCACCCGTCGGCTGGTGGGCCGGTCTTCCAGATTGCTTGCGCCGCGTGCCATAGGTCCTGCCACTTTGTGTTGCCGCCCCGGTTTAGGGGTCCGCCGCCCCAAGGACAAGCGCGCGCCCTGTCACAGCCGCAGCGTGCCCCCGGCCAGCGCGTCCTGCAGCAGGTCGACGGCCTGGGCCAGCCTGTCGTCGATCACCTCCAGGTATTGCGTCCAGTCGGACAGGCCGCGCAACTCCTCCGCGCCATCGGAAATGCCCCGCAGGCCGATCAGGGGAATGCCGAAATGCTGCGCCGCGCGCAGATGGGCGAATGTCTCCATGTCGACCATCTCCTCCTGGATCGCGGCATAGGCGGGGCCGCTGACGATGTTGGCGCCGGTCGACAGGCTGGCCACCGGCAGGCCGGGAATGCGGTGCGGCAGCGGGACCACCCGCGGCAGATCCAGCAGCGGCGTGCAGCCGCGCGCGAACCCCAGCGCGCTGGCATCCATGTCGCGCCAGGCGACGGCGCCCACCTGATAGACCTGGGTCTGGGCCAGCCGCGCCGACCCGGCCGATCCCAGCGACACGATCAGGCGGGGGCGCTCGGCCATCGCGGCCAGCGCGGCGGTCAGCTGCACGGCGGCTTCGATCGGGCCGATGCCGGTGATCAGCGGCGTGATGCGGGCGCGCAGCGCGGGGCCGTATTCGGGTTCGGCGGCCATGACATAAAGGACGGAGGGGTCGGACATCGCAACCTCGGGGTGCTGGGGGACGCCTCAGGGGGTGGCACGGGCGCGCGGGGCCGGTCAAGGGCGCAGCCCCCTTGCGGCGGCGGGGGGCGCTGTGGCAGGGGTGCGGCGGTCACGCGAAAAGGGGCATGCCATGGGCCGGGTCACCGATCTCTATCACCAGCGCGTCGCGTCGGGCGCGCTGCGGGCGGACCCCGCGCAGCAGGCGATCCTGCCGCAGATGGACCGCGTGCTGGACCAGATGGCCGCCGCCCCCGCGCCGCGCAAATCGGCTTGGCGGGCG
Organism: Paracoccus hibiscisoli; assembly: GCF_005048265.1. Lineage (GTDB taxonomy): Bacteria > Pseudomonadota > Alphaproteobacteria > Rhodobacterales > Rhodobacteraceae > Paracoccus > Paracoccus hibiscisoli. The sequence goes on from NZ_SUNH01000017.1 coordinate 33,005, forward strand.
TTTCTGGGCGTGGGCAGCCCTGACCCCGCGCCGGTGGTCAAGGGCCTGTATCTGTGGGGCGGCGTGGGGCGCGGGAAATCCATGCTGATGGACCTGATGGCCGATGCGGCGGGCGACATCCCCTGCCGCCGTGTGCATTTCCACGAATTCATGCAGGAGATCCAGGCCGGTCTGCACGCCGCCCGGGGCCGGGGCGAACAGGACACCGTCCGCCCCGTGGCCGAGGCCGTGGCCGCGCAGACCCGCCTTTTGTGCTTTGACGAGATGCAGATCACCGACATCGCCGATGCGATGATCGTGGGGCGGTTGTTCCAGGTGCTGTTCGACCAGGGGGTGACGGTGGTCACGACCTCGAACCGCGTGCCTGAGGACCTGTACAAGCATGGCCTGAACCGGCAGCTGTTCCTGCCCTTCATCACGCTGATCCGCGAGCGGATGGAGGTCACCTGCCTGGACAGCCAGACCGACTATCGCCAGAATCGCCAGGGCGGGCCGGTCTGGTTCGCGCCCGCCGATGCCCAGGCCCGCGCGGCGCTGGACGCGGCCTGGGACGATCTGACCGGGGGCGCCACGCCCACGCCCCTGACGCTGCAGGTGCAGGGGCGCGCGGTCACCCTGCCCGCCCATGTCGGGCGCGTGGCGCGGTCGGGGTTCTGGGACCTGTGCGGGCGCCCGCTTGGCCCGGCCGATTACCTGGCGGTGGCCAAGGCGGTCGATGTGCTGCTGATCGACGGGGTGCCGCGCCTGTCGGCCTCGAACTACAACGAGGCCAAGCGGTTCGTGACGCTGATCGACGCGCTTTATGAGGCGCGGGTCCGGCTGATCGCCAGCGGCGCCGACCAGCCCGAACAGCTGTACAACGAAGGCGAGGGCAGCTTTGAGTTCGAACGCACCGCCTCCCGCCTGCGCGAGATGCAGGACGCGGCCTGGGGCCTGCGCGAGGGCGACCCTCAGACCCCCATCGTCTGACGGCCCCGCGCGACCAGCGCGCGCAGCTCCTCCAGGGTCATTGCGCCAAAGGTCGCCTCGTCCCCGCAGATGAAGGTCGGCGTGCCCATCAGCCCCATGTGATCGGCCAGCAGGTGGCTCATGGTGATGTGGCGCTCGATCTCGGGGGCGTCCATGCGGCGGCGCAGATCGGCCTCGTCCAGGCCCAGGTCGCGGGCGACGCGCATGACGGTCGCGGGCTCGGCGCGGCTGCGCATGGACAGCAGCGCCGCGTGGAACCGCCAGTATTGCCCCATCGGCAGCGTGGCCAGCGACGCGCGGGCCGCGAATTCCGACCCCGGACCAAAGACCGGCCATTCGCGATAGACGACGCGCAGCTGCGGGTCCGACCGGACCAGCTCGGACATCAGCGGCAGCATCGTCTTGCAATGCGGGCAGTTGTAATCAAAGAATTCGGTCAGCGTGATGTTGCCCTGGGGGTTGCCCAGGACCGGGGCGGTCGGCTCGCGCTCCAGCGCGCGGCGCATGTCCTCGGGCATGGGGTTGTCGCGCTGCTGCGCCAGGGCTGGCAGGGCCGCAAAGGCTGCGGCCGAGGCCAGGAGGGTGCGGCGGGTCGGCATGGCTTGTCCTTTCGGCGGGGCTGGGGTCAGATGCCCCATGGCGTAACGCGAGGCCGACATATGCGTAAACCGCGATACCATGACCCGCTGGTCACGATGGCGTCAGACCCCCTGCGCCACGATGCCGAGGGGCCGGACCCCGTCTGCCCCCTGTGCCTGCGGCCCATTCCGGCGGATGTCCCGCAAAGCCGCCACCACCTGATCCCCAAGCTGCGCGGCGGCAAGGGCGGGCCCACGGTCCTTCTGCACCACATCTGCCACAAGACCATCCACAAGACCCTGCGCGAGACGGAACTGGCCCGCAGCGTCAACACCGTCGAGGCGCTGCGCGCGCATCCCGACCTTGCCCCCTTCTGGGCCTGGATCGCCCGCAGGCCGCCCGGTTTTTCCGGCAAGACCCGCTGAGGCGCAGTTTCCGTTTGGTCCCCGGGCGATTCGGGCGCACCCTGTTGGGGCTCATCGGAAAGGAGATCCCATGCCCCGCCTGATCGCCGCCCTTGCCCTGGCGCTGTCGCCGCTGCCCGCCCTGGCGCAGCAGACCCCCGCCACGCCGCCCGTCATCGCCGCCCCGGACAGCGTCGCGCCGCCCGCGACGGTGACCCCCGCGACCCGCACCCGCTGCGGCGGTGCCCGGCAGGTCATGTCCTGAGCGCAGCGGCCAAGCCCCTGTAATCGCAGGGGACGCAGCAGACCGGGCCGCATGCGCGGGACCCCGGCAACCCCCGGTGCATGGATTTTCCGCACCGCCCGGCGGGCGATCCCTGTGGTCGGCCCATGCCGTGATCGGGGCCGCATCGCCCCGCGCCTGCCCGGGCGGGCCCTGCGCGAATGACCGTGGCGGCATGCTCACATCCGCTCACGGCGTCGTGGTTGCCCCTGCGACACGACGGATCAGACAGACAGGTTCAGTCGGTTTCACCCGCCGGACCCCTGCCCTAGATCAGACGGACAACCGCTGATCTGGAGATCCAAGATGAAATTCATTCCCGCCGCCGTCGCCGTCGTCCTCGTGTCGGGTGCCGCCCATGCCGGAGGCTATGTCGCCCCCGTGGTCGAAACCGCGCCCGCCCCGGTCGTGGCGCCGGTCGTCACCCCGGTGTCGGACTGGACGGGCTTCTATGCCGGTCTGCAGTACGGCCAGGGCGATGCCGAGCTGTCCTTCGGCGGCGAGTCCTTATCGGAAGATTTTGACGCCTATGGTCTGCATGCCGGTTACAACCGCGACTTTGGCCAGTTCGTCCTGGGCGGAGAGCTGGACTATAACCGCATCAACCTGGACTACAGCGACAATGCCGACCTGGTCCGCCTGCGCGGCCGCGCCGGCTACGACCTGGGCCGCTTCATGCCCTATGTCAGCCTGGGCGCCGCGCATATCGACGGCGGCGATCTGTCCGAGACGGCCGTGACCTATGGCCTGGGCGCCGACTTCAAGGTGACCGAGCGTTTCGTCGTCGGCGCGGAATACACCCGCCAGGACTTTGACGACGTGCTGGACGTGTCCGGCGCCGACCTGGACACCGACATGATCCAGCTGCGCGCCTCGTTCCGCTTCTGATCCCTGCCGAACCACGCACCGAAAGCGGCCCCCGCTCCGGGGCCGCTTTTTTCATGGGCGCCGCACTGTCAGAAGCGCAGGCCCGCGACGATCTGGGTGCTTTCGCCGGTCGCGCGGATGCCCAGGGTCATGCGCGAATAGGTTACCGTCACCAGTGCGCCGAAGTTCGCCTCGTATTCGGTGCTGGGCGGGGTATCGGCATAGCATTGATAGCCCAGATAGGAATCCGCGCAATCCGCGGAGGCCGTCCGAACCCCCAGCAGCGCAGCGGCATCCGCCTTCCACGCGCCTGCATCCAACAGATTCGCCCCGACAAGCAGGTTCACAGAGGTGCCTTGCTTGACCGCCTCGTTCTGTCGCCAGGTCGAATCGAGGAACGTTCCCTCGCGCCCCAGATCCGCGCCGAAGATCAGGCGGCTGTCGGGTGCCTGGGCCATGATGCCGATCGCAAAGGGCGGGTCGTCATTCTCGAACGGACCGTCGGCCCGCGCCGATCCCGATGCGACATAGAGGGTCGCGCGCAGGGTTGGCGCCGCGTCGGGCGACACCGCATCCTGCGCCGATGACGCACTGGCCACCAGCGCCGCCAGAACGGAGGTCGTAAAAAAAGCTTTAATTTTCATTGCCATAATCCGAAACACAGTTAATAATTCGGATTACGGACAATTCACGAATGCGTCAACGCACCCTGTCCCTAAAGCTTTCAGGAAAGCACCGCCCCGACCAGAACAGGCCAGCGTCGGATTTCCCGCTGCGCGCCGGGCGCAGCGGGATCATGCGATCAGCGCGTGAACTTCTTGTATTTCACGCGCTTGGGGTTGACCGAATCCGGGCCCAGGCGGCGGATCTTGTCCTGCTCATAGGCCTCGAAGTTGCCTTCGAACCATTCGACATGGGCATCGCCCTCGAAGGCCAGAATGTGCGTGCACAACCGGTCCAGGAAAAAGCGGTCGTGGCTGATGATCACCGCGCAGCCCGCGAAGTCGTCCAGCGCCGCCTCCAGCGCCTGCAGGGTCTCGACGTCCAGGTCGTTGGTCGGTTCGTCCAGCAGCAGCACGTTGCCGCCCGATTTCAGCAGTTTCGCCATATGCACGCGGTTGCGCTCGCCGCCCGACAGGGTGCCGACCTTTTTCTGCTGGTCGCTGCCCTTGAAGTTGAAGGCGCTGCAATAGGCGCGGCTGTTCATCGTCGCATCGCCCAGCGCGATCAGCTCGGCACCGCCGCTGATCTCCTCCCAGACGTTCTTGTCATCGCCCAGCGCGTCGCGCGACTGGTCGACATAGGACAGCTGCACCGTGTCGCCCAGGGTGATCGTGCCCTCGTCGGGCTGCTCCTGTCCGGTCAGCATGCGGAACAGGGTCGACTTGCCCGCGCCGTTCGGACCGATCACGCCGACGATGCCGCCGGGGGGGATGGTGAAGTCCAGGTTCTCGATCAGCAGCTTGTCGCCCATGGCCTTTTTCAGGCCGGTGACCTCGATCACCTTGCCGCCCAGGCGTTCGCCGTTGGGGATGATGATCTGGGCGCTGGTGATGCGCTCTTTCTCGGTCTTGTTGGCCATCTCGTTATAGGCGTTGACGCGGGCCTTCTGCTTGGCCTGACGGGCCTTGGCACCGGCGCGGATCCATTCCAGTTCCTTTTCCAGGACCTTCTGCTTGGACTTGTCCTCGCGGGCCTCCTGGGCGACGCGCTTGGCCTTGGCCTCCAGCCAGGACGAATAGTTGCCCTCATGCGGGATGCCGCGGCCGCGCTCCAGCTCCAGGATCCAGGTCGTGATGTCGTCCAGGAAATAACGGTCGTGGGTCACGGTCAGGATCGTGCCCTTGTATTCGATCAGGTGCTTTTGCAGCCAGGCGATGGTTTCCGCGTCCAGGTGGTTGGTCGGTTCGTCCAAGAGCAGCATGTCCGGCGCCTCAAGCAGCAGCTTGCACAGCGCCACCCGGCGGCGTTCGCCGCCCGACAGGGTGCTGACATCGGCGTCGTCGGGCGGGCAGCGCAGGGCCTCCATCGCGACATCGACCTGGCTGTCCAGGTCCCACAGGTTCTCGGCGTCGATCTGGTCCTGCAGGGCCGACATCTCCTCGGCGGTCTCATCCGAGTAGTTCATCGCCAGCTCGTTATAGCGATCCAGCTTGGCCTGCTTGGCCGCGACCCCCAGCATCACGTTGCCGCGCACGTCCAGGGATTCGTCCAGCTGCGGCTCCTGCGGCAGATAGCCGACGGTCGCGCCCTTGGCGGCCCAGGCCTCGCCGGTGAAATCCTTGTCGATGCCGGCCATCACGCGCATCAGGCTGGATTTGCCCGATCCGTTGACGCCGACGACGCCGATCTTGACGCCCGGCAGAAAGTTCAGCTTGATGTTCTCGAACACCTTCTTGCCGCCGGGATAGGTTTTGGACACGCCGTCCATGTGGTAGACGAACTGATAGGACGCCATCGGAAACTCCTGTGAATTTGCCGCTTTGTAAGGGAAACGGGCGTCCGATGGAAGATCAGCGCACCTCGGCTGCGAAATCGGCGCCCATGATGTCGCGCAGCGCGTCCATCTGCGGGGCCAGCCGGGCCTCCAGTGCGGCCACGGCCGCAGGGGGCGGCATCGGCCCGTCGGGATTGGCAAAGACCTTTTGCGTCAGGTTGCCGTAAAAGCAGGGGCCCAGCCCCAGATGCGCCTCGACCGCGTCCATGACCTTGTGGGGGGCCCGCGCGATCTGCCCGAAGGGCAGGACCAGCATGTCGGGATAGCGCTTCAGCCAGCGCGGCAGATAGGTGGCGTAATCGCCGCGTTCGTCCAGGACGGGGTTCGCGACCTCGGCCAGCCAGTCGGCTTCGGTCACGGGCGTGCGCTTTTCGCGGCGCAGGTTCATGCGCAGCTGGGATATGGCCCGATCGACCGGGTGGCGGATCAGATAGATCACGCGCGCCTTGGGCAGCAGGTCATGGACCGCCTGCACCCCCTCGTCGGGCAGGCCGGAATATTCGGGGGTGAAATCCATCGGCATCGCGTGTTCGGGCGCGGGGGCGAAGACGCGCTTGTACCACTGGTTGTGGAACATCTTGCCGCTGGTGATGGCGGTCAGATAGGCGTCCAGTTCGGGCACCAGGTCGACCTTGCGCATCTTGTGGCGGTCGCGGATCTCCTGCGGCTTGTTGCGATAGTGCCAGGCGATCCAGCGGCGGTGTTCAGGGATGTGCAGGTGGTTGAAATACTGCACCTCCTTGAAGGGCGGTATCCAGACCTGCGGGTGCTGGCCCAGCATCTGGGCCAGCCAGCTGGTCCCGGCCTTCTGCGCGCCGATGCACAGCGCGCCGGGCTTGCGCGGCTGGCCTTCGGGGTCAAAGGCCGGGCTGATCGCCAGCGTGGTCAGCAGCCGGTCCATCGATGCGTCCCCAAAGGTCATACTCGCCCGCCTCATCCACGATCACGTCCACCATATCGCCGGGCTTCAGCGCGTCAAACCCCTGATCGATGAACAGGTTACCATCGATTTCGGGCGCATCGGCCTTGGTCCGGCAGGTGGCACCATCCGCATCGACCTCATCGACGATCACCTGCATCCGGGTGCCGACCTTGGCCTCCAGCTTGGCGGCGCTGATGGCCTGGGCCTTCTCCATGAAGCGGTCATAGCGGTCCTGCTTGACCTCCGGGTCGACATGGTCCGGCAGGTCGTTGGCGCGCGCGCCACGCACGTTTTCGTACTGAAAGGCGCCCACGCGATCCAGCTGCGCCTCGTCCAGCCAGTCCAGAAGGGTCTGGAACTCTGCCTCGGTCTCTCCGGGATAGCCCACGATGAAGGTCGAGCGCAGGGTGATCTCCGGGCAGACCGCGCGCCATGCGGCGATCTCGTCCAGGGTCTTCGCCGCCGCCGCCGGGCGGGCCATGCGGCGCAGCACGTCGGGATGGGCATGCTGGAACGGGATGTCCAGATAGGGCAGCACCAGGCCGTCAGCCATCAGCGGGATCAGGTCGCGCACATGCGGATAGGGATAGACGTAATGCAACCGCACCCAGGCGCCAAGCGAGCCCAGATCCCGCGCCAGATCGGTGATATGCGCGCGATGCCCGCGTTCGGTGTCGTGCCTGCGGTCCAGGCCATAGGCGCTGGTGTCCTGCGAAATCACCAGCAATTCGCGCACCCCGGCCTGCACCAGCTTTTCGGCCTCGCGCACCACGGCATGGGCCGGGCGGCTGACCAGACGGCCGCGCATGTCGGGGATGATGCAGAACTTGCACTTGTGATTGCAGCCTTCCGAAATCTTCAGATAGCTGTAATGGCGCGGCGTCAGGCTGACCCCGCTGGCCGGCAGCAGGTCGATGAACGGGTCGGGCTGCGGCGGCACCGCCTTGTGCACCGCGTCCAGCACCTGTTCGTATTGATGTGGGCCGGTGACGGCCAGAACCTTGGGATGCGCGCCGGTGATATAGTCGGGTTCCGCGCCCAGACAGCCGGTGACGATCACGCGGCCGTTCTCGCGCAGCGCCTCTCCGATGGCGTCCAGCGATTCGGCCTTGGCGCTGTCCAGAAAGCCGCAGGTGTTGACGACCACCGCATCCGCGCCGTGATAGTCCGCGCTGATCGCATAGCCCTCGGCCCGCAGGCGGGTCAGGATGCGTTCGCTGTCCACCAGCGCCTTGGGGCAGCCCAAGGACACCATGCCGATGGTCGGCTGTCCCTCGCGCCGGTCATCGGGAACGCGGGCACGGGCAAGGTCGGGGCGGATGTCGGGCGGATTCTGCTGCATCGCCCGCAGATATGCGATTCGCGGGCGCGGGGAAAGACCGTTCCGCCGTCAGGGCGCGCTCAGCGGCGGCCCATGAAACGGCGGATGATCTTGAAGATGGCAAACAGCTTGAGCAGTCGGAACATGGGGGCGTCTCCAATAAGGGTTCGCATCGCCAACGCCGCCACCCCGCAACCGGTTCAACCCGCAGCGCGTTTCGCCAGCAGCCTGCGTGGTCCGTCGCTGGAACGTGATTTCACCCCGGGCGCGAAAAAGGACCAGATGTCGCCATGAAAACAGCCCGCCGCCTTGCCCTGATCGTGATCGCCGCGCTGACGGCCACCAGCCCCGCCTTGTCCCAGCAGCCGCAGGGCATCCAGCGCGCGGGCCAGTTCATCGACGTCTGGAACCACCGGGGCGGCAACGTGCTGCAGATGGTCCAGACCCGGCAGGAGCTGGAATCGTCGGGGCGCACGGTGCGCATCCGCGGCTATTGCCGGTCGGCCTGCACGATCCTGACGACCATGCCGAACGCCTGTCTGGGGCCGCATGCGCGGATCGGGTTCCATGCCCCGCGCATCCCCAACACCCAGATCATCCCGCCCTATGTCGACCAGATCATGGGCAACTACTATCGCGGCGGCGTGCGAGACCGTTGGTTCGGCGGCTGGAACCGGTCGATGGAGATGCAGGTGATCAGCGCCCGCGATTATGTCCGTCTGGACCCGCAGGCGCGCATCTGCGACAGCATCCGCCCCTAGTCGCGCAGCCGCCAGCCGGTCGCAAAGATGCGCCGGATGATGGCCAGGCAGACGATCACCATGATGCCCACCGCGACCAGCGACACGCCCACCGGCACGTCGGCCAGCCCGAAGAACGACCAGCGGAACCCCGAGATCAGGTAGAGGACCGGGTTCAGTTTCGCGACCCCCTCCCAGAAGGGCGGCAGCATGCTGGCCGAGTAGAAGGCCCCGCCCAGAAACACCAACGGCATGATGACCATCATCGGCACGATCTGCAGCTGTTCGAACGATTTCGCCCACAGCCCGATGATGAAGCCCAGCAGGCTGAACGCGACCGAGGACAGCACCAGGAACCCGACCATCCAGAACGGGTGCAGGATATGCACCCCCACAAAGGCAAAGCTGGTCAGCAGGATCACCAGCGCGATCAGGATCGCCTTGGCGGCGGCGGCGCCGACAAAGCCCATCGTGACCTCGATCCAGCCGACGGGGGACACCAGGTATTCATAGATCGTGCCGCTGAATTTCGGGAAATAGATGCCAAAGCTGGCATTGCTGACGGCCTGCTGCAGCACGGTCAGCATCATCAGGCCGGGCACGATGAAGGCCGCGTATTCGACCCCCTCGACCGACTGGATGCGCCCGCCGATGGCCGCGCCGAAGACCACGAAATACAGCACCGTCGACAGGACCGGCGATGCCAGCGACTGCCAGATGGTGCGGAAAAAGCGCATCATCTCGTGGTGAAAGATCGCCCGGATGCCGGGCCAGTTCAGACCGGTCATGCCGCGTCCTCCGAAACAAGGGACAGGAACACGTCCTCCAGGCTGGATTGCCGGGTGGACACGTCGCGCACCGTGATGCCGCGCGCCGCCAGATCGCCCAGCAGCCGCGCGATGCCGGTGCGCTCGGCCCGCGTGTCGTATTCAAACGACAGCCGCCGCCCATCCGCCGCCAGGGTCAGGCCGCGCCCCGCCAGATCGTCGGGAATGACCGCCAGCGGCTGGTCCAGGTCGATCGCCAGGGTCTTCTTGCCGAAATCGCCCATAAGCTCGGCCGTGGGCTTGACCAGCAGCAGGCGGCCCTTGGCGATGACGCCGATACGGTCGGCCATCTCCTCGGCCTCCTCCAGGTAATGGGTGGTCAGGATGATGGTCACGCCCTCGCGGCGCAGATCGCCCACGACCTCCCACATCTCGCGGCGCAGCGCGACATCGACGCCGGCGGTGGGTTCGTCCAGAAACAGCACCTTGGGTTCATGCGACAGCGCCTTGGCGATCAGCACCCGGCGCTTCATGCCGCCCGACAGCTCGCGCGTGGCGGCGTCGCGCTTGTCCCACAGGGCCAGGGCGCGCAGGATGCGTTCGATATAGGCCTCATTTGGGGGCATGCCGTACAATCCGCGGGTGAAGCGGACGCAGTTGATCACCTTTTCGAACGGCTCCAGCGCGATCTCCTGGGGGACCAGGCCGATCAGCTTGCGCGCGGCGCGCCAGTCGGTGCGGATGTCGTGCCCGCCCACGCGGACCGTGCCGCCGGTGGGCGTGACCAGCCCGCAGATGATCGAGATCAGCGTCGTCTTGCCCGCGCCGTTCGGGCCCAGAAGGGCGATGATCTCGCCCTCGTCGATGGTCAGGGTCACGTCGTCCAAGGCCTTGGTGCCGCTGCCGTATTGCTTCGACAGATGGTCGATGTCGATGATCGCGGCCATGCGTCTCTCCTGTGGGTCTGTTGAGGGGCAGGGGCGCGCGGCCACGGCTGTCCGGTTCTGGCAGATAGGCGCTCTGCCACGCGATTGCCAGTGGCGCGCCCGATCAGCCGGTCAGAACCCCCCGGCTCATGTGCCGTTTGCGCCCGAAACCGGGGCTGCGGGTGACCGCAAAACCCGCCTCGGCCAGCGCGCCGCGCACATGGCCCGCCGCGGTATAGGTCGCGAATGTGCCCTCCGGCGCCGTATGCGCCGCGACCTGCGCCATGACATCCGCCCCCCACATCTGAGGGTTCTTGGCCGGAGAAAAGCCGTCCAGGAACCACGCATCCGCCGCCTGCCCCCACGCGGGCAGAGTCTGACGCACATCGCCCAGCACCACCGTCAACGCAACCTGACCCACCTGAATCATCCCCTGACCCCAGCTATCGCGCAGCGCTTGCGCCAGATCGGCCAGTTCGGGAAAGGCCGCATGCGCCTGTTCCAGCTGCGCCCGGCTCATCGGAAAGGCCTCGAAACTGGTCATCCGCACCGGCACCTGCGCCACCTGCGCCAGGGCCAGCGCGTTCAGCCCGGTGCCGAACCCGGTTTCGGCCACGTGAAAGCCCGGCACCAGCCGCGCGGGCAGGTCGTTGCCGCCCAGAAACACGTGGCGCGTCTCCTCCAGCCCACCGGACAGGCTGAAATAGGGGTCGTCGAACCGCTGCGACACGGGGACGCTACCGTCGCGCCAGTCCAGCGCAGGCTCGTCATCGGGGCGGGGATGGGTTAGGTCGCTCATGACGCATCTGTCGGGAAAGGGCGCGGGTTTGGCAAGGGTGATCCATGTGGCGGGCGGCGGCGTCTTCGGGCTGGCCGCGGCCTGGGCGCTGATCCGGCGCGGCGCGCAGGTCACCGTGTTCGAGGCGGCGGCCATCGGCGCAGGCGCATCCGGCGGCCATGTCGGCGCCCTGGCGCCCCACGCGCCCGACCCCTGGAACACCAAGAAACAGCTGCAGCTGGACAGCCTGCTGGCGGCCCCCGCCTTCTGGGCCAGCGTCGAACAGGCCTCGGGCGTGCCCACCGGCTATGCCCGCACCGGCCGCCTGCAACCCGTGCCGGACGCACAGACCGCCGCCCGCCTGCCCGCCCGGATCGAGGCCGCGTCCCGCCACTGGCCCGCCGATCTGGGCATGACCCTGACCCGCGACCCCCAGGGCCCGCTGATCCCGCCCAGCCCCACCGGCCTGTGGCTCACCGACGGACTGACCGCCCGCCTGAACCCCCGCGCCGCCCTGCAGGCGCTGGCCACGGCGATCCGCGCCGGGGGAGGCCGGATCCACGAACACACCCCCGCCCCCGACAACCACGCCCCCACGATCTGGGCCACCGGCACCCCCGGCCTCATGGCGCTGAACACCGCGCTGGACCGCAGGATCGGCCAAGGGGTCAAGGGCCAGTCGCTGCTGCTGTCCCATGCCGCCCCCGACAGCCCGCAACTCTTTGCCGACGGGCTGCACATCGTGCCCCATGCCGACGGCACCACGGCCATCGGCTCGACCTCGGAAAACACCTGGGACCACCCCGGCCCCGACGATCAGGCCCGGACCCTCCTGACCCGCGCCACCGCCCTCTGCCCCACACTGGCCCATGCCGAAACCCTCGACATCTGGGCCGGCCTGCGCCCCCGCGCCCGCTCGCGCGCGCCGATCCTGGCGCCCTGGCCCGGCCGCCCCGGCCACCTGATCGCCAATGGCGGCTTCAAGATCGGCTTCGGCATGGCCCCGCTCATCGCCGACCTCGCCGCCCGCATCCTTTTGGACTACCACGCCGACATCCCCGACCTCTTCACCCTGCCCTGACCCTTCTTCTTCAGAAAAATATCCCGGGGGGAGTCCGCAAGGACGGGGGGCAGCGCCCCCCTTCCCCGCTTGCCACCCGCGCCCGCCCTGCGCACACTCCCCCAAACAGCCGGAGCCCGCGATGACCCGCCTCGACCACGCCTTTACCGCCATCGACGCCGCCAATGCCCAAGACCCCAACCTGGATGATGGCCAGCCCGCGAACCTGCTCTATGGCCAGCGCATGACCGCGGAACAGCAGCGCCTTTTCCCCGATGCCTCGGACGCGCTGCGCATCGCCTGTCGCGGCCAGCATGTCGAACGCTGGCTGCTTCCACGGGCGGACTATCCGATGAACCGCCCCGGCTATCTCGCGTGGCGCCAGGAACAGGGCCGCCGTCACGCGGACCGCATCGCGGGCATCATGGCCGATGCGGGCTATCACGACGACGACATCGCCGATGCCCGCCGCATGCTGACGAAACAGGGCATCAAGCGCGACCCCCAGGTCCAGGCGCTGGAGGACGTGATCTGCTTCACCTTCATCCGCTGGTATCTGGGCGATTTCATGGCCGAACAGCCCGACCACAAGATCCCCCGCATCATCGAAAAGACCGCCCGTAAGATGTCGGCCGATGCCCGCGCCCGCGCCCTGGCAGAATTCCCCATGCCCGATGCCCTGGCGCAGTATTTCCATGATGCCGACCAGCCGCAGATCCTGTCGCGTGCCGTCATCGTCTCGCATGGCCAGCCCGGCGACCCCGCCCCCCAACAGCAAGCCATCGAAGCTTTGGCCGCGCAGGTTGCCGCCCACGCGCCGGGCGTCGAGGTCATGGGCGCTACCCTGGCCGACCCCGATGCCCTGCCCCGCACCTGCCGCAGCGACTGCATCATCTATCCGATGTTCATGGCCGAGGGCTGGTTCACCGGCGTCGAGCTGCCCCGCCGCCTGACGCAGGCCGGCGCGCCGGGCGCGCATATCATGCGCCCCTTTGGCACCGATCCAGGCCTTGACGCGCTGGTCGTCGAAAAGGCGCGGCAGGCCGCCGATGCCCAGGGCTGGGCGCTGTCGGACACGACCCTGCTGCTGTCGGCGCACGGATCGCAGCGCGGACAGGCCAGCCACGACATCACCATGGCGCTGGCCGAACGCATCGCGCCGCATTTCGCCCGCGTGGTCGCGGGCTTCGTCGAACAGGAACCCTTCATCGCCGACGCCGCCCGCGGTCTGGACCGCGCCATCAGCCTGCCGCTGTTCGCCCTGCGGGCCGAGCATGTGACCGACGACCTGCCGCAGGCGCTGGATCAGGCAGGCTTCACCGGCCCGCGCCTCGATCCGGTGGGCCTCGCGCCCGAAGTGCCCGCGATGATCGCAGCCTCCATCGCGGCAGAAGTTTCAAGCTTGAAATGATTTCGGACCCGTGCCAGCCTGCATCGCAGGAGGTGGCACGGGATGAAGATTCTCTGTCTGGGCGGCGGGCCTGCGGGCCTCTATTTCGCGATCTCGATGAAGCTGCGCGATCCGTCGCATGACGTGACCGTGCTGGAACGCAACGGCGCGGGCGACACCTTTGGCTGGGGGGTGGTGCTGTCCGACGACGCGCTGTCGCGGCTGCAGAAAAACGACCCCGCCTCGGCGCAGGCGATCCGCGACCACTTCATCTACTGGGACGACATCGCGGTGGTCCGCGACGGGCACCGGCAGGTGTCGGGCGGGCACGGCTTCGCCGGGATCGGGCGGCGGCAGCTGCTGATCCTGCTGCAGGACCGCGCGCGACAGCTGGGCGTGGACCTGCAGTTTCAGACCGAGTTCCAGACCGCCGAACAGTATCGCCGCGACTATGATCTGGTCGTGGCCTGCGACGGGCTGAACAGCCGCGTCCGCGCCGAATATGCCGACGTCTTCCGCCCCGACATCGACATGCGCCGCTGCAAGTTCGTCTGGCTGGGCACGAAACAGAAATTCGACGACGCCTTCACCTTCATCTTCGAAAAGACGCCCCATGGCTGGCTCTGGGCGCATGTCTATTCCTTCGACGCCGACACCGCGACCTTCATCGTGGAATGCGCGCAGGAGACCTGGGACGCGATGGGCTTCGAGGCCATGTCCAAGGAGCAGATCGTCGAGACCTGCCGCGAGGTCTTCAAGGACCATCTGGGCGGGCACGATTTGATGTCGAACGCGGCGCATCTGCGCGGGTCCGCCGTCTGGATGAACTTTCCGCGCGTCATCTGCGAGCGGTGGTACCATGAGAACGTCGTGCTGATGGGCGACGCAGCGGCGACGGGGCATTTCTCGATCGGGTCCGGGACGCGGCTGGCCTTGGACAGCGCCATCGCGCTGGCCGATTACCTCCACTCTGAGCCCGACCTGCCCCGCGCCTTCGAACGTTATCAGGAGGAACGCCGGGTCGAGGTGCTGCGCCTGCAATCTGCGGCCCGCAACAGCCTGGAATGGTTCGAAGAGGTCGAGCGTTACCTGGACCTGGACCCGATCCAGTTCACCTATTCCCTGCTGACCCGCAGCCAGCGCATCGGCCACGAAAACCTGCGCCTGCGCGACCCCGATTGGGTCCGCGAGGCCGAGGATTGGTTCCAGGCCCAGGCCGGCGGCCAGCCGGGCCGCGCGCCGATCTTTGCGCCCTTCCGCCTGCGCGACATGGCGCTGAAAAACCGCATCGTCGTGTCACCCATGGCGCAGTACAAGGCCCACGCAGGCTGCCCCACCGACTGGCATCTGGTCCACTACGGCGAACGCGCCAAGGGCGGCGCCGGGCTGGTCTTTACCGAGATGACCTGCGTCAGCGCCGAAGGCCGCATCACGCCGGGCTGTCCGGGCCTCTATGCGCCCCAGCATCAGGCAGCGTGGCGGCGGATCACCGATTTCGTCCATGCCGAGACGGATGCCAAGATCTGCTGCCAGATCGGTCATTCGGGCCGCAAGGGCTCCACCCGCATCGGGTGGGAGGGGATGGACCAGCCCCTTGAGGACGGCAACTGGCCCATCATGGCCGCCTCCGCCCTGCCTTGGTCCGACGGTAACGCCACGCCGCGCGAGATGACCCGCGCCGATATGGAGGCAGTGAACGAACAGTTCGTGGCCGCGACCCGCATGGCCGATGCGGCGGGCTTCGACATGATCGAGCTGCACGCGGCACACGGCTATCTGCTGTCGGGGTTCCTGTCGCCGGTGTCGAACCGGCGCACGGATGAGTATGGCGGTAGCCTGGAGAACCGCCTGCGCTGGCCGCTGGAGGTCTTTGCCGCCATGCGCGCCGTCTGGCCGCAGGACAAGCCGATGTCGGTGCGCATCTCGGCCACGGACTGGACCGAGGATGGCGTGACGGCGGACGAATCAGTCGCCATTGCGCAGGCCTTCCACGCGGCGGGGGCCGATATCATCGACGTCTCGGCCGGCCAGACGACGCCGCTGGCCCGGCCCGTCTATGGGCGGATGTTCCAGACGCCGTTCTCGGATCGCATCCGCAACCAGGCGGGGCTGGCCACGATGGCGGTGGGCAACATCACCGACGCGGATCAGGCCAACGGCATCCTGATGGCGGGGCGCGCCGATCTGGTGGCGATCGGGCGGCCGCATCTGGCCGACCCCTATTGGACGCTGCATGCGGCAACGGCCCTGCGCGATGGGGCGGACTGGCCCCTGCCCTATCACGCGGGCCGCGATCAGGCGCGTCGGCTGGCCGAAAAGCAGGCCGAGGAGATCCGCGCATGACCCGCATCCTGATCACCGGCGGCGGCAGCGGCACCGGCGCCGACATGGCCCGCGCCTTTGCCGCCCAGGGCCACGAGGTCGTCATCACCGGCCGCGACGCGGCGAAACTGGAGGCGGTGGCCGGGGGCTTGATCCGCGCCGTCCAGGGCGATGTCAGCGACGAGGATCAGGTCCGCGCGGTCTTTGACGCCGCCGGTCCCTGTCAGGTGGTCATCGCCAATGCGGGCATCGCCGAGGCCGCGCCCTTCGGCAAGGTCACGATGGACCACTGGAACCGCATCATCGCGGTGAACCTGACCGGGGTGTTTTTGACCTTCCGGCAGGCCCTGGCGCAGATGGGACCGGGGGGGCGGATGATTGCGATCTGTTCGATCACGGGGGTGCGCGGGGCGGCCTATGCGGCGCCCTATGCGGCCAGCAAGCATGGGGTGATGGGCCTGGTGCGGTCGCTGGCGCTGGAGGTGGCGAAGAAGGACATCACCGTCAACGCGATCTGCCCCGGCTATCTGGACACCGACATGACGCGGCGCAGCATCGCCAACATCATGGACAAGACCGGGCGCGACCGCGAGGCGGCGGTGACCGCGCTGGCGGGAAAGAACCCCCAGGGGCGGCTGATCGCACCGTCCGAGGTCACGGGCACCGCGCTGTGGCTGGCCTCAAACGCGGCGGCCAGCGTGAACGGCCAGGCCATCGTCCTGGACGGGGGCGAGAGCGCATGAGCGATCTGTCCAAGCGGCGGTTGAAGGCCTGGATCCGCCTGCTGGGCGTGACGCGGGGGGCCGAGAATCGCCTGCGCGACTATCTGCGCCGCGACCATGGCACGACCCTGCCGCGGTTCGACGTGATGGCGGCTTTGTGGCGCAGGCGGGACGGGGTCACGATGTCCGAGCTGTCGCGTCTGCTGCTGGTGTCGAATGGCAACGCCACGGCGGTGGTCGACCGGCTGGAGGCCGACGGCATGGTCCGGCGCGAGGCCGAGGATGGCGACCGCCGCCGCATCCGCGTCCGCCTGACGCCCGAAGGCCTGGAGGCGTTCGAGATCATGGCCCTGGGCCACGAGGCCGAGGTCGATGCGATCTTTGGCCAATTGACGGAAACCGATCTGGAGGCGCTGCGCGACATCCTGTCCCGCGCCGGGAGGCACGCATGAAACCCGTCACAATGGCCGCCCTGGCGCCCGAGCATTTCCTGTGGGAGGTCACGGACCGCATCGCGGTGATCCGCTTGAACCGCCCCGAGCGCAAGAACCCCCTGACCTTTGAGAGCTATGCCGAGCTGGGCGCCTGCTTTCGCATGCTGGCCCATGCGTCGGACGTGGATGTGGTGGTGCTGGCCTCCAACGGCGGGAATTTCTGTTCGGGCGGCGACGTGCATGAGATCATCGGCCCGCTGGTCGGCATGGAGATGCCGCAGCTGCTGGCCTTTACCCGCACGACCGGGGAGTTGGTGCGCGCGATGATCCATTGCGGCAAGCCGGTGATCGCCGCTGTCGAGGGCATCTGCGTGGGCGCGGGCGCCATCATGGCCATGGCCAGCGACCTGCGGCTGGCCGCGCCGTCCGCCAAGGCCGCGTTCCTGTTCTCCAAGGTGGGACTGGCGGGCTGCGACATGGGCGCCTGCGCGATGCTGCCGCGGATCGTGGGACAGGGCAGGGCGGCGGAGCTTTTGTACACCGGTCGCGTGCTGCGCGCCGAGGAGGGCGAGCGGTGGGGGTTCTGGAACAGCCTGCATGACGACGTGTTTGCCGCCGCGATGGAGTTGGCGCGCGCGATCGCGGCGGGGCCTGTCTGGGCGCATGGCATCACCAAGACGCAGCTGTTGCAGGAATGGACCATGGGGCTGGATCAGGCGATCGAGGCCGAGGCGCAGGCCCAGGCCATCTGCATGAGCACGCGCGATTTCGAGCGGGCCTATCGGGCGTTCGTCGCCAAAGAGGTGCCGGTCTTCGAGGGCAACTGAGGGAACCGGGGCTCTGCCCCGGACCCCGGGATATTTGGGTGAAGAAGAAATGGATCGCAGCTTTCTGGATTGGCCGTTCTTCGAGGATCGGCATCGGGTGCTGGCCCAGGGGCTGGAGGAGTGGGCCGTGGGGGCGCTGCCGGTGGATCACGGCGATGTGGACGGGGCCTGCCGGGGGCTGGTGCGGGCGTTGGGGGATGCGGGCTGGCTGGCGCATTCGGGGGGCGAGGCGCTGGACGTGCGCGCGCTGTGTGTGATCAGGGAGACGCTGGCGCGCCATGACGGGTTGGCGGATTTTGCCTTCGCCATGCAGGGGCTGGGCATGGGCGCCGTGACGCTGTTTGGCAATGCCGCGCAGCGGGACTGGCTGGAGCGGACGCGGGCGGGGCGGGCGATTGCGGGCTTTGCGCTGACCGAGCCGGGGTCCGGGTCCGACGTCGCGCGGCTGGCGACCAGCGCGCGGCGCGATGGCGACGGGTGGGTGCTGGACGGGGAAAAGACCTATATCTCGAACGGTGGGATCGCGGATGTCTATGTGATCGTGGCGCGGACCGGAGAGGCGCCGGGCGCGCGGGGGCTGTCGGCCTTTCTGCTTCCTGCGGATACGGCCGGCCTTGAGGTGATCAGCCGAATCGCGGTGATGGCGCCGCATCCGCTGGCGCATCTGCGGCTGACCGGGGTGCGGCTGCCCGATGATGCACTGATCGGCCAGCCGGGACAGGGGTTCCGCATCGCCATGACGGTGCTGGATCATTTCCGTCCCACGGTCGGGGCCGCGGCCCTGGGCTTTGCGCGCCGGGCACTGGACGAGGCGCTGGCCCGCGTGCGCTCGCGCCAGATCCAGGGCGCGCCGATGGCGGAGCTGCAGATGGTCCAGGGGCATCTGGCCGACATGGCGCTGAAGATCGATGCCGCCGCCTTGCTGATCTATCGCGCGGCCTGGGCCAAGGACCAAGGTGCCCCCCGCATCACGCGCGAGGCGGCGATGGCCAAGCTGTACGCCACCGAGATCGCGCAGGAGGTCATCGACCAGGCCGTGCAGCTGCATGGTGGCGACGGCGTGCGCACCGGCAGCACGGTCGAGAGCCTGTACCGCGAGATCCGCGCCCTGCGCATCTATGAGGGGGCCAGCGACGTGCAGCGCGTCGTCATCGCCCGCAGCATCCTGGAGGGCGCATGACCCATACCCGCATCATTCCCATCGAGTTCTGCCATTGCGACCCGGCGGGGATCGTCTTTTATCCGCGCTATGCGGAGATGGTGAACCACATGGTCGAGACGTTCTTTCTAGACGTCGTAGGCCATGGGTTCGGGCCGATGATGGCGGCGGGCCAGGGGATGCCCACCGTCGCGCTGGAGATGGCATTCCGCAAGCCGTCGCGCCTTGGCGACCGGGTCGAATGGACGCTGGCGGTCGAGCATCTGGGCCGGACCAGCGCCCGCTTCCTGGTCCGCGCCGAGGACCGGGTCGAGGCGCGCGCCACCGTGGTCTGGATGGCGCGCGATTTCACCCCGTCCCCCTGGCCCGACGACATCCGCACCATTCTGGAGGCGCATCATGCATGAACCCCTGCATCCGGCGACGTGGAAGCGCGCATCTGGCTATTCCAACGGGATCATGGCCCGGGGGCGGATGATCTTTACCGGCGGGCTGGTGGGCTGGGACGCGGATCAGGTCTTTCAGACCGACGATTTCGCGGGCCAGGTCCGGCAGGTGCTGGAGAACATCGTAGCAGTCCTGGCGGAAGGGGGCGCGGGCCCCCAGCATCTGGTGCGCCTGACCTGGTACGTCACGGACAAGCACGAATACCTGGGCGCGCTGCGCGCGGTGGGGGCGGCCTATCGCGAGGTGATCGGGCGGCATTACCCGGCCATGGCGCTGGTGCAGGTCGTGGCGCTGGTCGAGGACCGCGCCAAGGTCGAGATCGAGGCCACGGCCGTGGTGCCGGAATAGGGGGACGGTGATGCTGGGACCAAGCGGGCACGAGGACAGCTTTACGCGCGACAACCTGCCCCCAGAGGACGCTTGGCCGCGGATCGAGCTGGCCGGTTTCGACTATCCCGATTGGCTGAACGTGGGGGCGGAACTGACGGATCGCATGGTCGATCGCGGGTTCGGCGACCGGGTGGCGCTGGTCGGCAACGGGCGGGCGCGGACCTATAAGGAACTGTCGGACTGGACCAACCGGCTGGCCCATGCGCTGGTCGCGGATTACGGGCTGCGGCCCGGCAACCGGGTGCTGATCCGGTCGGCGAACAACCCCGCGATGGTCGCCTGCTGGCTGGCCGCGACCAAGGCCGGGGCGGTGGTGGTGAACACCATGCCCATGCTGCGCGCCAAGGAGCTGCGCCAGATCATCGACAAGGCGCAGGTCGACCTGGCGCTGTGCGACACCCGCCTGATGGACGAGATGCAGGCCGCGGGGCCGGTGCCCATCGTGGGCTTTGACGGGACGGCCAACCACGACGCCGACCTGGACCGCGCGGCGCTGACGAAACCGGTGCGCTTCGATGCGGTGCGGACCGGGCGGGACGACGTGGCGCTGTTGGGGATGACCTCCGGATCGACGGGGGAACCCAAGGCCACGATGCATTTCCATCGCGACCTGCTGATCATCGCCGACGGCTATGCGCGCGAGGTGCTGGGGGTGACGCCGGACGATGTCTTCGTCGGATCGCCGCCCTTGGCCTTCACGTTCGGGCTGGGCGGGCTGGCGGTGTTCCCGCTGCGCTTTGGGGCCAGCGCGGTGCTGCTGGAGAATGCGTCGCCCCCGAACCTGATCGAGATCATCGAACGCCACCGCGCCACCGTCTGCGTGACCGCGCCCACGGCCTATCGGGTGATGCTGCGCGCGATGGATCAGGGGGCGGACCTGTCCAGCCTGCGCGTGGCGATCAGCGCGGGGGAAACCCTGCCCGCGCCCATCTGGCAGGACTGGCACGACCGCACGGGCAAGCCGATGCTGGACGGGATCGGCGCGACCGAGATGCTGCACATCTTTCTGACCAACCGGCTGGACGACAGCCATCCGGGCTGCACCGGGCGGCCCGTGACCGGATACCGCGCGCGGATCGTCGATGACGCGGGCAAAGAGGTTCCGCGCGGAGAGCTGGGCCATCTGGCCGTCATCGGGCCCACGGGCTGCCGCTATCTGAACGATGCGCGGCAGGGGGATTACGTGCGGGATGGCTGGAACCTGACCGGCGACACCTTCTGGCAGGATGCCGAGGGGCGGTTCCATTTCGCGGCCCGCTGCGACGACATCATCGTGTCCTCGGGCTATAACATCGCCGGGCCGGATGTGGAGGCCGCGCTGCTGGCGCATCCGGACGTGCTGGAATGCGCGGTGATCGGCGCGCCCGACCCGGAACGCGGCCAGATCGTCGAGGCGCATGTGGTGCTGGCCCCCGGCGTGGTCCCCGACACCGCCACCGCAGAGCGGTTGCAGCGCTACGTCAAGGATGCGATCGCGCCCTTCAAATATCCCCGCCGGGTGGTGTTCTGCGACGCCCTGCCCAAGACCCAGACCGGCAAGATCCAGAGGTTCAGGCTGAAGCAATGACCATCGACCCCGCTGAAGAAGGCGCCCGCATGTCGTTCGACGGGCGCATGTCCTATGGCGATTATCTGGGGCTGGACCGGCTGCTGACGGCCCAAGCCCCCCTGTCGGACGCGCATGACGAGATGCTGTTCATCATCCAGCACCAGACGTCTGAATTGTGGATGAAGCTGGCGCTGCTGGAGATGGGGGCGGCACGCAAGCGGATCGCGTTGGGCGACCTGCGCCCCGCCTTCAAGATGCTGACCCGCGTGGCGCGGATCATGGAGCAGCTGAATTCGGCCTGGGACGTGCTGCGCACCATGACGCCGTCGGAATACTCGACCTTTCGCCCCGCTTTAGCCGAAAGCAGCGGGTTCCAGTCGCATCAGTACCGGATGATCGAATTCGTCGCGGGCAACCGCAACATGGCGATGATCGCGCCCCATGCGCATCGCCCCGACCTGGCGGATGCCCTGCGGGAGGAGGCGGCGCGGCCGTCGCTGTATGATGAGGTGCTGGGACGGCTGCGGGCGGCGGGGTTCGATGTGGCGGCGCGCACGGCGCTGGACGCGCCCCATGCGCCGGACGCGGCGGCGCGGGCGGCCTGGGCCGAGGTCTATCGCGATCCGGCGCGGTATTGGGAGCTGTATGAGCTGGCTGAGAAGCTGGTCGATTTCGAGGATTACTTTCGCCGCTGGCGGTTCAACCATGTGACGACGGTGGAGCGGATCATCGGCTTCAAGCGCGGATCGGGGGGCACGTCAGGGGTGAACTATCTGCGGCGGATGCTGGACGTGGTCTTGTTTCCCGACCTGTGGGAGCTGCGGACCGAGCTGTAAGGGGGGCGGACGGCCGCGCCTGACCGGCCCTGACGGGCCGGGGTCGCGGCCGTCGGTGGCGCCCGGACCTGCGGTCCGGGCGCGGTCGGTTCCTGGGTCAGGCGGCGGGGCCGTAACAGGCGTAGCTGCCGGCGATGGTGAAGCCGAGGTTGGCATAGGTGGACTGGGCGGTCGTGTTGGCGCAGCTGACGGCCAGGCCGATGCGCGTGGCGCCCAGGTCCTGCGCCCAGAGCGCAGCTTGGCGCATCATCCATCCGGCGAGGCCCTGACGGCGGAAGGCGGGCAGGACTTCGACCGCGTGGACCATCGCGGTCCGGTCGTGCAGCGCGACAAAGCCCGCGCCCGCGGCGCGGTCGCGAATGCGGCCCAGCAGGGCGGCCTTGGGCTGGGGCACGCGGTCCATCACGGCTTGGCGGGCGGGGGTGATGTTGCCGGCGGCCCAGATCTGGCGCTGGATCGCCAGGGGGGGCCAGATGGCAAAGGCGGTGACCGGGGGGATCGGCCGGTCGGTCAGCGCGGCGACGGGCGCGGCCATGACCAGCGTCGGGATATGGGCGGTCAGGCCGCGCGCAGTCAGGGCGGCGATCAGGTCGACCTCATCGTCCCAGGCACGGAACAGCGGCGGTTGGCCCCAGGCGGCATGCTGCGCGCAGGCGGCGTCGATATCCGCCTGCGTCCAGCGACCGACCGCGATGGCCGAGCTGACACGCCCGCCCGCCCCCGCACCCCGCCCGACCAGGAACCCGCCGCAGCGGAGGGTTTCGGCGGCGGACCAGGTCGCCTCGAAGGCGGCGGCCAGGGCGGGGTCCGGCCTCACAGCCCGATGCGGGCGCGCAGCGCGGCCATCGCCTGATCGACGCGGGTGGCATCCAGCCCCCGCACGACCAGGTTCGTGCCCCAGCCCGTGTCGTCGCGGAAGGGATATGACCCCAGCGACAGGTCGGCGTAATCGGCGGCGACGGCCTTCAGGTCCTCGGCCACCTCGCTTTCGCCGCGGCGGACCTCGACGGTCAGGGATTGCACCGGGCGGCCCACGGGCAGCTGCGGGATCAGCCAGGCGACCATGGCGCGGAACACCTCCGGCACCCCGGCCATCACATGGGTCGCGCCGATGGAAAAGCCGGGCGCGGCCGAGACGGCATTGTCGATCAGCGTGGCGCCGACCGGGATGCGGGCCATGCGCAGGCGGTTCTCGTTCAGCTCGACCCCCATGCGCGCGCAGCGGTCGGCCAGCAGGGCGCGGGCGCGGTCGTTGATCTCGACCGTGGTGCCATGGGCAACGGCCACGGCATCGGCGGTGATGTCGTCATGCGTGGGGCCGATGCCGCCCGATGTGAACAACAGATCGTAGGCACCCCCCAGGGTCCGGTCCAGCGCGCGGATCGCGTCGACGATGCGGTCGGGATGGTCAGCCACGACGCGGATCTCCTGGAGGTCGATGCCGGTGGCGGTCAGCACCTGGGCCAGGTGATGGGCGTTCCCTTCGCGGGTGCGGCCCGACAGGATCTCGTCGCCGATGACCAGGATGGCGGCTGTGGGGTTGTCGGACTGCATGAGGCTCTCCCTTGGGTGTGGCGCTTCATCTATGCCTGCGGGCGGGGCTGGAACAAGTGGGCGCGCGTCTCTATCTAGGGCGGCAGACAGAAAGGATCAGCGATGGATGAAGGCCGTATCACGAGGGAAGGCATCCGCCTGCACATGCCCGGGGATTTCGCAGGCATGCGGGCGGCGGGCGCCCTGGCCGCGCGGATCCTGGACGAGGTGGGGCCGATGGTCGCACCGGGCGTCACCACCGGCGCGCTGGACGATTTCATCCGCAACCGGGTGACCGAGCTGGGCGCGACATCGGCGACGATCGGCTATCGCGGATACCAGCATGCCAGCTGCATCAGCGTGAACCATGTGGTGTGCCACGGCATCCCGGGCGACAAGAACCTCAAGGACGGCGACATCCTGAACATCGACGTGACGGTGATCCTGGACGGATGGTTCGGCGATACCAGCCGGATGTATGTGGCGGGCAAGCCGTCACTCAAGGCGCAGCGGCTGCTGCAGGTGACCCATGACGCGCTGATGAAGGGAATCGAGGCCGTGCGCCCCGGCGCGACCTTCGGCGATATCGGCGCGGCGATCCAGACCTATGCCGAGGAACGCCGCATGTCCGTCGTGCGCGATTTCTGCGGCCACGGGATCGGGCGGGTGTTCCATTCGCCGCCCAACGTGCTGCATTTCGGGCGCGCGGGCAAAGGGCCGGTGCTGGAGGAGGGGATGTTCTTCACGATCGAGCCGATGATCAACCTCGGCCGCCCGGAAACCAAGGTGCTGGCCGATGACTGGACGGCGGTGACGCGGGACAAGTCGCTGTCGGCGCAGTTCGAACATTCGATCGGCGTCACGGCGGATGGCTGCGAGATCTTCACCCCGTCGGACAGGTTCTTCCCCGACCTGTCCTGACCAGTTGCGTCCCGCGGTGGCCGGGGGCGCTCCGCCCCCCGGACCCCCCGGCCGTCGCGCCAGCACGACAGGCACGCAACACCGGCAAGGCGTCCTCCGCCCCAGGGGGCCCGGGGGGTGGAACCCCCCGGTCATCGCGGGACGCAATTGGTCAGGCGCGCCCGGCGGCCGCCGACAGCAGCGACGGATCGATCCCCTGCGCCCGCAGCGCCCTCTGCCACTTGTCCGCATGCGACAGATCAAAGATCAGATCGTCCGCTCCCTCTCCGGTCAGCCAGCCATTGGCCAACATCTCGGTTTCCAGCTGTCCCGGCCCCCAGCCCGCATAGCCCAGGGCCAGCACTGCAGGCTCGGGGCCCTGTCCCTGGGCCAGATCCATCAGGATGTCGCGCGTCGTGGTCATGGCCAGGGCCTGGCCGATCCGCAGCCGCCCCTCGGGGTCCTGCCCGTGTTCGGCGACCTTGTGCAGCACGAAACCGCGCCCCGGCTCGACCGGGCCGCCAAAGCGGATCTCGATCGGGCGGGCATCCTCGTCCGCCTCGATGCCCAGCTGCTCCAGCAGGTCGGAAAAGCCGATCTCGGGCAGGGGACGGTTCAGCACCAGCCCCATCGCCCCCTCGTCCGAATGCGCGCAGACCAGCACCACCGACCGCTCGAATCGCGGATCGCTCATGCCGGGCATCGCGATCAGGATCTTGCCGGTCAGGTTCTGGACCGGTTGAGCGTGATCATAGGCAGGGTCGCGGGGGGTACTGGTCATCATGTCTCCTTTTCATGACAGATCGGTGCCGCGCCCGGATGTTGCAACCCCTGCGCGCGATTGTGACTTTCCGGACAGGCCGGGCGGCGGCTAGGACAGGGCATGACCCATGCCCCCCGCCTGCCCCTTGCCCCAACGCTGATCTGGGCACTGATGCTGCCCATAGCCAGCCTGGCCCAGACCGTGCCCGCCCCGCTGGACGACCTGCCGCCGGGCCTGCAGGCGGCGCGGCTGCTGCCCGGCTGGACCGATCCGACCGGCGCGCGCATCCTGGCGCTGGAGCTGGTGCTGGAACCGGGGTGGAAGACCTATTGGCGCAGCCCCGGCGATACCGGCCTGCCGCCGCATCTGGACTGGACCGGGTCGGGCAATCTGGACCATGTGACGCTGCACTGGCCCGCCCCGCAGGCCATCCGCTCGGGCGAGGTGCTGGAGATGGGGTATCACGACCACCTGGTCCTGCCGCTGACGGCGCATCCGGTCGACCCCGGCCAGCGGGTCGATATCCGCGCCCGGATTGATCTGGGCCTGTGCAAGGACATCTGCGTGCCCGCAGGCCTGGACCTGACGGCGCCGCCCGCCGGTGACGCCCCTGATCCGCGCATCACGGACGCCCTGGCCCTGGCGCCCGAACCGCGCGACGACAGCCCGGCCTGCCATGTCACGCCACTGGCGGACGGCATGCGCGTCGCCATGGACCTGCCCCCGCAGGGCGCGACCCTGGCCGCGATCGAGCTGACCGACAGCCCGGACGTCTGGGTTTCGGGCGCCGATATCACCGACGGGCCCACGGGCCCGCAGGCGGTGGTCGAGATGGTCGGCCCGACCGGCGCGCCCTTTGATCTGGACCGGCAGGCGCTGCGCCTGACGGTCATTCCGGCCGATGACGGCCCCGCGACCGAATCAACGGGCTGCGCGCCGGGCTGAGCCCGCCCCCGCCGCCACCAGAATCACCGCCAGCACCGCCAGATAGCTCAGCAGCGCCCCGCCCCCCGTCGCCGCCAGCGGCCACCAGTCGGGCACCGCCAGCCCCATCGCGGGCAGCACCGTCGCGGGCCCCAGCACCACGACCAGCGCAACGGCCGCCGCGGCCGCCGCGCCACGCATCACCCCGCGCAGCGGACCGTCGCGCAGGCTGCGGCGGAACCCCTGCCGCGCGCGGGCCAGATCGGCCCCCACGGCCAGCACCGCAGGCACCACCAGCAGCACCAGCACCATCCCGAACCCCAGCCCAAAGGCCAGCGTCACCACCGTGGGCTTGAGGAACAGCGCCTGAGACGAGCGTTCGTACAGCAGCGGCGCCAGCCCCAGAACCGTGGTGGCGGTGGTCAGCAGCACCGGCCGGAACCGGTCGGCCACCGCGTCCAGGATCGCGGGGCGCAGGCCGCGGTCGCGCGCATAGGCGTCCACGGTCGAGATCAGCACGATGGAATCGTTGATGATGATCCCCGACATGCCGATCAGCCCCACGACGGAAAAGAGGCTCATCGGCAGCGACCAGGCCGCATGGCCCCAGACCGCGCCGATCAGCCCGAAGGGAATGACCGACATCACTACCAGCGGCCGCGTCCAGCTGGCAAAGATCCAGGCCAGCACCATATAGATCCCGGTCAGCGCCAGCGCAAAGCCGATCAGCGCCTCGGACAGGAACTCGCGCTCCTGCTGGGCCAGGCCGGTGACGTCATAGGTGACGCCGAATTCGGCGGCGATGTCGGGCAGCAGGCGGGTCTGCAGATCGGCGGTGATCGCCGCCGCCCGCGCCGGGTCGTCGCCCGAGATGTCGCCGGTGACGGTGATCATCCGCTCTCCGTTCTCGCGGCGCACGACCGAGAACCCGGCCTCGGTCCCCACGGTGACGATATCGGCCAGGGGCACCCAGGCCCCCGACGCGGTGCGCATCTGCATGCGGTCCAGAAAATCGGCGCGGCGGTCATCTTCGGCCAGCTCGACGGTGATGGCGCCGGTGCGCGTGCCTTCGGGCCAGGTGGCGGCCTCGATGCCGCCAAGGCGCTGGCGCAATTCGCGCGCCAGGGCGTCGGTGGTGAACCCCAAGGCCTCGCCCTGGGGCGTCAGGCGCAGCGCCAGCTCATCCTTGTCGTAATCCAGCGTGTCCTCCAGCGCGGACACCTCTGGCGCCTCGGCCAGCCGCGCCTTCAGCGCCTCGGCGGCGGCCTTCAGCGTCGCGGAATCCGCCCCCGTCATCAGCACCGAGATCGCATCGCCCCCCGGCCCCGACCGGCCGCCGCGAAAGCTGATCGTCTCCAGCTGCGGGTCGGTGGGCATCGCCTCCTGCAGGGCGGCGACCAGCTCGAAACTGGAATAGGGGCGGAAATCGGGGTCGATCAGCTCCATCTGGACGGCGCCCAGCAGGTCGGCATCCTTGGTCTCGGCCCCCGGCAGGGGACGGCCGGCATTGCCGCCGATCTGGGTCATCACATGGGTCAGCGGGCTGATGCCGTATTCGGCCTCATACTCGGCCGCGACCCGGTCCACGGCCTCCTGCACCAGGCCCATGACGCGCAGGGTATCATCGCGGGACGCACCCTCCAGCATGGCGAAATTGCCCGACACGCTGCCCTGTTCGGGCGAATCGAAGAACCGCCACGGCACCGACCCGCTGATCAGCGCCGAGGCCGACCAGGCAAAGCCCACCATGACCAGCGCCAGCACCGGATAGCGCGCGACCAGCACCAGCCGCGCCACGGGCCGCACCACCCCCGCCACAAAGCGGTCCAGCCAGCGGTTCACCCAGATCGAGGGCCGGTCATACCAGCGGTCTTTGGCCTGATGCGCCAGCGCGTGCGCCATGTGGTTGGGCAGGACCAGGAAACATTCGACCAGGGATGCCACCAGCACCAGGATCACCGTCAGCGGAATGTCCGACACCAGCGATCCGAACTGTCCGCCGATCAGCACCAGCCCGGCGAAGGCGATGATCGTGGTCAGGGTCGATGCGATGACCGGCGCGGCCATCGCCCCGGCCGCGCGTTCGGCGGCCAGCTTGGGCGCCTCGCCCAGCTTGCGGGCGCGGTAATCGGCATGCTCGCCCACCACGATGGCGTCGTCCACGATGATGCCCAGCGTCAGGATCAGCGCAAACAGCGAGATCATGTTGATCGTCATGCCCACCGCATACATCAGCGCCACCGCCGCCAGCAGCGCCGCGGGAATCCCCGCCGCGACCCAGATCGCCGTGCGCGCGTTCAGGAACAGGAACAGCAGCCCCACCACCAGCGCCAACCCCAGCAGCGCATTGTCCAACAGCAGCGCCAGCCGGGCCGAGATCTGTTCCGCCCGCGCCCGCACCAGCTCGGCCGTGACGCCCTGCGGCAGGGTCGGGGCCAGCGCATCGACCGCCGCCTGCACATCCTGCTGCATGCCGATCGCATCGCCCGAGGCGCTGCGCTGGACCGAGATCGTGACCGCCGGATTGCCGTCGACGAAATAGGCCACGCCCCGGTCGATGCCCGTGTCGCGGACCTGCGCCACGTCGCCGATGGTCAGCTGGGTGCCGTCGGGCAGCGCGGTCAGGACCAGATCCGCGACCTGCGCGGGGGTGCGCGTCTCGGCCCCCGTGCGCACGCGGGACAGGCCCGATGCCACATCGCCGGCAGGCGTGGGCGCCGCGGCGGCGGCGATGGTCGCGGCGATCTGGTCCAGCGTGATGTCATGGCGCACCAGATCGGCCATGCGCAGCTCGACCAGGGTTTCGGGGGCCGACAGGCCGGTGACGCTCAGCCGGGTGACGCCGCGCGCATAGAGGCGGTTCGTCAGGTCATCCGCGATACGGCCCAGCTGGTCCAGGCCGACCGGCCCCGAGATCACCACATCGGTCACCGAATCGCGCCAGGCGCGGCGGGTGACCTCGGGGGTCTCGGCGCCGTCGGGCAGGTTGCCCGCCCCGGCGATGGCGGCGTCGACCTCGCCTGTGGCGCGGGACATGTCCCAGCCCGGCTCGAATTCCAGAGTGATGCGGGCGGACCCCTGGCTGGACTGGCTGGTGGTCAGGGACACCCCCTCGACCGCCATCAGCGCGGGCTCCAGCACCGCCACGACCGACCGGTCGACATCGTCGGCCCCGGCGCCGTCCCATCGCACGCCGACCTGAATCTGCTGGACGACCGTGTCTGGAAAGAACTGCGCCCTGAGGCGCGGCGCGGCATAGAGGCCCGCCACCACCATCACCGCCAGCAGCAGGTTGGCCAGCGTGGCGTGGCGGACGAACAGGCCGATCAGGCCGGGGCGCCTATCCACGGGTCGGCCCCCGTCCCTGCACGCGCTGGTCCGGGCCGCCCTGGGGCGCGGGGTCGCCCGCGTCGCGCACGCGGATGCCGGTGCCCAGCTGCGGCGCGCGTTCGGCCACGATCCGCGCACCCGCCAGATCGGCAGGCACTGCGATCACCACCGCGTCGCCCTGACGGCGCAGCACCGTCACCGCCACCGTGCGCAGCCGCCCGTCGTCACCCGCAACCAGCACCGCCCCGTCCGATCCGACCGCCGCGGCGGGGATGGTCGCGGCGCCCTCCAGCGGCGGTTCGGAAATGCCGGCGGTCACGAAATCGCCGGGACGCAGCGCCTGCGCCCCTTGGGTCAGCCGCGCAAAGACCACACGCCCCGCCGACCCTTCCGCGACCGAGGCCGCGGCCCGGTCCAGCACCGCCACCGCGTCACCCTGCCCGTCCGGCGTCACCGCCACCGCCTGCGGCAGCAGCCGGCCGTCGGGGCCAATCAGCCGCCCGAACTGCGCCAGAGACAGCGGGATCTGCACCTCCAGCGCGTCGGGGTCGATGATCGTGGCCAGCTGTTCGTTCACGCTGACCAACGCGCCCTCGACTGCGGTGACGGCGGTCACGCGCCCGTCGAAACCGGCGCGCAGTTCCGTGTCCGTCAGGGCGCGGCGGGCCTCGGTCACGGCGATCTCGGCGCGGCGCAGGGCGTTTTCGGCGGCGGTCACGGCGCTTTGCGCATCGGCCAGGGCGGCGCGGCTGGCGATCGCGGCCTGCGCCGCGCTGGAGGCCGCCAGCTCGGCCGTCTCACGCTCCAGGCTGGTGCCCAGGCCGCGTTCCGCCAGCTGGGCCTGCCGGGTCACGGCGGCCTCGCGCAGTTCGGCCTGACGTTCGGATGCCGCGACGTCCTGGCCCGCGATATCCACGCGGCGGCGCGCATCCTCCAGCACGCCCTGCGCGTCGGCGCGTTCCGCCAGGCTGCGGTCCAGCGCCGCCTGCGCCGCAGCGGGGTCGATGCGCGCCAGCAGCTGGCCCGCGACGACGGTGCCGCCCTCCTGCAGGGCGGGGTCCATCTGCACGATGCGCCCCCCCGCGCCTGCGCGCAGCTGCAATTCGCGCCGCGCGCGGACCTGGCCGAACACCTGCATCTGCGGCTGGACACGGCCCGGTTCGACCGTCACCAGCCGCGCGGCATAGACCTGTTCGCCCCCGCCGCGCACAGGACCGCCCGCGCCGTCGCCGGGGCTCATCGCGCGCCACAGCGTCGCCCCGGCCAGCATCAGCAGGGCCAGCGTCAGAAAGGTCAGGAACAGCCCCAGCAGGCTGCGGGTCAGGAAACGCATGCGGATGGTCCATCTATGGGATGGCCGGGATAGCGCATGATGGGCAAACGAAACCTAAACGGCCAGCGATTCCAGCCGCGCCTGCAGCGACAACAGGTCGCCCCAGGCATCGCGTTTCGCGACCGGGTTGCGCAGCAGATAGGCGGGGTGCGTCATGGGCAGGGCGGGGCGCCCGAACGCCTGCACCCACTGGCCGCGCAGGCGCAGGATGCCGCGTTTCTCGATCGCGGCCTGACAGGCGATATTGCCCATCAGCACGATCAGATCCGGCGAGACCAGGTCGATATGGCGCTGCAGGAACGGCAAGCTCACGGCAATTTCATCGGGCTCGGGGTCGCGATTGCCGGGCGGGCGCCAGGTCAGCACGTTGGTAACATAGAAGGCGCGCTCGGCATCGACCCCGTCGCGGGCCAGCCCGATGGCCCCGAACATGCGGTCCAGCATCTGCCCCGCGCGACCGACAAAGGGGCGGCCCTGCCGGTCCTCCTCGTCGCCCGGCGCCTCGCCCAGGATCAGGACGCGGGCCTTGGGATTGCCGTCGGCAAAGCAGAAATTGCGCGCGCCCTTCTTCAGCTCGATCCCGTCGAACCCCTCCTGGGCTGCGGCCAGCGCCTCCAGCGTCGCGGCGCCCTGGGCCAGCATGCGGGCCTGGGCCAGTCGCGCCGACAGGTCGTCATCGGGAACCGGCGGCGCGGTGACGGGCACGGGTGCGGCGGGTGCCACGCGCGCGGGCAGATCGAACCGGTCCACCGGCGCGTCCAGCATGGGCACGTCGCAGCCCATCTCCAGCTGCCAATCCAGCAGCGCCAGCGCCGTGTCCGCGTCCAGCGCGAATCCCTGATATGTCGCCTGATCGGTCATCGCCGCACGCTAGGGCCGCGGACCGCCCTAGTCCACCACCAGCATATAGCCCGTGCCCCGCACCGTCTGCAGGAACCGCGGCTCGCGGGGGTCGGGCTCGATCTTGCGGCGCAGGCGGGTGATCTGGACGTCGATGGCGCGTTCGCCGTTCTCATCCTCGCCGCCACGGCCCAGATCGTCGATCAGATCGGCGCGGCTGACCGGCTGGCCCCGGCTGGCGGCCAGACGGCGCAGCAGCGCGGTCTCGGTGCCCGTCAGGCGCAGCGGCGCGTCGCCGTTCCACAATTCGCCCTTGTCGGTGTCATAGCGCAGCGCGCCAAGCGTCAGGTATTTCGGCTGCGCCACCTCGACCACCGGCACGCGGCGCAAGATGGCGTTGATGCGCAGCAGCAGCTCGCGCGGCTCGAAGGGCTTGGGCAGGTAATCATCGGCGCCGCTCTCCAGCCCGCTGATGCGGTCCTCTGTCTCGCCCTTGGCGGTCAAGAGCAGGATCGGCGTGTCGATGCGCGTGCGCAGATCGCGGGTCAGCGACAGCCCGTCCTCTCCGGGCATCATCACGTCCATCACGATCAGGTCGAAATCCAGCCCCGCCAGCAAACGGCGCGCCTGCGCGGCATCGCGGGCCATGGTTATCATGTATCCGTTCTTGCGCAGGAACCGCCCCAGCAGCGCGCGGATGCGTTCGTCGTCGTCAACGATCAGCAGGTGGCAGTCGGTCGCGGTCATGGGGGCCTCAGCGGTCGTCGGGAAGATCCTTCAGCGCCTGATACTGCGCCCGCGTGTCCGGGTCCATCATCGCCTCCAGCACCTGCCGAAAGCCGCTGACCGCCTGCGGGCCCGCATTGCGATAGGCGGCGCGCATCCGCGCCCGCTGCGCCTCGGACAGGCGGCGTTCCAGGGCGGTGCCCTTGGGCGTCAGGTGCAGCTGGCGTTCGCGACGATCGCGCCGGCCGATGCGGCTGTCCACCAGCCCGTCGTCGATCAGCGTGCGCAGCACCCGGTTCAGCGACTGTTTCGTCACCCCCAGCACCGCCAGCAGCGAGGTCACCGTCAGCCCCGGATCACGATGGATGAAATGCAGCGCCCGGTGATGGGCGCGCCCGTAATCCATGTCGGCCAGGATCATGTCCGGGTCGGCGGTGAAGGCGCGATAGGCAAAGAACATCGCCTCGATCCCGCGGCGCAGCTGATCGTCGGTCAGGAACAGCAGATCCTCGCCCACCATGGCCTGTAGGCGCGCTTTTTCCTGCATCGTCGTCCCCGTCCGCTGGCTGCCCCGGATATGGCAGCGTTGTTGACTTTCTAATCGGTGATTGCTAGCCGTCAAGCATCTTGCGTAACAAACATGCCAAATCCGCCCTGACAGACGCAAGAATCGCAAAAACCGGGCGACGGATGGAGAGTGATGATGCTGCCTTACGACGACCGCGACGGCAAGATCTGGATGAATGGCGACCTGGTCGACTGGCGCGACGCCAAGGTGCACGTCCTGAGCCACGCGCTGCATTACGCCAGCTCGGTCTTCGAGGGCGAGCGGTGCTATGACGGCAAGATCTTCAAGGGTCACGAACACTCGCTGCGGCTGCTGGAATCGGGCCGCCTGCTGGACATGCCGATCCCCTACACCGCCGAAGAGATCGACGCCGCCAAGGAGGCCGTGCTGAAGGCCAACGGCTTCGAGAACGCCTATGTCCGCGTCGTGGCATGGCGCGGGTCGGGGCTGGACATGGGCGTGTCTGCTGCGCGCAACCCGGTCTGCATGGCGGTCGCGGCCTGGGAATGGGGCAGCTATTACGGCGATGCCAAATGGCAGGGCGCAAAGCTGGACGTGGCCAAGTGGAAACGCCCCAGCCCGGAAACCATCCCCACCGCCGCCAAGGCCGCGGGCCTCTACATGATCTGCACCATGTCCAAGCACGCGGCCGAGGCCAAGGGCTGTTCCGACGCGCTGTTCATGGACTGGGAGGGCTATGTGGCCGAGGCCACCGGCGCCAACATCTTCTTCGTGAAGGATGGCGAAATCCACACGCCGATGGCCGACCGGTTCCTGAACGGCATCACCCGCCAGACCATCATCCAGATGCTGCGCGACAAGGGCCTGACCGTCCACGAACGCCGCATCCTGCCCGATGAGCTGGAATCGTTCCAGGAATGCTGGCTGACCGGCACCGCCGCCGAGGTGACCCCGGTGGGCCAGATCGGTGACTGGCATTTCCAGGTCGGCCAGATCACCCGCGACGTGGCTGAAAGCTATGAGGCGCTGGTCCGCGCCTGACCGTGGCCGGGGGGCGTCCGCGCCCCCCGCTCAGGCCTGCTGGCCGCGTTCGATGCGCAGGTAATGCGCCGGTTTCACAGCCGCATCGCGCGTCTTGGGGCGCGATTGCAGCTGCAACGTGGCGGGATGGGGCAATGCGGCGCGGGCCTGGCGCAGGAATGCGGTCAGGCGGGCATTGCCGCGGGTTCGGGGCTGATCGGCGATATGACGGCTCATGGGACCCTCCTTTCGGAAGGACAGTATAGGACCGATCCGGACCGATTTGAACCCCCGCGTTCACCGGGCGGTCAGGGGGCGCCGTCAGGCGGCCTTGATGCCCTGCGCCGCCGACAGCACCGCATGCAGCGCCACGGGGTCGTCATTGGCGCGCAGTTTCGCGCGCAGGTCCTGATCGCGCAGCGTGCGCGACACCAGCGCCAGCGCCTTGAGGTGATCGACGCCGCTGCTTTCAGGGGCCAGCAGCGCAAAGACCAGATCGACCGGCTGGCGGTCGACCGCGTCGAAATCCAGCGGTTTCTCCAGCCGCAGGAACAGCCCGGCGACCTTGTCCAACCCGTGCAGCCGCGCATGCGGCAGGGCCACGCCCTGACCCACGCCGGTCGGCCCCAGGCTTTCGCGTTCCTGCAGCGCGTCCAGCACCTCCGAGGCGTTCAGCCCATAGACCGCATGCGCCAGATCGGCCAGCTCCTGGAACAGGCGCTTTTTCGAGGTCACCTGCCCCAGGGACCGCACCGCGCCGGGTTTGAGGATTTCAGCAAGCTGCATCGCGTTTCGTCTTTCCCAAGCTGTCCGCCCCCGGACAGGACTGTCCGGGGGCGGCATCACGACCCGTCGGGGGACCGGACCTGCGGCGGGCCTCAGCCGTTGCCGCGCGGGTCGATCCAGCCCACATTGCCGTCGTCGCGGCGGTGAACGACGTTCACGCCGCCATGTTTCTCGTTGCGGAACACCAGCAGCGGGCTGCCGGACAGTTCCATATGCATCACCGCGTCACCCACCGACAGGGTGGGCACGCGGCTCTCCATCTCGGCGATGATGATCGGCTCCAGGCTGCCGCCCTGCGATTCCGCGTCATCATCCTCGGCGGCCAGCACATAGCTGTCGGCCTGACCGAAGACAACAGGCTCGGCATGGTCCTTGTGGTGATCCTTCAGGCGGCGCTTGTAGCGGCGCAGCTGCTTGTCCATCTTTTCGCGGCAGGCCTCGAAGGCGGCATAGATGTTGTCATTCGCACTGCCGCGCGCCTGCACGGTCAGGCCGGTGGACAGATGCACCACCGTGTCGCACAGAAACTGATGGGCATCCTTGGAAAAGGTCACGGACGCATCGGTCGGACGCTGAGAATACTTCTCCAGGGTCTCGCCCAGCTCTGTCTTGACATGCGTGGTCAGTGCATCCCCGACATCGATGTGTTTTCCGCTGATGGTGTAGCGCATCGTCACTCCTCTCCGGTTGCCCGCCGCCGCGACGCCCGCCCGGGGGGCCGGCAAGGGCGAAGGCGGGTATGTGCGGGACGGCATCTCCGCACCCGCATATCTCGATTTGGTGACAGCGCGGGGCAACTGTCAACGGCCCACACGGGGCCGTGACCGGGAATCATGCAGGCGGCGCGCTCAGGACAGGCTGAAGCTGTCGCCCAGATAGACCTCGCGCACGCGCGGATCGGCCACGATCTGCTCGGTCGTGCCCGCCATCAGCACATGGCCGTCATGCAGGATATAGGCGCGATCGACGATTCCCAATGTTTCGCGGACGTTGTGGTCGGTGATCAGCACGCCGATGCCGCGCGACTTCAGCGCGTGGACCAGGGTGCGGATCTCGCCCACGGCGATGGGATCGACGCCCGCGAAGGGCTCGTCCAGCAGCAGGAAGGCGGGGTCCGAGGCCAAGCAGCGCGCGATCTCGGCCCGCCTGCGCTCGCCCCCCGACAGCGCCAGCGCCGGGGCGCCGCGCAGATGCGTGATCGAGAAATCGGCCAGCAGCTCCTCCAGCCGGTCCCGCCTGTGGCGCGGATCGTCCAGCGCGACCTCCAGCACGGCCATGATGTTCTGTTCCACCGTCAGGCCGCGAAAGATCGACATCTCCTGCGGCAGATAGCCGATGCCCAGACGCGCGCGGCGGAACATCGGCAGGCGCGTGACGTCGCGCCCGTCGATCAGGACCTGCCCCGCATCCGCCGTGACCAGCCCCGCGATGCAATAGAAACATGTCGTCTTGCCCGACCCGTTCGGCCCCAGCAGGGCCACGACCTCTCCGCGCTGCAAGTTGACGGAGACGTCGCGGATCACGGGCCGGTTGCGATAGGACTTGCGCAGGCCGCGCACGTCCAGCCCGGTCCCGTCCGTCATCAGTTGCCCCCCGGCTGCAGGACGGACCGCACGCGGCCCTGCACCTGCGCGGCGCCGGTGGCCAGATCGACGGTCATGCGGTCGCCCGACAGCACGTTGCCGCCCTGGCTCAGCAGCACGTCGCCGGTCAGCAGAACGGTGCCCGCCGCCACGTCATAGACCGCCTCGGCCGCCTCGGCGGCGTCGGGGCCGGATACCAGCGTGACGTTGCCGGTCGCGGTCAGGCTGTCGATGCGCTGCTGATCGCCCGGCGCGTATTGCACCGCCACGCGGTCGGCGGACAGGCGCATGTCGCCCTGCCCGATCACCACATTGCCGGTGAACAGCGCGCTGCCATCGGCCTGGTTGACGTCCAGATTGTCGGCCGCCACCTCGACCGGGGCCGAGGTATCCGCCTGCATCCCCCCAAAGGTGGTCTGCGCCAGCGCGGGCAGGGGCGCACACAGCGCAAGGGCGATCAGCAGGGGGCGCATCATCATCGGCTCCTCGGGGGGTCAGGGTTGGTATATCAGACGCACGCCGTCCGAGAAATTCAAGATCGCCGCGCCATCGCCGTCCGGGCCGGGCGCCAGCCGCATCCGCCCGGCGGTGATCCGCCCAAAGGGCGCATCCGCCGCGACCCCCTCCTGCGCCTCGATGATCGCGCTGCCGGTCTGGGCGTCGATGCGCGGCGCGTCCAGCTGCCAGCCGCTGCTGGTGGTCATGCGCACGCCGCCCTCCAGCCGGACCGCGCCATCGGTCAGCCCGCCCTGCGGCGCGGTCAGATCGGCGCGCAGCCCGTCGGGCCGCTGCCAGTCCAGCGCCAGATCGCCCGCGACACCGCCCGCGGCCCCCGGCGCCGCCTGCGCCGCCCGCAGGGTCAGCTGCGCGCCGTCGCCGGTCACGCCGCTGTATTCGGGGGCCACGATGCGGTTTTCGCGCGCGGCGGCCTGGGCATCGACCTCGGCATAGGGGATGCGCGATTCGACATCCGATTCGCGGCTGAACAGGAACATCGTCGACAGCAGCGCCAGCGCCAGCAGCGGCAGCAGCACCCTCAGCCAGCGGACGATGCGGGTGCGCGACATGGCCTAGACCAGCCCCGCGCGCAGGCAGTCGTGGATATGCAGGATGCCGCGCGGCATGCCGTCCTCGACCGCGAAGAGGCAGGTGATCTTGCGGTCCTGCATCTGCGCCAGGGCGGCCTCGGCCAGGGCGCCCGGCGCGATGGTGCGGGGCGCGGGCGTCATCACGGCGCTCGCATTCAGATCCAGCAGGCCCTGCATGTGGCGGCGCAAATCGCCATCGGTGATGATGCCGATCAGCGCCCCCGCGTCATCGACGACGCCGGTCACGCCGTAACCCTTCTGGCTGATGACCAACAGCGCCTCGGACATGGGCGCATCCTGCGCCACCAGCGGCAGGTCGGTATGCATCAGGTCGCCCACCTTGGCCAACAGCGCGCCCAGCTTGCCGCCGGGATGAAAGGTGCGGAAATGTTCGGGCGTAAACTGGCGATGCTCCATCAGCGCGATGGCCAGCGCGTCGCCCAAAGCCAGCGTCATGGTGGTCGAGGTCGTAGGCACGATGCCGTTGCCGCAGGCCTCGGGCGCGGCGGGCAGCACCAGCGCCAGGTCGGCCTGCCGCATCAGCGTCGATTGCGGCCGCGCCGCCACCCCGATCAGCGGGATCGAGAACCGCCGCGTATGCGCGATCAGATCGGCCAGCTCGGGCGTCTCGCCGCTGTTGGACAGGACCAGCGCCAGATCGGCCTCGGTCACCATGCCCAGATCGCCGTGGCTGGCCTCGGCCGGGTGCACGAACTGCGCGGGCGTCCCCGTCGAGGCAAAGGTCGCCGCGATCTTGCGCCCCACATGGCCCGACTTGCCCATGCCCGACACGATCACCCGCCCGCGCACGGCCAGGATCATCTCGACCGCGCGCGAGAACTCATCGCCCAGGCCCGCCGACAGCGCCTCAAGGCCCGCGATCTCGACGCCGATCACCCGCCGCGCCGTTTCGATGTAATCCGCCACGCCCAACCCCTTTTCCGTCATGCCCCTGCGTCAGTGGCGAAAGATGTCGCCCTCGTCGCTCCAGCCCAGCAGGTCCAGATGGGCCCGCGCCGGCAGAAAGTCAAAGCACGCCTGCGCCAGTCCCAGCCGGTTCTCGCGCTTGAGCCGTTCCTCCAGCGCCTCCTTCAGCTTGTGCAGATGCAGCACGTCGGATGCCGCATATTCCAGCTGCGCATCCGACAGATCGGCCGCGCCCCAGTCGCTGGTCTGCTGCTGCTTGCTGACATCGACGCCGACCAGCTCGTTCAGCAGAACCTTCAGCCCGTGCCGGTCGGTAAACGTCCGCACCAGCCGCGAGGCGATCTTGGTGCACCACACGGGCGAGGTGACCACGCCAAAGGCGTTCTCCAACGCGGCGATGTCGAAGCGACCGAAATGGAACAGCTTCAGCACCTTGGGGTCGGTCAGCAGTTTCGTCAGGTTCGGCGCCTCGGTCTGGCCGCGGTCGATCTGGACCAGATGCGCCTCGCCGTCGCCATCCGACAGCTGCACCAGGCACAGCCGGTCGCGGCGCGGGTCCAGGCCCATCGTCTCGGTGTCGATGGCCACGACCGGGCCCAGCACCAGATCGTCGGGAAGATCGTTGGGATACAGATGGATGCTCATGACCGGTCCTGACTGTTCGGGGGCCGGACGCGTGGCATCCGGCCGCTTTGGCCCCCTTCGACCAGAAACGGCCGGTCCGATCCAGTGAAAATCGCGTGCAGGGCCGCCGCGTCAGACAGCAGGGTCAGGCCGCGCTCGCCCAGTCCAGCGGCGCCGGATCGTCGCGTTGGGCAAAGCGCAGCAGGTGGCTTTCCACCACACCGCGCAGGCGTTCGGCGGCCTCGTCATCGGCGACCTCCAGCGCCAGGTGCAGACGCTCGGGCGTGGCCTGCAGATGCGCCTCGCCCATCTCGAATCGCAGCACGGCCTGATCGCCTTCTTGGGTCACGGGGATCTTGTGGCCGAAATGCTTGGCCATGGTGCCCATCAGGGACGCGGCGCGGACGGTGGGGAAATCGGCGGTCAGGCGCATCAGGTATCCTTTCGTGCTGGCCCCCAGCTAGGACGGCAAAGTGTTTCTGTCAACAAATCGGCGCCGTTTTCCGACAAAAACACCCTGCCATTCTTGCACAGCCCTTGGGGCCGCGCTAAGCCCGCCCCGCGTGCAGCCAACAGCCCAGCCACCACGCGGACCAAACCGTGAAAGGATCTGCCATGCGCAGCATCGCGCTGTCCGGCCTGCTGGCCGCCACCCTGTGTTCCGCCCCCTGGGCCGCCCTGGCGCAGGTGACCGTCGACACCGCCCAAGGCCCCGTCACGCTGGAGGGAATGCCCCAGCGCGTCGCCGTCTATGACATGGCAGCCCTGGACACGATCACCGCCCTGGGCGTGACGCCCGCGGGCACCATCGACAATATTCTGGTCCCGGCGCTGCGCGACGTGGCCACTGACGCCGCCCCCGTCGGCACCCTGTTCGAGCCGGACCTGGAGGCGCTGGCGGGCCTCGGCCCCGATCTGGTGGTCGTGGGCGGACGCTCCTCGACCCAGCTGGCGGCGGTGTCGCAGGTGGCACCGGCCATCGACATGACCCTGGGCACCGACCTGCTGGCCGACGCCCGCGCGCGCATCGAGACCTATGGCACGCTGTTCGACAAGACCGACGAGGCCGCGGCCCTGACCGCCGCCCTGGACGCCGGGCTGGAGGAGCTGCGCGCCGCCGCCGACGGCCAGGGCACCGCCCTGATCGTGATGACGAACGGCCCCAAGATGTCCGCCTATGGCCGCGATTCGCGCTTTGGCTGGATCTTTGCCGCGACCGGGCTGGAGGAGGCCGTGCCCGGCCTGGACAGCGCCACCCACGGTCAGGCGATCAGCCATGAATTCATCGCCCAGGCCAATCCCGACTGGCTGCTGGTCGTCGATCGCGGCGCCGCCATCGGCGAGGACGGACAGGGCGCGATGGAGACGCTGCGGTCCGACCTGGTGGCGGGCACGACCGCCTGGCAGCAGGATCAGGTGATCCAGCTGGACCCGGCGGCGGCCTATATCTCGGCCGGGGGCTACGCCTCGACCATGGCGGTGCTGGACCAGCTGACGCAGGCCTTCGCGGATTGATGCGCCCCCTGCCCGCCCTGACATCGGCGCTGATCGCGCTGATGCTGGCCAGCCTGACGGTCGGCGCCGCCGACATCCGCGTGACGGATGCGTTCCGCGACCCGCAGGCCCTGCTGGTCCTGCTGGAATCGCGGCTGCCGCGCACGCTGTCGGTGGTGCTGACCGGGGCCGCGCTGTCGGTGGCGGGGGTGCTGATCCAGGCGCTGGTCAGGAACCGCTTCGTCGGCCCCGACACGTCGGGCACGGCCGAGGGTGCGGCGCTTGGCCTGTTGGCCATCACCATCCTGTGGCCCGCCAGCCCCCTGTGGCTGCGCATGATCGCGGCCAGCCTGTCGGCCATGGTCACCACCGCGCTGTTTCTGGCCGTGATCCGCCGCCTGCCCGTGCGCGAGGTGATGCTGGTCCCCATCGCGGGGCTGGTCCTGTCGGGCGTGCTGGGTTCGGTCGTGACCTTTGTCGGCTGGCAGACCGACCTGATGCAATATGTCGGCACCTGGCTGATGAGCGGCGAATTCTCGGGCGTGATCTCGGGGCGCTATGAGCTGCTGTGGATTGCAGGCGTGGCGGCGGGGCTGGCCTGGTTCTCGGCCGACCGCTTCGCGATCCTGGGCCTGGGCGATCAGGTGGCGACGGGGCTGGGCCTGTCCACGGCGGCGGTGATGCGGCTTGGGCTGGCGGTGGTGTCTGTGGTGACCGCGATGGTGGTGACGACGGTGGGGATGATCCCTTTCGTGGGGCTGGTGGTGCCCAATCTGGTCGCGCGGATCATGGGCGACAACCTGCGCGCCTCGCTGCCGGTGGTGGCGCTGGCGGGGGCGGTGCTGGTCCTGGCCTGCGATCTGGCCGGACGCCTGGTCATCCACCCCTATGAGGTGCCCGCGGGCACCATCCTGGGCGTGCTGGGCGCGGTGCTGTTCCTGTGGCTGCTGCATCGCAGGCCACCGCGATCGAAGCCCGCCCATGGATAGGCGGTCGGGGCTGATGCTGGGCGCGATGGCGCTGCTGCTGGCGGGGCTGTCGGCGGTCTGGATGCTGCAGGGCATCGGCGGCGGCAATCGCGGCTTTATCCTGGGCCTGCGCGGGACCAAGCTGGCGGCGCTGGTCACCGTGGCCACCGCCATCGGCGTCGCCACGATCCTGTTCCAGACCGTCGCGTCCAACCGCGTGCTGACACCGTCGATCATGGGGTTCGACGCGCTGTATGTCCTGCTGCAGACGGGGCTGGTCGTGGTCCTGGGCGGTGCGGGTCTGGCGGGCCTGCCACCGGGCCCGAAATTCCTGTCCGAGATCGCGGTGATGACCGTCCTGGCCAGCCTGCTGTTCGGCACGCTGCTGCTGCGCGGCGCGCGCGACGTGCCGCGGATGATCCTGACCGGGGTGATCCTGGGGGTTCTGTTCCGGTCGCTGTCGGGGTTTCTTGGCCGTATCCTGGACCCCAACGAATTCGCCGTGGTGCAATCGGTCAGCTTTGCCAGCTTCAACCGCGTCGATGCCACGCTGCTGCCTTGGGCGGCGGCGATCACGGCGGCGGCGGTGCTGGCTGCCTGGCGGCTGTCGGCGCGGCTGGACGTGCTGGCACTTGGGCGTGATCCGGCGGTGTCCTTGGGGCTGGCGCATCGCGGCATGGTGCTGGGCGTGCTGGGGCTGGTGGCGGTGCTGGTGTCGGTCTCGACCGCGCTGGTCGGGCCGGTGCCGTTTTTCGGGCTGATCGTGGCAGGGCTGGCGCATGGGCTGATGCGGAGCGCGCGCCACGCGGCGCTGCTGCCTGCGGCGGCGCTGTCGGCGGCGATCCTGCTGGTGGGGGGGCAGTGGCTGTTCGAACGCCAGCTGGGCCAGGCCGCCACCCTTTCGGTCGTCGTGGAATTCGCGGGCGGCCTGTTCTTCCTGTATCTGCTGCTGAAGGGGCGCATCCGATGATCCAGATCCAAGGGGTCAGCCACGCGATCGGCGGCACGCCGATCCTGCATGACATCACCACGACCCTGCCCAAGGGGCGGCTGACGGCGCTGATCGGGCCGAACGGGGCGGGCAAGTCGACGCTGCTGCGCCTGGTTGGGCGGCTGGAGCCGCTGCAGCAGGGCCGCATCACCGTGGCCGGTCACGACGTGGCGACCACGCCCACCGACCGGCTGGCCCGCGTCATGGCGATCCTGGGCCAGCAGACCGCCATCGCCAGCCGGTTGCGCCTGGCCGAGCTGGTGGCCTTTGGCCGCTGGCCGCATCAC
Source organism: Paracoccus hibiscisoli (assembly GCF_005048265.1). Taxonomy (GTDB): domain Bacteria; phylum Pseudomonadota; class Alphaproteobacteria; order Rhodobacterales; family Rhodobacteraceae; genus Paracoccus; species Paracoccus hibiscisoli. The sequence continues at coordinate 75,840 of NZ_SUNH01000017.1, forward strand.
AAGGGCCGCCCGGGTCCGCAGGATCAGGCGCAGGTGTGGCTGGCGCTCAAGGCCTTTGCGCTGACCGATCTGGCGGACCGGTTCCTGGACGAGGTGTCGGGCGGGCAGGCGCAGCGCGCGCATATCGCGATGGCCTGGGCGCAGGACACCGACTGGATGCTGCTGGACGAGCCGCTGAACAACCTGGACATGAGCCATGCCCGCAGCCTGATGGCGCGCCTGCGCGGGCTGGTCGATCAGGGCGGCCGCAGCGTGGCGATCGTGGTGCACGAGATCAACTATGCCGCGGCCTGGGCCGATCACGTGATCGCGCTGAAGGGCGGGCGCGTGGTGGCCCAGGGCACCGCGGCCGAGGTGCTGACCGAGGCGCGGCTGTCCGAACTCTACGAGACGCCGATCCGCGTCGGCACGCATCAGGGCCGCCCGCTGGTGCTGCACCACGCCTGACGGTCCGCGCACCTGCCGGACCTGCGGTCCGGCGGAGCCCCGGGGGGCTGCACCCCCCGGACCCCCCGCATCCGCGCGCCTTGGCCTGTCCCGCCACAAGCGGACGGTTGCGGGGCAGGACAGCGGGGGCGCAGCCCCCGGCGCAAGACGCCCCTTCGATGGGGGCGGCTTGCGCAGCCGGTCCCGGTCAGCGCAGGGTGATGGGCAGGTGGAACGGATAGGCAGCCTCGGTCAGCGCGGCCGGCGCCGCGGGGCAGCGGCGCGCGCGCTGCGCGGCGGTGACCGCGGCCTGATCCATCGCCGCATCCCCGGATGAGCCCGCGACGCCCACCCCCCGGATCGTCCCGTCGCGCCCCACCGTCAGCGCCAGCAGCACGGTCCCCTGCCCGCGCGCGTTGCGCGGCGCCGAGGCGCGGCGCCCGATGCAGCTCTGGATGCGCCCGCTCCATTGCGCCATCGCATTGTCGCGCTGCGCGGGGCTGGCCGACGCACCGCCGCCGCCCCCGGCCTCGCGGGTCTGCGCGGCGCTGCCGCCCTGACCGCCGCGCTGCGCCTGCTGGTCACGGTCGCCGCGCACGGCCTCTGCGGGCGCCGGATCGCGGGGGCGGGCCTGGCGCTGCGGCGCAGGCGCGGGGGGCGCGCGCCGTTCGGGACGCGCTTGGGGACGGCTGGAGGCATCCAGTGCCAGCTGCGAGGCCGGCTCGACATCGGGCACCGCCTCTGGCGGCGGCGGCAGGTTCGGCATCGCCACAGGCGCATCCGGCACGGGCATGGGCGGCACGGGCATGGGCGGCGTCGGCATCGCAGGAGCAGTCGGCGCGGCCGGGGCCACGCGCGCCGCAGCCATCGGCATGTCGGGTGGTTCGGCCTGGGGGGTCATCGGCTGGGGCATGGCGATCTCGGGCGGGCTCTCCCAATCCGCGACCATCGCCTGCACCGCCTCTCCCCCTGCGGCCACCTGGGCGGGGGCGCTATCCGCGCCGGCGCCGCGCTGCGCCTCCTGCGGCAGCATCATCACCGCCGCCGAGACATGCAGCGCCGCCGCGATGGTGAACACCCCGGCCGTCTCCAGCACCCGCCGAGAAACCATGCTCATCCTCCGTTCACGACCAGCTGTGCCCCGCCCGGCGCGATCCGGCGCAGATGCGCCAGATGCGTGGCCACCACCGTCGCGGGCGTCGCCGCATCGGCGCGGATCTGGACCGGGGCGTCGCCCGCCGCGGCCCGGATCAGCGGCCAGACCGCATCGCCGCGCGCCTCGTTCCAGGCCAACTCGCCCTCAGCCGACAGGAACAGCACGTCCTGCACCGGGGCGGGTTGGTCGGACCGGCTGTCGGGCGGGGTCAGCGCAAAGGGCGTGGGCCGCGCGATCTGCGCGGTCAGCAGGAAAAAGATCAGCAGCAGGAACACCACATTGATCATCGGAATGATCGATTCGCCGCGCGGCCGGCGGGGGGGCATGTCGATGCGCATCACGGGCCCTCGATCAGGATCAGGTTGCCGATGCCCGCCGATGTCAGCAGGTCCATCACATCGACCAGCCGCTGCAGGTCCGCGCCCTCCTGCGGGCGCAGGATCACCCCCGCGCCCGGATCGGGCAACAGCGCGGACAGCGCGGGCGCCAGGGCCTCGGGCGCCAGGGCCTCGCCGTTCAGGCGCAGCGCATCGGGGGCCACATCGACCAGACGCGGCGCGCCCTGCCAATCGCTGGCCGCACCCTCGGCCCCGCCCGCGATGGGCAGCACCGCATCCATCCCGAACCGCGACGCCAGCATGAAAAAGATCAGCAGGAGGAACACCACATCGATCATCGGCGTCAGCGACATCCGGCGCGGATGCCGGCGCGGGCCCAGATCCAGCACCGCGCTCATGCGGGGGCGCCGGCAAGGTGGGTCGGTCCGGGGCGGCGCAGGACGGCGTCACGCGGGGCGGCGACCGGCTGCGCAGGGGCCACGAAGACGCGGGTGGCCAGATCCTCCAGGTCGGATTGCAGGCGGTCGGCGATGCTCTCGAACCAGGACAGGGCGACGCCCGCCGGGATGGCCACCGCCATCCCCGCCGCCGTGGTCAGCAGCGCGACCCAGATGCCGCCCGCCAGATCCGAGGGGTCGGCCTGGTTGCCCGCACTTTGCAGCACGCGAAACGCGTCGATCATGCCCAGAACCGTGCCCAACAGACCCAGCAGCGGCGCGATGGTGGCAATCAGCTCCAGCGCGCGCAGCGCCTCGCGCGAGCGGTACAGCGCTTGGCGTGCCACGCGGGCGGTCTCCTCTCGGGCGGCGCGGTCGTCGAAACGCGGGTCCAGCGCGGTGCCGATGGCCGCCTGCGCCACCCGCGCCCGGGCCGAGGGCCGCCCCCGCACCGCGTCCAGCGCCTCGCGCCGCCGTCCCTGACCCCACAGCGCGATGGCGCGGGCCGAATGACGCCCGCCCCAGACGCCCAGCCGCCACAGCGACAACAGCTTCCACAACACGACGGCCAGGGTCACGACCGACAGGGCGGCGATCAGCCACATGGTCCAGCCGCCATCGCGGATCAGTCCGAACAGCGGCAGCGCCGCCAGAGTGGTGCCAAGATCGGTCATGGGTTCGGTTCCTTGGGCGTGGCGGTCGCGGACCGCAAAACGGGGGCATCCGGGATCGGTGCCGATAGATGACATTAACAGTCGGGTAAGGAATCCGACGAAAGATGTCAAGAATAGCCGCACCCCTTGCCCGACCCCCTGCGGCAGGGCACTGTGCCGCCATGACCCACGCCCCCCTTCCCGCGATGATCCTGGCCGGAGGCCGCGCCACCCGCATGGGCGGCGGGGACAAGCCGCTGGTCCTGCTGGCCGGTCGCCCGATCCTGGCGCATCTGCTGGACCGGCTGCGGCCCCAGGTGGGGCGGCTTGCGCTGAACGCGAATGGCGATCCGGGGCGATGGGCGGGCTGGGGCCTGCCGGTGGTGGGCGACAGCCTGCCCGACCATCCCGGACCGCTGGCGGGGGTGCTGGCGGCGATGGATTGGGCGGCGGCCCAGGGCGCGGCCCATGTGCTGACCGTGGCGGGCGATTCGCCCTTTCCGCCCGCCGATCTGGCCGCCCGGCTGTGGGCGGCGCGGGGCGCATCGGGCCTGGCGCTGGCCGCCAGCCACGATCGCCACGGCACCCCGCGCGATCATCCGACCTTCGGGCTGTGGCCAGTGGCGCTGCGCGGCGATCTGGCCGCGACCCTGACCGCCGGACAGCGGCGGATGCGCGACTTCACCGCCCGGCACCATCCCGGCATTGCCGTCTGGCAGGGGCCGGACCCCTTTGCCAACATCAACACCCCCGCCGATCTGGCCCTGGCCGAGGCGCGCCTTGCCGCGCTTTGACCGCATCCTGATCCTGGACTGGTCGGCGGCGGGCAGGCCGGTGCGGGGTGCCAATTCCATCTGGCTGGGCTGCGACGCGGGCAGCCTGTCGAACCCCGACACCCGCCAGCGCGCCTGGAAACAGCTGCGCTGCGCCCTGTCGCGGGCCCGGCGCGCCGGACAGCGGGTGCTGATCGGGGCCGATTTCGCCTTTGGCCACCCCGCCGGGCTGGCCGCGCGGCTGACGGGTCGGCCCTGCGCGCTGGCGCTGTGGGATCATCTGTCGGCGCTGCACCGGGACGACGACCGCAATGCCAGCAACTATCGCGACGTCGCGGCGGGGATGAACCGGGCCTTGGGCGCGCCGGTCTTCTGGGGGGACGGGCGGCGCGTGGCCACGCCCGACCTGCCGCGGCTGCGGCCGCTGCCCGTCCTGCCCCCTCATCGCGTCACCGAAACCCCGGTGCCGGGCGGGCCGCGGCCCAAATCGCCCTTTCAGCTGGCCGGGGCGGGCGCGGTCGGCGCGCAGAGCCTGACCGGCATCCCCTGGCTGAACCGCCTGCGCAGCCGCCCCGGCGCGGCGGTCTGGCCGTTCCAGCCCTGGCAGGACGCCCCCGTGGTGCTGGCCGAGGTCTATCCCTCGATGCTGGGCCGCCTGGACGCGGCAGACTGGCCCTGCCTGGACGCGGCGCAGGTGGTGACCCTGGCCCGCACGCTGCGGCGGCTGGATGATGCGGATGCGCTGGTGCCGATGCTGGCCCCCGACCCGCGCATCACCGACCTGGCCTCCGAAGGCCAGATCCTGGGATTTGGCCATGAGGCCAGCCTACGCGCGGCGATGCCCTAGGCAGGCGGCGCGGTGGACCGGCCGATCACCAGCTCTGCCTCCAGCAGCTCCTGGACGGGGTCGCCGGGGCCGCCGGTGATGCGGTCGATCAGCAGCGCCGCGCAGCGCGCGCCCGCCACCCGCACCGGCGACCGCATCGCGCTGAACACCGGCACGGCCTCGCGGTTGGCGTAATAGGACAGGTCGTCGTCAAAGGTCAGCACCGACAGGTCGCGCCCCAGGACCAGCCCCGCCTCCTCGACGGCCTGGCGCACGCCGGTGGCGATCATCGTGGCCGCGCACAGGATCGCGGTGGGCCGCGCCCCGCCCAGCAGCCGCCGGGCCTGGGCATAGCCGTAGGCGGCGGTCATCTCTCCGCTGGCCATCAGCGCGGGGTCGGCGCCCACCCCCGCATCGGCAAGCGCCCGCAGATAGCCGTCGCGGCGGCGGCGCGCGAAATCCAGCCGCTCATCCCCGTTGATCAGCGCGATGCGGCGGTGCCCCAGCTGCAGCAGGAACTCGGTCCCGCGCTGGAACGCGCGCTGGTTGTTCACGTCGACCCAGGAATAGGGGCCGTCATGCCCCGTCACCCGCCCGTGCACGACATAGGGCAGCCCGATCCGGTCCAGCAACGCCGGGCGCGGGTCGTCATGGCGCGGGAACTGCACGATCACGCCCCCGATCAGCCCCTTGGAGGACAGCGCCCGATAGGCGTCGGGCTGTTCCTCCTCGGGGACCACGGTCAGGTTGATCTCGAACCGGCGGCGGGCGCATTCCTCTCCCACGCCGGCCAGGAAATCGGCATAGATCGGGTTCACGATCTCATTCCGCCCGCCGATGGGGATGACGCAGCCGATGGTGCTGGCGTGGCCCATCGCCAGGAACCGGGCATGGGCGTTGGGCTGGTATCCGTGCTGGCGGGCGGCGGCGATCAGGCGGGCGCGGGTCTGGGCGTTCACCTCGGGATGGCCGTTCAGCGCGCGGCTGACCGTGGTGGCGGACATGCCGACCAGCTTGGCGAAATCCTTCAGTTTCATCGTCTGCACGGGCCTGGGGCTGCGGCGCGTGGTCGCGCCGGTCTGCGGGGGCCCTATCCATGCCGCGATCCGGGGCGCATGGCAACTGCCGCGCGGCCTTGGGCGTTGACAAACGCCCGCCACAGGGCACCCTTGTCCCCCGAACACCCCGCAAAGGCGCATGATGACGAACCGAACCCTGGCAATCCTGGTCCTTGTCGCGGCGCTGGCCTTTGCGGCCTCTCCGCTGCTGTTTCCGGGCTTTGCGGGCTATGACCCCGACCGCTTTCCGATCCCCCAGCAGAACCCGCCGATCCAGCCGGCGGGCTGGGCCTTTTCCATCTGGGGGGTGATCTATCTGTGGCTGATCGCGGGCGCCGCCTTCGGCCTCTGGCGCCGCGCCGAGGATGAGGACTGGCTGCCGCTGCGCGCGCCGCTGCTGGTCAGCCTGGTCATCGGTTTCGCCTGGCTGCCGGTGGCGCAGCGCCTGCCGGGGCTGGCCACGCTGATGATCCTGGCGATGCTGGTCAGCGCCATCGTCGCGATGATCTGGGCCGGGCGCCGCGACCGCTGGCTGGAGGGGCGGCCCATCGCCCTCTATGCGGGCTGGCTGACGGCGGCGTCGGGCGCCTCGGTCGGGATCTGGCTGGGCGGGCATGGCTGGCTGTCGGCGCAGATGGCCGCCATCCTGTGCCTGATCGCGGTGGCAGCCCTGGCCCTGGGCGTCCAGTCGCTGCGCCCGCGCGAATGGGCCTATCCGGCGGCGGTCATCTGGGCGCTGGTGGCGATCGTCGCCGCCAATTGGGGCGCGGGCAACTGGCCGGTGATCGGCATCGCCGCCCTCTCTGTCGCCGCCCTGGCCGCCCGCATTGTCCAAACCCGCCGACCGTCCTGACCCCCCGCAAAAAGGAGAAAGCCTATGAAACGCCGCCTTTTCCTGTCCCTGGCCACCGCCCTGCCCGCCCTGGGCCTGACCCGCGCCCGCGCGCAGGCAGTGCCCAGCTTTACCTTTCCGTCGGTGGACGGGGGCGATTACGACACCGCAGGGTGGCGGGGCCGCCCGGTGCTGGTGGTGAACACCGCCTCGATGTGCGGCTTCGCGGGCCAGCTGGCCGACATGCAGGCGCTGCACGACGCCTATGCCCCGCGCGGGCTGGTGGTGCTGGCCGTGCCGTCCAACGATTTCAACCAGGAGCTGGCCAGCGGGGCCGAGGCCAAGGCCTATTGCGAGCTGCAATACGGCATGACCCTGCCCATGACCGACATCCTGCCCGTGGCCAAGGGGGATGTGCATCCCTTCTATGCCTGGGCGCGGCAGGAAACCGGATTCGTGCCGCAATGGAATTTCAACAAGGTCCTGCTGGACCCGCAGGGGCGCATCGCGGGCACCTGGGGGTCCTTCGTGAAACCCGGCGGGCGTCAGATCATCGGCGCGGCGACGCCCTGGCTCACCTGATCACCAGGGCACCCGCGCGCCCTTCCAGTCCCAAAAGCTGCCGCTATCCTCGGGCGTCAGGCGGTCGATGACCGCCAGCAGCGCCTCGGCGCTGTGATCGGGGGTGATGGTCGGATGGCGGCTGGCGTATTTCGCGCTCAGCGACGTGGCCACCGTGCCGGGATGCAGCGCCACCAGGATCGACTGGCGGTTCCGGCGGCGATATTCGATCGAGGCCGTGCGGATGATCTGGTTCTGCGCCGCCTTGGCCGCGCGATAGGCGACCCAGCCGCCCAGGTCGTTATCCCCGATCGACCCCACCCGCGCCGACAGCGATGCCAGCACCGCCCGCCGGTCCCGCGCCAGCAGCGGCCCGAAATGGCGGATGGCCAGAGCCACGCCCGTGGCGTTCAGCGCGAATTGCGCGGCCATGGCGTCCGCATCGACGGCGTCCATCGATTTTTCCGGCTGGCGCCCGTCGATGACCAGCGCGCCGGTGGTGTTCACGATCAGATCAAAGCTGTGCCCCGCCAGCCGTGCGGCGTGGTCCGCGACCGTGTCCGCCTGCGTCAAATCCAGCCCGTCGCGCGACCGCGACAGGCCGGTGACGGCCACGCCCTGCCCCTCCAGCCGGGCGGCCATCGCCGCCCCGATCCCGCCCGAAGCCCCCAGAATCAGCGCCTGCATCACGATTTCATCTCCTCATAGGCGGTCAGCGCCCGCGCCCGCCCCTCGGGCAGCGAGATCCGCGGCATCGCGCGCCGGGTCAGATCCAGATCCCAAGACCGCGGAATGGCGGCGCCGAAATCCTGTGCGCCCGGCGCGTCGGGGCGCATCCAATGGTCGCGATAGCGCGATTTGGCGTCGAATTTCTCGGCCTGGGTCTCGGGGTTGAAGATGCGGAAAAAGGGCGAGGCATCCGGCCCGCAGCCCCCCACCCATTGCCAGTTCATCGCGTTGGACGCCGCGTCCCAATCCGTCAGACAGCGCGCGAACCAGTCCAGTCCGACCCGCCAGTCGGTCAGCAGATGTTTCGTCAGATAGCTGCCGGTGATCATCCGCACCCGGTTGTGCATCCGCCCCGTGGCATACAGCTCTCGCATGCCGGCATCGACGATGGGCACGCCGGTGCGGCCGCGCCGCCAGGCCTCGGCGTCGTCATTGTCGGCGCGCCAGGGGAAATCGGTCCATTCCTTGCGCCAGGGGGCGCGGCCCAGATCGGGCGATTCGGCCATCAGCTCGCGCGCGAATTCGCGCCAGCACAGCTCCGAGAGGAACGGCTCGATGCCGGGAATGCCCTGTTCGAAATCGCCGCGACAGCGCGCCCAGATGCGCCGGGCGCTGATCTCTCCGACCGCCAAGGCGTCCGACAGCCCCGATGTCGCCTCCGGGCGCCACGGATGGTCGCGATCGGCCTTGTAGCCCGCGACATCGCCGGTCAGGAATTCCTCCAGCCGGTCATGGGCGGCCTCCTCTCCGGCCCGGATATGCGCGGCCATGACGTCCCAGCCGCGGTCCATCGCGGCCCGCGCCTCGGGCCAGTCGGGGGCGTCGCTTTCGGGCCAGCGCTCCGGTGCGGACAGGCGCGGCGCGGCCAGGGGCGGTGCGATATCGACCTGCCGCACGGCCTTCCAGAAGGGGGTGAACACCTTGTAGACGCCCCCCGACCCGGTCCTGACCGACCCGCGCGGCACCAGATCGGCCAGCGGATGCAGGTGCAGCACCGCACCCCCCCGCCGGGCCGCATCGGCCAGCCCGTCATCCGAGGCAAAGGGAAACCCCTCGGTCGCATGCACCTGGGTCGCGCCCGTGGCGCGTGCGACGGCCTCCAGCACGGCGTCAGGCGCGCCCCGCCTTACGATCAGGCGGCTGCCCTGGGCGCGCAGCGCGCGGTCCAGCGGCGCCAGTGCCATCGCCTGACGCTGCGCGCTGGCCGGGTGGTCGCGGGCCTCGGCAGGGTCCAGGATCACCAGCGGCACGACCGCCCCGGCCGCAGCCGCGGCGACCAGCGCCGGGTGGTCGTCCAGCCGCAGAACCCGCCTGAACCAGCAGATGACCGTCATCGCATTCTCCCTCTCTGTCCCGATGATCACGCGCGGGGGCCGAAATGGTTTCATTGCGCCCTGCCCGTCCAAAGGAAACGCGCGGCATTGTCACACCCCGCCCCGGTGGTATAGCTGAAACCCCGCCCGCCCCAGAAGGCCCCCTCCCGTGTCCGACACCGACTTTCCCCCCGGCTTCGTCTCGCTGGTCTCGGCCGGTCCGGGCGACCCCGAGCTGTTGACCCTCAAGGCCGCGCGGCGGCTGCGCCATGCCGATGTGGTGCTGTTCGACGACCTGGCCTCCGGGCCGGTGCTGGACCATGCGGGCCCGCAGGCCGACCTGATCGCGGTGGGCAAGCGCGCGGGCCGCCCCTCGGCCAAACAGGATGCGGTGAACGCGCTGATCGTCAGCCATGCGCAGGCCGGCCGCCGCGTGGTGCGCCTGAAATCCGGCGACAGCGGCATCTTTGGCCGCCTGGAGGAGGAGCTGACCGCCCTGACCGCCGCCGGCATCCCCTGGGAGATCGTGCCCGGCGTCACCTCGGCCAGCGCGGCGGCGGCGGCGATGGGCATGCCGCTGACCCGGCGGCTGACGGCGCGGCGGGTGCAGTTCGTGACCGGCGCCGACATCACCGGCCAGCTGCCCGGCGACATCAACTGGGCGGCGCTGGCCGATCCGCTGACCACGACCGTGGTGTTCATGGGCCAGCGCAGCTTTCCGGGCATGGCGAAACTGCTGATCGACCACGGCCTGCCCGCCGATACCCCGGCCCTGCTGGCCGAGGCCGTGGGCCATCCGGGCCAGCGCCTGCTGCCCGGCACCGTCGACAGTCTGGCGCGCCTGCTGGCGCAGCAGGGACCGGCCAGCCAGCCGGGGCTGATCCTTTACGGGCCGCTGGCGCTGCCCCCCGCCTGACCCCGCCCGGATCGGCGCCGGGTTCCCCGCGGCCGGGGATATTCGCCTAAAATGCACATCAAGCAAAACTGGCACCCGGTGCTCGGGCGCGGCATCTTAAGACCATCTTAACAGTTGCCCCCGACGCGCCGCCCCCTCCCCGGCCGCAACCCCAGAAACGCCATGATCGAGTATCGCCACGTGACCACCTTTGGTGTCACGCAACAGCGCTGGCTTGCCCGACTGACCGACCTCGAGATCATCGAGACGGGCGGGCAACTGGTGCTGGTCGCGGCGAACCATGTCGGCGGCGGCATCAGCAGCTATGCGATCAGCGATCCCCTTGCCCCCATCACCCAGCTGCGCACACGCGCCTGGCTGGACAGTTTCGCCTATCAGGGCCCGCCCCAGATCACCGCGATCACCATCGGCGGCCAGACGCTGATCCATGCGGGGCAGATGGGCGGGGCGGCGAACCTGGCCACCTCTCTGCGGCTGGACAATGGCGCGCTGGCCCCCTTCGCCACGCTGTTCGGGACCAGCCTGGGATCGCAGGTGACGGCCCTGGGCCAGATCGACACGGGTGCGGCCCAGGTGGTCTTTTCCGCGCAGGGCGGCGGGCTGACGCTGACCACGCATCGCCTGGGGGCGGACGGGTCGCTGACCCGCGCGGGCCAGGTGACCCTGCCCACGCCCGAAGGCACGACCGACGCGTCGCTGGACAAGGTCCTGGCCGTGACCGTGGACGGCCAGCGCCTGCTGGTCGCGATCTCGGGGAACGGCAACTTCATCTCGACCCACCGGATGGATGCGGGGGGCGGACTGGGGCCGGGCATGGTCCATGTCGCGGCGCGGGGCACGGGCTATGACCTGCCCTCGGACGTGGATGTGGTGCAGTTCGCGGGGCGGACCTTCGTGGTCATGGCCTCGGCGGGCTCCAATTCGCTGACCGTGTTCCGCCTGACCCCGGACGGCCGCCTGACCACCGTCGATCACGTCCTGGACGAGGCCACGACCCGCTTTCAATCCGGCACCGCGCTGGAGACGGTGGTGGTGAACGGCCGCGCCTTCGCCTTTGCGGGCGGGGCCGATGACGGCATCAGCGTCTTCACCCTGCTGCCCGATGGGCGGCTGGTCCACCTGACCACCATCGCCGACACCGCCTCCATGACCCTGGCCGATGTCAGCGAGATCGAGGCCCGCGTCGTCGGCGGCCGCATCCTGCTGTTCGTCGGCTCATCGACCGAGACGGGCATCACCCAGCTGGTCTTCGACCCCGGCCCGATCGGGGCGACGGGCTTTGCCGGGGCGGGCGTGGTGCGCGGCGGCACGGGGGGCGACATGCTGGTCGCCACCGCCACCACCACCCGGCTGGAGGGCGGCGGCGGCAACGACATCCTGGTCGCGGGCACCGCCCCCGTGACGCTGGTGGGCGGCGCGGGGGCCGACATCTTCATGCCGACCCGGATCAAGGGGCGCATCAGCATCCTGGACTATGAACCGGGCATCGACCGGCTGGACCTGTCGCTGTTGGGCAATGTGCGCAGCATCTGGCAGCTGCAATTCGTGCCCACCGCCAGCGGCATCCTGATCATCAACGGCGACCTGATCATCGACATCACCACCCGCGACGGGCGCGGCCTGACCGCGGCCGATTTCTCGAACGCGATGTTCCCCATCGGCCATTACCTGCCGCCCGAACTGGACCCGGTGCTGGTGCGCCCCGACGACATCCCCTCGACCGAGGCGCGATGGATCTTCGGCACCGCCGGGGCGGACCGCCTGACCGGGGGCGCGCGGCCCGAACAGATCATGGCCGGGGCGGGCAACGACACCGTGTCGGGGGCGGGGGGCAACGACACCCTGCGCGGAGAGGCGGGCGACGACGTGCTGCGCGGCGGCGACGGGCATGACCAGCTGTTCGGCGGCCCGGGCCGCGACACGCTGTTCGGCGATGCGGGCAACGACCTGATCTTTGGCGATGACGGCAACGACCTGATCTATGGCGGCACCGGCGACGACACGCTCTATGGCGGCACCGGAGACGACCTGATCTATGGCGGGCCGGGCAATGACCGCATCTTCGGCGATGCGGGCAACGACACCCTGTCGGGTGAGGACGGCAACGACTGGCTGGAGGCGATGCTGGACAACAACCGCCTGCTGGGCGGGGCCGGCAACGACACGCTGATCGCGGGGACCGGCGCGGACCTGCTGGATGGCGGCACCGGCGATGACAGCCTGATGGGCGGCGCGGGCCGCGACACGCTGATCGGCGGCGACGGCAATGACCGCCTGTTCGGAGAGGATGGCGACGACCTGCTGGAGGGCGGGGCGGGCGACGACCACCTGGACGGCGGCACCGGCAACGACCGCCTGATCGGGGGACCGGGCCGCGACACGCTGCTGGGCGGCGACGGCAACGACCTGCTGGAGGGCAACGAGGGCAATGACGTGCTGTTAGGCAATGATGGCGACGACACGCTGCAGGGCGGGCTGGGGGCGGACCGTCTTTATGGCGGGGCGGGCAATGACCAGTTGTTCGGCAATCAGGATGCCGACCTGCTGTCGGGGGGCGCGGGCAATGACATGCTGTGGGGCGGCGGGGACAATGACACGCTGTATGGCGATGACGGCAACGACGTGCTGCACGGCGATGGCGGCGATGACGAGATCTACGGCGGCACCGGCAATGACCGCATCTACGGCGGCACCGGCAACGACCGCATGTTCGGCGAGGATGGCGACGATTTCATCATGTCCATGGCCGGCTGGAACGTGATGGACGGGGGGGCGGGCAATGACACGCTGACGGCGGGCGGGGGCAATGACCGGCTGTTCGGCGGAGACGGAAACGACGTGCTGAACGGCGGCGGCGGCAACGACACGCTGGAGGGCGGCAACGGCAATGACCGCCTGTTCGGGGGCGCGGGCCATGACCGGATGTTCGGCGGCGCGGGCAACGATTTCCTCAGCAGTGCCTGGGGCAACAACCTGATGCAGGGCGGCCTGGGCAATGACACGCTGAACGGCGGGGGCGGCAATGACACCCTGGATGGCGGGCCGGGCAATGACATCCTGCGCGGGGGCATGGGCCGCGATGTCCTGCGCGGGGGGCCGGGCGACGACCGCCTGTTCGGCAACCAGGGCGACGATACGCTGAACGGCGGCATGGGCAACGACACGCTGGACGGGGGCCTGGGCAACGACCTGCTGATCGGCGGGCCGGGCAATGACCGCATGATCGGGGGGCCGGGCAATGACACGCTGGACGGCAACCAGGGCGCCGACACGCTGGACGGGGGGGCGGGCAACGACCTGCTGCGCGGGGGCATGGGACCCGACCGGCTGTTCGGGGGCATGGGGGCCGACACGCTGGTGGGCGGGCCGGGGGCCGATGTGATGACCGGGGGGCCGGGCCGCGACGTGTTCCGCTTTCTGTCGTTTCAGGACAGCCTGCCCCGGCAATCCGACCTGATCACCGATTTCACCCCCGACGAAGACCGGCTGGACCTGCGCGCGCTGAACCTGTCCTATGTGGGCACGGGCGGGCATTCCGGCCCCCGCTCGGTCCGGTGGGAGCATGTGGACGGCCAGACCAATGTGCTGGTCGATATCAACGGCGACCGCCAGGCCGACATGCTGATCCGCCTGCAGGGGCGGCTGTCGCTGGACGGCGACGACTTCCTGCTCTAGCGCGCCAGCCGCGCCACGGCCCAGGATGCCGCCTCGGCCACGACCGGATCGGCGTCGCCCTCCAGGCCCCGCGCCACCGGCGCCAGCTCCGCATCCCCCGAATTGCCGATGGCATACAGCACGTTGCGCACAAAACGGTCCCGCCCGATCCGCTTGATCGGCGACCCCGAAAACCGCGCCCGGAACCCCGCATCGTCCAGGCCCGCCAGCTCCGCCAAAGGCGGCGCGTCGATGATCCCGCGATAGCGCATCTCGGACCCGGCCTGCGCGAACTTGTTCCACGGACAGACCGCCAGGCAGTCGTCGCAGCCATAGATCCGGTTGCCCATCAGCGCCCGCAGCTCCGGCTCCACCGGCCCCTTGTGCTCGATGGTCAGGTACGAGATGCACCGCCGCGCATCCAACTGATAGGGCGCCGGAAAGGCCCCCGTCGGACAAACGTCCAGACAGGCCCGGCACGACCCGCAATGGCTGACCTGGGGCGCATCCGGCGGCAGCGGCATGGTGGTGAAGATGGCGCCCAGAAAGAACCAGCTGCCCAGATCGCGCGACAGCAGATTGGTGTGCTTGCCCTGCCAGCCCAGCCCGGCGGCCTGCGCCAGCGGCTTTTCCATCACCGGCGCGGTATCGACGAAGACCTTGATCTGGTGCCCCGGCTCGGGCGCTGTCTCCAGCAGCCAGCGGCCCAGGCGTTTCAGCCGCTTCTTGACCAGATCATGATAATCGCGCCCCTGGGCATAGACGCTGACGGCCGCGCGGTCGCGCCGCTCCAGCACCGCCAGCGGATCGCCCTCGGGCGTGTACAGCTCGGCCAGCATCACCACCGACCGCGCCTCGGGCCACAGCGCGGAGGGATCGCCGCGCCAACCCATCCGCTCGGCCATCCAGCCCATCTGCCCGTGCCGCCCCCGGCCCACAAAATCCGCCAACCGCCCGGCCAGCTCCGGCACCCCGCCCGGCCGCATCACCCCCATCGCGGCGAAGCCCACCGCGCGGGCCTCGGCCTCGGTCTCGGCCTTCTTCTTCACCCAAATATCCCGGGGGGAATCGCCGTCAGGCGATGGGGGGCTGGCCCCCCCGCCCTCAGCCGAAATCAAGCTCGGCATAATGGGCCGCAGGGTGGATGCCCGGCACCTGATCGGCCAGAACCGACCGGAAGGCGGGGCGGGACTTGATCGTCGCATACCAGTCGCGCAGGGCCTCGGACCGGTCCCAATCCACGTCGGAAATATAATCCAGACAGGAAAAATGCGCGGCCGCCGTGAAATCCGCCAGGCTCAGCGTGTTGCCCGCCAGCCAGCGCCGCGTCTCCAGCAGCTGGGCCAGATAGTCGATATGCTCCTTGATCGCGCGCAGCCCGTCCTTGACCACCCGGCTGTCGGGATAGCCGGTGCGGGTGATCTTCTTCCAGACGCGCTCGTTCAGGATCGGCTGGGTCACCTCGCTGTGGAACTTGTCGTCGAACCAGGTGCACAGCCGGCGCACCTCGTGGCGCTCCAGCGGCGTCTGCGGCATCAGCGCGGGCGCGGGCACCGCCTCGTCCAGATACTCGACGATCGCCTGGCTTTCCGCCAGCAGATTGCCGCGCCAGCGCAGCACCGGCAGCTTGCCGGCCGGATTGCGGCGCTTCAGATCGGGCGGACCCTCCCAGTACCGCTCCTCGACCAGCTCGACCTCGATCTTCTTCTCGGCCAGAACCAGCCGCACCTTGCGGCAAAAGGGCGACAGGGCGGTGTGATACAGTCGCGTGGTCTGCGTGTTGGTGTTCATGGGACTGCTCGAGACCTTCTTGTTTTTCGCAACCCCGCCTTGATACGCCCCGCCCCCCCGGCTTTCAACCGCGCGGCGGCCGATCAAAGCAGGCCGCCCGCCCGTCGCGGGCAATCGTCTCGGCCCCGTCCAGGATCGCACGCGACCGGGCCGACGGCGCGGCCGTCGTGCGCGTGCGCGGGCTGGGCAGGACGGCGGCCAGCCGCGCGGCCTGCACCGGGGTCAGCCGGTCGGGGGTGGTGCCGAAATGCGCCGCCGCCGCCGCATGCACGCCAAAGATGCCGGGCCCGAACTCGGCCACGTTCAGATAGACCTCCAGGATGCGCGCCTTGGACCACAGCGCCTCGATCTGCGGCGTCAGCAGCGTCTCGGCGGCCTTGCGCGGCCAGCTGCGCCTCTGCCACAGAAAGGCGTTCTTGGCGGTCTGCTGGGTGATCGTGGACGCGCCGCGCGACGACCCCGACGCGACCACCTTGCGGATCTCGACCATGTCGAAACCCCAGTGGCTGCAGAAATTCGCGTCCTCGGCGGCGACCACCGCGCGGCGCATGACCGGGGCGATCTCCGCCAGCGGCACCCATTCGCGCGGCGCCAGCGCCTGCTGACGCGCGACCCCCACCATCGTCCAGGTCATCGGCGGGTTCACAAAGCCATAGATCGCGACCGATCCCACCATCACCAGCACCGCCCGCAGCACCGCATAGCGCAGCCAGAACAGCGCCATACCGCGCCAGCGTCGCCGCGCCAGCGGCACGGGCGCATCATCGGCGGCGGGACGGGGCGAACGGCGCGTGAACATGGCCGCATGTCTCATGCCCAGGCCGCAGCGGTCAAGCGTCGCGCTTGCCCCGGCGCGCGTCCCGCGCCACTCTGGCCGCATCCCCCATCACCGGACCTGACCATGCGCCCAGCCCTCGCCCTGATCCTGCTGACCGCCATGCCCGCCACGGCCCAGCCCCTGCTCTCCTGGCCCCTCGGCCCCGACATGCAGGCGATCACCGCCACCATGGCCTGCGACAATGGCAGCACGCTGTCGGTCACCTATCTGAACGGCACCCGCGATTCGCTGGCTTTGCTGGACCTCTCCGACGGCCCCACCATCTTCGCCGGCGTCATCGCGGCATCGGGCGCGCGCTATGCGGCGGGCGCCCGAGAATGGTGGGTCAAGGGCGACAGCGCGACCCTCACGGACAGCATGGCAGAGGGCGATCCGATCACCTGCACCATTCAGAACTGACCCCCAAAACGGGACGCGGCCCCGCAAGGGGGCCGCGCCGCGATCACTCGGCGGGAACCGCGCTCGGGACCTCGACGGCCTCGATCGGGTGGGTCAGGTGCTGCAGCATCTCCTTGGGGCAGACCTGCAGGAAGTTGCCCTTCTCCCGCTCCCAGTTCGACAGGATCTCGTCGGCGCGACGCGACCCTGTCTCCTTGAGGTGCCGTTCGATCAGGCCCTTCAGCTGATCCTCCCAGTGATCCTGGGTGACCGGGCACATCACCAGCGTTTCCGGGTTGATGTAGTCGCGCGCCAGCCCCTCGGGGTCGTACAGATAGGCCATCCCCCCGGTCATGCCCGCGCCAAAGTTCGCGCCAATCCGACCCAGGATCACGGCCACGCCGCCGGTCATGTATTCGCAGCCGTTCGACCCGCAGCCCTCGATCACCACCGATGCGCCGCTGTTCCTGACCGCGAACCGCTCTCCGGCACGGCCCGCCGCGAACAGATAGCCGTTCGTGGCGCCATACAGGACCGTGTTGCCGATGATCGTGTTGTCGGCCGCGACCAGCGGGCTGGCCATCGGCGGACGCACCACGATGGTGCCGCCCGACAGGCCCTTGCCCACGTAATCGTTGGCATCGCCCGACACCTCGATCTTCAGCCCCGGCGCGGCAAAGGCGCCCAACGACTGCCCGGCGCTGCCCGTCAGACGCACCGTCAGGTGGTCGGGCTGCAAGCTGTTGCGCATCCCGAACTTCTGCACGATCAGCGACGACGTGCGCGTGCCGATGGTCCGATGCGTGTTCCGGACCGCATAGGACAGCTGCATCTTCTCGCCATCCTCAAAGAAGCGCGCGGCGTCCTTGACGATCTCGGCGTCCAGCGTGTCCAGCACCGCGTTGCGCGGCTTGGTGCGGTCATAGACGATCTTGTCCGCGCCATCGACGGTGATCAGCAGCGGGTTCAGGTCCAGATCGTCCAGGTTCGCCGCACCCCGGCTGACCTGGGTCAGCAGGTCCGCACGTCCGATGATCTCATCGATCGACCGCGCGCCGATGCTGGCCAGGATCTCGCGCACCTCCTGGGCATAGAAGGTGATCAGGTTCACCACCTTGTCCGCCGATCCGGTGAACATGGCGCGCAGCTTTTCGTCCTGGGTGCAGACGCCCACCGGGCAGGTGTTCGACTGGCACTGGCGGACCATGATGCAGCCCATCGCGATCAGGGCGGCGGTGCCGATGCCGTATTCCTCGGCCCCCATCATCGCCGCCATGACGATGTCACGGCCGGTGCGCAGACCGCCATCGGTGCGCAGCGTCACGCGTTCCCGCAGGCGGTTCATGGCCAGAACCTGATGCGCCTCGGTCAGGCCCATCTCCCACGGCAGGCCCGCGAACTTGATGGACGTGGCGGGCGACGCGCCCGTGCCGCCATTGTGGCCCGAAATCAGGATCACGTCGGCCTTGGCCTTGGCCACGCCCGCCGCGATCGTTCCCACCCCGCTGGAGGCCACCAGTTTCACGGTGATCTTGGCGCGCGGGTTGATCTGCTTCAGGTCATAGATCAGCTGCGCCAGATCCTCGATCGAGTAGATATCGTGATGCGGCGGCGGGCTGATCAGCGTCACGCCCGGCGTCGAATGACGCAGCCGAGCGATCAGCTTGGTGACCTTCATGCCGGGCAGCTGGCCGCCCTCGCCGGGCTTGGCGCCCTGGGCCACCTTGATCTCCAGCTCCTCGCAGGCGTTCAGGTATTCGGCGGTGACGCCGAATCGGCCCGATGCCACCTGCTTGATCTTGGCACAGGGGTTGTCGCCATTGGGCAGCGGATGGCTGTGGGCCGGGTCCTCTCCGCCCTCGCCCGAATCGGACTTCGCGCCGATCCGGTTCATCGCGATGTTCAGCGTCATATGCGCCTCGGGCGACAGCGCCCCAAGCGACATCCCCGGCGTCACGAACCGCTTCCTGATCGAGGTGATCGATTCGACCTCCTCGATGGGCACCGGCTTGCCAAAGGGCTTGATGTCCAGCAGGTCGCGAATGTGGATCGGCGGGTTCGCCCGCATCGTGGCGCTGAACTGCTTCCAGATGTCATAGGACGCCTTTTCACAGGCCACCTGCAACAGCTTCATGGTGTTGGCTTCCCAGGCGTGCTTTTCGCCCGTCCGCCGCAGCTTGTAGAAGCCGCCGACCGGCAGCATGTCCACGTTCTCGGTGTGGAACGCCACCTGGTGCAGCCATTCCAGCTTGGCCTGCAAGCCGTGCAGGCCGATGCCGCTGATCCGCGACTGCATGCCGGGGAAATACTCCGCGACCATCGCACGGCTCAGACCCACCGCCTCAAAGTTCAGACCGCCGCGATAGGAGGACAGGACCGAGATCCCCATCTTGGCCATGATCTTCAGCAGGCCCGCATCGATGGCGGTGCGATAGCGGCGCATGTTTTCGACCAGCGTGCCGGTCAGCAACCCGCGCTCGATCCGGTCATTGATCGAATCCTGCGCCAGATAGGGGTTCACCGTGGTCGCGCCACAGCCGATCAGCACCGCGAAATAATGCGGGTCGATGCATTCCGCCGACCGCACGTTGACGCTGCAGAACGTCCGCAGACCCTTGCGTGTCAGCCAGCTGTGCACCGCGCTGGTCGCCAGGATCATCGGCATTGCCACGCGGCTTGGGCCCTGCGCGTCATCCGACAGGACCAGATGGCCCGCGCCCGACCGCACGGCATCCTCGGCCTCGGCGCGGATGCGCGCCAGCCCCTCGCCCAGGGCGTCCGGCCCGGCATCATCGGCAAAGGTGCAGTCGATGACCGTCACCGTGTCGCCGAACATGGTCACCATCTTGTCGAATTCGCCATTCGCGATGAAGGGGCTTTCCAGCACCACGATCTCGGTCTGCGCGCTGGATTCATCCAGCACGTTCTTCAGGTTCCCGAACCGCGTCTTCAGCGACATCACCCGCGTCTCGCGCAAGCTGTCGATCGGCGGGTTCGTCACCTGGCTGAAGTTCTGGCGGAAGAAATGGCTCATCGGGCGGTACTGGTTCGACAGGACCGCGGGCGGCGTGTCGTCGCCCATGGACGCGATGGCCTCCTTGGCATCCTCGGCCATGGGGGCCAGGACATGCTCCAGATCCTCATGCGTGAACCCGGCGGCGGTCTGGCGACGGCGCAGGGCGTCGCCCTGGTACCGCACCACCTCGGGCAGGTCGCGCATGATGTCGTTCAGCTCGGTGACCTTCTCGATCCACTCGCCAAAGGGCTGGCTGCCGGCCAGGCGGTCCTTGATCTCGGTGTCGTGATACAGCTTGCCGTCCCACATATCGACCGCGATCATCTGCCCCGGCCCCAACGCGCCCTTTTCGCGCACGCCGGTCTCGTCCACCGGGACCATGCCGACCTCGGACCCCGCGATCAGCAGATTGTCCCCCGTCACGACATAGCGCATGGGCCGCAGCCCGTTGCGGTCCAGACCGCCACAGACCCAGCGCCCGTCGGTCATGGCCAGCGCCGCGGGGCCGTCCCACGGCTCCATCACCGCGTTGCAATAGGCGTACATGTCGGCCCAGGCCTTGGGCATGTCGGTCGTGGCTTTGGACCAGCTTTCCGGGACCAGCATCGTCTTGGTCATCGGCGCGGACCGCCCCGACCGGACCAGAACCTCGAACACCGCATCCAGCGCCGCACTGTCCGACGACCCGGCGGGCACGATCGGCTTGATATCCTCGGCCGCGTCGCCGAACGCGGAGGATGCCATGCGGATCTCATGGCTGCGCAGCCAGTTCAGGTTGCCCTTCAGCGTGTTGATCTCGCCGTTATGGGCCAGCATGCGGAAGGGCTGGGCCAGCCACCACTGCGGGAAGGTGTTGGTGCTGTACCGCTGGTGATAGATCGCGAATGCGCTCTCGAACCGCTCATCCTTCAGGTCGGGATAGAACTCGGCCACCTGCTCGGCCAGCATCATACCCTTGTAGATGATCGATCGGCAGGACAGCGAACAGAAATACAGCCCCGCGATCTGGGCGGCGATGGCGGCCTTTTCGATCCGGCGGCGAATCACGTACAGCTCGCGCTCGAACCGGACCTGATCGATGTCCTTCTCGCAGCGGATCAGGATCTGCTCGATCTCGGGGCGGGTGGCGTTGGCCTTTTCGCCCAGGACACCGGTGTTCACCGGCACGTGCCGCCAGCCATAGATATAATGGCCCATCCGCAGAACCTCGGATTCCACGATGGTCCGGCAGGCCTCCTGGGCGGCAAAGTTGGTGCGCGGCAGGAACACCTGGCCGACCGCGATCAGCTTGCCCTGATCGGGCTCGTGACCCGTGCGGCGGATCTGGTCATAGAAGAACGGCACCGGGATCTGCACATGGATGCCCGCGCCGTCGCCGGTCTTGCCATCCGCATCCACCGCGCCGCGATGCCAGATCGCCTTCAGCGCGTCGATGCCGTTCTGCACGACCTTGCGGCTGGCCTTGCCGCCCAGATCGACGACAAACCCCACGCCGCAGGACGAATGCTCGTCCTCCTGGCGGTACAGGCTGTTCTTGTCCATCCACTCGCGGCGGGCTTCCTCGGTGGCTTGCCAATCCATGGTCATGATGCGGCCCTTTCCTGCGGGATCTGCGTCAGCAATTGATCGCAGTCGAATTGTGGGGTTGTGGCTCCGAACCCGGGCTGGCCGGGAAAGAGGAACTGCACGGGGCTGTCGTCGGTCTGCGTCTGCGCGCCGGTCCAGTCGCTGCCGGTTTCGGTGCCGCCGTAAAAGCGGTTGAACCGGCGGCTGATATACTGGCTGCCCTCGCGGGTGATCAGAACCTCGCCATCCGCGCTGCGGGTGGTCAGCTGGAACGTGGTGCGCTCCAGCGGCTGGCCGTCGATCTCGACCGTCTCTCCGGTCAGGACGTCGTGGCCCTGATGATGCAGGCGCTGGCCGTCATTCGTCTCGGTCCAGAAATCGAAATCGTCGCGCCCGGTCTCCAGCAAGCGCGAGAAACTGGCATGGCTCTCGGCCTGCTCGACCAGCCGGTCGATCAGCCCCGAGGCCATGCTCTGGCTCTCGATCCAGCGGGTCTCGGCGTCGATGGTGGACAGGTGATACAGCCCGTCGCGCCCGAAATGCGCGCTGCGCTGATGACCCTCGGGGTCGGCCTCGCAGGTGTAATACTGCCCGACCGAACAGCCGCGGTTCTGCACCGTGACATTCAGCGTGCAGCCCGCGGGCGGCGTGAAACTGGCCGCCCCCGCCTGCCCCGCCGTCAGCATCCCGCCGACCAGGACCAAAAGGGTCAGCATCGCTGCCATGATCCGCGCGCCGTTGCGCGAAGGGTTAACGGCCTGCGCAGGCACCGTGCGTTGTCGGTGTACGCCCTGTGCACGCCCTGTGACTGGGTTGTGCGCCATCGGTGCGGCCTTATTCCGCCGCGACACGGGCATCGCCCGTCAGATAGGCCGCGATCGAGTCCGCCGCCTCGCGCCCGTCGCGGATCGCCCAGACGACCAGGCTGGCACCACGCACGATGTCGCCCACTGCATAGACACCCGGGATCGAGGTCATGTGCGTCTGGAAACTGGCCTTGATCGTGCCCCAGCGGGTGACCTCCAGCCCGTCGACGCCCCACAGCTTGGGCAGATCCTCGGGTTCGAAGCCCAGGGCCTTGATGACCAGGTCGGCGGGCTCGTCGTAATCAGCCCCGTCGATCAGTTCGGGGCTCTGGCGGCCGGTGACGTCGGGCTGACCCAGGCGCATTTTCTGGATGCGAACCGAGGCGATCTGCGGCAGACCATCCACGTCCCGCTCCTGCGCCTCGGCGGCGACGCCGGTCACATGGCCCGTGAAGGCACCCGGCGCCGAAAGCCACACGAATTCAACGCCTTCCTCCTCGGCATTCTGAACCTCGCGCTGACTACCCGGCATGTTGGCGCGGTCGCGGCGATACAGGCACTTGACCGATTGCGCGCCCTGCCGGATGGCCGTGCGCACGCAATCCATCGCCGTGTCACCGCCGCCGATGACGACGACGCGCTTGCCCTTGGCGTTCAGCTCTCCGTCCTCGAAATCGGGGACGTCATCGCCGAACTCGACCTTGTTGCTGGCGGTCAGATAATCGATCGCGCGGACCACGCCGCCATGATCGGCATTGTCGATGTCCAGGTCGCGGGTCTTGTAGACGCCCGTGGCGATCAGCACCGCGTCATGCTTGCCGCGGATCGCGTCAAAGCTGATATCCTCGCCCACGTTGCAGTTCAGCACGAACTCGACCCCGCCATCGGCCAGCAGCTGGTTGCGACGCATGACCACGTCCTTCTCCAGCTTGAAGCCGGGAATGCCATAGGTCATCAGCCCGCCCGCGCGGTCGTAACGGTCATAGATCGTGACCTGGAACCCCTGCCGGCGCAGCATGTCCGCCGCCGCCAGGCCCCCCGGCCCGGCCCCGATGATGCCCACCGATTCCGCCCGCTCCTGCGCGGGCTTGGCGGCCTGAACCCAGCCGTTGTCCCAGGCGGTGTCGGTGATGTATTTCTCGATCGCGCCGATGGTGACGGTGCCGTGGCCCGACTGCTCGATCACGCAATTGCCCTCGCACAGGCGGTCCTGGGGGCAGATGCGGCCGCAGATCTCGGGGAAGGTGTTGGTGGCCTGGCTGACGCGATAGGCCTCCTCGAGCCGCCCTTCGGCGGTCAGGCGCAGCCAGTCGGGGATGTTGTTGTGCAGCGGGCAATGCGACTGGCAATAGGGCACGCCGCACTGGCTGCAGCGGCTGGACTGTTCGGCAGCCTTCTGGGCGGCAAAGTCGCGATAGATCTCGTGGAAATCCTCGCTGCGGTCCTGGGCCGAGCGTTTCTCGGGCATCTCGCGCGGGGTCGAGACGAATGTCAGCATTTTTTGCGTGGCCATGGCTGCGCTACCTCCCTGAAAGGACTTCCGCAACCGCCATAAACCAAGGCGTTTCAGATGAAAAGTCAGCAGTGCTGACCTATTACCCGGTTTTTACCACAAGGCGCGAAAAAACCGCGCATGGCGGGCTGTTAATGGGTCAGCATAACTTACCCAAATACCGTAAGCCCAACCATGGCAAGGATTCCAACCGTAATCCGCCACCAAGCGAACAGCGCGTATCCGCGCCGCGAGACATAGCCCAACAGCCAGCGGACGACGATCACGCCACTGATCAGCGCGGCCACAAAGCCCACCGCGATGTTGCCCACGGCCGCCGCATCCAGAATATCGCGATTCTGCCACAGGTCATAGACAAACGCGCCCAGCATCGTCGGCATCGCCAGAAAGAACGAGAACTCTGCCGCCGACCGCTTGTCCGCGCCCAGCAGCAGCGCGCCCACGATCGTCGCCCCCGAGCGCGAGACACCGGGAATCATCGCCAGGCACTGGATGAACCCGATCTTGAGTGCCATGGGCAGAGGGAAATCCTCGGCCCGGTGATACAGCGGCAGGGTGGTGCGCCGATCGACCCACAGCAGCACCAGCCCGCCCAGGATAAGCATGACCGCGATCAGCATCGGCGTCTCGAACAGCACGGTCTTGATGAAGCCATGCGCCATCACGCCGATGACGACTGCGGGCAGAAACGCCACCAGCACGGCCGCCACGAAACGGCGCGCGGCCGGGTCGCGCGGGGCATCGGTCAGGATCTGGATGATCCGCCCGGCATAGACGCCCAGAATCGCCAGCAGCGCGCCCAGCTGGATCAGCACCTCGAACGAGCGTCCCGGCGAATCAAAGCCCAGGAAATGCCCCGCCAGCAGGATGTGCCCGGTCGACGAGACCGGGATGAACTCCGTCAGACCCTCGAGAACCCCGAGGATCGCGGCGACGATCGTATTGTGTTCCATCAATGCTCGCGCAGGTTCTTGGCCGAATCCTTGATCGCCTCGTACTGCCCCGAGGGGCGGAAGCGCCAAAGATAGGAATCGAGGACGGCCCCCGCGGCGGTGGGCTGGATGCCCAGCTCGGCAAAGCCGCGCGCATCGGGCGACACCACATTGTCGGTGCGCAGCAGGGCCAGCTGGTCGCGGCTCAGCGGGCTGGTGAACAGCCCGCCGGTAACGAACTGCACCACGCCCAGGGCCGTCGCCGCCAGCCGCGCGACGGGAAAGGGCAGGCCCACCACCAGCTTGCGCCGGCTGACCGAGGTCAGCACCTGGTCGACGATCTGGCGCATGGTCAGCACCTCGGGGCCGCCCAACTCGTAGATGCCGGGGGCGGCGGCGCCGGTCGCGCCCAGGACGGCGGCCTGGGCCACGTCCTCGACATGGACCGGCTGCATGCGGGTGCGCGCGCCGACGATGGGCATCATCGGACCCATGCGGGTCATCCCGGCAAAGCGGTTGTAGAAATTGTCATCGGCCCCGAAGATCACCGAAGGCCGCAGCACGACCGCATCGGGGCGCGCGGCCAGGACCGCCGCCTCGCCCCGCGATTTCGACGCGATGTATTTGCTGTCCGAGTCGACGTCGATGCCCAGCCCCGAGATATGGACCAGCCGCCTCACGCCCATCTCCGCCGACAGGCGGGCGATGTTCTGGGCCCCGTCCTCGAACACCGCCTTGAAGCTGCTCTTGCCCTGGGGGGTCAGGATGTTCACGCAATTGACGGCGGCATCGGCCCCCGACAGGGCGGCGCGGACCGACATCTCGTCGCGGATGTTGCACAGGACGGGGACAACCTGCCCCACCGCGCCATAGGTGCGGGTGAACAGCGCCTCGTCGGGGCGGCGGACGGCGATGCGCACGCGCCAGCCCTCCTTGGCCATCAGCCGGGCCACCTGCCGGCCGACAAAGCCCGATCCGCCAAAGATCGTGACCAGTTTTGCCATGGGCGTCTCGCCTCCATCTAATGTGCCGAATGTCGCGTGATCCTTACCCCAAGCGGCGGCCCTGCGGCAAGGCTGCGCAAGGCCGCAGGCCGTGCTTCGCCCACCCAACCGGGCCGGTGCGAAAAAACTGTCAAGAAAGTTGCACGACCCCCATTGACGCCCCCCTGTACTCGCTTTAATCAGCCGCTCATACCACCTGCCCAGGTGGCGGAATTGGTAGACGCGCACGGTTCAGGTCCGTGTGCCGCAAGGTGTGGAGGTTCGAGTCCTCTCCTGGGCACCACAATAAACCCCTCGGAAACCTCGTGTTTCCGGGGGGTTTGCTTTTGCGCCACCCCATTTCCCATCAGCCGACGGTCGGGTCTTTTCATTTCCGCGCGGGTCGCGTTCCCTTGGCGAAAAAGGGGACGCGCGATGGTGCTGTATCTGGGAATAGACGGCGGTGGCACCGGCTGCCGGGCGGCCATCGCCGATGCGCAGGGGCGCATCCTGGGGCGGGGCGAGGGCGGGCCGGCCAATATCAACTCCGACCCTTTCGGCGCGACGGCCAGCGTCCTGGCCGCCACCACCGCAGCCATCGTCCAGGCGGGGGCTGCGGGGCGCGACCTGATCGCGGTCTTGGGCCTGGCCGGCGGCGGGCAATCGGCCGCCGCCCGCGCGATGGAGGCCCGCCTGCCCTTCGCGCGCCGTCTGGTGGTCAATGACGCGGTCACGGCGGCACGCGGCGCGCTTGGCCCCGGCGACGGCATCCTGGTCGCGGTGGGCACCGGATCGGTCATGGCCGCACAGCGCGGCGGACAGCTGCAGCAGATCGGAGGGCGCGGATTCCTGATGGGCGATGAGGGCAGCGGCGCCGTGCTGGGCCGGACCCTGCTGGCGCAGGCCATGCGCGCGGGCGACGGGGTCATCGCCGACACCCCCCTGCTGGCCGCCCTGCGCGAGGAATTCGGCGGGTTCGAGGGCATCATCGCCTTTGGCACGACCGCCACGCCCGCCCACTTTGCCGCGCTGGCCCCCCGGCTGGTCGGATCGGACGATCCGGCGGCGCGGGCGATTCTGGACGAGGCCACGGCCCAGATCGCGGATGCGGTGCGGGTGCTGCAGCGCGGGCAGGATCTGCCGGTGGTCTTCACCGGCGGGCTGGGCCCGGTCTATGCCGAACGCCTGGCAGGCAGCTGTACCGTGCGGCCCGCCCAGGGCAGCGGCGTGGACGGCGCGCTGGCCATGGCGCGGGCCTTGGCGCCATGAGCCGCTGCCTGCTGGCCGCGACCCGGCTGTTCGACGGTGAGGCACTGCTGGACGACATGGCGGTGGTCACCCAAGGCGGGGTGATCCTGGACGTGATCCCGCGCCCCGCTGATCTGCGCCCGCGGGACGGCATCCTGATGCCGGGATTCGTCGATCTGCAGGTGAATGGCGGCGCGGGGCTGATGGTCGGCGCGGGCACCGATGCGCAGGCGCTGGCGCGGATCTGCGCGGCGCATCGCGCCTTGGGCTGCGCGGGCGTGCTGCCCACGCTGATCACCGATACGCCCGCCGTCACCGCCGCCGTGCTGGAGGCGGGCATCCGCGCCACCGGCACGCCCGGTTTCCTGGGCCTGCACCTGGAGGGGCCGCATCTGGACCCCCGCCGTGCGGGCGCGCATGACCCGGCGCTGATCCGGCCGATGGAGGATGCCGATCTGACGCGGCTGATCGCGGCTGCGGCGCATCTGCCCGCGCTGATGGTGACGCTGGCGCCCGAATCGGCCTCGGCCGATCAGATTGCGGCGCTGGCGCAGGCCGGGGTGATCGTCAGCCTGGGCCACAGCGCCTGCACGCTGGATCAGGCACAGGCGGCCTTTGACGCGGGCGCCCGGGCGGCCACGCATCTGTTCAACGCCATGAGCCAGATGGGCCATCGCGAACCCGGCCTGGTCGGCGCGGTGCTGTCGGGGGAGGCCCATGCGGGGGTGATCGCGGACGGGGTGCATGTCGATCCGGCGGCGCTGCGCGTGGCGTTGCGCGCCCGGCCGCACGGACTGTTCCTGGTCAGCGACTGCATGGCGGTGGCGGGCACCCAGATGACGGAATTCACCCTGCAGGGGCGGGCCATCCTGCGCCGGGACGGGCGGCTGACGCTGGCTGACGGGACGCTGGCGGGGGCGGATCTGCGGCTGGACCGGGCGGTGCGGGGTGCGGTCGCGGCGGGCGCCGATCTGGCGCGGGCGCTGGCCATGGCGACCTCGGTCCCGGCGGATCTGATCGGCGCGCCTTTGGGGCGGATCGCACCGGGGCGGGCGGCCGATCTGATCTGGCTGGATGACAGCCTGACCCTGATGGCGTGACCGGCCCCCGTGCGGGGGCCGGTCCAGGTTTCAGTCGGCGCGGCCGTGCGACAGGGTCGCTGGCGTCACGATCCGGCGCTGCCACACGAACAGCGCGGCGGCCACGGACAGGCCGACGACGTCGGTCAACCACCCCACAGCGATCATCGACAGCGCGGCCCCGATCAAGATCAGGCGCACCAGCATCGAGGCATGGCCGAAATAGTATCCGATCACCCCCGCCGACAGCAGGAACATGCCCAGCAGCGCGGTCGCGGTCGCATGGATGATGTCGATCCATTCGCCCTGCATCAGCAGCTCATGCGAGCCGAAGAACATGAAGGGCACGATGAAGGCCGCAAGGCCAAGGCGGAACGCCTCGACGCTGGTCTTCATCGGGTCCGATCCCGACAGGGCCGCGCCCGCATAGGCGGCCAGCGCCACCGGCGGCGTGATGGCCGACATCACCGCATAGTAGAAGACGAAGAAATGCGCGACCAGCACCGGCACCCCCAGGGCGATCAGCCCCGGCGCCACCACGGCGGCGGCGACCGCATAGGCTGCGGTGGTGGGCATGCCCATCCCCAGGATGATCGAGATGCACATCGCGAAGAACATCGCCAGATACTGGTTCTGATCCGCGATCGACAGCAGCAGCGACGAGAACCGCGCCCCCACCCCGGTCAGCGCGATGACGCCCACGATGATGCCCGCTGCCGCACAGACCGCGACCATCTGGATGGACATCTTGGCGCCCATGTCCAACGCCTTGAAGATCTGGCGCGGACCCATCTTGTGGGGCGTCAGCCAGCTGACCATCGCCGCCGCAGCCATGCCCATCGCGCCCGCCCGGATCACGGAATAGCCCGCGAACAGCGTGTAGATCAGGATGATGATCGGCAGGAACAGATAGACCTGCTTGATCAGGTCGTTGAAGCGCGGCAGCTCGGAGCGCGGCAGGCCCTTCATGTTCAGCTTGAGCGCCTGAAGGTCGACCATGAAATAGACCGACACGAAATACAGCAGCGCCGGGATGATCGCGGCGATGACGATGTCGGTGTAGGGGATGCCCGTCACCTCGGCCATGATGAAGGCGCCTGCGCCCATGATCGGTGGCAGGATCTGTCCGCCGGACGACGCCGTGGCCTCGATCGCGGCCGAGGTCTTGGCCGGATAGCCGACCTTCTTCATCAGCGGGATGGTCAGCGACCCGGTCGACACGACGTTGCCCGCCGATGTGCCGTTGATCATGCCCATCAACCCGCTGGCAAAGACCGCCACCTTGGCAGGCCCGCCCCGCGTCTGTCCCGCACAGGCAAAGGCGAAGTTCACGAAGTAGTCGCCGACCTTGGACGCTTGCAGGAACGCGGCGAAGACGATGAACAGGATGATATAGGTCGAACTGACCGCGATCGGGTCGCCCAGCACCCCCTGATCGGTAAAGATGTAGGTGAAGAAGCGCGTGGCCGTATAGCCGCGATGGTTCAGGAATCCCGGCAGCCACGGCCCCAGAAAGCTGTAGCCGATGAAGACGCCGACGATGATCACCAGCGCAAGGCCGGTCAGGCGGCGCGTCAGCTCCAGGATCAGGATGACGCCGGTGACGGCGGCCCACAGGTCGCCCGGTTGGGCCATGCCCGTGCCCGCCCGCATGCGCAGCGCGCCCACGACGAACAGGATGTATCCCAGCACCGCGATCGAGGCCATGCACAGGATCAGGTCGCCCGGATAGATCCGTGATCGGTCGCGCGACGAATACAGCCAGCCCGCGATGACCGCGGCAGCCGTCCCGATGGCCAGCGGCAGGCCATAGGTGCGGAACCCGAAGGCGGGGGGTGCGGCCACCCCGGCCAGCCACCAGGCGCCCCAGGCATAGGCGATGACCGCCAGCCCATAGCCCACGCCAAGCGCCGCCACGCCCAGCAGCGCCAGTTCAGCCATGCCGCGGCGCGCGGGGGCCGCATCGGCGTCGTTGCTGCGCTGCGTCAGCGCGGAATAGGTCAGAAAGCCGATGATCAGACCACCGCAGACATGCATCATGCGATAGGTCCAGGTCTCCAGCGGATAGATGACCATGACGAACAGGTGGAACAGGGTATAGGCGGCGCACAGGACCGCGATCAGCACGCCCGTCCGGGCGCGCGCGTCGCGCTGGTTGGGGGCCATCGGCTCGTCATCGACGCCTTGCGCGATGACGGGGCCGGTCCCTGCCGCGGATGCAGCATCAACTGACATGAGGGTTCTCCGTCGGCAAGGACCGCGCGGACGGGGTCCGGGCAGTCGGTCCGATCATGGGGGAAACTGGGGAAAAAAGGGTCCGGGGGCCGCAGCCCCCGGATAATGCGCTCAGCCGCGCAGTTCGGCCGGGATCTCGATCCCGATCTCGTCGAAATACTGCAGCGCGCCCGGGTGATAGGGCAGGAAGGTGTTCTTGTCGGCGTTCTCGGGCAGGGTCTCGGCCGAGGTGGCGTGGATCTGCATCATCGCCTCGTTGCCTTCCATCACCAGCTTGGTGATCTCATAAGCCAGGCTGTCGGGCATGTCCTCATGGGTGATGGCAAAGTTCCACATGGCCACCGTGCCATGCCCCTCGGGAAAGCCCTGATACATGCCGCCCGGCACCTCGAAGGCCGCAACCTCGGGCATCGCCTCAAGGATCTGGGCGCGCTGCTCCTCGGTAAAGCCGAAGATGTTGACCGGGTTCTCGGCCGCGATCTGCGCGAAGGCGCTGATCGGCACGCCCGCCGCAAAGGCGAAGGCGTCGATCAGGCCGTCCTTGACCTGGCTGGTCGCATCATTGGCCCCGGCATAGCTGATCGTCGCCTCGACGCCCAGCACCTCGAAGAAGCGCGGCCAGTAGGTGGCGGCGGTGCCGCCCGCCGGACCGACCGAGACGCGCTTGCCGGCCATGTCGGTGACATCCGCGATGCCCGACGACTGCAGCGCCACGGCCTCGAACGGGGTCTGGTACATCGGGAACAGGGCGCGCAGGGCCTTGTGCTCGACGCCCGGTGCCAGTTCGCTGTTACCGGTCCAGGCCTCGTAGGCCGGGCCCATGGTGACCAGGCCGATCTGGTGATCGCCGGTCTCGACCAGGGTGGCGTTCTGCACCGGGCCGCCGGTGACCTCGCCCGAGGCGTTCAGGCCCAGGTTCTGGCTGATCAGCCCGGCCAGGCCGGTGCCATAGATGAAATAGGTGCCGCCCTGGCTGGCGGTGCCGATGGTCAGGCTGCTGGGCCAGTCGGCGCGGTCGTCCTGGGCAAAGGCGGGCGACAGGCTGAAGGTGGCCGCGACGGTGGCGGCGACGGTCAGGAAACGCATGAAAATCCTCCCAGATTTTTCCGGGGCCGCGCGTCTTTCGCGTCGCGGCCCGATAAAGTGCCCCCAGATAGGACCTGCCATGCCCTGCGCGCAATGCCGCCATGCACGCCGCGGGCAGGAAAATGGCGCGCGGGCCATCGCGATGGGTGGATTCGGTAACATCGGCGTCATCGGATGGGTGGAAATCCCCCCATCACGGGTCGGGGTCGTCGCCCGCATCGACGTAATGCGTCTTGTCGATCATGTATTTCTGCATCTTTTCGTAGAGCGACTTGCGCGACAGGCCAAGTGATTCATAGACCGGCTTCAGCCGTCCGCCATGCGCGGCCAGGGTCGTCACGATCACGTCCCGCTCGAACGCCGCGACGCGGTGGGCCAGGCGCTGCTGTTCGGGGCTGCGGTCGTCGGCCGGTTGCAGGGCGATGCCCAGGGCGTGGCGATCGGCGGCGTTGCGCAATTCGCGGACGTTTCCGGGCCAGGACCGCTCGGCGATCTCGGCCAGCAGGGCGGGGGGCACGGCCACGGCGGCGCGGCGATGGCGGGCGGCGGCCTCCTGCACCAGCTTGATGAACAGCAGCTGGATGTCCTCGCGCCGCGCCGACAGAGGCGGCATGCTCAGCGTGACCACGTTCAGCCGATACAGCAGGTCGGCCCGGAACCGGCCCGCCGCGACCTCCTCCTCCAGCGGCTGGCGCGAGGTCGCGATGAAACGCACGTCCAGCGCGCGCCCCTCATCCGCGCCCAGGGGGAACATCACCCGGTCCTGAACCACGCGCAGCAGCTTGCCCTGCACGTCCAAGGGCATGGAGCCGATTTCGTCCAGCAGGATGGTGCCGCCGCGGGCATGTTCGAACTTGCCGTAACGCGGGCGCAGCGCGCCGGGAAAGGCGCCTGCCTCGTGGCCGAACAGCTCGGATTCGATCAGCGCCGCGGGCAGGGCCGCGCAGTCGATGGCAATGAAGGGCCGCCCCGCGCGCGGCGACAGATCGTGCAGGGCGCGGGCCACGACCTCCTTTCCCGTGCCGGTCTGGCCCACGATCAGCACGTCGGCCTCGGTCGGGCCGATGGTGCGCAAGCGGCGGCGCAGGTCGATCATCACGTTCGACCGCCCCACCAGGCGGGTCTCCAGGTCGT
Source organism: Paracoccus hibiscisoli (assembly GCF_005048265.1). Classification (GTDB taxonomy): domain Bacteria; phylum Pseudomonadota; class Alphaproteobacteria; order Rhodobacterales; family Rhodobacteraceae; genus Paracoccus; species Paracoccus hibiscisoli. The sequence continues at coordinate 108,117 of NZ_SUNH01000017.1, forward strand.
CCACCTGCCCCGCCGCCGCGCGCAGCACCCGGTTCTCCAGCACGACCCGGCGGTAATCCATCGCGCGGGACGCGATCTCGGCCAGCTGCGCGCTGTCGAATGGCTTTTCGACGAAATCATAGGCCCCCTCACGCATCGCGCGCACGGCCAGCTGGATGTCGCCATGCCCGGTCACCAGGATCACGGGGATGTCCACGTCGATCTCTCGGATGCGGCTCATCAGGGTCAGGCCGTCCATGCCCGGCATGCGGATGTCGGTCACCACGATGCCGCCGAAACCGAACCCAACGCGGTCCAGCGCGGATTGGGCATCGGGGGCCTCCTCGACCTCGAACCCCTCCAGCTCCAGGGCCTGGGCGGTGGACAGGCGCATGTCGGGCTCGTCATCGACCAGCAGGATGCGGCCCGCGATCATGGCGCGATCTCGGGCAGGTCGATGCGAAAGGCGGCACCGCAGTCGCAGGGAAGGATGCGCAATTCGCCTCCGAAATCCTTGATGATGTTGAACGAGATCGACAGCCCCAGCCCCAGCCCGCTGCCCACCCCCTTGGTCGAGAAGAACGGATCGAAGATGCGGTCCTCCAGCCCCGGCGCGATGCCCGGACCATTGTCGCTGACGGTCAGCAGGACGCGCCCGCCCGCGCGCCGCCCCTGGATGCGGATCGCGCCGTCGGCCCGCCCGTCCAGCGCGTCCAGCGCATTGGCCACCAGGTTCACCACGACCTGCTGGAACCGCACCGGCCCCGCCCGCACCATCAGCGGTCCCGGCGGCAGATCGACGACCAGCGCGACGGGCTGGCGGTCGATGCGCCAGGCGATCACCTCCAGCGCGTCGCGCAGTACGTCATGCAGGTCCACATCCGACAGCTGGGCATTGGGCTTGCGCGCGAAATTGCGCAGGGTGCGGCCGATCTCGGTCATGCGGTCGGTCAGCGACAGGATGCGGGTCAGGTTCTGGCGCGCATCCCCCGCGCGGTCGCGGTCCAGATAGGTCACCGCATTGGCGGCAAAATTGCGCACCGCGCCCAGGGGCTGGTTCAGTTCGTGCGACAGGGCCGCCGACATCTGGCCCAGGGCGGCCAGCTTGGCCGATTGCACCAGATGGCGCTGCGTGCGGCGCAGCTCGGCCTCGGTGGCGCGGCGTTCGTCAACCTCGGCGCCAAGGCGGGCGTTCAGCTGCGCCAGCTCGGCGGTGCGGGCGGCGACGCGCCCCTCCAGCTGGGCCTGCGCCTCGGCCTGGATCGACAGGCGCTCGCGCAGGCGGGCGCGGCGCTGCGCCCAGGCCATCAGCAGCGCCACCCCCACGCCCAAGATCATTAGCGCCGCCAGCGTCCCGATCAGCGCCTGACGCCGCGCGGGCGCGGTGTCCAGCAGGACATGCACCGTCCAATCGGCCTCGGGCATGGCCTCGGAGACGGTCAGGAACTCGCGCCGCGCGTCGGGCAACTCCAGGCGCAGGATGTCGTGGCCCGCCGCCGCGCCCGCCGGTCGCAGGGGCAGCATCATCAGCGGCTCATCGTCATAGCGCCGGGTGGCGGCGATGCGGGCCCGCGCCTCGGGCGTCAGCGCCGCGATGGACCGGAACTGCCAGTCGCGGCGGCTGGCCAGGAACACGATCCCCTCGCCGTCGGTCACGATCATCTCGTATTCGGCGGCGCGCCAGCTGTCCTCGATGGCGTCCATGTCCACCTTCAGCACCAGCACGCCGACGATCTGCCCCCGGTCCCGCAGCGCCCGCCCGAAATAATACCCCCGCTTGCCCGAGGTCGTCCCAAGCGCCGAGAACCGCCCCTGCCCCCCGGCCAGCGCGTCGGTGAAATAGGGCCGGTATTCGAACCGCTCGCCCACAAAGCTGAAATCCTGGTCGAAATTGCTGGCCGCCACGGTCGTGCCGTCGGGCGCCATGACATAGGCATCCGACAGCCCCATCAGCTGTGCGACATGGCGCAGATACAGGTTCGCCGCCGCCAGCTGCACCGGGTCCGCCCCCGGCGCCAGCGCACGCACCAGAACCGGGCTGCGGTCCATCAGGTCGGGCAGGCGTTCGTATCGCGCCAGCTCTCCGCGCAGGCCCGACACGGCCAGGCGCAGGATGTTCTCTCCCTGCGGGACGGTCGCGGCGATGGAATGGCGCGCCAGCCAGGCGTTGCCGCCGATGGCCACGGCCAGCCCGGCCGCCACGACCACCAGCGCGATCAGCGCGCGCCGTCCGGTCACCGGCCAGCCCAGGGCCCCCTGCCAGAGGGGTGCGCCCCGCCATCCCGTCGCGTCGGTCACCCGGCCCCCCTGCCCTGAATGATGCCGCGCCATGATGTCCGCCCGCGACGACCGGGGCAAGCGTGCTGGCGCAGTTTGGTCCTGCAGACGATCACCCAGCCCCTGGCTGCGCATCGGCGGCGGGGGCGACCCGCACGCTGCCACCCTTGGCCGGGCGGGGTTGATCGCCGGGCGGCGCCCGCCCGGGCAGAATGACGAAGAACCCTGCACATTTGACCAACCTGCCCGATTTGCAATTGAATCGGGGCGGCGAAACAGGTTGTCTGCTGCCAGCGGCTACCGGAACGGCGGCCAGTTGCAAAAACCAGGGAGAGAACCATGAAGAAGGTGATGACACGCCTCGGGCTTGCGCTGATGTCCTCGACGATGATCGTGGGCGCGGCATCGGCAGAGACGGTGCGGTGGGCGCGGGCGTCAGATGCGCTGACGCTGGACCCGCATTCGCAGAACCAGGGCGTGACCCACAACTTTGCCCACCACATCTATGAGACGCTGGTCGATCGCGATGCCGAGGGCAACCTGCAGCCGCGCCTGGCGACCGAATGGACGCTGAAGGAGGACGACCCGACGGTCTGGGTGTTCACGCTGCGCGAGGGCGTCACCTTCCATGACGGCGCGGCCTTCACCGCCGAGGACGTGGTCTTTTCGCTGGACCGCGCCCGGTCCGAGGCGTCGAACATGCGCCAGCTGCATGTCGACGTGGCCGAGGTGCGCGCCGTGGACGACTATACCGTCGAGGTGCAGACCACCGGCCCGTCGCCGCTCTATCCCAACAACCTGACCAACACCTTCATCATGGACAAGGACTGGTCCGAGGCCAATGACGTGGTCGAGGTCCAGGACTATGCCGCGGGCGAGGACAACTATGCCGTCCGCAACACCAACGGCACCGGCCCCTACATCCTGCAATCGCGCGAGGTCGATGTCCGGTCCGTCCTGACCCTGAACGAGAACCACTGGGCCGAGAACACCCCGGCCGTGACCGAGATCATCTATCTGCCCATCGCCGACAACGCGACCCGCATCGCGGCGCTCTTGTCGGGTGAGGTCGATCTGGTCCAGGACGTGCCGGTGCAGGACATCGACCGCCTGCAGGGCACCGACGGCATCAAGATCGAGACCGGCCCCGAGAACCGCGTGATCTATTTCGGCTATCGCTTCGGCGAGGAGCCGCTGGCCTCGTCCAACGTCACCGATGCCAACCCCTTCAACGACCCGCGCGTGCGCGAGGCGATGGAGCTGGCCGTGGACCGCGACGCGATCGCCCAGGTGGTGATGCGCGGCCAGGCGATCCCCACGGGCGTCGCGAACCCGCCCTTCGTCGCCGGCTGGACCGAGGAGCTGGACGCCTATCCCGCCGTCGACCTGGAGCGCGCGCGCGAGCTGATGGCCGAGGCGGGCTATGAGAACGGCTTTACCGTCACGCTGGACACGCCCAACAACCGCTATGTCAACGACGAGGCGATCAGCCAGGCCGTCGTCGGCATGCTGGGCCGGATCGGCATCACCGTCACGCTGGCCTCGCGCCCGGTGGCGCAGCATTCGCCGCTGGTGACGTCGAACACGACCGATTTCTACCTGCTGGGCTGGGGCGTTCCGACCTTTGATTCGGCCTATGTCTTCAACGACCTGGTCCATACCAAGGAAGGCAGCTACGGCGCGTATAACGGCGGGCTCTATTCCAACCCGGAGCTGGACGCCAAGATCCAGTCGCTTGGCACCGAGACCGACACAGAGGTCCGCGACGCCACCGTGGCCGAGATCTGGCAGGTCGTGAAGCAGGACCGCGTCCTGCTGCCGATCCACAACCAGGTGCTGGCCTATGCGATGCGCGACGGGCTGACCCTGCCGGTCCATCCCGAGAACCAGCCGCTGCTGACCGACCTGACCCTGGGCGAGTAAGCCTGACGCCCTGACCACCGCCGCGCCCGGGCGTTCCCCGTGCGCGGCGGTTCCCTATTCGAGAGGATCTGGCCCATGCTGGCCTTCATCATCCGCAGGCTGGCCCAATCGGTGCTGGTCATGCTGTTCGTCGCGCTGATCGCCTTCATCGTCTTTCGCTATGTGGGCGACCCGATCGCCAGCATGGTCGGCGTCGAGACCCGCCTGGAGGACCAGGAGATCATGCGCGCCAGGCTGGGTCTGAACGACCCGGTGATCTGGCAATTCCTGCGCTTTGTCGGCAATGCACTGCAGGGCGAATTCGGCATATCCTACCGGCTGCAGCAGCCAGTGACGGAACTGATCCTGTCGCGCCTGCCCGCCACGCTGGAGCTGGCCTTCGCATCCGCCACCATCGCGCTGGTGTTCGGCCTGACGCTCGGGGTGTTCACCGCGCTGAAGCCGCGCAGCTTTCTGACCGGGCTGGTCATGGCCGTGTCACTGATTGGGGTGTCGCTGCCGACCTTCCTGATCGGCATCGGGCTGATCTATATCTTCGCGGTCGAGCTGGGGTGGTTCCCGTCCTTCGGGCGCGGCCAGACGGTCGATCTGGGCTGGTGGCGCACCGGCCTGATGACCGAAAGCGGGCTGCGGTCGCTGGTGCTGCCGGCGATCACGCTGTCGCTGTTCCAGCTGACGCTGATCATGCGCCTGGTCCGGGCCGAGATGCTGGAGGTGCTGCGCACCGAATACATCCGCTTTGCCCGCGCCCGCGGGTTGTCGCAGCGCGCGATTCATTTCGGCCATGCGCTGAAGAACACGCTGGTCCCGGTGCTGACCATCACCGGCCTGCAGCTGGGATCGGTCATCGCCTTTGCCATCGTGACGGAAACCGTGTTCCAGTGGCCCGGCGTCGGATCGCTGTTCATCGTGTCGGTGCAGGTGGTCGACGTGCCGGTGATGGCCGCGTACCTGATGTTCATCGCGCTGGTCTTCGTGCTGATCAACCTGATCGTCGATATCCTTTACTACGTCGTGGACCCGCGCCTGCGCGTCGATGGCGGCGGAGGCGGAAAATGACCATGACGAACCCCACCCCGGGCAATCCGGCGCCCGCCGCGAAACCCATCGTGCCGCCCAAGCCCCAAGGCAGGCTGAAAGCCGCGCTGGACAGCGACATCTTCTACTCGTGGCGCCGGTCTCCGGTCACCATCGTGGCGACCGTCGTGGCGCTGGCGCTGATCCTGATGGCGATCCTGGCGCCCTGGATCGCGCCGCACAACCCGTTCGACCCGGCCAGCCTGAACCTGATGGACGGCTTTACCCCGCCGATGACCGAGAACCAGTTCACCGGCAACAGCTATGCCCTGGGCACCGACAATCAGGGCCGCGACATGCTGTCCTCGATCATGTATGGCAGCCGCATCAGCCTGTTTGTGGGCGCCATGGCCACGGCCTTCGCGATCACACTTGGCGTGTCGTTGGGGCTGGTCGCGGGCTATAACGGCGGGATGATCGACGGCATCATCATGCGCATCGCCGATATCCAGCTGTCCTTTCCCGGCATCCTGATCGCGCTGCTGATCTTTGGCATCGCCCGCGGCGTGATCCCCGCCAACCAGCAGGAAAGCATGGCCATCTGGGTGCTGATCATCGCCATCGGCCTGTCAAACTGGGCGCAGTTCGCGCGCACCGTGCGCGGCGCCACGATGGTGGAACGGCAAAAGGATTACGTCTCTGCCGCGCGCATCATGGGGGTCCATCCCTTCCTGATCCTGCTGCGCCACGTCCTGCCCAACGTCCTGGGACCGGTCCTGGTGATCGGCACGATCGGCCTGGCCTTGGCCATCATCGAGGAGGCGACGCTGTCCTTTCTGGGCGTGGGCGTGCCGCCGACGCAGCCCTCTCTTGGGACGCTGATCCGCATCGGGCAACAGTTCCTGTTCTCGGGCGAATGGTGGATTTTGCTGTTCCCGGCGCTGACGCTGATCTTGCTGGCGCTGTCGGTGAACCTGCTGGGCGACTGGCTGCGCGACGCGCTGAACCCCAAGCTGCGGTGAGATCATGACACAACCCGTTCTATCCGTCCGCAACCTGACGGTCGAGTTTCCGACCCGCCGCGGCATCCTGACCGCCGTGCAGGACATCACCTTCGACATCATGCCCGGCGAAGTGCTGGGCGTGGTCGGCGAAAGCGGCGCGGGCAAGTCGATGACCGGCGCCGCCATCATCGGCCTGATCGACCCCCCCGGCCGCATCGCCAAGGGCGAGATCTGGCTGGGCGACCAGCGCATCGACAACCTTGCCCCCGACCGGATGCGCAAGATCCGCGGCCGCCGGATCGGCATGATCTTTCAGGACCCGCTGACCTCGCTCAATCCGCTCTATCGGATCTCGCGCCAGCTGATCGAGACGATCCGCACCCATCTGCCGCTGTCTCAGGCCGACGCGCGCAAACGCGCCATCAAGCTCTTGGACGATGTGGGCATCCCCGATGCCGCGCGACGCATCGACGATTACCCGCATCAGTTTTCGGGCGGGATGCGACAGCGCGTGGTGATCGCGCTGGCGCTGTGCGCCGACCCCGAGGTGGTCATCGCCGATGAGCCGACGACCGCGCTGGACGTGTCCGTGCAAGCCCAGATCATCGACGTCATGAAGGAGATCTGCGCCGAACGCGGTGCGGCGATCATGCTGGTCACCCATGACATGGGCGTCATCGCGGAAACCGCCGACCGCGTCGCGGTGATGTATGCCGGCCGCCTGGCCGAGATCGGCCCCGTCGCATCCGTCATCAAGAACGCCAAGCACCCCTATTCCCAGGGCCTGATGGGCGCGATCCCGAAACTGGGCGAGAATCTGGACCGGCTGGTGCATATCCCCGGCTCGATGCCACGCCTGAACGCCATCCCGCAGGGCTGCGCCTTCAATCCGCGCTGTCCGCAGGTCTTTGACAAATGCCGCACCCACCGCCCCGCCGCGTCCGAGATCGAGCCCGGACGACGCGCGGCCTGCTGGCTCTATCCCGAGGTCACCGAAGCATGAGCGACACCCTTCTGGACGTCCGCCACCTGTCGCGGCGCTTCGACGTCTCGGCCCCCTGGCTGAACCGCAAGCTAGAGGGTCTGGACAAGACCTACGTGAACGCCGTCAAGGATGTCAGCTTTACCGTCGCCAAGGGCCAGACATTCGCGCTGGTCGGCGAAAGCGGGTCGGGCAAGTCGACCATCGCCCGGCTGATCGTGGGCCTCCTCGAGCCGACCGAGGGCGAGATCGTCTTTGACGGCACCTCGCTGGCCCGCGGGCTGAAGGGCGCCGAGGCCCGCCGCCTGCGCCGCCGGTTCCAGATGATCTTTCAGGACCCGCTGGCCAGCCTGAACCCGCGCTGGCGCGTCACCGACATCATCGCGGAGCCGCTGCGCGTCTTTGAACGGTCCATGAACGACCGCGCCCGACACCTGCGGGTCGGAGAGCTGCTGACCCTCGTGGGCCTGTCGCCCGAGGACGGGCTGAAATTCCCGCACCAGTTTTCGGGCGGGCAGCGCCAGCGCATCGCCATCGCGCGGGCCTTGGCGGCCAATCCCGAATTCATCGTCTGCGACGAGCCGACCAGCGCGCTGGACGTGTCCGTGCAGGCGCAGATCCTGAACCTGATGAAGGATCTGCAGGACGAATTCGGGCTGACCTATGTCTTCATCTCGCACAACCTGCAGGTCGTGCGGCACATGGCGACCGAAATCGGCGTCCTCTACCTGGGCCGCCTGGCCGAGGTCGGAGAGGCCGAGGCGCTGTTCGCCACCCCCCAGCACCCCTATACGCGGATGCTGCTGGACGCGGTGCCCGACATCGAGATGACCGGCCGCCGCCGCAAAAAGGTCGAGGGAGAGATCCCCTCGCCCATCGACCCGCCGCCGGGCTGCCCCTTCCACCCTCGCTGCCCGTTTGCCAACGCCCGCTGCCGCAGCGAAGTCCCCGGCCTGACCCGTCGCGGCCCCCAGGCCGCCGCCTGCCACGCGGTGGAAGAGGGCCGCATCTGATCTTGGCACCAGCCCCAACGGCAACCGCGTCACTGCGCGCGCGCCCCTTGCCACCATCCACCGCTCCGACAGGGTGCACCTCCCCGTCCCCTGTTGGTTCGCATCCGTAACTGTCGTTTCTGACTTGGGTTTTTGGATTCAGCCCTTTGGTGATTGCTGACCTGCAAGGGAATTTTTTCTCCACCGCCGATCGAAATCCGGCTCAACCTGAGCCCGGTTGGTGGTACTCCGCCTACCGTTTTTAGTCCATTCGAAGCCGGAGTTTTCGGCGTTGGTCATGGCAACGGGCTGGTGATGCCACCGGGAAAGTGCAGCGCATTCGGGACGTTGTACCCGATGGCGCCGTGGGGTCGATCGTCGTTGTAGTGTCTGCGGCAGACCTCCAGCTTTTCGGCCGCGTCCGCAAGGCTCAAGAGAGGTTGTTCGGCTGATCTGAACAGTTCCGAGCGTTTTCTAGGTGGTTTTCCGCCTCGGTCACGCCGCCACCAGTTCGGGCATTGGCTGGTTGAAGTAGGCCTGATCGGGGGTTTTCCCGTCAAGCGATGAATGCGGGCGGCGCATGTTGTAGAAGCTCAGGTATCGACCGATCCCGGCTCGGGCTTCGGACGCGCTGGCATAGGCCCGCAGGTAGACCTCCTCGTATTTGATGGTCCGCCACAGGCGCTCGACGAAGACATTATCCCGCCACGCGCCCTTGCCATCCATGCTGATCTTGATTTCGCGGGCGGCCAGCACCTTGATGAACTCGGTCGAGGTGAACTGGCTGCCTTGATCCGTGTTGAAGATCTCGGGCGCGCCGTAACGCACAAGCGCCTCCTCCACAGCCTCGATGCAAAAATCGGCCTCAAGCGTGATCGATACCCGCGATGGGCGTTGATGCAGAACTCCAGCCTGCTGCGGGATTCACGCGGGTGGGCTGGTAGGGTAAGCGTCTCGGCATGAGCAAACCTGAGGCTGCCCGCTAGCGCACGACGAACTGGAGGTCCTACAATGAGGCTTTGAGGCGGCGCGGATCGCTGTTGATCTGGTTGGACAAGGACATGGTGTGGCTGGCGAACAAGGCGCCGCCCGCCGGTGTTCTCGGATGCGGCGATCCAGTTCTGCCTGATGGTGAAGGTGCTCTTCGGGCTGCCGCTTCGGCAGATCGAGCCATGAGAACGGTTGCCCCTCGCGGCGCCATCGGTTCAAGCCCGATGGGCGACGGTCCGAGTGACCATGGCGAGACGGAATGGTGGCCAGCATCCTGGCGATGGCAGGGCTCGACTGGCCCGTGCCGGACTTCTCCACCCTGATCCGCAGAAAGAAGACCCTCGCTGTCCAGATATCCAGCCGGCGCGCACCAGGTCCTCTGAACCTGCTGGTGGACAGCGCCGGGATCAAGTTTCTCGGCGATGGCGAATGGCTGGCCCGCAAGCATGGCACCCGCCGCA
>NZ_SUNH01000018.1 GCF_005048265.1 Paracoccus hibiscisoli
GCTGAGGTCCGCTTACATCCGCCTCAGCCGCCGGTTCTCCTCTTCCATGGCCTTCATCTGGCTGATCAAGGACGCATCCATGCCGCCATACTTCGCCCGCCATTTGTAAAACGACGCGCTTCTCATGCCATGCGCCCGGCACAGCTCGCCCACCGGTATCCTGGACTTGCCGCGGTTTTGTTCCGGTTTTCTGAGAGCGATGCTCTCACAAAAGGAGACAGGATATGGCAGCGACACACGGCGACGAGTTCAAGCGGGATGCGGTTCGCAATGCGCTCACCAGCGGTCTGACGAGACGCCAGGTTGCGTCTGATCTTTGGGTTGGGCTTTCGACGCTCGGCAAGTGGATAAGGGCGATTTCCGATGAGGCGAAGGTGCCTGACCGGGACGCCGATCTTCTGCGCGAGAATGAACCTGGCCGTCATCATTGACCTGTTCTCGAGGCGCGTGATTGGCTGGGCTATCGAGCCGACCGGATCAAACAGGATCTGGCGATCAGGCCGCTGAACATGGCTGTTGCCCTGCGCCGCCCGCCACCAGGCTGTATTCACCACACGGATCGCGGCGCGCAATACAGCGCCCATGACGACCAGAAACGTCTGCGCAAAAGCGGGTTCAAGGTATCAATGAGCGGCAGGGGCAACTGCTATGATAACTCGGCCGTCGAGCGTCGCGTGCTTTCTCGGACCAGTGGCGTTCACACGCTCCATCTTCAAGACCCTGACGGCCGAACTGGTCTGGAGGCGCGAATGGCACACCCGACGCGACGTCGAGATTCCCTTCTTCGAATACATCAATGGCTTCTATAACCCGCGCCGCAAACACTCAGCCCTCGGCTGGAAATCACCCGTGGCCGTCGAGCAGAGGGCCGCCTAACATGAGCACCCGACCGGAACAGAACCGGGGCAAGTCCATCTTGTCCACGGCCGGCCGCAGGATCGCAAGGATCTGAGTTTCAGTGTATCTGCTTGTCTTCATTAATAATATCCTTGTTTCTCTTGCCGAGAAATTCTACTTATGCAGCCCGTACTTTCGGGGGGATTACCCTCCCCCCCTCAGCCGGTGCGCCGGGCGCATCACTTGCGTGATCAGTTGGCGGCAGCCAGCGGGCGGGCGATGGCGACCGATACCGGCAACTGACATCGCATCGTCGCGCATGAAAAAACCCCCGGCGTGGGCCGGGGGTGCTGGGTTTCGCGATGACCGTTGGATCAGGCGGCGGCAAGGTTGCGCAGCACGTAATGCAGCACGCCGCCGTTCTTCAGATAGTCGATCTCGACCTCGGTATCGACGCGGGCCTTCAGCTGGATCTGCTTCACCGTGCCGTCGGCATAGGTGATCGTGCAGGGCACCAGCGACAGCGGCTTGAAGTCGCCCGCCAGACCCTCGATCGACACGGTCTCGTCACCGGTCAGGTTCAGCGTCTTGCGGGTGTCGCCGTTGGTGAACTCGAACGGGATGACGCCCATGCCGACCAGGTTCGACCGGTGGATCCGCTCAAAGCTTTCGGCGATGACGGCCTTGACGCCCAGCAGGTTGGTGCCCTTGGCCGCCCAGTCACGGCTGGAGCCCGCGCCGTATTCGATGCCGCCAAAGATCACCAGCGGGGTGTCCTGTTCGACATAGGACATCGCGGCGTCATAGATCGCGGCCTGGTTGCCCGACGCGTCCTTGGAAAAGCCGCCCTCGACCCCATCCAGCATCTCGTTCTTGATGCGGATGTTGGCGAAGGTGCCGCGCATCATGATCTCGTGGTTGCCCCGACGCGAGCCGTAGCTGTTGAAATCGCGCGGCGCGACCTGGCGCTCGGTCAGGTACTGGCCCGCCGGGGTGGTCGGCTTGAACGAGCCCGCGGGGCTGATGTGGTCGGTGGTGATCATGTCGCCCAGCAGCGCCAGGACACGCGCGCCCTTGACGTCGTGGATCACGCCCGCATCCTTGGACATGCCCTGGAAATAGGGCGGGTTCTGGATGTAGGTCGACGATGCCGGCCAGTCATAGGTTTCGCTGTCGGTGATCTCGACGCCCTGCCAGCGCTCGTCGCCCTTGAAGACGTCGGCGTATTTCGCCTGGAACATCTCGCGGGTGACGATGGTGTCGACCAGCTCGGCGACCTCCTTCGACGTCGGCCAGATATCCTTCAGATAGACCGGCTTGCCGTCCGGGGTGTGCGCCAGCGGGTCCTTGGTCACGTCGATGTTCATGTCGCCCGCGATGGCATAGGCCACGACCAGCGGGGGGCTGGCCAGATAGTTCGCGCGCACGTCGGGCGAGATGCGCCCTTCAAAGTTGCGGTTGCCCGACAGGACCGACACGGCGACCAGGTCGTTGTCATTCACGGCCTTGGAAATCTCGGGCTGCAGCGGGCCCGAGTTGCCGATGCAGGTGGTGCAGCCGAAACCGACCAGGTTGAAGCCCAGGGCGTCCAGGTCCTCCTGCAGGTTGGCGGCCTTGAGATATTCCTCGACCACCTGCGATCCGGGTGCCAGCGAGGTCTTGACCCAGGGCTTGCGGGTCAGGCCCAGGGCGCGGGCCTTGCGTGCCACCAGACCGGCGGCCATCAGCACATAGGGGTTCGAGGTGTTGGTGCAGGACGTGATCGACGCGATCACGACCGAGCCGTCGCGCAGTTCGTAATCCTCACCGTCAACCTTGGCGGTGTTCAGGTGGCCGTGGCTGCCGCCGGGGATCTCGGTGGGCGCCGGATCGGGCGATCCGCCTTCCTCGGTCATCTCGGCCTTCTCCTCGGCAGGCACCGACGGGGCAGGGCGCAGGCCCTTGATATAATCGCCGAACGCGGTCGCGGCCTCGGTCAGCGGCACGTGATCCTGCGGGCGCTTGGGGCCCGAGATCGCGGGCACCACGGTGCTCTGGTCCAGGGTCAGCGTGGACGAATAGACCGGCGCGTAATCCGCCGTGCGCCAGAAGCCGTTCTCCTTGGCATAGGCCTCGACCAGGGCGATGCGGTCCTCCTCGCGGCCGGTCTGACGCAGATAGCGCAGCGTCTCGTCGTCGATCGGGAAAAAGCCGCAGGTGGCGCCGTATTCGGGCGCCATGTTGGCGATGGTCGCGCGGTCGGCCAGCGGCATGTGGTCCAGCCCCTCGCCATAGAACTCGACGAACTTGCCGACGACGCCGTGCTGGCGCAGCATCTGGACGACCTTCAGCACCAGGTCGGTGGCGGTCACGCCCTCGGCCAGCGCGCCGGTCACCTCAAAGCCCACGACCTCGGGGATCAGCATCGAGATCGGCTGGCCCAGCATCGCGGCCTCGGCCTCGATGCCGCCCACGCCCCAGCCCAGGACGGCCAGGCCGTTGACCATGGTGGTGTGGCTGTCGGTGCCGACCAGCGTGTCAGGATAGGCGACGGTCGCGCCGGTCTGGTCCGTGTCGGTCCAGACGGTCTGCGCCAGATATTCCAGGTTCACCTGGTGGCAGATGCCGGTGCCGGGCGGGACCACGCGGAAGTTGTTGAACGCCTTCTGACCCCATTTCAGGAACGTGTAACGCTCCATGTTGCGCTCGTATTCCAGCTCGACATTGCGCTGGAAGGCGCGGGGGGTGCCGAATTCGTCGATCATCACCGAATGGTCGATGACCAGATCGACCGGGTTCAGCGGGTTGATCTGCTGCGGATCGCCTCCCAGGGCCTTGATGCCGTCGCGCATCGCCGCAAGGTCCACCACGGCGGGAACGCCGGTGAAATCCTGCATCAGCACGCGGGCCGGGCGGTAGGCGATCTCGCGGCTGGACTTGCCGCCATCGGTCGCCCATTGCGCAAAGGCCTTGATGTCGTCGACGGACACGGTCCGGCCGCCATCCTCAAAGCGCAGCATGTTCTCCAGCACGACCTTCAGCGCGGCCGGCAGTTTCGAGAAATCGCCAAGCCCCGCCTCGGTGGCGGCGGCGATCGAGAAGTAATCGACGCTTTGCGCGCCCGCGCTCAGCGTGCGGCGCGTCTTGGCGGTGTCGGTTCCGGTCTGGATGGGCATCAAGGCCTCCCTGTCTGCAAGAATGGATGGGTCCGGCGTGTGCCTTGCTTTGCCCCATCGGGGGGCATCGCGCAAGGGTTGCGTCGCGAATTGTATGCGATTGCATACCATACTCCGATCTGTTGCTCAAGAGGCACGCATTCCCGCCGAACCAGCGCTGACGAAGCCTTGATTTGGCCTTTGCGACCGCCAGCCGCTATCACGTCCGGTGTGAAACCCGACCTGACCCCTTTGACCGCCCTGACGCCGCACTTTGCGCCCCGGACCCTGATCGGGGCGCTGGTGACGGCGCTGCTGCTGGCGGGCGGACCGGCTTTGGCGCAGACGGCGGATGCGGTCGGCGCGCGGTCGGGCATGTCGGCCACCGCCGCGCCGCCCTCCGATGGCGGGGTCCAGTCGCGCGGCGGGTTCGAACAATCCGGCCAGGACGCGCCGCTGATCCTGGCGCCCGACGATCCGGGGCGGCAATCGCCTGCGTCGATGCTGGCCCCCGGCCTGCCCATGACCGAGGCCGGCGGCATCAACGGCTTTGCCGCGATGGAGGCCGCGCCCCCGGTCTCGGCCGATCTGCCGGGCGCGGGCGTGCCGGTCGTGGTCGAGCTGTTCACCTCTCAGGGCTGCTCCAACTGCCCGCCCGCCGATGCCATGCTGACCATGCTGGCGGGGCAGGGGGATGTGCTGGCGCTGTCCTATCACGTTGATTATTGGGATTATCTGGGCTGGGCGGACAGCTTCGCGCGGCCCGAATTCACCGACCGCCAGACCGCCTATGCCCATGCGGCGGGCGAACGCTCGGTCTATACGCCGCAGATGATCGTCGAGGGTCAGGACACCTCGGTCTCTCCGGGTCCGGCGCAGCTGATGGGGCTGATCGACCAGCACCGCTTTGCCCCCGCTTTGGTCAGCATCCGCCGCGACCGCACCGAGCGGGGCGAGGCCATCGAGGTCCAGCCCCTGTCCGATCTGGGCGGCGCGGTCGACGTGGTGCTGATCCGCTATGCCCCGGAACGCCGCGTCGAGGTCCGCGCCGGAGAGAACCGGGGCCGCAGCGTCGTCTATTCCAATGTCGTGCTGGGGCTGGAGCATCTGTCGCGCTGGGACGGCCAGCAGCCGCTGCGCCTGACCGTCCGGGCCGAGCTGGTCGAGGGCGGCGCCTATCCTCCCGACACCCGCCACGCCGTGCTGATCCAGCAGATGCAGGGCAAGCGCGCCCTGCCGGGCCCGATCCTGGCCGCGATCCGCCTGGACTGAGGCCGCTTGCACATTCTGCAAGCCCGGTCCATCACGCGGCATGGGCGACTATATCATCCAGATTTCGGGGACCGAGCAGGGCGCGCGGCTGGCGTCGATCCTGGCGATCACGGCGGCCTTTCTGCACGCGGTCTTCGGCGCGCTGCAAAAGGGCCGCCACGATCCCTGGATCAGCCGCGCGGCCATCGACGCGTCCTACCTGCTGATGGCGCTGCCGGTGGCGCTGTTCCTGGTGCCTTGGCCCGAACCGCATCTGTGGCCGGTGCTGGCGGGCGCGATGGGCATCCACATCGCCTACAAGGTCGCACAGGCCCACACCTATCAGCGCGGCGCCTATACGGTCGTCTATCCGGTCGTGCGCGGATCGGCCCCGCTGGTGGTGGTGCTGGTCGCGATGGTGGTCTTTGACGAACGCTTCAACGCGGTGCAGTGATTGGGGCTGGGACTGCTGGTGGGCGGCATCTTCGGGCTGGCGCTGAACAGCCTGCGCCGGCTGACGGTGGGGCGCGACACGCTGGTCCCGGCCCTGGCCTGGGCGCTGGCGACGGGCGTGACGGTCGCGGCCTATACCACCTATGACGCCTGGGGCATCCGCCTGGCCGCCGATCCGTTCACATTCCTGGCATGGTTCTTTGTGCTGGACGGGCTGTTCATGCCGCTGTGGACCTGGCGCCGGCTGGCCGCCCTGCCGCGGGCCGAGATCGCGCCCCTGGCCAGGCGGGGCGCGCTGGGCGCGGTGGTGGCCTTTGCCAGCTTCGGCTCGGTCATGCTGGCCACGCGCATCGACGATGTGGGCCGCGCGGCCGTCCTGCGCGAGACCTCGACCGTCTTCGCGGCCCTTGTGGGCTGGCTGATCCTGGGCGAAAAGGTGGGACCGCGCCGCGTGGCGCTGATGGCGCTGATCGCGCTGGGCGCGGTCATCGTGGAATTCGCCGCCTGAGGGGCGGTCACAGGAAGGCAGACCGGATGGAAAACACGAAACCCTGGGTCAAGCCGGCGCTGGAATTCGGCCCGCTGATCCTGTTCTTTGCCGTCTTCATGCTGTATCGCAACGACACCGTGGCCATCGCGGGGCAGGCCTATGGCGGGTTCATCCTGGCCACGCTGGCCTTCATCCCCGCGCTGATCCTGACCACCGCGATTCAGTGGCGCATCACCGGCAAGCTGGCGCCGATGCAGGTCGCCACGCTGGTCCTGGTCATCGTCTTCGGCGGCATGTCGATCTGGCTGAACGATCCGCGCTTCTTCAAGCTGAAACCGACGATCATCTACCTGCTGTTCGCGGTCATCTTGGGCACGGGCCTGGCGCTGCGCCGCAACTGGCTGGGCGCGGTCCTGTCCGAAGCCCTGCCGATGGATGCCGAGGGCTGGCGCAAGCTGACGCTGCGCATGGCGATCTTCTTCGTGGTGCTGGCCGGCGCGAACGAGCTGGTCTGGCGCACCATGACCGACAGCACCTGGGTCTGGTTCAAGACCTTCGGCCTGCCGGTGCTGCTGTTCGCCTTCCTGCTGGGCAATGCGAAACTGTATCGTGACCACGCCCTGCCCACGCCCAAGTCGTCCGATGACGACCGTGCCCTCTGACGCGGGGACGGTGCTGCCCCTGTCGGGGCGGCACTTGGCGGTCTATCTGATCAACATGGCGGGCGCCCAGGCCCGCCTGACCGCGATGCAGGCCCAGCTGGCCGCGCTGGACCTGCCCTTCACCCGGATCGAGGGCGTCGATGGCCGCGCCCTGACCTTTCCCATCCCCGAATTCGACGAACGCGCCTATCGCCTGCTGCATGGCCGCCGCACGACCCCGCCCGAGGTCGGCTGCTATCTGTCCCATGTCGCCTGCGCGCGGGCCTTTCTGGACAGCGGCGCCGATCTGGCCCTGATCCTGGAGGATGACGTCAGCTTTGACCCCGACCTGATCGGGGTGCTGGACCGGGCGGCGGTTCAGGGGGCGTGGTGGAACCTGCTGCGGCTGACATCCGTGAACCGGGGGCGCAAATACGCGGTGCGCGATCTGGGGCAGGGGCGGCGGCTGGCGCTAGCGCTGACGCGCGAAAAGGGCGCGGGCGCCTATGTCATCGACAGGCGGGCCGCGCAATGGATCGTGACCGACCTGATGCCGATGCGGCTGGCCTGGGACATCGCCTTTGATTTGGAATACCTGGACGGGCTGCGCGCGGCCTTTGTCGATCCGCTGCCCGCCTCGCAGCGGTCCGACCATCCGACCCAGATCCAGGCGGGCCTGCGCGCCTACAAGCTGGGGCGGTCGCGCTATCTGACCGTGCTGCCCTATCGCGCCTGGCTGGAGGCCGCGCGCCTGGCCTGTCGCGGCACGCGCCTGATCCGCGCGCGGTTGGGCCTAGGCCCGCAGCCCGCCCAGCATGGCGGGACCGGCCAGCAGGCGTGACCAGCGCGGCTGGCCCCGGACGGGCAGGTGATGGCGCAGCAACCCCAGGGGCAGCGCCCAGGGGTGGCACAGCGCTGCGCGATAGAACGCAAACAGCCCTGCCCGCCGATAGGGCGTCCAATGCGACATCAGCCGCGCCCCCCGCGCGGTCGGAAAGCCCAGGGCCTCCAACGCGTCCAGCACCGCCGCATCGTCGATCTGCACGTCCAGCCACTGCGCGCGCGGCTGGCCCAAGCCCGCGCCGATGGCCCGCGCGCGCCCCCGCGTCAGCCATTGCTCCAGCGCGAAATCAAAGGGGTCGTTCTCACGCGCTGTGATGTTGAGCACCTCGGCCGCAGCCCCGCCGGGGGTGTCCAGCGCGGCGCGGGCGGCGTCCTGGAACTCGGCCCCCGCCAGCAGGACGACCCGCCCCACGGACCCCGGCGCGGCATGGGCCAGTGCCTGCAGCGCGACCCGCCCGCCCAGGGAATGCCCGATCAGCCCCACCGGGCGCCCGGCCAGACAGGCCAGCTCATCGGCCAGCCGCCCCAGACCCGCGCCGACCTGCTGCGCCCGGTCATAGGCCCCGCGCAACCGGCCCCGCGCCTCCCAGCCCAGGGTCAGGGCCAGCCCCTCGGCCGGATCGCCGCGAAAGCCCAGCTCCTGCGGCCAGGACATGCGGCCCGGCGCGGCCTCGGGCGCCAGGATGTGGCGATGCGGGTCATGGGCCGGGCGCTGCGGCGAATAGCGGTATCCGTGCACCATCACCAGGATCGGCGCCCCGGCAGGCAGGCCACGGGCGGCCTCCCGCAGGGCAGGGGGCACAGGCTGGCAGGCATCCAGGCGCATCACCGGCATCGCGTTCTCCGTTACCCGGTCGCGACCGGTCTAGGCACAGGCTGCGACGGGCGCGTGAAGAATCCGTTAACCCTGCGTGACGTTGCGGGTGCCGGAAAACCGCCCATGAATGCCGCGATCCGGGGCGGGCATCGTTTTCGGCATTGAATTTTGCATGCGTGCCCCGCTATGCTGAACGCACGCGCAGGACTGCCCCGCAACCGGGGGTTGACCCCACGCCGACAGTTTCGCAGCGCGGCACCTCTGATCCCGAACCCGGGCAGCCATGTGTCCCGCGGAAAACCCGACGCCTCTGGTGCCACCGCCTTGCGGGACGGCGCAGGGGTCCGACGAACAGCGGCCCGGCCTTTCACGGCTTCGGGCCATCCTAGGGAACAGACGCGATGACGCGCGCTTTGGACGGCAGATATCGGGACGGGCGGGCCATGGGCGCCGCCGGTCAGGTGATCTGCGTCGGTGACGCGCCCGTGTCCTCATCATACCGCAGACCGAACCGGGGGGCGCCACCGGCCCCGCCCGGCCGTCGGCTGCGCGAAAGACAGATCAATGGCAAAGAAAATGCTGATCGACGCCACCCATGCCGAGGAAACTCGGGTGGTCGTGGTCGATGGAACCAAAGTCGAGGAATTTGATTTCGAGACGGCCAACCGGCGTCAGATCGCCGGGAACATCTACCTGGCCAAGATCACGCGGGTCGAACCCTCGCTGCAGGCGGCCTTTGTGGATTACGGCGGAAACCGCCACGGATTTCTGGCCTTTGCGGAAATTCACCCCGACTACTACCAGATCCCCGCGGCCGACCGCGAGGCGCTGAAGGCCGAGGAACGCGCCGATGCCGAGGCCCAGGAGGCCGAGGAAGAGCGTGGCCGCTCGCGCCGCAAGCCCCGCGCCGAGGCGGTCGAGCAGTCCGATGAGACGACGACGGACGACTTGGCCCAGGACGCGTCCGACAAGGACGACGAGATCGAATCGGTCGCCGACGAGGACGTGACCGAGGAGGTCCGCGCGCCCCGCAAGCCCCGCGCTCGCCGCTACAAGATCCAGGAGGTCGTCAAGGTCCGCCAGATCATGCTGGTCCAGGTCGTCAAGGAAGAGCGTGGCAACAAGGGCGCGGCACTGACCACCTACCTGTCGCTGCCGGGCCGCTATTGCGTCCTGATGCCCAACACCGCGCGCGGCGGCGGCATCAGCCGCAAGATCACCAACGCCGCCGACCGCAAGAAGCTCAAGGACATCGCCAATGAGCTGGACGTGCCCAAGGGCGCGGGCCTGATCATCCGCACCGCGGGCAGCGAACGCACCCGGATGGAGATCCGCCGCGATTACGAATACCTGCTGCGCCTGTGGGAGCAGATCCGCGACCTGACCTTCAAGTCGATCGCCCCCGCCGCGATCTATGAAGAGGGCGATCTGATCAAGCGCAACATCCGCGACCTCTATTCCAAGGAGATCGACGAGGTGCTGGTCGAGGGAGAGCGCGGTTATCAGCTGGCGCGCGACTTCATGCAGATGATCATGCCGACCCATGCCGACAGCGTGAAGCATTACCAGGACCAGATGCCGCTGTTCGCGCGCTTCCAGGTGGAAAGCTATCTGGCCGGCATGTTCAACCCGGTCGTGCAGCTGAAATCGGGCGGCTACATCGTCATCGGCATCACCGAGGCGCTGGTCGCCATCGACGTGAACTCGGGCCGCGCCACCAAGGAAGGCTCGATCGAGGAGACCGCGCTCAAGACCAACTTGGAGGCCGCCGACGAGGTGGCCCGCCAGCTGCGTCTGCGCGACCTGGCCGGGCTGATCGTCATCGACTTCATCGACATGGACGAGCGTCGCAACAACGCCGCCGTGGAAAAGCGCATCAAGGAGCGGTTGAAATCCGACCGCGCCCGCATCCAGATCGGCCGCATCTCGGGCTTTGGCCTGATGGAGATGTCGCGCCAGCGCCTGCGCCCCGGCATGCTGGAATCGACCACGCAGCCCTGCGCGCATTGCCACGGCACCGGCCTGATCCGCAGCGATGACAGCCTGGCGCTGACCATCCTGCGTGCCATCGAGGACGAAGGCACGCGCAAACGTTCGCGCGAGGTGCTGGTCAAGGCGCCGGTCGCCGTCGCCAACTTCCTGATGAACGCGAAACGCGAGCATGTGGCGGGCATCGAGGCGCGCTATGGCCTCTCCGTGCGCGTCGAGGCTGACCCGGCGCTGGTCTCGCCCGATTTCGCGATCGAGAAGTTCAAGACCGCGACCCGTGTGCTGCCCGAACCCAGCCATGTTCCCCTGGGCGTCAATGCCGACCTGATGGCCAGCATCGACGAGGAGGAGGATCTGGACCTGCCCGAGGTTGATCAGGACGAGGATGTCGCAACGCCTGAGGTCGAGCAGGCCCCCGAGGCCGAGGCTGAGGTCGAGGCATCCGAACCCGCGACCGAGCGTAGGGACGACCCGGACGGAGAGGGCCGCTCGCGCCGCCGCCGCCGCCGTCGTCGCCGCAAGTCGGGCGACCGCCCCGAGGGTGAGGATGCGCGCGCCGATGACGACCAGTCCGACGACGACCAGGACCAGGACGACGAGGCGACCCCTGTCGCCGCCCAGGCCGTGACCCCGGTTGACGCGCCGGTCGAGACGCCGGCCGAGGAGGCCCCCGCCGAGGAGGCGACCACAGGCCGTTCGCGTGGCCGGACCCGCACCCGCTCGCGCAGCCGCAAGCCGGTCGAGGTCGCGCCCCTGCCCGAGGTGGTCGACCTCTCGGACGAGGCTGATGCCGACCGCGCGGCCCCCCTGCCGGTCACAGCCGCCGCCCCGCTGCCCGAACCCGAGGTCGTGGCAGAGGCGCTGATCCAGGCCGCCGCCGCCCCCGTCGCCGATCTGGCCCCGGTGGACGCGGCGTCCGAGCCCGCGTCCCAGCCCGAACCCGCGCAGCCCCAGGCTGCCGAGCCGGTCGCCGCCAATGCCGACGAACCCGCCCAGCCCCGCCGCCGCGGCTGGTGGTCCGGCCGCTAAGGCCTGCAGGACGACCCAAGGAACAGGGCGCGGTGGAGACACCGCGCCCCGTTTGCATCCGGCCCACGCATCCGTGACGCTTTGGCCCCTGTCCTTCGCGCCGCCAGCCGTTAAGGTGGCGCGCATGTTGGGAATCGAACTCGCCACCGCCGCCTTTCTGCCTGCCGCCTTCGTGGCGCTGCTGGCGGGGGTGCTGTCCTTCCTGTCGCCCTGCGTGCTGCCCATCGTGCCGCCCTATCTGGCCTACATGACCGGGGTGGGGGTGAACGGCCTCAGGACGCGCGAACGCAGCGCGGTCCTGCCCGCGCTGTTCTTCGTGCTGGGCCTGTCCACGGTCTTCCTGATCATGGGATTCGCCGCCTCGGCCTTCGGGCGGGCGTTCCTGCAATATCAGGACATGCTGGCGCGGGTGGCGGGGGTGATGGTGATCATCATGGGCCTGCATTTCCTGCACATCATCCGCATCCCGATCCTGGATCACGAGGCGCGTCTGCAATCGGGACAGCAGGGCGGTGGGGCGCTGGGGGCCTATGTGCTGGGCCTGGCCTTCGCCTTCGGCTGGACGCCCTGCATCGGCCCGCAGCTGGGCATGATCCTGTCCCTGGCCGCGACCGGGGGCGAGCTGTCACGCGGCACCGCGCTGCTGGCGGTCTATGCGCTGGGCCTGGGCATCCCGTTCCTGCTGGCCGCGATCTTCATCGACCGGGCGATCGGGCTGATGAACCGCATCAAGCCCTGGCTCAAGACCATCGAACGGGTCATGGGCGCGCTGTTGGTGCTGGTGGGCACGATGCTGCTGACGGGCGCCTTCTCGGCCTTCAGCTTCTGGCTGCTGGAAACCTTCCCGGCCCTGGCCACCCTGGGCTGATCCCCGGGCTCCACCCTGACCGCAGACACACCCGCCGGCGCAGCCGGCGCCAGGCCGGGCGGCAGCACGCCGGAGGCCGCTTGCGGGCTCCGGCCCCCCCCCCCGCGATCACGTTCCGGCGGGCGCTCCGGCCCTTGGACAATCTGTGGTAGCGCGGCTGCGACAATCGCGCTATCCTTTCGCACAGATCCGGGCAAACCGGACAACACAGAGGCAGTGACGGCGGTATTCCCATGACCGAGATGGTCTTCGGCACGACGCCCGTTCGGGCGGGCGACCCGATTCTTCCCCGCTGGTGGCGGACCCTGGACAAGTGGTCGCTGACCTGCGTCCTGGGCCTCTTTGCCATCGGCATCCTGCTGGGGCTGGCGGCCTCGGTCCCCCTGGCGGAAAAGAACAACCTGCCGCGGTTCTACTATGTCCAGCGACAGCTGGTCTTTGGCGCGATGGGCCTTCTGGTGATGCTGGTCATCTCGATGATGACCCCGCGCCAGATCCGCCGCATCGGCGTGCTGGGCTTTGCGGTCTCGTTCCTGCTCATCCTGGCGCTTCCGGTCATCGGCACCGATTTCGGCAAGGGCGCGACGCGCTGGCTGTCCCTGGGCTTCGTCTCGATCCAGCCGTCGGAATTCCTGAAACCCGGCTTTGTCGCGATCTGCGCCTGGTTCATGGCCGCCGCGCAGGAGCCGGGCGGCCCGCCGGGCCGGGCCTTCTCCTTCGGGGTCGCGCTGGTCGTCGTCGTCCTGCTGGCGCTGCAGCCCGACTTCGGACAGGCCTCGCTGGTGCTGTTCTCCTGGCTGGTGATGTATTTCGTGGCAGGCTCGGGCGTGGCCGTGATCGTGGGCGTGGCGACGCTGGCCGGGGCAGGGGGGCTGTTCGCCTATAACGCCTCCGAACACTTCGCCCGCCGCATCAACAGCTTCCTCTCGGCCGAGGTCGATGCCAACACCCAGATCTATTTCGCCACCAACGCCATCCAGGAAGGCCGCTTCTTCGGCGTCGGCGTGGGCGAGGGGTCGGTGAAATGGTCGCTGCCCGACGCGCATACCGACTTCATCATCGCCGTCGCGGCCGAGGAATACGGCTTTGTCATGGTCCTGGCGATCATCTGCCTTTACGCCACCATCGTGCTGCGCTCGCTGTTGCGGCTGGTGCGCGAACGCGACCCCTTCGCGCGCATCGCGGGCACGGGCCTGGCCTGCGCCTTCGGCGTCCAGGCGCTGATCAACATGGGCGTCGCGGTGCGCCTGCTGCCCGCCAAAGGCATGACGCTGCCCTTCGTCAGCTATGGCGGCAGTTCGGTGATCGCCTCGGGCATCGCGGTGGGCATGCTGCTGGCCCTCACGCGCACCCGCCCCCAGGGCGAATTCGCCGAAATCCTGCGGCGGGCCCGCTGATGCCCCCGGAAACGCGCGCGCCGCTGGCGCTGATTGCCGCCGGCGGCACCGGCGGGCACATGTTCCCCGCCCAGGCCCTGGCCGAGCTGCTGCTGGCTCAGGGCTGGCGGGTCAAGCTGTCCACCGACGATCGCGGCGCGCGCTATGCGGGCGGCTTTCCGCAGGCGGTCGAACGCCAGGTCGTGGCCTCGGCCACCACGGCGCGGGGCGGGCTGGCGGGCAAGCTGGCCGCCCCCTTCCGCATCGCGGCGGGCGTCCTGGCCGCGCGCCGGGCCTTTCGCCGCGACCGCCCGGCGGTGGTGATCGGCTTTGGCGGCTATCCGACCATCCCGGCCTTGTCGGCGGCGCAGCTGATGAACCTGCCGCGCATGATCCACGAACAGAACGGCGTGATGGGCCGCGTGAACCGCCTGTTCGCGGCCCGCGTGCACCGCGTCGCCTGCGGCACCTGGCCCACCATCCTGCCCCAGGGCATCACCGGCCAGCATGTCGGCAATCCGGTGCGCGGCGCCGTCCTGGACCGCGCGGCCAGCCCCTATCAGGCGCCGGGCGACGGCCCGCTGCGCGTTCTGGTCATCGGCGGCAGCCAGGGCGCGCGCGTCCTGTCGGACGTGGTGCCCGCCGCCATCGCGGCCCTGCCCGACGACCTGCGCGCCCGCCTGACGGTCCACCACCAGGCCCGCCCCGAGGACGCCGCTCGCGTCACCGACACCTATGCCGCAGCCGGCGTCGCGGCCGAGGTTCAGCCCTTTTTCACCGACGTCCCCGACCGCATCGCCGCCGCGCATCTGGTGATCAGCCGCTCGGGCGCCTCGTCGCTGGCCGACATCACGGTCATCGGGCGGCCCGCGATCCTGATCCCCTTCGCCGCGGCGACCGGCGATCATCAGACCGCCAATGCGCAGGCTTTGGCCGATGCGGGCGCGGGCCATGTCCATCCGGAATCCGTCCTTGACGCGAACGACCTCACGCGCGACATCCGCGCGATCCTGACGGACCCCGCCCAGGCCACGGCCATGGCAGAGGCCGCCCTGTCCCTTGCGCGCCCCGATGCGGCGCGCCGCCTATTCGACCTCGTCGAGGAGATCACGCGATGAACGCAGCCACCAAACTGCCCGGAGAGCTGGGCCCCATCCATTTCGTGGGCATCGGCGGCATTGGCATGTCCGGCATCGCCGAGGTTCTGCTGACGCTTGGCTATCGCGTGCAGGGCAGCGATTCCAAGAAATCCAAGATCACCGACCGGCTGGAGACCCTGGGCGCCACCGTCTTCGAGGGCCAGCGCGCCGAGAACGTGGCGGGCGCGGGCGTCATCGTCATCTCGACCGCCATCAAGAAGGGCAACCCCGAGCTGGAGGAGGCCCGCCTGCGCGGCCTGCCCATCGTCCGCCGCGCCGAGATGCTGGCCGAGTTGATGCGCCTCAAATCGAACATCGCCATCGCGGGCACGCATGGCAAGACGACGACCACCACGATGGTCGCGACCCTGCTGGATGCGGGCGGGCTGGACCCGACCGTGATCAATGGCGGCGTCATCCACGCCTATGGGTCCAACGCGCGGGCCGGTGCGGGCGAATGGATGGTGGTCGAGGCCGACGAATCCGACGGCAGCTTCAACCGCCTGCCCGCCGACATCGCCATCGTGACGAACATCGACCCCGAGCATATGGAGCATTGGGGCAGCTTTGACGCGCTGCGCCAGGCCTTCACCAATTTCGCCTCGTCGATTCCCTTCTACGGGCTGGCCGTCTGCTGCACCGACCACCCCGAGGTGCAGGCGCTGGTGGGCCGACTGACCGACCGCCGCGTGGTCACCTTCGGCTTCAACGCGCAGGCCGATGTGCGGGCGATGAACCTGACCTATGACAAGGGCATCGCCCAGTTCGACATCGCCCTGCAGGGCGAGGCCACCGACGGCACCGTGCCGATGATCGAGGGCTGCACCCTGCCCATGCCGGGCGATCACAACGTCTCGAACTGCCTGGCCGCCGTTGCTGTGGCCCGTCACCTGGGCATCAAGAAATCCGAAATCCGCGAGGCGCTGGCCAAATTCGGCGGCGTCGGTCGCCGCTTCACCCGCGTGGGTGAAATCAACGGCGTTACCATCATCGACGATTACGGCCACCACCCGGTGGAGATCGCCGCCGTGCTCAAGGCCGCGCGCCAGGCCAGCACCGGCCGCGTGATCGCGGTCCACCAGCCGCACCGCTATTCGCGCCTCTCGAACCTGTTCGAGGATTTCTGCACCTGCTTCAACGAGGCAGACGTGGTCGCCATCGCCGACGTCTATTCCGCCGGAGAGGAGCCCATCCCCGGCGCCTCGCGCGATGATCTGGTCGCGGGCCTCATCGCCCACGGCCACCGCCACGCCCGCGCCATCCTGTCCGAGGACGACCTGGAGCGGCTGGTCCGCGAACAGGCCCGCCCCGGCGACATGGTGGTCTGCCTGGGCGCGGGCACCATCTCGACCTGGGCCAACGCGCTGCCCGCGCGATTGCAGGGCCGCGCCGCGTGAGGGCTGCGGCTGATCCGGCGATCCAGTCGCTGCTGCTGGCCGGTCTGTGGCTGGCACTGGCCTGCGCGCTGCCGCGCCTGCCGCGGCGCTGGCAGGTGGGCGCGGCCTGGCTGCTGGTGCTGGCCGGCGTGCCCGCCCTGGGCTGGCTGACGCTGAACTGGGGGCCGGGGCTGGGGGTCGCGGGGTTCGGCCTGGGTCTGCTGATGCTGCTGGCCCGCCCGACCGCGCGCCGCGCCCCTCCCCCCGCATCGCAGGCGCAGCGGTGAATCCCTGGCTGATCGCGGGCCTGTGCCTGGCGGGGTCGGGCGTCATCTCCTGGGGCGCCGCGCGGCTGCGCCTGCGTTGGCCGCTGGTGGTGCTGGCGCTGCTGCTGGCCGCGATCGCGCTGCAGCTGTTTCGCGCAGGACAGGGGCAGGGGGGCTTTCACGATCTGGCGGCCATCGTGGCCCAGACCTTCACGGTGCTGCCCGCGCTGCTGGGGATGCTGGCTGGCCTGACCGTCGCGCGGCTGCGCGGCCATCGGCTGGCCTGGCGGTCGGTCTGGGGCGCGGTCACGGCGCTGGCGATGGCGGTCACCGCCCTGCTGATCGGGGCGACGCTGGCCCTCTGACCGGGCCGCTTCTGACCGAACCCTGAACGCAACGCCCGCAAGCGGTGTACGCCCTGTGCACATCCGGTGACTGCCCTGTGCACGCCCGGTGCGGCCCAATCGCCAGCATTTGCTGGCATCCCGCGCGGCGCGGGCGGGGCGGTGCTACGACGCAACGCGCGCTGGTGTTGCGGTTGACGGGCGCAGTGCGGCTGGCTACCACCCACGGTCATGAGCATCGACCTTCCCACCCCCCGCGGCAGCCTGATCCCCGACCGAAGCCTTGACGGCCTGACCTGGCTGCGCGTCGGCGGCCCCGCCGACTGGCTGTTCCAGCCCGCCGACCTGGACGACCTGTCCGATTTCCTGGCCGCGCTGGACCCGGCCGTGCCGGTCTTTCCGATGGGCGTGGGCAGCAACCTGATCGTGCGCGACGGCGGCATCCGCGGCGTGGTGATCCGCCTTGGCCGCGCCTTCAACAGCGTTGATATCACGGGCGAAACCGTCACCGCAGGCGCCGCCGCGCTGGACGCGCAGGTGGCCCGCCGCGCCGCCGAATCCGGGCTGGACCTGACCTTTCTGCGCACCATCCCGGGCAGCATCGGCGGCGCCGTGCGGATGAACGCGGGCTGCTATGGCAGCTATATGGCCGACCACCTGATCGACGCGCAGGCCGTCACGCGCCAGGGCCAGGTGGTCACGCTGACCCCCGCCGATCTGCGCTTTGGCTATCGCGAGACGCATCTGCCCGCCGATTGGGTGATCACCAGCGCCCGCCTGCGCGCGGCCCCGGGCGACCCGGACCGCCTGCACGCCAAGATGGCCGACCAGCTGGCGCGCCGCGACGAAAGCCAGCCCACCCGCGAACGCAGCGCCGGATCGACCTTCCGCAACCCGGCGGGCTTCAGCTCGACCGGGCAGGCGGATGATGTCCATGACCTCAAGGCCTGGTCGCTGATCGACCGGGCGGGGCTGCGCGGCCACAGCTGGGGCGGGGCGCAAATGTCTGAAAAGCATCCCAATTTCCTGCTGAACACCGGCGGCGCCACCGCCGCCGAGCTGGAGGCCCTGGGAGAGCTGGTCCGCCGCCGCGTCCTGGAGGACAGCGGCCACGATCTTCAATGGGAGGTCATCCGCATCGGCGACCCGGCCCCGGACGCCGACTGAGCCTGCCCGCGCAACATTCTGCGCGCGCGGCAGAAATTCAGCTTTTGCGGTTCGCGCTTTGCTTGTATCCTGCTGCGACATGACGCCTCCGTCCAAGGGGGCGCGGACCAGATCAAGCCCGGATCAACCGGGCACGAAAGGCGAACAGTGGCGGGCAGGTCGAGCAGGACAGCCCACTCGGTCGCGGTTCTGATGGGCGGCCCCTCTGCCGAGCGCGAGGTGTCACTGTCATCGGGGCGCGAATGCGCGGATGCGCTGCGGGTGGCGGGATATCAGGTGACCGAGATCGATCTTGGCACCGCGCGCGGCGACGAGATCGTCCGCCGCCTGACCGATGCGTCCCCCGATGTCGTCTTCAACGCCCTGCATGGCCGGTGGGGAGAGGACGGCTGCGTCCAGGGCCTGCTGGACTGGCTGAACCTGCCCTATACCCATTCGGGCGTGCTGGCATCGGCCCTGGCGATGGACAAGACCCGCGCCAAGCAGGCCTTTCGCGCGGCCAATCTGCCGGTCGTGGAAAGCGTCATCGCCGATGCCTCCGAGGTGCGCCAGCGCCACGTCATCCCGCCGCCCTATGTGGTCAAGCCCAACGATGAGGGGTCCTCGGTGGGCGTCTATATCGTCCATGACGGCGCCAACCAGCCGCCCGCCCTGTCGCCCGACATGCCCGCCCGCGTGATGGTCGAGACCTACGCCCCGGGGCGTGAGCTGACGACCACGGTGATGGGCGACCGCGCGCTGGAGGTGACCGAGATCGTCACCGAAGGCTGGTATGACTATGCCGCGAAATACACCGTCGGCGGGTCGCGCCACGTGATCCCCGCGGACATCCCCGACGACATCCGCGCCGCCTGCCTGGACATGGCGGTGCGCGCACACAAGGCGCTTGGCTGCACCGGCCTGACGCGCACCGATTTCCGGTGGGACGAGGCGCGCGGCTTGGACGGGCTGATCATCCTGGAGCTGAACACCCAGCCCGGCATGACCCCCACCAGCCTGGCCCCCGAACAGGCCGCCCATGCGGGCATCGACTTTCCGGCGCTGATGCGCTGGATGGTGGAGGACGCGCTGTGCCGGTCGTGATCGATCATCGCCCCGGCAAGCAGATCACCCCTCCGCCCGGGCGGCAGCGCCGCGACCCGGCGCCTTCGCGCCTGAAATACCGCCTGCAGCGGGTGTGGCTGACGCCGCTGTATCGCCGGGTCTTTCGCGTCGGCGTCCCGGCCTTTGCCCTGGCGATGGTGGCGGGCCTGTGGCTGGCCGACGAGGATCGCCGTGCTATGCTGACCGACACCGTCACCACCGCCGTGACCAAGGTCCAGAGCCGCGATGAATTCCAGGTCCGCGTCATGACCATCGAGGGCGCGTCCCCGGTCGTGGACCGCGCGCTGCGGGCGATGCTGCCGGTGGATCTGCCGGCCTCCAGCTTTGACATCGATCTGGCCGCGCTGCGCCTGCAGGTGCTGCAGCTGGACGCGGTCGAGACGATCGACCTGCGCATCAAGCCGGGCGGCATCCTGTCGGCTGTGGTCAAGGAACGCGAGCCCGCGATCCTGTGGCGCCATGCCCGCGGTATCGACATGCTGGACGCGGGCGGGCACCGGGTGGCCAGCGTGACCTCGCGCGATGTGCGTGCCGACCTGCCGATGATCACCGGAGAGGGGGCCGATCTGGCCACCGACGAGGCGCTGGCCCTGTTCGACGCCGCAGGTCCCATCCTGCCTCGCGTGCGCGGCCTGGTGCGGCGCGGGGAGCGGCGGTGGGACCTGGTCCTGGATCACGGCCAGCGCATCCTGCTGCCCCAGACCGGCGCGGTGATCGCGCTGGAAGCCGCCATCGCGCTGGACCGGGCCGAGGACATGCTGGGCCGCGACATCGCCACCGTCGATCTGCGCGATCCGACGCGGCCGGTCCTGCGCCTTGGTATCGATGCACGCAACACCATCCGCACCGCGCGAGGCCTGCCGATGCTGGCCCCCGACGGCAGCATCCTGCCCGAGGAGACCGAAGGATGACCAACAGGGGAGGGACCGGCGAATGACAGACCTGTATCAGACTCAGCGCGCCATGCGGAACATCCGCCGCGCCGCCCTCCAGCGGGGCGTGATCGGCATTCTGGACATCGGCACGTCCAAGATCGCCTGCCTGGTGCTGCGGTTCGACGGGACCGGCACCTTCCGCGAGACCGACGGCGTGGGGCCGATGGCGGGCCAGGTGAATTTCCGCGTGATCGGCGCGGCCTCGACCCGGTCGCGGGGCATGCGCCGCGGCGAGATCGAGACCATGGCCGAGACCGAGCGCGCCATCCGCACCGTCGTCGCCGCCGCGCAAAAGCTGGCGGGCGTCCGGGTCGATCACGTCATCGCCTGCCTGTCCGGGGGGCGGCCCGCCTCCTATGGCCTGGCCGGAGAGATCGTGCTGGCCGCGGGCAAGGTCGGAGAGGCGGATGTGGCATCCGTGCTGGCCGCCTGCGACACGCCCGATTTCGGCCGCGGCCGTGAGGTGCTGCACGCGCAGCCGGTGAATTTCGCGGTCGACAACCGCAGCAACCTGGCCGATCCGCGCGACCATCTGGGCAACAAGCTGTTCTGCGACATGCATGTGCTGACCGTGGACGGCGATTCCATCGGCAACCTGGTGCAATGCATCCGCCGCTGCGACCTGGAGCTGGCGGGGATCGCGTCCGCACCCTATGCCTCGGCCCGCGCGTCGCTGGTCGAGGATGAGCAGGAGCTGGGCGCGGCCTGCGTCGATTTCGGCGGCGGCGGCACCGGCGTCACGATCTTCGTGAAGAAGCACATGATCTTTTCGGACCATGTGCCCATTGGCGGCAACCTGATCACCCAGGACATCGCCCAGGGGCTGCGGGTCAGCCTGCCCGTGGCCGAGCGGCTGAAGACGCTGAACGGCGGGGTCGAGGCCACGGGTCGCGACGACCGCGACATGATCGATGTCGGTGG
Source organism: Paracoccus hibiscisoli (assembly GCF_005048265.1). Classification (GTDB taxonomy): domain Bacteria; phylum Pseudomonadota; class Alphaproteobacteria; order Rhodobacterales; family Rhodobacteraceae; genus Paracoccus; species Paracoccus hibiscisoli. The sequence continues at coordinate 20,981 of NZ_SUNH01000018.1, forward strand.
AGAGACCGGGGACTGGGAGGCCGATCGCCGCCAGGTCAGCCGCGCCGACGTCATCGGCGTCATGCGCCCCCGGGTCGAGGAAATTCTGGAGCATGTCCGCGAGGTCCTCGACGCGGCAGGCTTCGACCACATGCCCAGCCAGCAGATCGTGCTGACCGGCGGCGGCAGCCAGATCCCCGGGCTGGACGGGTTGGCCGCCCGCATCCTGGGGCCGAACATCCGCTGCGGACGGCCGCTGCGCATCGACGGGCTGGCCCATCAGCTGACCGATCCCAGCTTTTCCAGCGCCGTGGGGCTGGCGCTGTTCGCGGCCCATCCGCAGGACGAATGGTGGGATTTCGAGATGCCCGCCGACCGCTATCCGGGGCGCAGCCTGCGTCGCGCCTATCGGTGGTTCAAGAACAACTGGTAGGGGTGGATCGACCGGTTTCTGGGGCATGGTGGGGTCTTCCCCACCATATTCAGCGGATGTGGCAAGATGCCGCCTATTTCAAGGGCCGACCCTCCAGATTTTGCGCAGGTCAGGGCTTTTTCGGGTGACGCAACGGGCCCGAATGGTTAAGTTAATTATCAAAGACCGGGATTCGAGCGGCATACCCGCCTCCCAGAGCAAGCAGCGAAACAGGCGGATACCATGAACCTCAATCTGATGATGAACGATGAAGAAGAGCTGAAGCCGCGCATCACCGTCTTCGGGGTCGGGGGCGCCGGCGGCAACGCCGTCAACAACATGATCCAGAAACAGCTGGACGGGGTCGAGTTCGTGGTGGCCAACACCGACGCACAGGCCCTGCAGCAGAGCCGCGCGACCAGCCGCATCCAGATGGGCCCCAAGGTGACCGAGGGTCTGGGCGCGGGCGCCAAGCCGACCATCGGCGCCAAGGCCGCCGAGGAGACCATCGAGGACATCGTCGATCATCTGATGGGCGCGCATATGTGCTTCATCACCGCCGGCATGGGCGGCGGCACCGGCACCGGCGCGGCCCCGATCATCGCTCAGGCCGCGCGCGAGATGGGCATCCTGACCGTCGGCGTCGTCACCAAGCCCTTTCAGTTCGAGGGGTCCAAGCGGATGCGCCAGGCCGAGGAGGGCGTCGAGGCCCTGCAGAAGGTCGTGGACACGCTGATCATCATCCCGAACCAGAACCTGTTCCGCCTGGCCAACGAAAAGACCACCTTTACCGAGGCCTTTGCGATGGCCGATGACGTGCTGTACCAGGGCGTCAAGGGCGTGACCGACCTGATGGTCCGTCCCGGTCTGATCAACCTGGACTTTGCCGACGTCCGCGCCGTGATGGACGAGATGGGCAAGGCCATGATGGGCACCGGCGAGGCCTCGGGCGAGAACCGCGCCCAGGAAGCCGCCGAGCGCGCCATCGCCAACCCGCTGCTGGACGAGATCAGCCTGAACGGCGCCCGCGGCGTGCTGATCAACATCACCGGCGGCTATGACATGACCCTGTTCGAGCTGGACGAGGCCGCCAATGTCATCCGCGACAAGGTCGACAGCGACGCCAACATCATCGTCGGCTCGACCCTGGACCCCGATATGGACGGCGCGATCCGCGTGTCGGTTGTGGCGACGGGCATCGATGCCGGTGCCGGTGCGGTCGAGGTCCCCTCGCCGCGCCGCACGATGGCTGCGCCGCTGACGCAGAACCCGCAGGTCGCCGCACCCGCCGAGGAGCCCGTCATGCCGCCGCGCCGCGTCGCCCCCCCGGTGGCCGAGACGCCCGCCCTGCGTGCCGAAGCGCCCCGCGCCGAAGAGGATATGCCCCAGCCCGCCTATCAGCCCAAGGACAGCGCCCGTCAGACGGCCGTGCGCATCGACGATGACGCGTCGGCCTTTGTCGCACCGCGCGCGCCGCAGGGTGCCCGTCCCGGCCAGCCCGCCCCCGAGGTGATGGAGCGTCTGCGCCGCGCCGTGGACAATCACGGCCGCGCACCGGCCCAGCCCCAGCAGCCCGCCACCGCCGGTGGCGCCAGCCGTATGAGCGGTCTTGGGCGCATGCTGGAGCGGATGGCCGGTCACGGCACCGACCAGCCGGGCGCGCAGAAACCCGCCGCCTCCTCGATCGCCGACCGCGTCAGCGAGCGTGTGGCCGTGCGTGCGCGCCAGCAGGATACCGACTTTGACGACCTGGCCAGCCCCGATGCCAGCGGCAAGGACAATGTCGAAATTCCGGCTTTCCTGCGCCGTCAGGCCAACTGAGCCGGATCACGATACCGGCATGGACAGCTGACGAAAGGGCCGCCCCAAGGCGGCCCTTTTCGCATGGATATCAGGCCTTTAAGTTAAATCATCCATAGGTTGCAGGGTTGCGGCGGCCGAATGTTTCACCCCGTTACAAAACGTTAATTGAACGCATGGCGGGCCGGACCTAGCTGGAATGACACGAGGGGCGATCCGCGCCCCGCAGAACATTCCGAAGGCAGGCACACCATGCAGGCGACGCTGAACGACACGGTGACCTTTCAGGGCGTTGGGCTTCATTCCGGGGCCTCGGCCCGTCTGGACATCCATCCCGCCCCGGCCGGTCACGGCATCGTCTTCCGCCGCACGGACCTGTCTCCGCATGTCGACATCCCGGCGCTGTGGGATCACGTGACCCCGTCGCGCCTGTGCACCCTGCTGGATAACGGTCAGGGCGTCACCCTGTCGACGGTCGAGCATGTGATGGCCGCGCTGGCCGGAACCGGTATCCACAACGCGCTGGTGACGATCGACGGCCCAGAAATTCCCATTCTCGACGGCTCCTCCGCCCCCTTTGTCGCCGGCATCCTGGAGACGGGCATCGCGCGTGAGGCCGCACCGCTGCGCGCCATCCGCGTGCTGCGCCCGGTCGAGGTCCGCGAGGGCGACGCCTTTGCACGCCTGTCGCCCGCTGACCACCTGGAGATCGATTTCGAGATCGACTTTGCGGACGCGGCCATCGGGCATCAGGAAAAGCGTCTGGACATGGCGAACGGCGCCTTTCTGCGGGAACTGGCGGACAGCCGCACCTTCTGCCGGGCGGCGGATGTCGATGCGATGCGCCGCAACGGTCTGGCCCTGGGCGGCACCTATCTGAACGCGGTGGTCGTCGATGGCGGGCGCGTTTTGTCGCCGGGCGGCCTGCGTCACACCGACGAGGCCGTGCGCCACAAGATGCTGGACGCGACCGGCGATCTGGCGCTGGCGGGGGCGCCGCTTCTGGCGCGCTATACCGGGCACCGGGCCGGGCATGCGATGACGAACCGCCTGCTGCGCGCGCTGTTCGCGGATGCCGAGGCCTGGACCTGGGAGCTGTGCTCTCCCGAGCTGGAGGGCCGTCTGCCGGGTGCGGGCGTTGCCGATTATGCACGCCCCCGAATCGCCGCGGTCTTTGCCGCGGAATGATGCCGGGACGTCCCGGACCATGCCGGAATTCAACGGATTGCCATTTTGCGCCCCCTGATGTTCTGTGCTAGAGCATGCCGGCATCGCCGCCCCGTGGCGGGCGGCGCATCGGCAAAATCGTAGGGCAGGATAAAGATGGCGGGCTCGAAAATCTCGGCTTCGGTGATGGCTGCGGCGCTGGCGGGGCTTGTCCTGACCGGCTGCGGCGGCAACCGGGACGCGGCGCAGCGGCAGAACCTGGACCGCTTCACCGCCGAGGAGATCTACAAGCGCGGTGAGTTCGAGTTGGAGAATTCCCGCCGTCCCGCCGATGCCGTCATCTATTTCAGCGAGATCGAGCGGCTGTATCCCTATTCCGAATGGGCCAAGCGCGCGCTGATCATGCAGGCCTATGGCAATCACAAGGCCCAGAACTATGAGGAGGCGCGCGGCGCGGCACAGCGGTTCCTGGACGCCTATCCGGGCGACGAGGATGCCGCCTATGCGCAATATCTGCTGGCGCTGTCCTATTACGACCAGATCGACGATGTGGGCCGTGACCAGGGGCTGACCTTTCAGGCGCTGCAGGGGTTGCGCACGGTGATCGAGCAATATCCCGACAGCGAGTATGCCCGCAGCGCGATCCTGAAATTCGACCTGGCCTTCGATCACCTTGCCGCCAAGGAGATGGAGATCGGCCGCTATTATCTGAAACAGGGGCATTACGCGGCATCCGTGAACCGCTTCCGCGTCGTGGTCGAGGAGTTCCAGACCACCAGCCAGACCCCCGAGGCGCTGCTGCGTCTGGTCGAGGCCTATCTGGCCCTGGGCCTGTTGGACGAGGCGCAGACGGCGGGCGCGATCCTGGGCCATAACTTCCAGTCGTCGCCCTTCTATCAGGACGCCTTCCGGCAGCTGCGCGGGCGCGGTCTCAGCGCGGAATCGCGCGGCGACAGCTGGTTGACCAACGTCTATCGCCAGACGATCCAGGGGCGCTGGCTGTAATGACCACCCGTTGCGCGGGTCTCGGCGCATGCTGAGATCGCTGGACATCCGCGACATGCTGCTGATCGACCGGCTGGACCTGTCCTTCGGCCCCGGCCTGAACGTGCTGACCGGAGAGACCGGGGCGGGCAAGTCGATCCTGCTGGACTGTCTGGGCTTTGTGCTGGGCTGGCGCTCGCGCGCCGATCTGGTCCGGCAGGGCGCGACCCAGGGAGAGGTGCAGGCCGTGTTCGACCTGCCCGCCGCCCATCCGGCCCGCGCCCTGCTGGCCGAGGCGGGCATCACGATCGATGATGATGAGCTGATCCTGCGGCGGGTCAACGCGCTGGACGGGCGCAAGACGGGTTGGGTCAACGACCGCCGCGTGTCGGGAGAGGTGCTGCGCCAGCTGTCCGAGGTTCTGGTCGAGCTGCATGGTCAGCATGACGATCGCGGCTTGCTGAACCCGCGCGGTCACCGGGTGCTGCTGGACGCATTCGGCGCGATGGATCTTGCGCCGGTGCGCGCGGCCTGGGCCGCCCGCCGCGAGGCCGCCCGCGCGCTGGAGGAGGCGGAGGCCGCCCTGGCCGCCGCCCGCGTGGAGGAGGAATTCCTGCGCCATTCGGTGGCCGAACTGGACAAGCTGGCCCCCGAGCCGGGGGAGGAGCAGCGCCTGGACATCGCCCGACGCTCCATGCAGGGGGCCGAGCGGATTCGCGACGACGTGGCCCGCGCCCTGCAGATGCTGGGCGGCGACGGGGCCGAAGGGGCGATGGTCGATGCCGCGCGCTGGCTGGAGGGGGCATCGGATCGCGCCGAAGGTCGCCTGGACGAGCCGCTGGCCGCCCTGTCCCGCGCCCTGATCGAGCTGGGCGAGGCGACCCAAGGGGTCGAGAACACGCTCGCCGCGCTGGAGTTCGACCCGCATGCCCTTGAGGCCACCGAGGAGCGGCTGTTCGCCCTGCGCGCGCTGGCCCGCAAACATGACGTGCTGGCGGATGATCTGGCGGGGCTGGCCGATCAGCTGCGCGGCAGGCTTGAGCGGCTGGACGCGGGCGAGGCGCGGATGGGCGCCCTGCGACAGGCCGCCCGCGATGCCGAGGCCGCCTATGACGCCGCCGCCGCCGCGCTGACCCATGCGCGGACCGAGGCCGCCGGGCGCCTGGATCAGGCGGTCACCGCCGAACTGGTCCCCCTGAAGATGGAGCGGGCGGTGTTCCGCACGGTCGTCTCTCCGGCCGATCCGGGACCTGACGGGCGTGACGTGGTGGCCTTCACGGTCGCGACCAACCCGGGCGCGCCGTCGGGCCCCTTGGACAAGATCGCCTCGGGGGGTGAGCTGTCGCGTTTTCTGCTGGCTTTGAAGGTGTGCCTGGCGCGCGGCAATGATGCTCTGGTCATGATCTTCGACGAAATCGACCGGGGCGTTGGCGGTGCGACCGCCGATGCTGTGGGCCGACGCCTGCAGACGCTGGCCGATGGGGCGCAGGTTCTGGTCATCACCCATTCCCCGCAGGTCGCGGCCTTGGGTGCGGCGCATTTCCGGGTGTCGAAATCGGTGACGGACGGCATGACCACCTCGACCGTGGTGCCCCTGTCCCAGCCCGACCGCGTGGCCGAGATCGCGCGCATGCTGGCCGGAGATCGGGTGACCGACGCCGCGACCGAGGCCGCGCGGTCGCTGCTTGACGGCTAGTCCAGCAGCCGCGGGACGGGGCGCAGGACCGACAGCACTCGCCTGTCAGCCGCGTCGATCCGCACCAGATGACCAGCTATGATGGCGAATTCCTGTCCGTCGGGCGGGCCTGCCAGCCCATAGCGACCCGGCATCGTCACGCGATGAACGCTGTCCGGCGGCACGGTCTGACCGATGGGCGGAACCGCGGCAACGGTGCCCGCACAACCCTGCTGACAGGTCTGCCCGGCATCGGGCAGGCCCTGCGTGGGGATCGTGTTGGGGGCGGTCAGGGCGGCAAGGCTGAGCATTGTCCCTGCCGCCACGGCGGCAAAGGGGTGCAGCGGCGTCATCTTGTCCTCATTGAACGGTCATGGCTCAACCCAGGATGGGGTAGCGGGTTCCGCCCCTGCCAGCATGGCAGCCATGTCGTGATCTGGGGGATGCGCCTATTTCGGCGGAATAGGGCGCAGCACCGACTGGATCTTGCCGCTGGCGGTGTCGATGCGCACCAGATGCCCGGCCACCACGGCATAGCTGCTGCCGGGCAGGTCGGGGCCCAGCCCGTAGATGCCGGGATTGTCGATCAGCCGGGTCTGTGCGGGCGGGGGCACGTCACCCACCACCGGGGGGGCCTGATCCGCGGCCTGCGCCCCAGGCTGCAGGCCGACAAGGAACAACAGGGTCACCGTGACAATCACGCCCGCCGTCAATCCCCATCGTGCCGCCATTGTCGCCCCCATCCGTGACCTCCGATCTTGAACACATCAAAGGTTAATTCACGGTATGCAAGGGGTGCTGTTAGCGCTGGCGCTGCGAAAGTCTTGGCAACATGGCAGAAAAATCACGTCCGCGGCCGTCCTCGCGTTCGACGAAGTCCTCGTAGTGCTGGCGGGCCAGCGCCCCCATCGGCGTGTCGGCACCGACCGATTCGGCCGCCATCTGGGACAGGTTCAGGTCCTTGAGCATCAGCTCGGACGCAAAACCGGGCGCATAGTCGCGATCGGCCGGGCTGACTGGGCCGACCCCCGGCGCGGGGCAATAGGCGTTCATCGACCAGCTATAGCCCGAGCTGGTCGAGACCACGTCGAACATCTTCTGCCGGTCCAGTCCCAGCTTGTCGGCCAGGGCAAAGGCCTCGCAGGTGGCGATCATGGTGACGCCCAGGATCATGTTGTTGCAGATCTTGGCCGCCTGTCCCGCGCCGCTGTCGCCGCAATGGACGGCCTTTTGGCCCATCACCTCGAACAGCGGCTGGACGGTCGCGAAATCGCCCGCATCGCCGCCGACCATGAAGGTCAGCGTCCCGGCCTGCGCGCCCCCGGTGCCGCCCGAAACCGGGGCGTCCAGCGCGCCCAAGCCCGCATCGCGCGCCATCACGGCCACGGCGCGGGCGCTGTCGACATCGACGGTGGAACAGTCGCACAGCACCGCCCCCGCCCGCATCGCCGGGATGATCTGGGCTGCGACCGCCTGCAGGATCTGGCCGTTGGGCAGCATGGTGATGACCACATCGGCCTCGCGCACGGCCTCCGCGGCGCTGGAGGCGGCGGTCACGCCCTGCGGCGTGGGGGCGGCGGTGTCAAAGCCCGCGACCTGATGCCCGGCAGCGGCCAGGTTCGCGGCCATGGGCGCGCCCATATTCCCCAGTCCGATAAAGCCGATCCTCATTCTGCATCCTCCCACAGCAATTCGTCATCCCCAAGCGGCGCCAGCATGGCGCGCAGCTTGTCCTCGGTCGGGTCCTGGCGCCAGACGGGCTGGCGGTCCTTGTCGATGATCTGGGCCCGCACGCCCTCCAGGAAATCGCTGTCCGCGGTGGCACGGGCGGTAAAGCGGAACTCTCGGCTCAGCGATTGCTGCATCCGGGTGTCGGCGCGGGCGGCGCGCACCATCGCAAGGCCCGCGGCCATCGACAGCGGCGCGTTGCGGCGCAGGGGGGCTAGCGCCTCGGTATCGCCCGCGGCCTCCAGCGCCGCGATGATCTCGGGCAGGGTGCGGCCGCCGAACGCGGACAGGTCGCGCCGGTCCAGCGTGGCGGCGGGCGCGGGCTGGCCGCGCAGCATCGCGACATCGCCGTCCTGCTCCAGCGTGGCGATCAGGGCGGGCCAGTCGACTTCGGGGATGAAGAGGTCCGCGAAGCCCGCATGGATCGCGTCGCCCGGACCCATCCGTGCGCCGGTCAGCGCCAGGTATTCGCCGATCCGCCCCGGCGCGCGCGACAACAGCCATGTGCCGCCGACATCGGGGATCAGGCCGATGCCGCTTTCGGGCATGGCGATGCGGGTCGTGTCGCCCACGATGCGATGGCTGGCATGGCCGCCCACCCCCACGCCGCCGCCCATGACAAAGCCCTGCATGAAGGCCACGATGGGTTTCGGGAAATCGGCGATGGCCGCGTTCATGCGGTATTCGTCGCGAAAGAAGTCGCGGCCCAGCTGGTGATCGCCCGCCAGACCCGCGTGATACACCGCCGCGATGTCGCCACCCGCGCAAAAGGCGCGGTCGCCCTGGGCGTCGATGACGACCAGCGCCACGGCGTCATCGCCCTGCCAGTCGTCCAGCGCGCGGTGGATGGCCAGCGCCATGTCATGGGTCAGCGCATTCAGCGCCTGCGGCCGGGCCAGCGTGATGCGGCCCGCGCGCCCGGTGATGCGGATATGCAGGTCCATGCCTCAGCCCCTTTCCGCCAGAAGGGCGCGTCCGATGATCAGGCGCATGATCTCATTCGTGCCCTCCAGGATCTGGTGGACGCGCAGGTCGCGGACGATCTTTTCGATGCCGTAATCGGCCAGATAGCCATAGCCGCCATGCAGCTGCAGACACTGGTTGGCGACCTCGAAGGCGCGGTCGGTGACGTGCAGCTTGGCCATGGCGCAGAATTTGGTGGCGTCGGGCGTGCCCTGGTCCAGCTTCCAGGCGGCCTGGCGCAGGAAGATTCGGCTGGATTGCAGGGCGGTCTCCATCTCGGCCAGGCGGAACTGCAGGGCCTGGAACTGGTCCAGCGATTTGCCGAACGCCTTGCGGTCGCCCATATAGGCCACCGTCTGATCCAACGCGGCCTGCGCCCCGCCCAGGGCGGCTGCGGCGATGTTCAGGCGACCGCCGTCAAGGCCAGCCATCGCATAGCTGAAGCCGCGACCCTCCTCGCCCAGCAGGTTGCCCTGGGGGATGACGCAATCGTCGAACTGGACCTGGGCGGTGGGTTGGGACCGCCAGCCCATCTTGTCCTCAAGGCCGCCGAAGGACAGGCCCGGCGTGCCGTCGGGCACGATCACGGTGCTGATCCCCTTGGGGCCGTCCGCGCCGGTGCGCACCATGGCAATATAGGCGTCGCTGTAGCCGCCGCCGCTGATGAAGGCCTTGGTCCCGTTCAGGCGCCAACCCTGATCGTCGCGGTCCGCGCGGGTGCGCAGGGCGGCCGCGTCGGAACCGGAGCCCGGTTCGGTCAGGCAATAGCTGAAGATCGTCGTCATCGAACACAGGTCGGGCAGCCAGCGGGCGCGGGCCTCGTCGCTGCCGAACTTGTCGATCATGCCGCCGCACATGTTGTGGATCGACAGGAAGGACGCGACCGAAGGGCAGGCCATCGACAGCGCCTCGAAGACCAGCGTGCCGTCCAGGCGCGACAGACCCGTGCCGCCGTGATCCTCGGAGACGAAGATGCCGCCCAGGCCCAGGGCCGCCACATCGGGCCAGAGGTCGCGGGGGATGGTGCCCTGAGCCTCCCATGCGCGGGCATGGGGCGCGATGCGGTCGGCCCCGAAATCGCGGGCCATGTCAAAGATGGCCTGCTGTTCCTCGGTCAGTGCGAAATCCATCGGCAGCCCCTCCCCGGACCGTGGTGAATTGAACAGGTGTTTAATTGGCAGATGTTGCGACAGTGTTGCAAGCGGTCAGAGGTCGCGGGTGAACTCCTGCGTCAGGTGGTGGGTGACGGCTCGCAGGGCCTGGGTCCTGTCGGCACCGGCCTGGCGGGCGCGGGCGTGGACCGCGCGCTGTGCCTCGGAGGCGGTGCCGTGGGTCACCATCTCGCGCAGGCGGGCGACATGCGGCTGACAGTCCAGCGCATCGGCATCCTGCGCGATCAGGCCCAACCAGTCGTCCGCGATCTGCTGGAACGGGATGATCCGGCCAGCGCCAAAGTCGATCATCCCCTCGGTCGTGCCATAGCGGAGCGCGCGCCAGCGGTTCTCGGCCAGAAGGAAGGGCTCGTACTGTCGCCAGCGCTGATTGCTGCGCGACAGGCGCCACAGCATACGCAGGGTGGTCTGGATCAAGGCGGCCAGCGTCAGCGCATCCTCGATCCGCGGGCAGGCGTCGCAGATGCGGGTCTCCAGCGTGGGGTATTTGCTGCTGGGGCGCAGGTCCCACCAGATCTTGCTGCTGTCCTCGATAATGCCCAGGTCGGTCAGGGCCTGGACCGAGCGTTCGAACTCGTCCCAACTGCCCATCTGCGGGGGCAGGCCGGTGCGGGGCATGTCGCCGAAGACCGTGGTGCGATAGGAGGCAAGGCCGGTATCCTCGCCCAGCCAGTAGGGGCTGGAGGCCGACAGGGCCAGCAGATGCGGCAGGAAATAGGCCAGCTGGTTCATCAGGTCGATGCGCAGCGCGGGGTCGGGGATGCCCACATGCACATGCATGCCGCAGATCAGCATGCGCCGCGCCACGCCGCCCATGTCGCGCGACAGCTGGTTATAGCGGTCCTTGTCGGTGTGATCCTGATCGCGCCAATCCGCGAAGGGGTGACAGGAGGCCGAGATGGGGGCCAGCCCGTATTCGGCGGCGCGCCGCGCGACGGTGCCGCGCAGATGGCGCAGGTGATCGCCTGCCGCGCGGATGTCGGCGCTGACCGGGGTGCCGATCTCGACCTGGCAGCGCAGGAATTCGGGGCTGACCTGGTCGCCCAGATCGGCCGTGAGCGCCTGCATCAGTGCCTCGGGGGCTGCGGCCAGCTGCAGGGTGTCGGCATCGACGAGAAGGTATTCCTCTTCGATGCCCAGGGTGAAGTCGGGATCAGTCGTCATGGGTCCGTCCTGGTTGCCACGACGCGCCGGGCTTGCGTCCCGCGAGGTGCCGGGGGGCTGGCTGCCCCCCGGACCCCCCGCCACGTCGCGTGCCGTATCGGCGTCAGTCCATGGCCTTGAAGTTGAACTCTCCGCCTTCCTTGATGCCCGACGGCCAGCGGGCCGTCACGGTCTTGGTCCGCGTATAGAAGCGGAACGCATCCGGGCCGTGCTGGTTCAGGTCGCCAAAGCCCGATTTCTTCCAGCCGCCGAAGGTGTGATAGGCCAGCGGCACCGGGATCGGCACGTTGATGCCGACCATGCCGATATTGATGCGGTTCGCGAAATCGCGCGCCGTGTCGCCATCGCGGGTATAGATCGCGGTGCCGTTGCCGTATTCGTGGTCCATGGCCAGCTTGATCGCGTCCTCGTAGGTCGCGGCGCGGACGGTGGACAGGACCGGGCCGAAGATCTCGGTCTTGTAGATGTCCATGTCAGGGGTCACGCGGTCGAACAGGTGGGGCCCGACGAAGAAGCCGTCCTCGTAGCCCTGCAGGTTGAAGTCGCGGCCGTCCACCACCAGCTCGGCGCCCTGATCGACGCCGGTCTGGATCAGGCGCAGGATGTTCTCCTTGGCGGCCTTGGTCACCACGGGGCCGTAGTCGATGTCGTTTCCGGCGGTCCAGGGGCCGACCTTCAGCTTTTCGATCCGCGGGATCAGCTTTTCGATCAGCGCGTCGGCGGTCTTGTCGCCCACCGGCACCGCGACCGAGATCGCCATGCAGCGTTCGCCCGCAGCGCCGAAACCGGCACCGACCAGCGCATCGGCGGCCTGATCCAGGTCGGCATCGGGCATGATGATCATGTGGTTCTTGGCGCCGCCAAAGCACTGCGCGCGCTTGCCGGTCGCGGCGGCGCGTTCATAGATGTATTGCGCGATCGGGGTCGAGCCGACAAAGCCCACGGCCTGGATGACCTCGCTGTCCAGGATCGCGTCGACCGATTCCTTGTCGCCGTTCACCACCTGCAGCACGCCGTCGGGCAGCCCCGCCTCCTGCAGCAGCTTGGCCAGCATCAGGGGCACCGAGGGATCACGCTCGGACGGTTTCAGGATCATAGCGTTGCCGGCGGACAGGGCAGGGCCCATCTTCCACAGCGGGATCATGGCGGGAAAGTTGAAGGGGGTGATGCCCGCGACCACGCCCAGGGGCTGGCGCATGGAATACATGTCGATGCCGGGACCGGCGCTGTCGGTGAAGTCGCCTTTGAGCAGATGCGGCGCGCCGATGCAGAACTCAATCACCTCCAGCCCGCGCTGGATGTCGCCCTTGGCGTCGGGGAAGGTCTTGCCGTGCTCGGAGGAGAGAACCTCGGCCAGCTTGTCCATGTCGCGGTTGATCAGGCCGACAAAGGCCATCATCACGCGCGCCCGGCGCTGCGGGTTGGTGGCGCCCCATGCGATCTGGGCCTTGGCGGCGCGGGCGATGGCGTCGTCCATCTCGGCCTTGGTGATCAGCGACAGGCGGGCCTGAACCTCGCCCGTGGCGGGATTGTAGACATCGGAAAACCGGCCCGAGGTGCCTTTGACTTCCTTGCCGTCGATCCAGTGATGTATCTCTTTCATCGCATCCTCCTGCAACTGTTGGGCGCAGCCTAGTCTTGCGGATTTGCGGAATAAAGGGGAATGCTGGCAAAAGGGTTTTGCGTTTTTGCAAAGGCAGCGGCATGGACTGGGACGATCTGCGCATCTTTCTGGCCGTCGCGCGGGCCGAGAGCCTGTCGGGCGCGGGGCGCAGGCTGGCGATGGACGCGTCCACCGTGGGCCGCCGCATCGCCCGCCTGGAGGGGGCTGTGGGTGCGGCGCTGTTTCTCAAGACGCCGACGGGCTATCAGCTGACCGCCGAAGGGTCGCGCCTGATGGCCCCGGCCGAGGCGGCCGAGCTGGCCGCCACCGCCGCGACCGAGGCCGTCACCGGCGAGGCGGGCCTGACCGGACAGCTGCGCATCGGCGCGCCGGATGGCTGCGCGAATTATCTGCTGCCGCAGGTGGCGCGCGATCTGTGCGACGCCCATCCGGGGCTGGAGATCCAGATCGTGGCCCTGCCGCGCGTCGTCAACCTGACCCGGCGGGAGGCCGACATGGCCATCACCGTGTCGCCCCCCGATGCGGGGCGGCTGATGGTGCAGCGGTTGACCGACTATCACCTGCATCTGGCCGGGCATGCCGATTATCTGGCGTGCCACCCGCCGCTGCGCACGCTGGCCGATCTGCGCGGGCACCGGATGATCAGCTATATCCCCGACATGATCTTTGACCGCGAGCTGGATTACCTGTCCGCCACCGGGGTCGAGGGGGCGCAGATCAGCAGCAATTCGGTCGCGGTGCAGATGCAGGCGGTGCGGGCGGGGGCGGGGCTGGGGATCGTGCATGATTTCGCGCTGCCCTTTGCGCCGGGGGTCGTGCCGGTGCTGACCGACCGCATCGCGCTGACGCGCAGCTTCTGGCTGGTGCGCCACGCCGATGACCGCGCTTCGCGCCGCCTGACGCTGTTGGCCGAGGCGCTGGCGCAGGGCATCCGCGCCGAGGTCGCCCGCCTGGAGGGGCCGCGACCGTCGGCCCGCGATGGTCGGGCTTGACGCGGGCGGATTTGGCGAAAATGATGAGGCCAAGCAAGCCGGAGGGGGCCCATCATGCTGGTCAAGCAGTTGCTGTCGATGAAATCGGACACCGGCAAGCCGTGGATCGACGCGGGGTCGATCGTGACGATCGCGCCCGACACCACCTTGGCCGAGGCCGCGCGCCTGCTGGCGGACAAGCGGATCGGTGCGGTGGTTGTGTCCACCGATGGGCGGCGCCCCGACGGCATCCTGTCCGAACGTGACATCGTGCGGCAACTGGGCAAGCACGGCCCCGAGGTGCTGTCGCAGCCCATCAGCGGCGTGATGACCACCCAGGTCCAGACCTGCACCACCGGAGAGGACGCGCTGACCATCCTGGAGCGGATGACCCAGGGGCGGTTCCGCCACATGCCGGTCGTGGACGACCAGGGCAACATGCTGGGCGTCATCTCGATCGGGGATGCGGTCAGCGGACGGCTCAAGGAACTGGCGGCCGAAAAAGAGGCTCTGACCGGCATGATCATGGGCAGCTGACGCATCGTCGCAGCCGATCACGATCTTGCAATCACGGGGCAGATGCGCTTTGCCTTGCGGGACGACCCCGACACCAAGGACGCGACACCCATGCGCATCGGCCTCTATCCCGGCACGTTCGACCCGATCACGCTGGGGCATATCGACATCATCCAGCGCGCGATGGCGCTGGTCGACCGGCTGGTGATCGGCGTTGCGATCAACCGCGACAAGGGGCCGCTGTTCGACCTTGAGCGGCGCGTGGCGATGGTGCAGGCCGAATGCGACGCCATCGTCGCCAAGACCGGCGGAGAGATCGTCGTCCACCCGTTCGAGAACCTGCTGATCGATTGCGCCCGCGACGTGGGCGCCAGCATCATCGTGCGCGGCCTGCGTGCGGTGGCCGATTTCGAATACGAGTTCCAGATGGTCGGCATGAACCGCGCCCTGGACAGCAGTATCGAGACCGTCTTCATGATGGCCGATGCCCGCCGCCAGGCCATCGCCTCCAAGCTGGTCAAGGAGATCGCGCGCCTTGGCGGGGACGTGTCGAAATTCGTCACGCCCCCCATCGCCGATGCGCTGCGCGAGCGGTACCGCTAGGCTGCGGTTTTCGTTGCCAACACCCCCGCCGCTGGCCTAGCCTTTCCCTCGGACGCGCATGAGACGAAGGGGAATTTCGTGACGCGATCAGACATGCCCACCGCAGATCCCGTGCCGCTGCCCGCCACGCTGCGCCTGTCCGACCTGGGCACGGCGCTGGCACTGGGCTGGCGCGATTTTCGCCGGGCGCCTGCCTTTGGCCTGCTGTTCTCGGGCTTTTACGTGGCGGGGGGGTGGGTCATCGCCGCGGTGGCGTTGTCGGTGGGGCGCGACTGGTGGCTGATCCCCTTCATCCTGGGGTTTCCGCTGATCGCGCCCTTTGCCGCTGTCGGCCTCTACGAGGTCAGCCGCCGGATCGAGCGGGCCGAGCCCCTGGACTGGCCGCAGGTCATCCGCGTGGTCATCGCGCAAAAGGACCGGCAGGTGCCGTCGATGGCGATGGTGATCCTGCTGATGTTCATGTTCTGGGTGTTCGTCGCGCACACGATCTTTGCGGTGTTCCTGGGGACCGCGTCGCTGACCCATGTGACAAGCTCGGCCCAGATCCTGATGGAGGGGCGGGGGCTGGCGATGCTGGCCGTGGGCACGCTGGTGGGGGCGGGGTTCGCGGCGGCGCTGTTCGCCTTTACCGTCGCGGGCCTGCCGCTGCTCCTGGACCGAGAGGTCGATTTCATCACCGCCATCATCGTCTCGGTCCGGGCGGTGCTGCAGAACCCGGTGGTGCTGGGCCTCTGGGCCGCGCTGATCGCGGGGCTGCTGTTCCTGGCGATCCTGCCCGGGTTTCTGGGGCTGTTCCTGGTGCTGCCGGTGCTGGGCCATGCCAGTTGGCACCTGTACCGGCAGCTGCTGCCCGACAGTCCCGACGGGCTTGCCTAGCGATCAGCCGACCACGCGCTGCGTCTGCGTGCCCAGGCCGTCAATGCCAAGCCGCATGACCTGCCCGCCGCGCAGATAGACCGGCGGCTTCTGCCCCATGCCGACGC
Source organism: Paracoccus hibiscisoli (assembly GCF_005048265.1). Taxonomy (GTDB): domain Bacteria; phylum Pseudomonadota; class Alphaproteobacteria; order Rhodobacterales; family Rhodobacteraceae; genus Paracoccus; species Paracoccus hibiscisoli. The sequence continues at coordinate 36,722 of NZ_SUNH01000018.1, forward strand.
CGGGGGGCGTGCCCGTGGTGATCAGATCGCCCGGCATCAGGGTCGCAAAGCGAGAGCAATAGGCGACCAGATGCGCCACGCCAAAGACCATCGTCGCGGTGGTGCCGTCCTGGCGCATCGTGCCGTCCACCTCCAGCCACAGGCGCAGGGCCTGGGGGTCCGCGATCTCGTCGCGGGTGACCAGCCAGGGGCCGACGGGGCCAAAGCCGTCAAAGCCCTTGCCCTTGTCCCAGCTGCCGCCGCGGCGGATCTGCCAGTCGCGCTCGCTGATGTCGTTGATCACGCAATAGCCGGCGACATGGTCCAGCGCGCGATCCTCAGGGATGTCGCGGCCGCCATCGCCGATGACGATGCCCAGCTCGACCTCCCAATCGGTGGCGGTCGATCCGGCGGGCAGATGCACGTCGTCGTCGGGTCCCGCGATGCAGCTGGTCCATTTGGTGAACAGCACCGGCTCGGACGGGACGTCCATGCCCGATTCGGCGGCGTGATCGGCATAGTTCAGGCCGACGCCGATAAACTTGCCCACGCCTGCCACGCAGGCCCCAAGGCGCAGGTCCTGCTGCGGCTGGCCCGGTACCAGGGGCAGCGTCGCAGGGTCCAGGGCCGCCAGCCGCGCCAGCCCCGCGGCGGTCAGAGCCGCGCCCGACAGGTCGTCCACATGGCCCGACAGATCGCGCACGCGGCCCTGATCATCCAGCAACCCCGGCCATTCAGCCCCCGCAGTCCCGTATCGAACCAGCTTCATCGCACGTCCTCCTCCGCTTGCCGGGGCATTGGACCTGTGGCGGCGGTGGTTCGCAATGGCGAATCTGAAATCTTTTTCCGACGGGAAAGTGCGGCGCGTCTGTGGTGAATGATGATTGGACCAAAGGCCCCTGTCCCGGGAGCGATGGAACCTGCGCGCGCGTTCACCGGGCGCTCCGGCCACCAGGACACCCTTGGCGCGCATCGGCTGAGCCCTGAGGTGGAGGGCCGCTCTGCGTCGGGTGATGCAGGGCAAGATTACCCGGTTTGTTCCGGGACCTGCCTATTGGCGCAGGGCCAGACAGGGCAAGCGCCGGGGCCGTAGAACCACCCCCCCAATAGAAAAGGCCCGCGAAACGCGGGCCTTGCTGTCTGGCAGACCGGGTTCACTCGGCCGTCGGGGGGGCCAGCTTCTTGGTGCCGCCATTGTTCAGCGGGTCTTCCTGACGCTGGACCGAGCCTTCGAAATGGGCGCCCGATTCGATGGCGATGGTCTTGTGGATGATGTCGCCCTCGACCCGCGCAGAGGCCGACAGACGCACCTTGAGGCCGCGCACGCGGCCGATGACGCGACCGTTGACGATGATGTCGTCGCCGACGATCTCACCCTTGATCGTGGCCGATTCGCCGATGGTCAGCTGATGGGCGCGGATGTCGCCCTCGACCGTGCCTTCGATCTGGATGTCGCCCTGGGTCTTGATGTTGCCCGTCACAGTCAGATCCGCCGACAGGACCGAGGGGGCCACGCGCACGCGCGGGGTCGCTGCGGCCTGCGCCTCGGGGGCGGGGCGATCCGGGGTCGCGGGGGCGGCCTGCGGGGCGGCGGTGTCGGTCGGGGTGGGGCGGGTCTCGGTCACGCGGGTCTTACTGAACATTTTCTGCTGCCTTGATGAAGCTCATCGGGTCCACGGCCCGACCGTTCATGCGCACCTCATAGTGCAGGTGCGGACCGGTCGAACGTCCGGTATTTCCCATATCACCGATCCGCTCGCCTTGCGACACCCGATCGCCGACTTTCACACCGATGCGGTTCAGGTGGGCATAGCGCGTCTCGGTGCCCAGCTCGTGGCGGATCTTGATCAGATTGCCATAGGCGCCCATCCGGCCGGCATAGGTGACCACGCCGTCACCCGTAGAATAGATCGGCGTGCCGACCGGTCCGGCCATGTCGATGCCCTCATGCATGCGGCCCCACCGGCGGCCAAAGCCCGAGGTATAGCGGAAATTCGCGGTCACGGGCATCGCCAGCGGCAGCTTTTCGATGGCGATGCGATAGGTGTTCATCTGGTCCAGCGTCACGATGATCTGACGCGCCTTGTCCTCGGTATCCGACAGCGCGGCATTGCCGCGGGTCGAATAGGACATCGGCGTCAGCGGGCCGCCCTGACCGGAATAGCCGCGGCGGATGGTGCGCAGCACGTCGTCGGGGTTCATGCCGACATTGCGGAACACCTGGTCCAGCGGCGCGACCGAGATGGTCACGGCGCTTTCCAGCTGGGTCAGGATCTCGTCGTTGCGGGCCAGGATCTGGTCACGCTCGACCGTCAGCTCCTGGGCGGTCAGGCGGGCGGCCTCGGCCTCCTCGACGGCCTCGTGGCGCTGATCGGCGGCCTGGCGCAGCTCTCCGGACAGGATGTCCAGCGCGACCGAGAATTCCTCGGTCCGGTCGGGGGCGGGGGTGCCTGCGGCCTCGACGCTGGCTGCGGCTGTGTCGCGGTCGGCCAGGGCGTCGCGCAGCGTGGTCTGGACGGCGGCCAGGCCGGTCTGCATCTCGCGGCGGCTCTCCTCGGTTGCCAGCAGTTGGGTCTGCATCTGCGAGACCTTGTCCAGCGCGGCGGAAAAGCGGGCCTGGGCTGCCAGCGCCTCGGCGGCGCGGGCGTCGCGCTCTGCCTGCAGCTGGGACAGGCGCTCCTCGAAGGCGGCCTGGCTGCGCTGGATCTGGTCGCGGGTGTTGCCCGAGCTGACCGCGTCGATCACCAGGAACGAGCTGGCGACCAGCGTCCAGCCAAAGACCAGGGTGATGCCGCTGATGCCGACCATCTGGGTCACGGGACGCAGGCGGACAAAGCGCGTGGTGTCGTCGGAGCGAAGAAAGAGCCGTTGCTCGGGGAGCCACTTTTCAAGCGACGCGTTCAGTCGATCCATCACCGTCATTGTCAGCTTTTGTCCCTCGAAATCACGCCGCGTTTGGAAGGCCAGGCGCGTTGGTTCCGTTCGAGGACGGGTAAACAGCAGCTGTGCCATCTTGGCAACATCCGCGAGGACTTGGGTTCCCTTGATTGGCGGAACCCTGCCTCGGTCGGCGGGTTCCCGCCTAGAAACCTAAATGGTTAACAAGGAAATCAAGCGATTTCATAGGGCAGCGGGCCATCACGATCCTGCGGGATGCGCAGCGGTCGGTCGATCGGCGGAACGGATCGCTGGTGACAGTCGCGCCGCGGGCAGATTCGGCACGAGATGCCGATGGGCTCGAATGCGCGCGGCTTGCTCAGATCTAGGCCGTCGGCATAGACGAGGCCGCCCGCATGGGTCACCTCGACCCCCAACCCGATGGCAAAGCGCCGGACCGGGGCGTTATAGGCGCCCGGATGCTTGGACACATCGCGCGACAGCAGCAGATAGCGCACCCCGTCGGGCGTCTCGGCCAGCTGGCGCAGGAAGCGGCCCGGCTGCTCAAAGGCCTGATGCACGTTCCACAGCGGACAGGCGCCACCGAAGCGCGCGAATTGCAGGCGGGTCGCGGAATGGCGCTTGGTGATGGTGCCGGCCTGATCGACGCGCACGAAAAAGAAAGGCACCCCCTTGGCGCCGGGACGCTGCAGCGTGGACAGGCGATGCGCCACCTGCTCCAGCGAGGCGCCGAACAGATGGGCCAGCCGCTCCAGGTCGTGGCGTTCGGATTGGGCCGCGGCCAGAAAGGCGCGATAGGGCATCAGCGCCGCCCCCGCAAAATAATTGGCCATGCCAAGCCGCGCGATGTCACGCGCCGTCGGGCTGCGGAACCGGGCCAGGTCCAGCGTCGCCTCCAGCAGGTCGGCCTGACGCTCCAGCGCGACCAGGTGCAGCAGCTGGAACAGCCGGGTCGGGGCCTCGGCGGCGGCATTGACCAGCAGGCGGTCGGCCTCGCGGCGGAACACGGCATTGGCGGGCAATTCGGTCAGCTGGACGCGGATGCCCTTGGCGGCCAGCGCGGCCACCGCCATCGCCCAGAGATCGCCGCGATGCCCCTCGGGGCAGGCAAAGCGTTCGGCGGCGCGGTCCACGGCGTCGATGTAATTGTCGCAATAGTGGAAGAAGTCGCGGACCTCGTCCCAGGGCGTGCTGAGGCTGTTCTGGCTGGCGGCGCCGATGGCCTCGTCCAGGGCGGCCAGCCGCTCCTGCCCGTCGCGATGGGCGCGGTAGAGGTCCAGGAAGGCGCGGGCCAGCACCGGCGCATTGGTCGCGGCCAGGCGCAGGTCGGCCAGCGGCGGGGCGGTGTCGAACAGCGGATCGGCCAGGGCCTCCTGCATGTCGATGACCATGCGCTCGGCGTCGCCTGCGGCCAGGGTGGTCAGGTCGATGCCGAATTCCTGCGCCAGGCGCAGCAGGACGCCCGCGCTGATCGGGCGGTGGTTGTTCTCCATCTGCGACAGATAAGGCAGGGAGACGCCCAGCTTTTCGGCGAAGCGGCGTTGGGTCAGGGCGGCGCGGGCGCGGGTCTCGCGCAGGGCACTGCCGGCATAGATTTTCTGCGTGGCCATGCTGCCCCCTTTGCAAATCCGGTTCTAGCGGTTGCAAAGGCCCTGCCGCAAGAGGCTCAGCCCTGTCGGGCCAGCTGGCGTTCGCGCCTGAGCACCCACCCGATCGCCACCAGCGAACCGAGCGCCGAGGCGCACATGATGGCCAGCAGCGGTGTGGCCCCGCTGCCCGGTTGCAGCAGCGCGCCCGCCAGCGCCGACAGCGCCGCGCCCCCGGCCACGGCCAGCGCCCCCCCCAGGCCCGATGCGGTGCCCGCCAGTTCGGGGCGGACGCTCATCATGCCGGCATTGGCATTGGGCAGGACCATGCCGTTGCCCAGGCCCATCAGCGCGATGGCGCCGAAGAAGAACAACGGCCGCACGATGCCCGCAAGGTCCAGGATCAGCGAGACGGAAAGCGCCGCAGCGCAGACCACCGCCCCCATCAGGATCATCCGGTTCAGGCCCAGCACCGGAGAGAAGCGCGCCGAGAGATAGTTGCCCAGAATATAGCCGATGGAGGGCGCGGCGAACCAATAGCCGACCTGCGCAGGCGTCAGGCCAAAGACCTGGTCGCCCACGAAGGGCGCGCCGCCCAGATAGGCGAAGAACGCCCCCGAGGACAGCGTCGCCGCCGCGCAATAGCCCCAGAAGCGGTGCGAGCGCGCCAGGATGGGATAGTTCGCCATCTGCGCCCGCAGGGGCATGCCGCCGCCGCGGACCGTCTCTCCCATGTCGCGGAAGGCGAGGGCCAGGACGGCGATGCCCAGTAGGCCCATGACCACGAAATTGGCCTGCCAGCCGAACAGCTCGTCCAGGACGCCGCCGAAGACGGGGGCCATCATCGGCACCACGGCCATGCCCATCGTGACATAGCCCAGCATCGAGGCCGCCCGGTCGCCGTCATAGAGGTCGCGGACCACGGCGCGGGGGACCAGCATGCAGACGGTGATCACCGATTGCAGCAGGCGGAAGATGAGGAAGGTGGTCGCCGTCGTGGCCAAGAGCGTGCCGATGGTCGCCAGCAGGAAGCCCACCAGCCCCCAGATCACCACGGGTCTGCGGCCAAAGCGGTCGCTGAGCGGCCCGCCCAGCAGCTGCAGCACCGCGCTGGCCCCGATATAGGCCGAGACCGACAGCTGCATCACGCCGTATTCCACGCCGAAATCCCGCGCCATGCCGGGCAGCGAGGGCAGGAACACGTTCATCGACAGGGCCGAGACGCCCGAGAGGGCGACCAGCGTCAGCATATGGGGGGGCGTGCGCATGACAATCTCCGGATCGGCGGGGCGTTTGCACGATGTGCAGACAGACCCGCTGATTCCTCCTTAGCGCGCGGTTTCGCGCTGCGCCAGATGGCGAGGGATTGCGTCCCGCGACGGCGGGGGGCCAGCCCCCCGCACCCCCCGGGGACGGTGCCTTAGCCGAAGTCGTGGAAGATGAACCACGCGCCGAGGCAGATCAGCGAGAAGCCGACGCCGTGCTGCCAGCCCAGCCTCTCGCCCAGGTAGAGCCAGGAGAAGAGGGCGAAGACCGAAAGGCTGATGACCTCCTGGATCGTTTTCAGCTGGGCGGCGCTGTAATAGCCGTAGCCGATGCGGTTGGCGGGCACCTGCATCAGGTATTCGAAAAACGCGATGCCCCAGCTGATGAAGATCACTGTGACCAGCGGTGCGGTCTTGAATTTCAGGTGCCCATACCACGCCACCGTCATGAAGACGTTGGACGCCAGCAGCAGCCCGATCGTGGCGACCGGGATGGGCAGGTTCAGTCCCATTGCGACTGTCTGTCGCGGGCCAGGTTGCCGAAGCGGGTGAACTGACCCTCGAAGGCCAGCTCGACCGTGCCGATGGGGCCGTGGCGCTGCTTGCCCAGGATGACCTCGGCCTTGCCGTGGACGTTCTCCATCACCTGCTGCCAGCGGGCCATCGCGTCCAGATCGCTGTCCGAGGGCTTTTCGCGTTCCTTGTAGTATTCCTCGCGGAACACGAACATCACGATGTCGGCGTCCTGCTCGATCGAGCCGGATTCGCGCAGGTCGGACAGCTGCGGGCGCTTGTCCTCGCGGTTCTCGACCTGACGGGACAGCTGCGACAGGGCGATGACCGGGATGTTCAGCTCCTTGGCCACGGCCTTGAGGCCTTGGGTGATCTCGGACACTTCGTTCACGCGGCTGTCCTTGGCGGTGGCGGCCTTGAGTAGCTGAAGGTAGTCCACGATCAGCACGTCCAGCCCATGCGTCCGCTTCAGCTTGCGGGCGCGGGCGGCCAGTTGGTTGATGGGCAGGGCGGGCGTGTCGTCGATGAACAGCGGGCAGTTCTGCAGCGCATGCGCGGCCTCGACGAAGCGGCGGAATTCGCCCTCGTCCATGTTGCCGGAGCGGATGCGTTCGGACGGCACCTCGGCGGCCTCGGACAGGATGCGGGCGGCCAGCTGTTCGGCCGACATCTCGAGGCTGAAGAAACCCACGACGCCGCCCTCGACCGACCCCTGCGTGCCGTCGGGCTTTTCGCCCAGCTTGTGCGATTTGGCGATGTTGAAGGCGATGTTGGTCGCCAGCGCGGTCTTGCCCATCGACGGGCGGCCGGCCAGGATGATCAGGTCCGAATTGTTCAGACCGCCCATCTTGCCGTCCAGATCGATCAGCCCGGTGGAAATCCCCGACAGCTTGCCGTCGCGCTGATAGGCGGCATTGGCCACCTGCACGGCGCCGGTCACGGCCTTGAGGAAGGATTGGAACCCGCGTTCCGCGGTCCCCGCCTCGCCCAGCTTGTACAGCGTCTGTTCGGCGGCCTTGATCTGTTCCTCGGCGTCGTCGCCGACCTCGACGGTCTGGGCGCGGGCGGTGATGTCCTGACCCAGCAGCATCAGCTCGCGGCGCAGGGCGAATTCGCGGATCATCTGCGCATAGTCGCGCGCGGCATAGGCGCTGATGGCCGCCGCGGCCATGCGGGCCAGATAGGCCGGGCCGCCCAGCTCCTTCAGGCCCTCGTCATTGTCCAGGAAGGCCTTGATCGTGACAGGGCTGGCCAGCGCGTTGCGGCGGATGCGTTCGGCGCAGATGTCAAAGATGCGCGCATGGACCGGGTGATAGAAATGTTCGGACTTGATGATCTGGCTGACCCGGTCGAACACATCGTTGTTCGTCAGCAGCGCGCCCAGCAGCTGCTGTTCGGCCTCCAGCGAATAGGGGATGGGCTGCTTGTCCTCGCCGCCCTCGATTTGTCCGGGAATGATCACGCGCAAGCCGGTCATGTTCGTGCCTGTCTTTCGGTAGGGTCGCGGGGGAGGGTAGCGCAAAGGGCCGGGCGTTGAAATCGCCCGGCCCCGGATTTCGGTGGATGACGCTGTGGACAGGCTGTGGATAACCCGGCTGTCAGCCGTTTGCCGCCTGCCAGGCGCGGGGGTCGGTCAGAAAGGCCTCGACCTCGGTCAGGGTCGCCTCGTCGAACGACCCCTGGGCGCGGGCCTCGGCCAGCACGTCCCACCAGGTGCACAGGTGATGCAGCGCCACGCCGTGATCGGCCAGCCGCTGCGTGGTCTCGGGGAAGATGCCATAGTAGAAGATCACCGCCGTATGGGCGCAGGTGGCGCCCGTCTCGCGGATCGCATCGACGAAGGACAGCTTGCTGCCGCCATCGGTGGTCAGATCCTCGACCAGCAGGACCCGCTGGCCCTCGGTCATCACGCCCTCGATCCGGGCGTTGCGGCCGTAACCCTTGGGCTTTTTCCGGACATAGGTCATCGGCAGGCCAAGCCGTTCCGCGACCAGCGCACCGAAGGGGATACCGGCCGTCTCGCCGCCCGCGACATTGTCGAAGGCCTCGAAGCCCGCGTCGCGCATGACGGTCGCGGCCATGAAATCCATCAGCGTGGCGCGGACGCGCGGAAAGCTGATGATGCGGCGGCAATCCACATAGGTCGGGCCCTTGAGGCCGGACGCATAGGTGAAGGGCTGGGCCGCGTTGAAATCGACGGCCTTGATCTCCAGCAGCATCCGGGCGGTCAGGCGGGCGATCTCGTCGCGCGCGGGGAAGGTCAGGCTCATATGTCCTCCAGGTGCCAGAACAGCGTGAATCCGGGGTCGAAGACGGTGACGGTCTCATCGCCCGCGGTGATCTGCGCCGGGTATGTCGCAGGCGTGTCACGGCGTGTCAGGGTGATGCGGTCGTCGTTGGGCGCCATCCGATAGAAGGCCGCGCCGTTCAGGCTGGTGAAGGCCTCCAGCCGGTCCAGCGCGCCGTCATCCTGGAACACCTGCGCCAGGATCGACATGGTGTTCGGCGCGGTGAAACAGCCCGCGCAGCCGCAGGGCTGCAGCTTGGCGGCGTCGGTGTGCGGCGCGCTGTCGGTGCCCAGAAAGAACCGCGCATCGCCGCTGGTCGCGGCCTCGCGCAGCGCCAGGCGGTGCGATTCGCGTTTCGCGACCGGCAGGCAGTAGTAATGCGGCCGGATGCCCCCCGCCAGGATGGCGTTGCGGTTGATGACAAGGTGATGCGTGGTGATCGTCGCGGCCAGATCATCGCCGCCCGCGCGGGCGTAATCGACGCCCTGGGACGTGGTGATATGCTCCATCACCACGCGCAGGCCTGGCGTGCGACGGCGCAGCGGGTCCAGCACGGTGTCGATGAACACGGCCTCGCGGTCGAAGATGTCGACGGCGAGGTCGGTGACCTCTCCGTGGACGCACAGGGTCACGCCCGCCTCGGCCATCGCCTCCAACACCGGCTGGACGCGGTCGAAATCGGTCACGCCTGACGCGCTGTTCGTGGTGGCGCCCGCCGGATACAGCTTGACCGCACGGATGATCCCGGCCCGGAACGCGGCCACCACATCGGCGGCGTCGGTCGTGTCGGTCAGGTACAGCACCATCTGCGGGTCCAGCGCGGCACCCGGCGGCAGGGCCGCGCGGATGCGGTCGCGATAGGCGGCGGCCTGGGCGCCGGTCGTGACCGGCGGCACCAGATTGGGCATGATGATCGCGCGGCCGAATTGCGCGGAATGCGGCGCGACCGCGGCCAGCATCGCGCCGTCGCGCAGATGCAGGTGCCAGTCGTCCGGGCGGCGAAGTGTCAGCGTCTGTGTCATGAGGGTGCCTCTAACCACGGCAACGGCCCCTTGCCAAGCAGCCGCGTTCATATTTCGGGAACCCTGTCCGAAAGTGGCGGTTGAGTGTGCGCGCCAAGGGGCGCACAGTGGCGCTGCCTGGCAGGTTTTGTCCAAGGCCGCCGAAAGGATACCACCCATGAACCCGATGATGCCGATGATTCTGCCCGCCTCACAGGTAAGACTGGTGTCGCAATTCGCCCGCATCGCGATCGAATCCAACATGGTAATTGGCCTCCGCATGGCCGGGATGATGGGCCTGATGGTCCAGGCCCCCGGAGAGCCGTTCCGCATGGTCGCCGAAAAGCACGCCGCCGTGTCGGAATCCCTGTTCGCCATGGCCAGCGCCGGGCTGCGCGGGCACAGCACGGAACGCATGCTGTCTGCGGGCATGCGCCCCTATGGCCGCCGCACCCGCGCCAATTCCCGCCGCCTGTCCGCCGTGAAGTCCGGCTGAGGCTTTGGAACGACCGACGCGTCCGGTTGTTGGGGTCAGACGGACCCCAAAACGGAGCATCGGGATGAAGACGGCATTGATCACCGGCGGCGCGCAGGGAATCGGCAGGGGCATCGTCACACGATTGCGCAATGACGGCTGGCGCGTCGCGGTGTTCGACCTGGATGCCGAGGCGCTGGACGAGCTGCGTGATCAGGACCCCGATCTGCTGTGCCTTCCGGTCGATGTCGGCTCCGAGGCGCAGGTGGCGCAGGGCATGCTGGCGCTGGACGGTTGGCTGGGGGAGGGCGGGCTGGATCTGCTGGTCTGCAACGCCGGCGTGGCCGACCCGGTCAGCGGCCCGATCGAGGATCTGTCCCTGGCCGATTGGCGGCGTTGGCAGGACAGTCACGTCACCGGGGCCTTTCTGACGATCCGGCGGTCGGTGCCGCTGCTGCGGCAGGCGCGGGGCAGCATCGTGACCATCGCCTCCACCCGCGCGCTGCAGTCCGAACCGCAGACCGAGGCCTACGCCGCGGCCAAGGGCGCGCTGGTGGCGCTGACCCATGCGCTGGCGGTCAGCCTGGGGCCGCAGATCCGCGCGAACTGCATCCTTCCCGGCTGGATCGAGACCGGCCCCTGGCAGAAGGCCGCCAACCGGTACGAGCCCGAACACTCTGACCGCGACCGCAGCCAGCACCCGGTGGGTCGCGTGGGTCGGGTCGAGGATATCGCGGGCCTGGTCGCCTGGTTGGCGTCGGATGAGGCCGGGTTCATCACTGGCCAGCGCTTCGTCGCCGATGGCGGGATGAGCGTGCGGATGATCTACGCCGATTGATGCGCCACGGGGCGCTGAACGGAAAACGGCGGGACGCTCTGGCCCCGCCGTCTTTCAATCTGGGATGGCGATCAGATCAGCTTGCCCATCGCCACGGCCGTGTCCGACATGCGGTTCGAGAAGCCCCATTCGTTGTCGTACCAGGTCAGGATGCGGACCATGCGGCCCTCCATGACCTTGGTCTGGTCCATGTGGAAGATCGACGAATGCGGATCGTGGTTGAAGTCGGTCGAGACCAGCGATTCCTCGGTATAGCCCAGCACGCCCTTCAGCGGGCCGTCGGCGGCGGCCTTGATCGCGGCGTTGACTTCGGCGACCGAGGTGTCGCGGCTGGCCTCGAACACCAGATCCACGACCGAGACGTTGGGCGTGGGCACGCGGATGGCCACGCCGTCCAGCTTGCCCTTCAGTTCCGGCAGGACCAGGCCCACGGCCTTGGCGGCCCCGGTCGAGGTCGGGATCATCGACAGCGCCGCGGCGCGGGCGCGGTACAGATCCTTGTGCATCGTGTCCAGCGTGGGCTGATCGCCGGTATAGCTGTGGATCGTGGTCATGAAGCCGCGATCGATGCCGATCGTGTCGTTCAGGACCTTGACCACCGGCGACAGGCAGTTCGTCGTGCAGCTGGCGTTCGAGACGACCAGGTCGTCCTTGGTCAGCGTGTCGTGGTTCACGCCATAGACGATGGTCTTGTCGGCATTGTCGCCCGGCGCCGAGATCAGCACGCGCTTGGCGCCCGTCGACAGATGCGCCTGAACCTTGTCCTTGGACGTGAACAGGCCCGTGCATTCCATGATGACGTCGACATCGCCCCAGGGCAGCTCTGCCGGGTTGCGGATGGCGGTGACCTTGATCGGGCCGCGACCCACGTCGATGCTGTCGCCCGACACCGTCACCGTGGCCGGAAAGCGGCCATGGACGCTGTCATAGCGCAGCAGGTGGGCGTTCGTCTCGACCGGGCCCAGGTCGTTGATGGCGACGACCTCGATGTCGGTGCGGCCCGATTCGATGATTGCGCGCAGGACGTTGCGACCGATCCGGCCGAAGCCGTTGATGGCGACCTTGACTGCCATGGGTATCCCTCTCGAGCAGGTGATGGTTGCCCGTGGTGTAGCGTGGCGGCAGGGGCGATGCAAATGCCGAAACGGCCGCCGGGCCCGTCAGCCCTCAGCGCCAGAAGCTGACATATTCGATGAACTGGTCCATCGTCCTGGCCGCGACCAGCGGAAGGTCGCCCCCCAGCCAGATCTGGTCCACGGCGAACACTGCGACGATCAGCAGCAGCAGGGCAATGGCGATCTGGTTGGTCATCGGGGCCTCCGGTCGCGGGGTTATCGCCCGGGCGCGCGGCGGGGACAAGCCCGCGCCTATTCCTCGTCCTGCGGCAGCTTGAGGGTCAGCTGGTTGGATTCCTGCAGGCGGCGGATGGCGTTGATGACCTCGGTCATGGCCTCATCGACTTCCTTGGCGCGCGGCTTGCCGAGGGCCTCGCGTTCCTCGCGCAGGCCGTCGGCCATGCGCTGCGACAGGTTGGACAGGATGAACTCGGCCGCGGCGGCATCGGCCTCTGCCGGGGCCGCAAGGGCCCGCACCAGGGTCGTCTGGTCCAGCTCTCGGACGATCTTGGGGACCTCGCGCGGTTCGATCCGGGCGGGGATATGGGCAAAGATGAAGATCGCCTTGCGCACCCCATCCGCGAATTCCATGTCGCGTTCGTCCAGCGCGCCCAGCACGTCGTCGCGCAGATCGGCGGTCGCGAAGTTCAGGATCGCCCCCATCCTGTCGCAGGCGGGCGTCGGGATGGCGGGTTTGGGCAGCGCCTCGGCCGCCTGCAGCAGGACCAGCCCCACCCGGCGCAGCGCGGCGGGCGTCACGCCCGAGGTCATCGACATCGCCTGCGCCACGACCCGCGCGCGTTCGCGGGGCAGGGCGATGAAGGTGGCGGATGCCGCCTCGACCGGCAGCTTGGACAGCATCAGCGCCACCAGCTCGACCGATTCGGCATTGGCCAGCGCGATCAGCGATTCCTTGGGCAGATCGCACAGCCGCACCCAGGGGTCCGAATGCCCGTTGATGGCGGCTGTCCGGCGCAGCTGGTCGGTGCTGTCATCCGACAGGCGCGCGCCCAGCATGGCCAGCGTGCCGTCCAGATTGCCGGGAAAGGTGACGCCCACCGCCTCTAGCCGATCGCAGAATTCGGTGATGACCGCATCACGGGTGTTGCGGTCAATCAGCTCCATCCCGGCCATTTCCTGCGCCAGCAGGGTCTGGGTCGCGGTGTCCAGGCGGTCCAGGCCCGCAACCTCGTCATCGTCCAGCAAAAGGCGCACGATCACCGCCGCCTTCTGCCGCTGGTTCAGCCCCGTCTGGCTTGTCATGCGCGCCTCCGATCACAATCCGTGCCGCAAGAATGCCACGACAACCCTAACGCAAGGTTGACGCCCGACGGTTTTACACCGGATCGGCGCCAAAGACGCGCGCAAAGATCGTGTCGACATGCTTGGTGTGATAGCCCAAGTCGAACTTCTCCTCGATCTCGGCGGGGGAGAGGGCGGCGGTGACCTCCGGGTCGGCCAGCAGCTCGGTCTTGAAGTCGGCGCCCTTCTCCCAGACCTTCATCGCGTTGCGCTGGACCAGGCGATAGCTGTCCTCGCGCGACACGCCGGCCTGGGTCAGCGCCAGCAGCACCCGCTGCGACATGACCAGGCCCTTGAACTTGTTCATGTTGGCCAGCATCGTCTCGGGGTAGATCACCAGCTTTTCGACCACGCCCGCTAGGCGGTGCAGCGCGAAATCCAGCGTGATCGTGGTGTCCGGCCCGATGGCACGCTCGACCGAGGAATGGCTGATGTCGCGTTCGTGCCACAGCGCCACGTTCTCCATCGCCGGGATGACCGACATGCGGACCAGACGGGCAAGGCCGGTCAGGTTCTCGGTCAGGACCGGGTTGCGCTTGTGCGGCATTGCGCTGCTGCCCTTCTGGCCGGGGCTGAAGAACTCCTCGGCCTCCAACACTTCGGTGCGCTGCATGTGGCGGATCTCGATGGCGATGTTCTCGATGCTGGAGGCGATCACGCCCAGCACGGCAAAGAACATCGCGTGGCGGTCGCGCGGGATGACCTGGGTGCTGATCGGCTCGGGGCGCAGGCCCAGCTTGGCGCAGACATGCTCCTCGACGGCGGGGTCGATATTGGCAAAGGTGCCGACCGCGCCGCTGATCGCGCCGGTGGCGATCTCGTGGCGCGCGGCCTCCAGTCGGGCGCGGCCGCGGGCCATCTCGGCGTAGAAGCGGGCGAAGGTCAGGCCCATCGTGGTGGGTTCGGCATGGATGCCGTGGCTGCGGCCGATGCGGACCGTGTCCTTATGCTCGTGCGCGCGGGCCTTCAGCGCGGCCAGAACCCGGTCCATCCCCGCCAGAAGGATGTCACTGGCGCGGACCAGCTGCACGTTCAGCGTGGTGTCCAGCACGTCGCTGCTGGTCATGCCCTGATGGACAAAGCGTGCCTGATCGGCGCCCACATGTTCGGCCAGATGGGTCAGGAAGGCGATCACGTCATGCTTGGTGACGGCCTCGATCTCGTCGATGCGGGCCACGTCGAACTGGACATCCTTGGCGCGCCAGACGGCCTCCGCGTTTTCACGCGGGATCACGCCCACATCGGCCTGCGCGTCGCAGGCATGGGCCTCGATCTCGTACCAGATGCGGAACTTGGTCTCGGGGGACCAGATGGCGACCATCTCGGGGCGGCTGTAACGCGGGATCATGGCGGGCTCCTTTTGCTGCGTCGGGGCATAGCGGGGCAGGGGGGCGGGGGCAAGTTTTCATGCGTTGCGCACGACTGGCGGGGGAACATTCCGCAGGCGCGGCGGGTTCGGTCGCAACAGTTCAGACAACCGACCGGAGATTGCCATGCGCCGCCCCCACGACCCCACTGCCCCCGCCACCGAGGCCGACCGCACCAGCCAGACCCGGTTCGGACCCCGGCCCGTCCCCACGGGCCACCGCCCCGCCTCCGCCCCGCGCCGCGCGGCATCGCGTCAGGACGACGTGACGACCTCGGCCAAGGTCGTGGTCTGGGCGGGCGTCGCCTTGGGCGTCGCGGGCATCACGGCCGCGTCCAGCCTGCTGGCGCGCAAGCTGGCCGGCGGGGACGATCATCCGCGCCCGTCCTATGACCGCGCCTCTCATGACCGCCCCCCGGTGGCCCCGCGCTTTGCCACGCTCGACGAGGAGGAGCGCGAGGCGATGCGCCGCCGCGTCCGCGCCCAAGCGCGTGAGGACAGCGCCCAGGCCGCCCGCCTGCGCGCCAACGCGTCGCGCGGTCGGGGCGGCAATGTCGCCCAGAACCTGACGCGCACCGCAACCGACCTGTCGCAGGGTCTGAACGGCGTGGCGCAGTCGCTGGCCGCGGCGTTCCAGTCGTTCCGCGGCGTGTCCAGCCAGGCCACGACCATCGTCGGCGATTTCGTGGCGGCCGCCGATCAGCTGCGCGCCATCCTGAACGGCGCGCCCGGACCCCGGCCCGGCGCCACGCAGGACCGCGCGCCCCGCGCGCCGCATGACGACACCCGGATCTGATCCGGACCACGAAAGGGACCCCGCATGACCAGACAGCCCGGCATCGCCGACGCGTTCTTCGCCCCCCTGGATCAGGAAACGCGTCAGCGGTTCGGGCTGGAGGGCGATCAGCCCGCCGACGCCGCCCCCACCGGCCCCCAGCCCGGCCTGCGCGACATGTCGCGGGCCGATGTGATCGCGGTCGCCAAATCCACCGTGAAGCAGATCGGCGAGGACCGGGTGACGTCGGTGTCGGGGGGCGTGACGTTCTTTGGGCTGCTGTCGCTGTTCCCGGCGATCACGGCTTTTGTGTCGCTCTATGGTCTGTGGGCCGATCCCACCACGATCCAGTCGCATCTGGCGATGCTGGAGGATCTGCTGCCCGAAAGCTCACTGGAAATCATCCGCGGGCAGGTCGTTTCGATCGCTTCGGCCTCGACCGGGGCCCTGTCCGTGGCGGGGTTCATCGCGCTGCTGGTGGCCTTCTGGTCGGCCAATGGCGGGATGAAGGCGTTGCTGTCGGCACTGAACGTCGCGGTCTTTCAGCGCGAGACGCGTGGCTTTGTCCGGCTGAACCTGGTGGCGATGGCCTTCACCCTGGGCGGGTTGGCGATGATCGTGCTGATGCTGGGCGTGATCGCGGTGCTGCCTTGGGTGCTGCGCCTGCTGCCCATCGGGTGGGGGGCAGAGACGATCCTGTCGATCATCCGCTGGCCGCTGATGCTGGGCCTGCTGGTCCTGGCGTTGGCGGCGGTCTATCGGTGGGGGCCCGCGGCGCCCAAGTCACGCTGGCGGTGGGTGTCGCCTGGCGCGGTCTTTGCGGCTCTGGCGCTGGTCATCACCTCGATGCTGTTTTCCTGGTATGCGGTGAATTTCGGCAACTATAACGAAACCTATGGGTCGCTTGGTGCGGTGATCGCGCTGATGACCTGGCTGTGGCTGAACGCCACGATCGTGCTGGTCGGCGCCGAGATCAACTCCGAGCTTGAGCGGCACCTCAAGCACATGGCCGGCCTGTCCGACGAGCGGCCCCTGTCGCCTGAGACAACTGATGCGGCCTGAGCCGCACCGGTGAGGCGAATGCCGTGAGCGGGATCAGACAAGGCTCCCTTGCTTGCGCGGTGGCAGCGTAGAGCGTCGGCCCGTACCGGGGCACCCTAGGCCTCCGGCAGACCCGGCCCGCGCGAAACTGCTTGACTGCCCCCAGCCCGCTGCCAAAAGGATGGGGCATCTTACGGCGAGTTCCGATGACCCTGTCCCCCTACGTTCCGCTTGGCGCGGCCATCGCGCTGGAGGTGCTGGGCACAACCCTGCTGCAGCGCTCTGAACAGTTCACACGTCTGGCGCCCACGGTCGGGATGGCGGTGTGTTATCTGGTCAGCTTTTACCTGCTGTCGGTCAGCCTCAAGGTGCTGCCCCTGGGCGTCGCCTATGCCATCTGGAGCGCCTGCGGCGTGGCGCTGGTCGCGATGATCGGGCTGGTCGTGTTCGGCCAACGGCTGGACGGACCTGCGGTGCTGGGGCTGGTGCTGATCGTCACCGGGGTGATCGTGATCAACGTGTTCTCGCGCACCGTCGGGCATTAACGCTCGGTCAGTTTCAGCTCGATCCGGCGGTTCAGGGCGCGGCCTTCGGGGCTGTCCTCGGGGGCGATGGGGCGCGTGTCCGCAAAACCAGTAGGCGCCAGCCGCGCCGCCGGAAAGCCCAGATCATCGGCCAGATAGCGGACCACAGCCAGCGCCCGACCCTGGCTCAGCTCCCAGTTGTCGGCATAGCGCCCGGTGCCGGACAGCGGCAGGCTGTCGGTATGGCCGTCCACGCGGATGATCCAGTCGATCTCGGGCGGGATCTCTCCGGCCACGTCGGTCAGCAGCGCGGCCAGACCCGCGATCTGGTCGCGGCCCGCGCCCGACAGCGTCGCCTCGCCCGGCGCGAACAGCACCTCGGACTGGAAGACGAAGCGGTCGCCGACCACCTGCACCCCCTCGCGGCCCGACAGGATCTGGGACAGGCGGCCAAAAAATTCGGACCGATAGCGGACCAGATCCTGCGCCTCGGCCTCGGCACGCAGGCGGGCCTCCTCCTCCAGGGCCAGGCGGGCGCGGGTCTCCTCGGCGGCGCGGACCAGGGCGGCGTTCAGCTGCTGCCCCAGATCGGACACGCGCAGCTCGGCATCGGCCTGCTCGTCCCCGGCGGCATCCAGCAGCGCCTGCAGCGATCCCAGCTGGGCGCGCAGCTGGGCCACCTGCTCGTTCAGGGCGGCGACGCGGCGCTGGCTGTCCTGCGACAGATCCTGCTGATCGGCCAGCTGCGCCCGCGCGGTGGCCAGCAGGGCGGCCTGACGCTCGGCCTCGGTCAGCTGGGTCATGGCCTGGGCCTCGGCCTCGTCGCGGGCGGCATTGGCGGCGGCCAGCAGGGTCAGCGTCTCCTCCGCCTCGCGGCGGCGTTCCTCCAGCGCCAGGGTCATCGCGGTCAGTTCGGCATCCGCACCCTCCAGGCGCTGGCGCAGCAGGGCTGCGGCCTCGGCCTCGGCCAGGCGGGTCTGCTCGGCCTCGGTCAGGCGGGTCTCGGTCTGTGCCAGCGTCGCCTGCTGCGCCTCGGTTTGGGCGCGCAGATCGGCGGCCAGCGCCTCCAGCGCGGCGGCGCGGGCGGCGGCCAGGCGCGCGGCCTCGGCCTGGGCATCGTTTTCCGACCGCGCCGCCGCCACCGCCAGTTCGGCGGCCGAGGCGCGGGTCTGCGCCTGATCCAGATCGGCCTCCAGCGCGCTCAGCCGGGTGGCGCTGGCGGCGCGTTCAGCCAGCAGCGCCGCGACCTCGGCCTCGAAATCGGTCAGGCGGGTGCGGGCCTGGTCCAGCTCCGACTGGCCCGTGGCCAGCTGGCTGGTCAGCCGCGCGATGCGGGCGGCGCGGTCGCGGGCCTCGGCCTCGGCGCGGGCGGCGCGCTCGGCCTCGGTCTCCAGCGATGCGGCCATCTCGGCCTCGCGGGTGGTGGCGGCGTTCAGCGCCTGGCCCAGGGCCGCGACCTGCGCACCCAGATCGTCCAGCTGGCGTTCTTGGCGAGAGATCACCTGCCCCTGATCGGTGATCGTGCCGTCCTGGGTGGTGATCTGTTCGCGCAGCACCCCCTGCACCACGGTAAAAATCGTCAGCACGAACATCAGCACCAGCAGCAGCGCCGTCATCGCATCGACGAAGCCCGGCCAGATCGTGGACGAGAAACGCTGCGCCGATGAGCCGCGGGACAGGCGCATGCCCTCAGCCCTCGCCGCGGGTCAGCAGATCGTCGCGGAACGGGTCGCCAAAGCGCGCGGCCCGCACCGCCCGCGTCAGGACCAGGATGTCCGATCGCAGCTCGGCCAGCATCTCGTCCCGGCCTTCGGTCAGCTCGGCGGACAAACGGTCCAGTGCGGCCTCCAGGCGCGACAGGTCGGGGGCGGGGGGCGGGCTGTCGGCCAGCCGCGTCAGGGCCTGGGTCAGGCGGTCTGCCTGACCGTCCGATGCGCTGCGTTCGGCCTGGGCCTGCTGGACCAGCGCCTCGATGGCCTGGGCCATCACAACGACCCGCTCATCGGCCATCAGGGCGGCCTCCTCGCGCAGCGCGTCGCGTTCGGTGTGATAGGTCTGCAGGCGGTTCATCTGACCCGCCATCTGGTCCAGGAACCCCGCCAGCGCCGCCTGATCGACCCCCTCGCCCTCGCCCGAGGCCACGCTGATGCGGGTAAAGCCCGACATCCACTCCTCCAGCTCTCGGTAGAAGCGGTTCTGGCCATGCGTCACGAACAGCTCCAGGAGGCCCACGACCAGCGACCCCGCCAGACCCAGCAGCGAGGATGAGAACGCCGTGGCCATGCCGCCCAGCTGCGATTCAAGGCCGGTCATCAGGTTCTGGAACAGCTCCAGCCCGGTTTCGCCATTTTGCGGCGACAGGGCGCGGATGGTGTCCACCACGGCGGGAATCGTCGTGGCCAGCCCATAGAACGTGCCCAGAAGGCCCAGAAAGATCAGCAGGTTGGCCAGGTAACGGGTGATGTCGCGCGCCTCGTCAATGCGGGTCGCGACCGAATCCAGGATCGACCGGGCCGAGCTGGCGCTGATCGCGCCGCCCGCAGGTCCGCGCGACCCCAACAGCGAGGCCAGCGGCGCCAGCAGGCGGGGGGCCATGTCGTCACCGGTCGTGCGCTCCGCATTGCGGCGGCGGGCGGCGAAACGCTCGATCCAGCTGACCGATCCGACCAATTGCGCGACCTGCCAGAAACAGGCCAGCACGCCCAGGGCAAAGACCGCCAGGATCAGCCCGTTCAGCCAGCGGTTCGCGTCAAAGATGGACAGGATGCGGCCATAGGCGAACCATCCCCCGGCCACCACCAGCCCCATCACCGTCAGCATCAGCAGGATCTGCCGCACCGGCTGCGAAAAGCGCGGCGCACCGCCGTCCGCCGTCAGCGCCTGGTCGCGCGTGGCCGAGATTCGGCGGTTCGTCAGGGTCAGCCGCGAGCGTCCCTGCGGGTCGCCATTGGTCGGATCGCTCACCGGTAAATCCCCGTCCCGTCGATGCTTTTGCCCGACTGTAGGGCGGGCCGCCGCACTTGCCAAGCGTTCCGAAGTCCGGGGTCAACCGGCGGGCGGCATCAGTGCGCGCACGGCGCGCGACAGGGCATCCAGGTGGTCGTCGGGCATCCCGATCCGGGCCAGATGGGTGGCGGTGTTGAACAGGTAGTCGGCATTCGGGCCGCGACCGCCATGGGCGGCTGCAATGATGCGCGCCTGTTCCTGCGCGTCCAGACCGCCCGCATATTGCCAATGGTCGCGCCGCATCACATAGGCCAGCGCGCGCACCTGCCGCCCGTCCTCTAGCGCCAAGGGCAGGATCGCCTCGCGATAGGCATCGGTGACCAGCTCGCGCGCGCGCAGATCGGCCAGGACGCGGTCATGATCGCGGGGCCTGATGCGCAGCGCCAGACCCCGGCACAGCGCGCCCTCCTGCGGGTCCAGGCCCAGGACCAGCCCAGGCAGGGCCTTTGTGCCGCGATGCTGGATGGATCGCAGGCAGAAGCTGCGGGCATAGCCGGCCAGATCGGCGCGCACGGCCTCCTGCGGATCAAAGCCCGGGTCCCAGATCAGCGATCCATAGCCAAAGACCCAATCGATGCGTTCCATTGTCCATCCTTTCGGGGCACAAGGTAGGACGACACAGGGTTGGAAAAAAGGGCAACACGGACATGCGCGGGGCGGTAATCGGAACGGGGCTGGTGGCGGCAATCGTGGTGGGCGGCTGGCTGGGGGTCGAGACGCTGGCCCGCGACCGGGTTGCGGCATGGATCGCCACCGATCCGGCGCTGGAGGCGGCGTCCGTGACGGCGCTGCGCGATCCGCGCCAGATCGGGGTCGGGCTGACGGATCTGCGCTTCAGCGACCCGGCCATTGGGGTCGGGCTGCCCTGGATGCGCGCCTGGCTGTCGCCCCTGGCGCCGCTGACCGCGCAGCTGGACCTGCCCGATCAGGCGCAGGTGACGCAGGGCGGCCAGGTGATGCAGCTGGGCCTGTCGGCCCCGGTGGCCAGCCTGTCGCTGGCGCCGCTGAACCGCATGGCGCCCGACCGGCTGGACCTGCAGGCGCAGGACGTGACGCTGGACGGGCAGCCGCTGGCGGATGCGCTGTCGCTGCAGGCGCGGATGGTCCCCCTGGGGGCCAACGCGCCGCGACCGGCGCGGGCGGCCTACGCGCTGGACCTGGCGCTGGAGGGGCTGGATGTGGCGGGGGTGGCGCGTCTGGGGCTGGATCCCGGGCCGCTGCCGGGGCCGGTGGGCGCGCAGGGGCCGGTGCGGATCTGGCTGGACGGCACGCCCTCGGTCACAGGCGATCAGGTGCCCCAGATTGTCGGCTGGCAGACCGAGGGGCTGGCCCTGCAGGCGGGCCAGATCGGCCTGCGCATCATCGGCCGCCTGTCGCACGACGCCCAGGGCCGGGCCGAGGGTCAGGTCGCGCTCTATTCCGCCGATGCGGATGCGATGATCGGGATGGCGGTGGGGTTGGGCCTCATTCCGCCGCGGGGCCAGCTGCTGCTGCGCGCGGGCCTGTCGCAGCTGTCGCGGGCCGATCTGGACGACACGCTGCCCGGCCCGGCCTTTCCCGACCCCGCGGAGGGAGAGCTGCGCCTGCCCATCATCATGCGCGACGGCCAGCTGATCCTGGGCGGCGTGCCGATCGGCCCCGCGCCCGCGATCTAGCCTGCGGGGCGGGCGCCGGGGGTGCGGCCGAAATCGGGGGCCTCGGTGTCCTGACCCGCCTCGATGATGCCGCGACGGATCGCGCGGGTGCGGGTGAAATAGTCGTGCAGTTGCTGGCCGTCGCCCATGCGGATGGCGCGCTGCAGGACGAACAGCTCCTCGGTAAAGCGGCCCAGGATGTCCAGCGTCGCCTCCTTGTTGTGCAGGAACACGTCGCGCCACATGGTCGGGTCGCTGGCCGCGATCCGGGTGAAGTCGCGGAACCCGGCGGCGGAATACTGGATCACCTCCTCGCCGGACACGCGGCGCAGGTGGTCGGCCACCCCCACCATCGTATAGGCGATCAGGTGCGGCGCATGGCTGGTCACGGCCAGAACCAGGTCGTGATGGGCGGCGTCCATCCGGTCGGTCTTGGCGCCCATCGCGGTGATCAGCCGGTCCAGGCGGGCCAGCGCATCAGGGTCGGTGTCGGGCAGCGGCGTCAGCAGCCACCAGCGGTTGCGGAACAGGCTGGCAAAGCCCGCGCGCGGCCCGGAATGTTCGGTCCCGGCCAGCGGGTGTCCGGGGATGAAATGCGCGCCGGCCGGAAGATGCGGGGTCACGGCGTCGATCACCGACTGCTTGACCGAGCCCACATCCGTGATTGTGACGCCCGGCGCCAGATGCGGGGTGATCTGGGTCATGACATCGGCCATGGCGCCCACGGGCACGGCCAGCACGACCAGATCGGCCCCCGCCACGGCCTCGGCCGCGCTGTCGCAGACCTCGCACAGGGCGATCTGGCGCGCGGTGTCGCGGGTCTCGGCGCTGCGGGCATAGCCGGTGATGCGGCCCGCCAGCCCGCCCTCGCGCATCGCATGGGCCATCGACCCGGCGATCAGGCCCAGCCCGATCAGCGCGACCTTGTCATAGACCTGCGTCATTGCCCGCGCCCCTGCATGAACCGTCCCAGGCAATCCAGTACCCGGGTGACGGCATCCTCATCGCCCACGGTGATGCGCAGCGCATCGGGCAGGCCGTATCCGCCCACGCGCCGCACCAGGATGCCGTCCGCCCGCAGCGCCGCATCGGCGGCAGCGGCGGTGTCGGGGCCGTCGAACCGGGCCAGCACGAAATTGGCGTGGCTTTCGTCGCAGCCGATGCCCATCTGGATCAGCGACTGCCGCATCCGGTCGCGCATCCGCGCGTTCAGCGCGATGCAGCGGGTGGTGAAGTCGCGGTCCAGCACCGCCGCGCGGGCCGCGTCCATCTGGGCGTCGGACAGGTTGAAGGGCTGGCGAATGCGGTTCAGCACGTCGATGACCTCCCGCGCGGCATAGCCCCAGCCCACGCGCAGCCCCCCCAGCCCATAGGCCTTGGAAAAGGTCCGTGTCATGATCACGTTCGGATGCCGGTCGACCAGCGATGCGCCCCCGTCGAACCCCTCCGCGAATTCGGTATAGGCGCCGTCATGGACGAACAGCACCTGCGGCGGCAGCCCGTCGATCAGCCGCTGCAGCTCGTCCGCGCCCAGCATGGTGCCGGTGGGGTTGGCGGGGTTCGCGATGAAGACGACCCGCGTGCGCACGGTGACCGCCGCCAGAATCGCGTCCACATCGACGCGGCGCGTGTCCTCCGGCACGGTGACCGGGGTGGCGCCGACCATGCGCGCCAGGATCGGATACATGGAAAAGCCGTGCTGGGTGGTGATCACCTCATCCCCCGGTCCCGCAAAGGCCTGGACGACGAATTGCAGCACCTCGTCCGATCCCACGCCGCAGATGATGCGGTCGGGGTCCAGCCCGTGCACCTGCCCGATGGCCGCGCGCAGGCCCGCGTGGTCAGTCGCCGGATAGCGGTGCAGATCGCCCGCCGCGCGGCGGAACGCCTCTTGCGCTGCGGGGCTGGGGCCAAGTGGGTTCTCGTTCGACGACAGCTTCAGCACGTCAGCGCGGCCCGCCAGCGTGCTTTCGCCGCTGACGTAGAGCGCGATGTCCATGATGCCGGGCTGCACGGGTGTCTGGGTCATGGGGTCCATCCTTGTGTCGAACCCCGTCTAGTCGCGCCATCGGCGTTAGAAAAGCCCCCAAACCGCCGCGCTGCCATCGGGCCCGCGCAACGCCGGGGGGTGCGGGGGGCTGGCCCCCTGCCGTGGCGGGACGCAAAAGGGCCGCATCCGAAGATGCGGCCCCCTGTGATATCGCTTCGGGCACAGGGCCCGGCGGCGATTAGTTCTTGGCGTAGAATTCGACGACCAGGTTCGGTTCCATCTGCACGGCATAGGGAATGTCGCCCAGGGCCGGGGTGCGCACGAAGGTCGCGGTCATCTTGTTGTGGTCGACTTCCAGGTAATCCGGGACGTCACGCTCGGTCAGGGCGACGGCTTCCAGCACGATGGCCAGCTGGCGCGAGCGCTCGCGGATCGAGATGACATCGCCTTCCTTGACGCGGTAGGAGGCGATGTTCACGCGCTGACCGTTGACCTGGATGTGGCCGTGGTTGACGAACTGGCGGGCGGCCCAGATGGTCGCCACGAACTTGGCGCGATACACGATCGCGTCCAGGCGACGCTCCAGCAGGCCCACCAGGTTCTCGCCGGTGTCGCCGCGGATCCGCTCGGCTTCGGCATAGATGCGGCGGAACTGCTTTTCGGTCAGGTCGCCATAGTAGCCCTTGAGCTTCTGCTTGGCGCGCAGCTGGGTGCCGAAGTCCGACAGCTTGTTCTTGCGGCGCTGGCCGTGCTGGCCGGGGCCGTATTCACGACGGTTGACGGGCGACTTGGCGCGGCCCCAGATGTTCTCGCCCATGCGGCGGTCGAGCTTGTACTTGGCAGACGTGCGTTTGGTCACGGCTGATCTCCTTCAACAGGTTGCGAAGGGCGTTGTCCTCTGGCCGAGGCTCTTGCGAACCGGGGCCTGACAGGGTTCCCCTTGCGGGGTCCACCAACACCAACGAAGCGTGCCGTATAGACGCGCAGGCCCCGGTGTCAACCGCAATCGCCCTAGTCCAGCGCCCCGTCGGGCTGGAAGAAATGCGACAAGGGCAGGCCTGCAGCCCCCAGGATGCGCGCGCTGCGGCCCAATGTGCCCTCGATCACCTGCGGGCGGTCGATGCCCGCGGCGGGCATCGCCTGCAGCGCGTCGCGCATGGCCTGCGCCAGGCGGGCGCGGGTCGCGGGCGGCACCGCGCCGTCGATCACCACCAGCGGCAGATCGACCAGTGCCACCGCCGACATGGCTGCGAAGGCCAGGGCGCGGCCCGCCTGATCGGCCCAGTCCGCCTCGACCGCGGGGGGCACGTCCCATCCCGAATCGTCGGGCGGCAGCGACCGCCCGATCCGCGCCTCCAGGGCCGAAACCGACGCCTGGTCCAGCAGCTGCCCGCCCCCCGGACCCACCGAAGGGATGGGCATCGAGCCGAGCGCCCCGGCATTCCGGGTCGGTCCATGGCGCAGCGCCCCGTCCAGCACGATGCCGCCCCCCGCGAAATGCGCGATGTAGATATGGATGAAATCACGCGGCAGGTCGTTGCGGCCAAAGATCAGCTCGGCCCCGCAGGCGGTCGTGCCGTCATTGTCCAGAAACACCGGAAAGGGCAGGCCGCGCGCCAGTTCGTAGCGCAGGTCAAGGTTCAGCCAGTCGGACATCTCGTGGCCCCAGTCCCACAGGCGATAGGGCGCGGCGATGCCCAGCCCGGTGATGCGGGCGCGTTCGGCGGGCGACAGCGTGGCCAGCATCGTCTCCAGCCCCTGGCGGGCAAAGGCCATCACGCGGTCGGGGCGGGGGTGGCTGTGGACCTCCTGGCGGTGCACGCGGACCCGGCCCGCGAAATCGACCAGGGCCAGTTCCGCCAGCCTGCGCCCGATCTTGAGGCCCAGGAACAGCGCCCCGTCCGGGGCCAGCGCCAGGGGCGTCGACGGCTGGCCGACCTTGCCGCGCACCACCGCGCCTGCATCCAGATAGCCGGCCTGCATCAGCTTGCGCGTCAGGTTCGTGATGGACTGGGCCGAAAGGTCCATCAGCTGGACCAGCGCGGCACGTGGCATCGGCCCGCGCTTGCGGATCAGCGACAGGATCAGCCGTTCGTTCCGGCTGAGCGCGCCGGGGCCGTCACGATCAAGGGGCATGGGTCATCCTCCTGAAATGCATTAATCAACATGATTGATTTATTGACAAGTCGATTCTTCTGGTGCTTTGTGAATGCAAGACGGCCGAGGAACCGTCGTGCTGGAGGAGTTAGTAAAGTGACCATCAAGACCGTTTTCCGCGCATCCGTCGCGGTGTCCGCCCTTGCCCTGTCCGCAGGGTTCGCCCAGGCCCAGGAGGCCACCAAGGCCTGCCTGATCACCAAGACGGACATCAACCCGTTCTTCGTGAAGATGAAGGAAGGCGCCACCGCCAAGGCCAATGAGCTGGGCATCGAGCTGATGACCTTTGCCGGCAAGATCGACGGCGACCACGAGACCCAGCAGCAGGCCGTTGAAAGCTGCATCGCGGCGGGCGTCAAGGGCATCCTGATCGCCGCGTCCGACACCAAGGCCATCACCGATTCCCTGGGCCAGGCGCGTGAGGCCGGCATCCTGGTCATCGCGCTGGACACGCCTCTGGACCCGATCGACGCGGCTGACGCGACCTTCGCCACCGACAACCGCGAGGCCGGCCGCCTGATCGGCGCATGGGCCGCGGCCCAGATGGGTGACGCGGCGGCCGACGCCAAGATCGCCATGCTGGACCTGTCGGCCAGCGCGCCGTCCGTGGACGTGCTGCGCGACCAGGGCTTTCTGGCGGGCTTTGGCATCGACGTGAAGGACGAGAACGTCATCGGCGACGAGGACGATGCCCGCATCGTCGGTCATGACGTCACCTCGGGCAACGAGGAGGGCGGCCGTCAGGCGATGGAGGCCCTGCTGCAGCGCGATTCCGGCATCAACCTGGTCTATACGATCAACGAACCCGCCGCCGCCGGTGCCTATGAGGCGCTGAAGTCCTTTGGCATGGAAGAGAACGTGATGATCGTCTCGGTCGATGGCGGCTGCCCGGGCGTGCAGAACGTCCAGGAGGGCGTGATCGGTGCCACCGCGCAGCAATACCCGCTGCTGATGGCGTCCATGGGCATCGAGGCGATCGCGGCCTTCGCCGCCGACGGCACCAAGCCCGAGACCACCGAGGGCCTGGATTTCACCAATACCGGCGTGAACCTGGTCACCGACAGCCCGGCCGAGGGCGTCGAATCGATCAGCGTCGCCGAAGGGCTGGAGCGCTGCTGGGGCTGATGCCCCCACCAGCCCCATGCTGAACGGCCGATGGCGGGACATCCCGCCATCGTGCCCTTTGCCATACCCACGGAGAGTCCGATGTCCGACACCCCCGATCCCGTGGTCCCGCGCAATGCCAGCGATACGGTCGCCCAATTCGACCACCGTCATCGCAGCACGCTGGACCGGGTGCAGCATTTCCTGCACCAGTATCCCACCATGGTTCCGGTCATCGTGCTGGTCCTGTCGCTGATCGCCTTCGGGCTGATCTCTCCGAACTTCTTCTCGGCCTTCAACCTGTCGCTGGTGCTGCAGCAGGTGGCGGTGGTGGGCACGCTGGCGGCGGCGCAGTCGCTGGTGATCCTGACCGCGGGGATCGACCTGTCGGTCGGTGCCGTCATGGTGCTGATCTCGGTCGTGATGGGCCAGCTGGCCATCAATTTCGGCGTGCCCGTGCCCATCGCCATCTTCGTGGGCCTGGCCTGCGGGGCGGCCACCGGGGCGCTGAACGGGTTCCTGGTCACGCGGCTGAAGCTGCCGCCCTTCATCACCACGCTTGGTACATGGAACGTGTTCCTGGCGCTGAACTATTACCTGTCGGGCCGCGAGACGATCCGCAGCCAGACCCTGGACGCCGAGGCGCCGCTGCTGAAATTCTTTGGCACCCGGTTCGAGATCGGCGGCGCGGTGCTGACCTATGGGGTCGTGCTGATGCTGGTCGTGTTCGCGGTGCTGTACTACGCGCTGTACAAGACGGCCTGGGGTCGGCGCGTCTATGCGGTGGGCGACGATCCGGAATCGGCGGCGCTGGCCGGCATCCAGACCAAGCGCGTGCTGCTGTCGGTCTATGTCGTGGCGGGCCTGATCTGCGGTCTGGCGGCCTGGTCGTCGATCGGGCGGGTGGGGTCGATCAGCCCAACCTCGTTCTTTGAGGCCAATCTGGAATCGATCACGGCTGTGGTCATCGGCGGCATCTCTCTGTTCGGGGGGCGCGGGTCGATCCTGGGGCCGCTGATCGGGGCGCTGATCGTGGGCGTGTTCAATTCCGGCCTGCGGCTGGCGGGGGTGGACGTGCTGTGGCAGCTGTTCGCGACCGGCTGGCTGATCATCTTTGCCGTCGCCGTCGACCAATGGATCAGAAAGGTGTCGTCATGACCGAACCGCTTTTGTCCGCGCGCAACCTGGTCAAGCGCTATGGCCGCGTGACCGCCATGGACCATGCCGATTTCGACCTGTACCCCGGCGAGATCCTGGCCGTCATCGGCGACAATGGCGCCGGCAAGTCCAGCCTGATCAAGGCCATCTCCGGCGCGGTCAAGCCCGATGAGGGAGAGATCCGCCTGGACGGCAAGCCGGTCAGCTTTGACAGCACGCTGGATGCCCGCAAGATGGGGATCGAGACGGTCTATCAGACGCTGGCCCTGTCGCCCGCGCTGTCGATCTCGGACAACATGTTCATGGGCCGCGAGATCAGGAAACCGGGCTTTCTGGGAAAGTGGCTGGGCATGCTGGACAAGCAGGCGATGGACGATTTCGCCCGCGCCAAGCTGACCGAGCTGGGGCTGATGACCATTCAGAACATCAGCCAGCCGGTCGAGACCCTGTCGGGCGGTCAGCGCCAGGGCGTGGCCGTGGCCCGCGCGGCGGCATTCGGCAGTCGGGTGATCATCCTGGATGAGCCGACCGCCGCCCTGGGCGTCAAGGAAAGCCGCCGCGTGCTGGACCTGATCCAGGACGTGCGGTCGCGTGGCATTCCCATCGTGCTGATCAGCCACAACATGCCGCATGTCTTTGAGGTCGCGGACCGCATCCACATCCACCGCCTTGGCAAGCGGCTGTGCGTCATCGACCCCAAGGAGCATTCGATGTCGGATGCGGTGTCCTACATGACCGGGGCGCGGGCGCCCGAGGGCGTCGCCGCCTGATTTGCGTCCCGCGACGGCCGGGGGGCTTCGCGCCCCCCGGACCCCCCGCGGCGTGGCCTTGTAGGCGCGGCCGTCAGTCCGTCAGGCGGCGCATCAGGAACCACGCCAGCGCCGAGCAGATCAGCGTCGCGGTGATCGCCGGGATCGCGGTCCCGTCATAGAGCAGACCCACCGGCGCCGCGATCATCACCGCCGCCAGCGTCGAGATGGCGGCCACGATCGAGGCTGCCATGCCCGCGATATGGCCCATGCGTTGCAGTGCCAGCGCGTTCAGGTTGCCGAAGGTGACCCCCGCCATGAAGAACACGCTGACCGCCCAGAAGAAGAACAGCGGGAATTGCAGCGCGTCGGGCAGCACGCCGCTGAGGATCAGCACCAGCGCCACACCGGACACCACCGTCTGCATGATGTAGGCCCATTTCGCGATCCGCCGCATGCCGAAACGCATCACGAAGGTCGCGTTCAGGATGGTCCCCGACCCCGACAGCAGCGCCATGGCGGCGAACCACAGGTGGAAGTTCTCTCCCTTGCCATAGGTTTCGCCGAAGAGCTGCTGGGCCGAGGACAGAAGGCCGAACATCTGACCGAAGCCCAGGGTCAGGATCAGCGTGGTGAGCATCACCTGGCGGTCGGACAGCACCTCGCGGGCGGCGGCATAGAGCGTGCCGACGCGCAGGGGGCGGCGGGCGGCGGGGGGCAGCGTCTCGGCCTGGCGGATGTTCAGCCAGAGTGCCCCCACGACGGCGAAGGCGATGAAGGCCAGAAACACCCCGTGCCAGTCCGAGATCGCGATGATCCCCGCCCCAAGCGTCGGCGCCACGGCGGGGATCATGATGAAGATCATCATCACGAAGCTGCTGATGCGCGCCATCTCGCGGCCCTCATACAGGTCGCGGACCAGCGCCAGCCCGACGATGCGGGGGGCTGCGGCGCCCAGGCCCTGCACGAAGCGGGCGATCAGCAGGAACTCCAGCGAATTGGCATAGAGCGCGGCGACAGTCGCGGCGATATAGATGCCAAAGCCGATGGTGATCGTCCGCTTGCGGCCGAGCGCGTCCGAGATGGGGCCCGCGAACAGCGTGCCCAGCCCCATCCCGGCCACGAAGGTGGTCAGGATCAACTGGGCGCGGTTGACGTTGTCGGGGGTCAGGTCGGCCGCGATGTCGGGCAGCGCGGGCAGCATCGCGTCGATCGAAAACGCGATCGTGGCAAAGAGGAACGCCAGCATCGCGATGAATTCGGGCAAAGGCAGGCGGCGGGCCTGCGCGGTGGCCGGGTGGGCAAGGTCGGACATGGGGATCACCAATCGGTTCTGACCCCCCAGATAGGCGCGATTTGCAGAGTCTGCAAGTCAGTCCGGGCGGGAGGCAGCCATGATCTCATCGATGACCTGCTGCCACAGCGTCGCAGGCTGCGCGCCGCTGACGGCATGGGCATCGGCCACGATGAAGGTCGGCACCGAGGTGATGCCCCGCGCGCGGGCATGCGCCTCGCGCTCCGCGACCTCGTCACGGTCGGCATCCGAGGCCAGCAGGCGGGCTGCCAGCGCCGGGTCCATGCCGGCGCCCTTGGCGATCCGGGCCAGCACGGCATGGTCGCTGATGTCCTGTGCCTCTTGCCAATGGGCGCGCAGCAGGGCCGACATCACGCGGGTCTGCGCGCCCTCCAGCCCGGCCCAATGCATCAGGCGATGGGCGTCGGTCGTGTCCGGTTCGCGCGGCGCGGGGTTCAGCGTCAGACCCAGGGCGGCGGCACGTTCGGCCAGGGCGCGGGCGGCATCGGCGGCGCGGTCGCCCAGCTTGGCGCGCAGATGGGCCACGCGGTCCATGCCCTGGGGCGGCATGGTGGGGTTCAGGCGGAACGGGTGCCAGGTGATGGCAAAGGGATGGTCGGGGCGGCTTTCCAGCGCGCGGTCCAGCTCGACCTTGCCGATCAGGCACCAGGGGCAGACGGGATCGGCGAAGATGTCCAGGCGGGTCATTCCAGGTCCTTGCGATGCGCCGCGCGCAGGGCGCGGCGGTTGATCTTGCCGGTGGGCGTGCGCGGCAGCGCGTCCAACGGGATCCACGCGCGCGGCTGCTTGTAGCGGGCCAGGCCGTCCTGGGCCAGAGCCTGCATCTGCGCGGGCGTCGCGGGACCGGTCCAGAAGGCCGCGACGATGGTGACGCCCGGCGCGACAGGCAGTTCCGCCACCGCCACGTCGCCTGCATCGGGATGGGTGGCCAGGTGATCCTCGATCTCGGGCGGGGCAATGCGAAAGCCGCCGGCGTTCATGATGTCATCGGCGCGGCCCAGCAGGGTGATGGCGCCATTGGGGGCGGCCTGGGCCAGATCGCCGGTCAGGAACCAGCCGTCGCGAAAGCAGGCCCGGGTGGCCGCCGGATCGTCCAGATAGCCCAGGAACAGCCCCGGATCGTCGGCCCGCACCGCCAGCGGGCCGGGCTGGCCGGGGCCGTCGGTGTCCAGGACCGCGACATGGCGGCCCGGCTGCGGATATCCAGCAGTGCCGGGCGGCGCCGGGCGGTCGGGACTGCCTGACAGGAAGGTCGAAATCTCGGACGCGCCCATCGCCTCGTGGATGTCGGTGCCGGTGCGGGCCGTCCAGGCGGCGCGCAGGGCCGGGTCCAGCCGTTCCCCGGCGGCCAGGGCATGGCGCAGGGTGGCGATGGGCGGCCAGTCGGCGCGCAGCAGGCGGCGAAAGATGCCGGGCGCCCCGGCCAGGATGGTGGCGCCGTGGCGGGCGGCCAGCGCCGGGATCTGTTCGATGGGCGTGCCGGGGGCCGGGATCAGCGCGGTGGCGCCCAGGGTCCAGGGGTCCAGCAGCCCTGTGCCCAGGGTAAAGGTCCAGTTAAACGCCCCCGCGTGCAGCAGCCGGTCGTCGGGGCGCAGCCCGTACCAGCCCTGCATCATCGCCTGCCGCGCCAGGATCGCGCGATGGGCGTGCATGACCGCCCGCGGCTGGCCGGAACTGCCCGAGGTGAAGACGATATAGCCCAGCCGATCCGCGGCACCCTGGGCAAACTCCGCGGGCGGCATCGTGGCAAAGCCGTCCAGATCGTCCTCGGTCAGGACAGGTGCGGGGTGGTCGGGCAGGGGCACGCCCGCGCCCGCCACGATGACCGCCGGTGCAATGCGGGTGGCGATGCGGGTGATCTCGGGTGCGGTCAGCTGGGCCGAGGTCGGCACCGGGACCACGCCTGCGGCGATGGCACCCAGATAGGCGATCGGAAAGGCCGGACGGTTCGCAAGCCGCATCAGCAACCGGTCACCCGGGCGCAGGCCCGCCCGCAGCAGGCCCGTGGCTGTGCCCAGAACCGCGCGGCGCAGTTCGGCATGCGACCAGACCTGGGCGTCGTCATGACCCATGACGACCAGGGCCTGGCCATCCGGGACATCCAGCCCCGCCCGCAGCACATGTTCCGCCAGGTTCATCCCTGGGCCCTGCCTGTTGTCCAACAAAAAACGGCCCGCGCGAACGGGCCGTCCGGATCACGCGCGCGGGCGGATCAGAGCAGTTTCAGATCGGCGGCCGAGGCCCGGCCGTCGCGGCCCGACTGCAGGTCGAATTCGACTTTCTGGTTGTCCTGCAGGCCGGTCAGGCCCGCACGCTCCACGGCGGAGATGTGCACGAACACGTCCTTGCCGCCATCATCGGGCGCGATAAAGCCAAAGCCTTTGGTCGCGTTGAACCATTTAACCGTTCCGGTTGCCATAACCGTTCTCTCCTTCAAGTCATCCCGACGCAGGATTGCGCCAGGTCGTGCAGCCCGCTTTCGGTCTTCCGGCTGCCCAAGAGGGAGGCGGTAGAAAGTCTTTGCTCACGCGAATGAGAGGATGCCCGAATCGTTGCAAAAGGCAAGCATCAAACGCGGCCCCCGCGGGCCGCATTTGACGCAGGCCGGGGTCAGCGCAGGTCCGGGGGCGTGGCCTCAAGCGCCAGGTCGGCTACGACCTGATCCAGGGACACGGTGCGGCTGCCCTGGGCGTCCAGGCGGCGCAGAGAGACGGTGCGCTCCTCGACCTCCTTCATGCCGATGGCCAGGATCGCGGGGACGCGACCAACCGAATGTTCGCGGACCTTGTAGTTGATCTTTTCGTTGCGGATGTCGGCCTCGGCGCGGATGCCCTTGGCGCGCAGGGCGGCCACGACCTGATCCACATAGTCGTCGGCATCCGACACGATCGAGGCCACGACCACCTGACGCGGGGCCAGCCAGAAGGGCAGCTTGCCCGCGCTGTTCTCGATCAGGATGCCGATGAACCGCTCAAAGCTGCCCAGGACGGCGCGGTGCAGCATGATGGGGCGGTGCTTCGCCCCGTCGGGTCCGACATATTCCGCGTCCAGACGCTCGGGCAGGTTGGGGTCCACCTGCAGCGTGCCGCACTGCCAGTCGCGCCCGATCGCATCGGTCAGCACGAATTCCAGCTTTGGCCCGTAAAACGCGCCCTCACCGGGGAAAATTGTATAGTCGTGACCGGCGGCCTTGCAGGCGTTCCCCAGGGCCGCCTCCGCCCGGTCCCAGCTCTCCTCGGTCCCGATGCGCTTTTCGGGGCGGGTGGACAGCTTGATCCGCCAGCCGTCAAAGCCCAGGTCGGCATAGATGCCGGCCAGGAAGTCGATGAACTTCTTAGTCTCGGCCTCGATCTGATCCTCGGTGCAGAAGATGTGGGCGTCGTCCTGGGTAAAGCCGCGCACCCGCATGATGCCGTGCAGCGCGCCCGAGGGCTCATAGCGGTTGCAGGACCCGAACTCGGCCATGCGCAGCGGCAGGTCGCGATAGGATTTCAGGCCGTGGTTGAAGATCTGGACGTGGCAGGGGCAGTTCATCGGCTTGAGGGCGTTGATCGTCTTGGTCTTGGCGTGTTCCTCATCAACCTCGACGATGAACATGTTTTCCTGATAATTCTCCCAATGCCCTGATTCCTCCCACAATTTACGGCTGACAACCTGCGGGGTGTTGACCTCGACATAGCCATCTGCGCGCTGCTTGCGGCGCATGTAATCCTGCAGCGTGGTATAGATGTTCCAACCGTTCGGATGCCAGAAGATCTGGCCCGGCGCCTCCTCCTGCATGTGGAACAGGTTCATCTCTCGGCCCAGCTTGCGGTGGTCGCGCTTGGCGGCCTCCTCCAGCATGGTCATATGCGCCTTGAGGTCGTCGCGGTTGCGGAAGGCCACGCCATAGATGCGCTGCAGCATGGGGCGCGTCGCGTCGCCCAGCCAATAGGCCCCGGCGATATGGGTCAGCTTGAAGGCGTCGGCGGGCAGCTGTCCGGTGTTTTGCAGATGCGGGCCGCGGCACAGGTCCTGCCAGTCGCCGTGCCAGTACATGCGCAGGTCCTGACCCTCGGGGATGCGGTCGATCAGCTCCAGCTTGAAGGGCTCGTTCGCCGCCTTGTAATGGGCGATGGCGCGGTCGCGGTCCCAGATTTCGGTGCGGACGGGCTCGCGGGCGTTGATGATCTCCTTCATCTTGGCCTCGATCGCGCCCAGATCGTCGGGGGTGAAGGGCTCGGCCCGGTCGAAATCATAGAACCAGCCGTAATCGCGGACCGGGCCGATGGTGACCTTGACGTCGGGCCAGATCGCCTGAACCGCGCGGGCCATGATATGGGCGAAATCATGGCGGATCAGCTCCAGCGCCTGCGCCTCCTCCTTCATCGAATGGATGGCGATCTGACCACTGGCCGTAATCGGCCATGCCAGGTCGATATGCGCGCCGTCCAGGCTGGCAGAAATCGCGCGTTTCGCAAGGCTGGGGGCGATGCTCTCGGCGACCTCGGCGGCGGTCACGCCGGCGGGGTATTCGCGCGCGTTGCCATCGGGAAAGGTGAGGGTGATTTGGGACATGCTGTCCTCCTCGTCGGTTTGGCGCCCACGGAACGCCCGGTTGCGGGTTATGGTCGGGCAGGCATGGACGTGCCCGCGCGATTAGTCAAGATTACGGCAACACACGGGAAGCCAGCATGAGCCACCATAGCGATTTCGAGGACCAGCTGTTCGAGCGTCTGGTCGACGACCCCGACAGCGACGGCGGCCTGTCCGATGGCCAGCACCAGGTCGAGCCACGCAATTTCCTGCGCTATATCATATCGCTAGCGGCGTCCAAGCTGGGCGACGGGCTGGTCGATGCGAAACTGGTCCTGTCCTGGCTGCTGACCCATCTGGGCGCGGGGGCAGGCGTGATCGGCCTGCTGGTCCCGGTGCGCGAGGCCGGATCGCTGCTGCCGCAGCTGTTCACCGCGGGGGCCATCGGCGCGCTGCCGCGGCGCAAATGGGCCTGGGCGGTGGGCAGCGTGGTGCAGGGATTGGCGGCGCTGGCCATCGCCGCCATCGCGCTGACGATGCAGGGGGCTGCGGCGGGTGTCGCGATCATCGCGGCGCTGGCGGTGCTGGCGCTGGCGCGGTCGGTCTGTTCGGCCAGCTACAAGGATGTGCTGGGCAAGACCGTGGGCAAGTCGCGGCGCGGCGCGGCCACCGGTTTCGCCAGCAGCGTGGGCGCGGCCGGGGTGATCGTTTTTGCGGGCCTGTTGCTGTGGCAGCCGCTGGATCGGGCGGTGCTGGTCATCGGCGCGGTGGCGCTGGCGGGGGTGGTCTGGATCGCGGCCGGCGCGGTCTTTGCCACCCTGGACGAAGAGGCGCAGCCGCGCGAGGAGGTCCTGAGCCTGTCGCAATCCCTGGGGCAGCTGCGGCTGCTGCGCCAGGACGGGCAGCTAGCGCGGTTCATCATCGCGCGGTCGCTGCTGGTGGGTTCGGCGCTGGCGCCGCCCTATCTTTTGGTGCTGGCCGCCGCGGGCGAGGGGGATCAGCAGCTGGGCCTCCTGGTGCTGGCTTCGGCGTTGGCCTCGCTGCTGTCGTCCTGGGTGTGGGGGCGGATGTCGGACCGCTCGGCCCGGCGGGTGCTGATCTGGTCGGGGGTGGCGGGGGCCGTGGCGTTGGTGCTGGCGCTGGTGCTGGCCGCGATGGGGCTGGCGCAGGCGACGGGGGCCATCGCGGTGGTTCTGTTCGGGTTGATGATCGCCTATCACGGGGTCAGGCAGGGGCGGACCACCTATCTGGTGGACATGGCCCCCGACGATCAGCGCGCGGCCTATACTGCGGTGTCGAACCTGGTCGTGGGGATCGTGCTGCTGGTGGCGGGTGCGGCATCCGCCGGGCTGGCGGTGCTGGGCGCCGCCTGGGCGGTCGCGGCCTTTGCCGTGGCATCGGCGATGGGTGCCTGGGTTGCATGGGGATTGGACGAGGTAAGCGAATGACGGATTTTCTGACCACGGATGCGGGACGACGCATCGCCTATGAGCGGCTGGACGGGCAGGGGCCGGGCGTGGTCTTTCTGGGCGGGTTCCGGTCGGACATGCAGGGGGCCAAGGCGCTGCACCTGCGCGAATGGGCGGCAGCGCAGTGGCGGTCTTTCCTTCGGTTCGACTATTCCGGGCATGGCGAAAGCGGCGGCGCGTTCGAGGAGGGGTGCATCGGCGATTGGGCCGCGGACGCGCTGGCGGCGATCACGGCGCTGACGGAGGGACCGCAGGTGCTGGTCGGATCGTCGATGGGCGGCTGGATCAGCCTGCTGATCGCGCGGGGCCATCCGGAACGCGTGGCGGGTCTGGTGACCATCGCCGCCGCGCCCGACTTTACCGAGCGGGGGTTCTGGGCCGGGTTTTCGGAGGAGCAGCGCGGCGAGTTGAATCGCGACGGGCAAGTCGCGCTGCCAAGTGAATACGGCGCACCCCTGATCCTGACGCGGCGCCTGATCGAAGATGGGCGCCAGCGGCTGGTGCTGGACCAACCGCTGGCGCTGCCATTCCCGGTCAGGATGCTGCAGGGCACCGCGGATGCCGATGTTCCAGTCAGCTGGGCGCATGATCTGCTGGACCATGTGTCGGGCGACGACATCCGGCTGACCCTAGTGAAGGGGGCCGATCACCGGTTCTCGTCGCCGGCCTGCCTGTCGCTGATCGTGGCGACCATCGAGGACGTGGTTCAGAACGTCAGGCTGTAATGGTCGCCCATGTCGGGCTTGTCGCCGGTGATCTTGGATTTCGCGATCTGGTACAGGAACGACACCTTGCCGCCGGTGGCCCAGACCTCGGCCTCGGTCAGGTCAAGGCGCAGCAGCTGGACGTCGGGGTCCTGGCGGCCATCCTCGAACCAGCTGGAGGCGACGGCGTTCCACAGCTCGTCCAGCTTGGCGGCGTTGTCGGACAGCGACAGCTGACCGTGGATGCGGGCGTAAAGGCCCTGACCGCCATCGCTGACGACATGGATCGCGGGCTGCGCGCCCTGCGCAACGCTGTTGGCCAAGTCGGTGCCCTTGGCGGTGATGAACCACAGCACGCCCGCCTTGCGGTCGGCGTAATGCGACATGGGCACTAGGCGCGGGTCGCTGGTCACGCCCAGCATCCCGCTGTTGATGTCGTCCAGGCGGCTCCAGAACTGGTGATTGTGGTCGGTCATCGGTGATCCTTTCGCGCCGCATCAGGCGGCCTTCGGGATCATAACAAGCCTGCGCCGGGACAGGTTCCCCGGTGCCGGGCGCGGGCGGGTTCAGACTGCCACGTTGTCCGAATGGGGCGCATCGTTCACGCCGCAATCGGCAGCGGGGCCGCCGACCTTGCGCTTGCGCCGGGGCTTGATGCTGTCGGGCAGGGCGGCGTTCTCGTCGATGAAGTCCAGCACCATCGGACGGATGTTCAGACGCCAGGACTTGCCCGCAAAGATGCCGTAATGGCCCGCGCCGGGTTCCAGGTGCTGCACCTTCTTGGATTGCGGCACGCCCGTGCACAGGTCCAGCGCCGCAACGCATTGGCCGGGGGCCGAGATGTCGTCATTGGCCCCCTCGACCGTCATCACGGCGACCTCGGTGATCTTGCCGATGTCGACGGGCCGACCCTCGACGCTGAAGCGGTTCTTGGCGATCTCGAGGTTCTTGAAGATCCGCTCGACCGTGGAGAGGTAGAATTCCGCCGTCATGTCCATGACGGCCAGGTATTCGTCATAGAACTTGTTGTGCTTGTCGCCCTCGCTCGCGGTGCCGCGGGCCTCGGCATAGAGTTGTTCGATGAAGGCGCGTGTATGCGTCTCCATGTTCATGGTGATGAAGGACGACAGCTGCGCCAGCCCGGGATAGACCATCCGGCCCGCGCCGCGATACTTGAAGCCCACCGACTGGATCGCCAGATGCTCCAGCTCTCCCATGGTGATGCGGTTGCCGAAATCGGTGACCTCGGTCGCGGCGGCGTCGGGATCGACCGGGCCGCCGATCAGGGTCAGGGTGCGGGGCTGGGCGGCGGGGTCATCCTCGGCCAGGATGGCGGTCGCGGCCAGGGCCAGCGGCGCAGGCTGGCAGACCGCAATGACGTTCACGTCCGGGCCCAGATGGCGGATGAAGTCCACCAGATAACGGGTGTAATCCTCGACGTCGAACTTGCCCTCGCTGACCGGGATGTCGCGGGCATTGTGCCAGTCGGTGACGTACAGCTCGCAATCGTTCAGCAGCGAGGTCACGGTCGAGCGCATCAGCGTCGCGTAATGGCCCGACATGGGCGCCACCAGCAGCACCTTGCGGGGCAGGGGGTCGCGGCGGGCGACGCGGAAATGGATCAGGTCGCCGAACGGGCGGCGCATGACGGGTTCGACATAGACCACATGGTCCTGCCCGTCCTCTCCGGCGATGGGGGGGATCTCCCAATCGGGCTTGATCACCATGCGGGCGAAACTGCGTTCCGTCATGCGGCCCCAGGCCCCCAGCATGCGGAACCCCGGATGCGGGACCAGGGCGAAGGCCGGGTAGGACCCGATTGCCCGCGCGGTCGCGCCCATCCATTCGTTCGTGTTCCGAATCGTCTCCATCGCGTCATAGGACACGATGCCCCGAATACCCTTGACCGGCATGTTTTCCACCAATTGCTGCACTGCGGCACATGATAGTCGCGTGGTCGGCGGGCCGGAACGGGGTCAGAAGCCGGGTTTACGCCTTGCCTGCCCTGCGCCTATCATGGGTCATTCCTAGGGGGGATTACGGATCATGGCAAGACAGCCGGGGGCGACAGGTAAAAATGTTGCGAAATCGCGCGCGAAATCGGCAACAACCGGAAAGCCGCGTGCCAGCCGCACGGCAGCGGCGCAGGATGCCGAACCGGCGGTCGTGACGTCCGAGGCCAAGACGGCATCGCCCGCAAAGCCCAAGGCCGCCAGATCCCGGCCCGCCGCCAAGCCGAAGGTCAGCGCGACACCCGGGGGCAACGCCAAGCCAAAGGTGGCGCGCAAGCCGAAAGCCGCAGCCCCCCCCGCGCCCGAGGCCGGGTCTGCGCCCAAATCGGCCGGTCCCGATGCCGCCAACGCGGCGCGCGCGTCCGAAAGTCCGCCGCCCGCCCGCAAGCTGGCCGAGAACATCGAGCGGATCGAGACCCTGGGCCACCGCCTGATGTCGGCCCTGGCCGATCGCAGCCTGCCCAATCCCGGGGTCGAGGGGCCGGGGCCGGACCTGTACCTGACCGCCGCCAACGCCTTTCTGAAGACGCTGTCCGAACATCCCGCCAAGATGATCGAGACGCAGGTCTCGTTCTGGGGGCAGACGCTGTCCAACTATGCCCGCGCCCAGCAGGCGCTGGCGACGGGCCATCTGGTCGCGCCACCCGATGACGGCCCGTCGGACAAGCGGTTCGCCAACCCGCTGTGGCAGAACCACCCCTATTTCAACCTGATCAAGCGGCAGTACCTGACCAATGCCAGCGCGCTCAAGGAGGCATCCGACAGCCTGGAGCTGCCCGATGACGTCGCGCGCCGTCGCGTCGACTGGATGACTGCGCAGATCATCGACATGATGGCGCCCACCAACTTCCTGGCGACCAACCCGGACGCGCTGGAAAAGGCCGTCCAGACCGAGGGCGAGAGCTTGGTCAAGGGGCTGGAGAACCTGGTCCGCGACGTCGAGAGCCATGGCGGAGAGATGATCGTGTCGCTGGCCGACCGCCGCGCCTTTACCGTGGGCGAGAATATCGGCACCGCGCCCGGCACCGTCGTCTATCGCGCGCCTCTGTTCGAGGTGATCCAGTACGCCCCCAGCACGCCCAAGGCCCATGCCCTGCCGCTGCTGATCTTTCCGCCCTGGATCAACAAGTTCTACATTCTGGATCTGAAACCCCAGAACAGCCTGATCCGCTGGCTGGTCGATCAGGGCCACACCCTGTTCGTGGTCAGCTGGAAGAACCCCGATGCCGCCATGTCGGACACCGGCATGGAGGATTACGCCGAGGCCTATCTGGACGCGATGAATCAGGTGCTGGCGCAGACCGGTCAGAGCCGCCTGAACACCGTCGGCTATTGCATCGCGGGGACCACGCTGTCGCTGGTGCTGGCGCTGCTGAAACAGCGCGGCGACAAGCGGGTGAACTCGGCCACGTTGTTCACGACGCTGACCGATTTTTCCGATCAGGGAGAGTTCACCAGCTTTCTGCAGGATGATTTCGTCGGCGGCATCGACGCCGAGGTCCAGCGCCACGGGTTGCTGCGCGCGCAGCTGATGTCGCGCACCATGAGCTTTCTGCGCGCCAACGACCTGGTCTGGGGGCCCGCCATCCGCAGCTATATGCTGGGCGAGACGCCGCCCGCGTTCGATCTGCTGTTCTGGAACGGAGACAGCACCAACCTGCCGGGGCGCATGGCGATGCAGTATCTGCGTGGGCTGTGCCAGAAGAACGCCTTCGCCACCGACGGCTTTGAGGTGCTGGGCCACCGCTTGCATCTGTCCGACGTCACGGTGCCGCTCTGCGCGGTGGCCTGCGAGGCCGATCACATCGCCCCCTGGAAGGACTGCTGGCGGGGCGTGGCGCAGATGGGGTCGGCGGACAAGACCTTCATCCTGTCGCAATCGGGCCATGTCGCGGGCATCGTGAACCCGCCCACGCGTCAGAAATACGGCCATTACCTCAGCGATCACGGCTTTGCCCAGGGGCATCAGGAATGGCGCGACGCGGCCGCGTTCCAGCCCTCCAGCTGGTGGCCGACCTGGGGCGCCTGGCTGGCCGAACGCGCCGGGCCGATGGTGGATGCCCGCGACCCGGGTGACGGGCTGGAGCCTGCGCCTGGCCGCTATGTGCACGAAAGGGCAGGCTGATGTCACGGCGCCCTGCCGGCGGGGGATGCGGGCGGGGCGCAAAAATTATGCCGCAGTGCAGAAAAATATCTTGAAATGCTGCAGTGCAGCATTCATATTGGCTGCATGGAATGGAGAGCAGCGACCCGTTCCCTTCGTCTCTCGGTCGCTGCAGTGATAGGAGTGAACGATATGGCTAAGACCCCCGATTTCGCCAAGACCATGCAGGACATGATGGCCAACTTCCCGATCGACACCAGCTCGATGCAGGACGCCATGAAGTCGCAGAACGTCATGGGCGAAAAGCTGGCCCGCGTCGCGCTGAGCGCCGCCGAGCGTTCGACCGAGATCTCGGCTCGTTGGGCGCAGGACTCGATCTCGCGCATGGGTGAGCTGGCTGCGGTCAAGCAGGACCCGTCCGAATACGCCAAGGCCATGAGCGATTTCGCCTCGGCCGCAGCCGAAATGGCCGCCGAGCACATGGCCGCCTATGCGGAAGTCGCCAAGAAGGTCCAGATGGACACGGTCGATCTGATGCTGACCGCCGGCAAGGACATGGCCTCGGACGCGCAGAAGGTTGCCGAAAAGGCGACCCGCGACACCCAGGCCGCCGTCAAGAAAGCCACCACGGCTGCCGCCGAGAAGTGATCGCCTGATCACGACCGATCCCTTGGGGGCAGCTTCGGCTGCCCCCTTGTGCATTGAGGCGCCGGGTTTTTTCCTTTGCGTTTTGCAGGTGCAGCTTTCATCATGGGTCACCACG
Organism: Paracoccus hibiscisoli; assembly: GCF_005048265.1. Taxonomy (GTDB): domain Bacteria; phylum Pseudomonadota; class Alphaproteobacteria; order Rhodobacterales; family Rhodobacteraceae; genus Paracoccus; species Paracoccus hibiscisoli. Next base: position 78,368 of record NZ_SUNH01000018.1, read on the forward strand.
CATCCAAGGACCCCAAGATGGCCGCATCGACTGCGCCGCTGCTGATCAAGCGTTATGCCAGCCGCCGCCTCTACAATACCGAAACCAGCGATTACGTGACGCTCGAGGATATCGCGCGCTTCATCCGCGACGGCCGCGAGGTTCGCATCGTGGATCTCAAGTCCGGTGACGACCTGACGCGGCAATACCTGCTGCAGATCATCGCCGAACACGAGAGCCGCGGCGAAAGCGTGCTGCCGCTGGATGTGCTGACGGATCTGGTGCGCAGCTACACCACGAATGCGCAATCCGTGGTGCCTCAGTTTCTGGCCGCCAGCTTCGAGATGCTGCGCGAGGGCCAGTCCAAGCTGATGGAGAACATGGCCTCGATGCCTAATCCGATGGCCAAGATGCCAGGCTTTGACGCGCTGCAGCGCCAGCAGCAGATGTTTCTTAAAGCGATGATGGGCGGATGGCCCGCGGGCGCCTTGGGCCCGCAGCCCGATCAGACGGAGAGTGACGCGGCACCCCCCGACGACGCCCGCGACATGGCCGAGATCCGCCGCCAGCTGGCGGAGCTGCAAAAGCGCGTTTCCAAGCTGTGACCCACTTGCACCGCGCCGTCCGCCGGGCTAGACCCGCGCTACGGAGCGGTGGCCGAGTGGTCGAAGGCGCACGCCTGGAAAGTGTGTAGGCGGGGAACCGTCTCGAGGGTTCGAATCCCTCTCGCTCCGCCACATTCAGACGCTGAATCCGTCCAAGGGCCCCGATTGGGGCCTTTTTTCTTTTTGTTTCAAAGGGTGTTGGCAGGGCTATCCGCCCTTCGGAGACTGGGCGCTTGACGCGGAACGGGTCTCCGAACGGCCTGCGTCTCTCTTCGAGCGCCCCTCAATGGTCACGGGACGGCGTAAAACATCCTCGCATATCCAATGGGTTGCCGCGTTCATGGGTTCGCCCCGTTCGCGAAAAAATCCGGTGACGGAGACCGACACGAAGGCGCAGGGCGGCCAGAAGGACGGCTCCGTGGCGGCCGATCCCCAAGTCCGGCGGAAGCGTCCGAAGCGAGCCGGAACCCTGCCGGAAGTCTCTGATGACAAACACACTTCGTGCCCATAGCCTGGCGCAATGTCGAACGGGCCCTGGACGGATGAAGAGAACGACCTGATCGTCGCGGATTACTTCGCGATGCTGGCCGACGACATCTCCGGGCGCCGCTACAGCAAGGCCGAACACCGCCGCGCGCTGCTGCCGCTGCTGAACGCCCGATCGGAGGGATCGGTCGAGTTCAAGCACCAGAACATCAGCGCGGTGCTGAAGGGGCTCGGCGAGGACTGGATCCCCGGTTACAAGCCCGCGTTCAATTTCCAAATGACCTTGGTGGATGCCGTGGCCCGGTGGCTGGCTCTGAACCCCGCCTGGCTCGGGCGCCAACCGGGGCTGCACCCCGCCGCTGGCCTGCGCGAGGCGGCGCAGATCTGGGTGGGGCCGCCGCCGACGCTGTCGAACCAGCCGCCGCCGCAGGAGCTGGAGCAGATGCTGCACATCGCCCGCAAGTTCGACGTGGCGGGCCGGGACGAGCGCAACCGGGCCCTCGGCCGCGCGGGCGAGGAGCGCGTGCTGGCGCATGAGCGCGCGGCCTTGCGGACGGCAGGACGGGACGATCTGGAGCGCAAGGTGCGCTGGGTGTCGGAGGAGGATGGCGATGGCGCGGGCTACGACATCGCGAGTTTCGCCCCGGACGGGCTACCCCGGCTGATCGAGGTCAAGACGACGAACGGATGGGAGCGCACGCCCTTCCACATCACCCGCAACGAACTGGCCGTGGCCGAGGAACATCGGTCGGAATGGCGCCTGTTCCGGCTGTGGAATTTCTCGCGCGAGCCGAAGGCGTTCGAGTTGCACCCACCACTGGATGCGCATGTCTCGCTGACCGCGACGACGTTTCAGGCGAGCTTTCACTGAGCCTCAGTCGAGCACCCGCTCCGGCTGTTCGTGCCATGGCAGGGCCGCGACATCGGTCAGTTGCAACAGGGTCACGGCGGGCACCTCGCGCTTGTAGACCAGGCGCTTGAGGACACCCGGCGCGAGATAGGCGAGCCGCAGCTGTCGGCTGACATGGCGTTCGGCCAGCCCCACGGCTTTCGCCAGATCGGTGACCGTGTTGAATTCGCCAGCCTCCATGCGCCGCCGCCAGCCCCACGCCCGGCCGATGGCGCGCAGGATATGCGGATCCTGCGTCCGGTCTTCGCTGGGCAGATAGGTGGCGGGCGGCATGATCTTCGGCCGCCCGTTCTGCTTGCGGACCTTGAGCGGCACGAATATCTGGATGGACTCGTCGGGTTTCATCATTCCGCCGCCACCTTCTTTCTTGGCGCCATCATGTCGCGCATGACACCCGAGACGCCGTCGGTCCGGACATCAATCACCAGCCCCTCAGACGTCACGGTGACCCTCATAGACGTGACCAATCTGTTCAACGTCGAGCGCCCGGTAGGACAGCGTGCGACCCTCGAAGATCTGGATCGCGTCCAGCAGGAGCAGAACTGTGCGGTCGTCGATCGGCAGGGGTTCGGCCGGATCGCTCCGCCAACTCGTGCCTTTTTTCCGCCCTTCGAGGAAGGGATATCGATCCGGGGCGAACAGTGAACCACCGAGCGCCGGGAAGGGCCCAGAGACTTCGACTAGGTTCAGCCACTCGTGATCGTTGCTCATCCGCGCTGCTCCGTCGAGAGGGAGCTTGGCACGAGCAGCACGACGGCCACCGGGAAGGTGTGTTCGATGGCGTTGGAGTGGCGTTCCTCGATCGCGCGCAATTCCTGTTCTCGTTCCTGCGGGAGCGGCGGCCTGACGGCCGAGGGGCAGCGCAAGTGCCACGTCTGGTGGGCGCTGACGGAACCCGCCGAGGGCGACGACATAGGCCGGGTCTGCCGTCTGCGCGGCGACATCGCCGCAAAGGTCGGCGGCGACATGCATTTCCGCTCCGCCCATCAGCCGACCCGAGTGGCGGGCTCGGTCTACTACAAGAACAACCTCAAGACGCAGGTGCGGATCGTCGAACTGAACGCCGACCGCGAACGCGATCTGGCCGAATTCATCGAAGCCGTCACCGACATGCCGCCCGCGCCGGGCGTGTCACTGCAGCCGGCGTTCACCCATCCTGACAAACCGGCGATGGACGATGTGCTGGTCACACCGGTGCGCGAGGGGGCACAGGACGACTGGTCCCGTTTCGAGGGCGCGTCCGCCGCGATCGGGCATTTCATCCGCATGGTCCACGAGGGCCGGATGACAAAGGACGAGGGCTGGATCGGTATCTGCGGCTACAACGCCGCGATGCTGCGGCCCGCCTGGCCGGTAGAGCGGCTGAAGCGGGAATCCGAGCGGCTTTGGGAACTGCATGTCGAGAAATACGGCCCGCCGCTGATCCGGCTGGACTCCGGCGCACCGGGACCGGTCGAGATGCCCGCCTTCACGTTGGGCGCGCTGCTGGACGATCAGAGCCCGATGCCGGAGGACATCATCGCGCCCCGGGTGCTGACGCCGGGCGGACTGCTGGTGCTGGGCGGTGCGCCCAAGGTCGGCAAGAGCGACCTGCTGATCTCCTGGCTTGTCCACATGGCCGCCGGTGTGCCCTTCCTCGGCTTCACGCCGCCACGGCCGCTGCGGATCTTCTACCTGCAGGCCGAGATCCAGTATCACTATCTGCGCGAGCGGCTAAAGCAAATCGCGCTGCCACCGGAGATGCTGGCCGCCGCACGCGACACCTTTGTCGCCACGCCCAAGCTGAAGATGCTGCTCGACAACGAGGGCAGCGTGCGGGTCGCCCGCGCGATCCGGAGGACATTTCCAGATGCGCCGCCCGACATCCTCTGCGTCGACCCGATCCGCAACCTGTTCGACGGCGGGCCGGACGGCGGCGGCGAGAACGAAAACACCGCCATGATGTTCTTCCTCAAGGAGCGGGTCGAGGTTCTGCGCGACCACATCGATCCCGACTGCGGAGTCATCCTGATCCACCACACCAAGAAGCTCAGCAAGCTCCAGGTGAAGGAGGATCCGTTCCTCGCGCTTTCGGGCGCCAGCGCCCTGCAGGGCTTCTACACCTCCGGCCTGATCCTGCACCGCCCCGACGAGGACGCGTCAGAGCGCAAGTTGGAGATCGAGCTGCGCAACGGCCCCGCGCTGCCCTCGAAGCTGATCGACAAGGTGCGCGGCCAATGGGTCGAGATCAACCCGATGAACGAGCGCCTCGTGCGCCAGGACATCGGCGCCAGGCATGATGCCGAGCGGGATCGGAAAAACCAGGTCGTCCTGGGGATGATCTTCGACGAGGCGGCCGAGGGTCGGCTCTACACCGCCACGCAGTTCGCGGAGGCGTTCGAGAACCAGCACGATCTCGGCGGGCGCTACAGCATCCGTGAGCGGCTGTCGGTGCTTGCCACCAAGGGCCTGATCAAGTTCCGCCGGAGTTTCACGGAGCACGGGTACGCCGGGACGCAATCGCATTTCGGATATCTCGTGATCAGGGACATGCGCTTCGGCCGCGACCCCGTGATCGACACGGACACCGGCGAGGTCCTTGCCGAGGGCGTCGCGGTGCTGCCGACCCACTACAAATGCGCCCATTCCGGCCGCGCGCGCGAGGTCGAGAACCCCTCCGTCTGGGTCTATCCGGAGGAGGCCCATGACTGACTTCCTCATCATGAGCGCGGCCTTCCTCATGCTCATCCCTTTCTCATGGTCCAATGAAATCAACGGGTTGGCGATGAGGATGAGAAAGGCCTTCCTCATCGACCCGCCTCATCCTCTGAGCCATAAAAAATCAACGGGTACAGAGACTTGCAGCCAGAAGATGAGGCGAGTGGGCAAGCCCCCATACTACGTATGGGGAGGCCAACCGGCAGGTTTGGCCTCGCCTCCCATACGTCGAGGTATCCGCGCGCGTGCTCCGACGCTCGCTGCACATTCCGATCCGACGACGGCGGCCCCGTACCGCCAAGCACCAGGCCGCAGTCGTCATCCACCCGAGCAGCCAACCAGAAAAGGAGACCACCCGTGGCTGTCCTGACTCTCGCCACCTCCAGCCGCGAGGCAATCCCCGATCTTCCGCCTGTCGCCCGATCCAACCGGGTGATCCTTGCCCTCGACCTCGGCACCACGACGGGCTGGGCGCTGCACGGCATCGACGGGCTGATCACCTCCGGCACGGCGTCCTTCCGCCCCGGGCGTTTTGATGGCGGCGGCATGCGGTATCTCCGCTTCACCAACTGGCTCACCGAAATCGACCGGCTGTCGGGCCCCGTCGTCGCCATCTGGTTCGAGGAGGTCCGCCGTCATGCAGCGACCGATGCCGCCCATGTCTATGGCGGGCTGATGGCCACGCTGACGGCATGGGCCGAACTGCGCGGCATTCCCTACGAGGGCGTGCCGGTCGGCACCATCAAACGCCACGCCACCGGCAAGGGCCCCGAGCACAACCGCGCCGTTGGTGGCGCGACCCGCTCCAAGCACCTCGACGGGGCGGCCTTCGATATCGCCATGGCCAACCACGACCCGATGGCCTTCGAGGCTGCGGCGCGGGAGGTCGGGTTCCTCGGCTTCGGCTTCTACCCGCGCTCGGGGTTCATGCATGTCGACCTCGGGCCCGCGCGTCAGTGGGGCCAGCGGTTCCGGGTACGGGCGACCGCGTTTGCAGCTGAGACGCCGCCCGCGCGGGAGATGCTGGCCGACAGCCGTACGATGAAGGGCGGCGGGGCGGCGGGTGTCGCGACGCTCGGCGCTGCGGGCGTAGAGGTGGCGCAGAGCGTCCTGGCCGAGACGCAGACCGCCATCCTGCCGCTCGTGCCGTATCTCGACACGCTCCGCTGGGTGTTCATCGCCGTGGCGCTGGGTGGGATCGCGGTCACGATCTACGCCCGGCTTGATGACTGGCGCCGGGGGCAGCGATGATCGGCGGGCTCGTGGCCGCGCTCACCGGATCGGCATGCCTCAGACGGCGCTCCGAGACGGCGCAATCGCGCTGAAGATCCTTCTGTTCCTGCTGGGCCCACGGCTCAACCGCGAAGAATTTGGAGCGATCGAGATGGCCGAAAAACACCTTGATCGAATCAGCGGGCCAGCGCTTACTTTAAGGATGGAAGAAGTCTCTGATCATTGGAAGATGGCCGCATGTCTGCTAGCTACGCATTTTTTTTGTGCTAGTTCGATCAATGCTCAACAGATTGAACCTCTGATTGACACGTTTGACGGCGGATGGCGGTCCGGAGAACGTTCCGTCGAATGCTCGTTCCAAGGACAATCTTACAGGCTTGAGATGACGGATGGTACAGCTAGGCTCGCCTTAGACGGCGAGTACCAGCCGCCGTCGCACATACGCTACTCACCCGGCAGCGTTCTCTATATATTCGAAGACGATGAGAGCGGAATTAGTGGCGCCGCGTTTGATTTTGTTAATAATGAAATGGTTCGACGCGATTTCGTGTCAGGTGAAGGTGAATCGCATCCGTACTCCGATAGAATTCCTTGCGTTGAGGTAAAGTAGTAAAGTCCAGTTTATGTTTTGAGAGCGGGGGGGGGCAGTGAGATCGGTTTCTTCAGGAATCTACGCCGGATTCATGCTCTCTTTGCTGCTCTCTGCAACTGACGCGGCAGCAGAGCCCCGGACGCTGAGCTTTTCTCAAGATCATCGGCGAGACCGGGTTTTCGGTCTGGAACTTGAGTACCTAGGTGTCATCGAGACGTCAGAAAGCGTTGGTTTTTTGGTCTCATGTCTGGAGGAGAATGATACGCCAGCCTTGAAGCTGGACGCGGAAGCGGCTGCAAATCCTGCTCGACTCGTCAACACGACCGCCTCCGATGACGGCTGCTCCTCTTACCTGATTGAGGGGTTATCCGGCGGCGGCATATCGGTTGACACGCTAAGCGTTGGGATCGCCGTGGACGGTATCGCACGACGTGAGTTTGGGCGCGCCTCCATTTTTGTGTTCAACCCGGTTCATGGAACCTGGACGAAAGCCGAGGAGCATAGACCAAACCAGGCGGACCCCACCAAAGTCTACGCCACGCTCACGACAACTTCGGTGCAGGCCATCTCCGGCATTATCGTCAAGCCGGACCTGCCTACCCCAGGTCCTCTCAGCGAGAACCAATTGGGCGAGACCCTTGGAGACGTGAACCCCAACCAGGGGTTGCTGGGAATGCCGCGTGTCGAGCCGGACTCCCGTGGACAGGTCGCGGTGGACCTTCCGCTTCTCCTGCGGCCGAGTAGAGGGCCCGGACCAAGCTTCAAGATCACAAACTCTCCAGATATCGGGATTGGTGATCTGGGGCGCGGATGGGACTTGAAGATAAGCAAGATTCACGTCCGGGGTCCATCGCCCATCTATCATCCGAATTTTGAGACGGAGGACTATTTCTTAGACGGGCAGGAGCTTATTGCGCTCGACGCTGAAGGACGGGACATACCCCCGCTCTACAAGGGTGGACCAATTCTGCCCAGAGTTGAGGGCGTTCGCGTCTTTCGCCCGAGGAACTCCACGGATCCGCTCATTGTTCGTCGGTATGGAAACAGCCCGGCACGCTATTTTTGGGAGGTTTGGGACCCAAGAAGCCGGGTAACCCGTCTATACGGAGGCGTCCTGGATGGCGACAAGGTTGAGGAGGACCCGCAGTCAATATTGACGAGTGCCATGCCGATCGGCGGCGCGACGCGAACCGTGGCCGGGGTTTGGGGACTTAGTCAGGAGTTCGACAATCAACCTTCGCGCTCCGGAGCGCGATATCGCTACCACACGGATAACACGGACTGCGCGCGCGCCTCGCCAAGCTGCATTCAGGACCTGCGCATTGAGCGGATCACTTACAATGATGCGTTTGGCGCCGGGCTTGCCGGCGCGGCGACCGGCGGTGTCACACGGGTCGACTTCGTATGGCGAGAGCGGGTCGAAGAGCGCTATACGTCGGATGCGCGGCTCGGGTTTCTTCGTTTCCATCAATACTGGCTGGAAAGGGTCGACGTCCACTATCAGGCACCTCAAGACAACTTCTGGCTTACAGCGGAAGGAGCGAAGCTTGTCGGTTCAGACGGGCCAGAAGAATTTATTCTTACAGACGGGCGTGCTGAACAGGCTGGCTTAGACCCGCCTGGGCAGCCACATTCATCGCGACTCGAGCCGCGGCGCGACATTCTTTACAGCCGCCATGAGTTCGCGCTCACCAATGGCGATGACCCCTGCATGAATTTTGACCAGGTGCTGAAATCGGTCACGGTGTCCGCCAACAAGCTCTATGATGGACCACTCGCCGAAAGGGATCTTTCCGGCGACGGACAAGCGGATCAGTCCAAGCAGACGTTCGAATTCTCCTATGACGGCGAGCAATGTGACCGACAAACCGAAACGCTCGTGTGGAGTGAGCATAAGTTCGAAAACCCGCTGCAGCATCGGGATGCGGAAAGTGGCATCGGCTTTCCGAAGGAGCTTCTGTCAGGACTTGGCCTTGATGTTTTGACTGGCGCGAGTCTCCTTGGAGAAAGCAATACCGACGAGACAGGTGCCTCCGTCTACGTCGGTGTCGGCCCCGCAGGAGACACCAGCGACAAATCCATCGGTGGAGGCATAAAGGCCGGCCAGAGTTTTATCCAGAGTCGCTCAGGGTCGACCTTGATTGATGTGACCGGCGACGGAATTGAAGACATTCTGACAAGAACCAGCACGGGTCTGGAGTATTGCGCCGCCTCCCGCGCGCAGGATGGATCGGTCACCTATCCATCCGACCAGTGTGGTCGGCGTGTCACCGGACTGAATGACATCGCCATCTCAAGCTACTCGACACAAAGCTTCGGAGTTGAGGGATTCGTGCCAAACGGCTTTTTCGGCGTTGGTTATAACTCCGCAGCTAGCAGAACATATGTTTACTTCACCGACCGGGATGGGGACGGGCTGATCGACGCGGTAGTCTATGGGCGCGTGCTGTACGGCCAGGGAGAGACATGCCCGACACCGGCGACATGCTTTGTTCAGTTCAGCCCCGAAAGTGCGCTCGCGCCCCCTCTTCCAGGCCCTGCGGGAGAGGCCACGGCGCGCGAAATCCTGGAACAGGAGAATCGAAAGCCGCCAGGATTCCGCGAGTCGGTTGAGCAGATGAAACTGGCGCTCAATGTGCTGAGCGAGCGCCTTGAACAGCTTTCCTACAGTCAGACTGCGGTGGCGTGGGAGGCGCCGCTCACCGGTGGACTGTCAATCGGCGGTCAGTTCAGACTGGACGCGTCCGCGCCGACCCCCGAAGGCGACAGGCTCCTTTCAAACGGCCTTCGCCGCTTCCCCGAACTACGGGCGAAGGCGCACGCGTTTGATCAATACGTCAACGACTGCGAGGAGTTCCCCGACAGACCTCATTGCCCAAGCTCTGTACAGCCAGGCGACTCCTTCACCTTCCCCCGGGTGCCCGCCGCCGTCTTGCGTCTGGAAATATCCCGAAGCCGGCGTGCCAACGGCGCGCAGTACTCCGACGAAATCGAGTTTTGTGGCGAGGGGACCCTTCCGCGAGGCGGCGTGTTTGAAATCTCCCAACTGCTGAACGGGTCCCCCTGCGCCCACCGATCGGATGAGAACGGATGGCTCCTCGATGCCGAGGCCGGGGACGTCGTGTATCTCAGCTATTCGGTCCATCCCGACTTCACCGGGTCACTGCAACCCGATGCGCGTTACGAGTACAAGGAATTCGGGATCACACTTGAGCGTGCGGACGGGACGAAAGAGGTAAACCTTGATCCTGCCTTCAACGTCGGCTTGAGGTATGGGGACTACGCGGTCGACGAAGTGTATGACTGCACTTGGCGGGATCAGTTTTCAGGCCCGCCCGTCGAAACAGACTGTCTGCTGAACAGACAAAACCGGTATCGCTTCACCCTCGCAACCGGCCTCTTGACATCAAACGCCCGCGCGGCCGCGCATATACCGAGAGGCTCGCGTCGAGAGTTCTCGGGCGAGTTCGAGATCAGCACCGCACTCACTCAAGATTATCAGATTAGTCTGGACATCCATGGGGGCCGCGCAGCCGCAGGCAACCGGCGCGCGGCGGACTTGCCGCTCATGTTCCGTCACGACATTTCCGAATCATGCCTGGGTACGCAAAATGCTACTTGCACGGTCACGATCGAACCGATTTGCGTGACCGATGAAGCCGTTTGCGACGCATTCCTTCGCGACGATGCAGATCCGTGGAGGATCGCACTTCGGCTTCGGACCGAACACAAGGGGCACGCTACCGTTACGGCGACGAATCTCGACAGCCGTCTGACCTCTCTCAGGTGGATTGCCCCGCCTCGCCTCGTTTCAGAGATAACAGAGGTGCCACCGAACTCGGAGCTTCCGAGTGAGGAAGATCCATATAAACAACGACAGGGTACCGTGATCGAGGGCACAGCATCAAAGATCATCTCAATGTACTTGCCGATTGCACTCGGAGATCCCGACGTGGAGCACCGGCGCATCACACACGGCACTTTCGCGGCACCAAATCCGAGACTTAACGAGGGAAGCCCATCGCGCATTGACATCGCGTTTGAAAAGATTGTGGCAGACGAGTACTCAAACGTGGACATGGCGCGAGGGCGCCAAATAGCGCGTCTTTGCGGCTTCGCTGAAGAGATTTTTCAATATCTAGTCGAACGAGATAGTTCGATCGTTCAACCTTTCGCACCATCGAGAATTGAGTTTTGGAGGGCAATGCTCGAGCGGAGCAAAGCCGACTGCATCGCCGAGGAATTGCAACTTCAAGGGCTAAAGTTTAGTGATAACGACAGGCCTGAGGCAGACACCACCGCTGAAAGGTTGAAGCTTCGCGAGGTACTGAGGCACCTGTCTTTCGAAGAGCAGGTGTCCAGTGCGGAGACCCTTCTGACACGCGTCCTGCAAAATCTTGAACTTCCCCGCAATGCCCTAACGTCTCCTCCGCTGCTTGCTAGATCCGGCTACCGTTTACCGGTCAAGGCTAATCCTTTGAACTGTGGGACGATCACGAGGTCGGCCGCGCCGGTGGAGAGCCCAATCTATGGGCGCGAAGCATTGTGCAGTTACCGTTTCCTGATGAACTTCGCGATGGAGGATATTCTTCGTCTCTTCCCCAACCAGGCCAACGGCACACCACATCCCAATCGTGTTGCGTATGAGCGCATCCTGTCACAGTTCTTGAGGAGCGAAGAGCCAGCCTTCGACCTGGAGTTGTCTCTGACGGTGAACGGTGTACCGGCTCTGATCTCTGAACTGACCGGATCTGCGGCTTCGAATGTGGAGGGAAACATTTCTCCAACATCCCCGCTCAAGCAAACATGTATCGGAAGCTATGGCGCACACGGCCCGAAGTGGCCTCCGGTAACGCACTTCTATCCGGATCCGACGGGGCTGAACACCGGTGATGGAGGGGACATTCTCCAGCGGATCGTGACGAACCGCAGGCCCGGCAGGGTTGTAGCCTTCTCTGATGATCTGATGCATTCCAGAGTACCCGGCACCGGTTCCGGATCCCCCAACGGCAGAGGGTTGTACACGGACCTCCACCAGATGGAGGCGAAGCAGGACTGCGACGAGCTTGAGGGCTACAGCACCGCGACGGCGAAGTATGTCGGGCCGCCAGCGGATAGCGTCGCGATCCAGATTCTGGAGAACAATCGCATCGTTGGTCGAAACCGGATCTTCGAGTTTGAGGCGAGGCCGCTGGATATCGTTGAATTTCGCGTCAGGCTGCGGCCACGGGAAAGGGCTTTCGCAACAACTTCCCCTCTAAATGTCCCTTTTGAACTGAATGGAAAATTCTCCGTACTTCAGGTTCCCGCGGGCGCAACGGACCCTCTCCCTTCTGGCGACTACATCATACCGCGCAGCCCTTCGCAGATCGTCCCACCCAACCTTGATTCTGTTGATTGCGGAAGCGTGGTGCCGATCAACCGCCAAGAACTGCCGAGATCATGCAGGCCATGGACCAGGATCGCTTGGTCGGAGCTCTTGCTTGGGGCTGAATATCGAACTTACTCAGACGGCCACAAGACGATCGACGACAAGGAGTACTCGATCAAGCGCAGACGGGAGCTTTTCCGCCTCTTCCCCGAAATCGAGATAGCTGCCGACGAGTTTCGGCTAGAGTGGGACCAGGACAAGGTTCATGCACCTATTGCCAGCCGTCAATACATGGCTCCCGCGACCGCATACTCGTTGGGGACAGCGGAACGGGTGGCGACTCCCGGAGCGGAGATCATCGAGGACACCTCGACCATCGAAGGTGTGGCGGGGCTGAGCGATTTCGTTTCAGAGTTCGGATACCTTCAGAAGCACATGCTCTCTGACCCAGAACGCATATCGTTTGTCAAGATCCGGGAACCAAATCTTCCCAAGACAGGTGCGTCATGGCTCTTCTGGGCCCAAAAGAGTGGCGGCACCGGCGCGCTGTCTGTCTCACCGGCGTTCGCGGATCTGAGATACAGTCGAACCGAGTTTGCGCGACCTCCCGAGAATCCAAGAGGACGATATGATCGGGCGATCAGCGCCTGTATCAGCAGTGCGGGTTCGGAGAACGAGTCCGGAGATTTTGTGGGCTGCGAGAGCGACACCAAGAGTGAGGGCCGTGACACGCTTTCTTTCAAACTCTCGGCCATCTTTCCCTTGGAGCACAGATTTCTTGGTCCGGTGCACGAGACACAGCAGACAGTCAGCGTAAACCAGTTGATATCGGAAACCGATATCTGCGCCGTCCCAACGCCAAACACCTTCGCGAGTTGTTGGTCTGGCCAAGACGACACCGTCTTCATGCACCGCGCAATTGGAAATGCCGGCCTGCACGATGATTCCGATGGCGAGCATCAAACTAGACCGACTGTAAGATCAGTCTCCGCACTCATAGGCTTGGAACAGCCGCTCATCGAGCAGTTTATATTCGAGCTCGACGCAATGATGCGGGTGGCGTGCAACGACAATCGCGCGCCCGCGGAGTACTGTGCGGCGCTCAGTCCCTCCCCTGAACCCTCGGACGCGGAGAAGTTCGCCGCCATACATGGCTCAACCCAGGTCGTGACGCCGTTCACACCAGTTCCGCCGCCGCCGACCGGCACCACCGCAAGGGTAATCAACCCGACCGTGGAAAATCTTTTGGCCCGCGCACCTCCAGGCGTGCCGAACCGCCCAAACCCGCCAGACCCGATAACGGCGTTGCACGTCTTCGCTCCAATTCAAGGCAGTAGGAGCCAGTCGGTTTCCAGGAACGAAGGAGTGGGTGTCGGTGGCCTCTCGTTCAACACCAACACGGTCTTCAACAAAAGTGACACGACGTCGCTCTATGTCGACATAAACGGGGACGGCTATCCCGAGCTGTTGACAGGCAATGGCTCCCTGTCTGCCAAACTCACATCACCGGTCGGTCTCCTGCGCGAAGATTGGTGGCGATATTTCAGCTCCAGAACGTCATCAAATCCAGACCCAATGGGTCTCGGAACATCCAGCGCTGGCTACGGCCAGGCCAGTGAGAGCGTGAGCCGGGGTGCCGGATTTGGTCTTTCGCCACCGACATTTGCGCAGATCTACCAAAAATCCATGGACGCCGTTGTCTCTCCCTCCTTCGATCTGAGCTTTGAGAGCGGCAAGCAGACAAGATTCCGGGATCTCAAAGACTTCAACGGCGATGGGATATTGGACCTTCTAAGCGGAACGAACATCGGTGGTGGTGTGGGCGTACAGTTTAGTCTTGGTAACTCCCTTTCCGGCCGAACGGATCCGATCCAAGTGGGAGACGGAGATATCTCCATTGGCGGTCAACTCGTCGCCGATCGTCCGTTCAACACAACGTACTCTACCGGATTCGGTGTGCGCCTTGGATTCGACATCAATAGCGGTAGCATAAAGGGCGGCTTGGGACTTGGGACACGGGTCCAGGGATCTGAGGGTGTCATCATGGATTTCACCGGTGATGGTCGATCCGATATCGTGGTCCCGATTTCCGCCGGCGGAAAGAACTACCTTGGTGTTTTCCCCAATCTGGGCAACGGATTCCTGAAAGGCCGCCTTCACGAGATTGAGAATTGGGACGGTTCAGAAACAACCGCGGGAGAGACGACACTTGTTGATGCTGGCAGCGCATTCACGTTTGGCGCAAACATTCTATACGTCAAGATCGTCTTCAATCCGGCGCAAAAGAAGTCGAACAATCATACAAGTGAGATCCTCAACATAAGAGATGTCAACGGAGACGGTGTGCCTGACCTTGCGCGCGTCAGTGGAGTTTTTCGGAGCGCCAATGACGGTACAATCTCAGTCCCAGAGTTCTCTTTACCAAGCTCTATTTCGACATCTTTCAACTACAATCCCGACGCGACTTACCATTTGTTGACTGAAATCGTCAGCCCTACGGGCGTCGAACAAAAAATCTCTTATGCCCTGAATGGCAACACTGGTCCGGAGCTGGGCCGCTCGATCTGGGTTGCGGATAGAGTTAGCGAATTCGACGGCTTCGTCCCCGGGAAGGATCAGCATGGTCGGCCCATATACTCGGATGGGCAGGACGTGAGGATCGACGCGTATACCTACGAAGACGGCTATTTCAATCGGGCTGAAAGAACTTTCTATGGGTTTTCGGAAGTACATGTCTCAACGTTCGGCTGCGATCGCGACAACGCCGAGCCGTGCGAGAACGTCATCTCCTCTGGTGGAGAGCTTGCGAGGGAGAGTTTCCAAGAGCTTCGAAGGGTTTTAAGACAATATCAAAACAGAGACTTCCTGACGAGGGGATCGCTGACTGCAGAGGTCGTGCTCGGATCCAGCCATACCGAGGTTGCTGACGCGTCGACGGCCCGTGCGCAGCTACAAGCAACAGTCGACTTCGAAACCGCCAACGCAAGACGCGTGGGATATTCGATCGAGCACTTGGAAAGTCTTGGTGTCTTGGCAACCCCGGCATGCGAAGCGCCAGGTTTAGTCGCGCAAGCGCGTTGGTATCGGGGGCTGTTTATCAACGGCTCTGCCTTGCCCTCCAAGTGGGCGAGTGCGAGTTCCATGAATTCCACATTGGATGGCCCCGAGGTGTTGGGAGATGGGGCGCTGTGTGGCGAAGATCTCCGCTCCTGCCATGCGACCCTGACCAAACAGGCCTGTGAGTCCGGGTTTTGGTTGGAGCAGGCGCAGTTTTGGGCACAGCAGGGTGGATCTGTGCGACCGCGCTTTTCCGACTTGCACATTCCCAAGCCGGGACTGTCGGTCCCTAACGGAACGATGATCCCTGAAATATCCATCAGGCCCGCCGAAGCACTCTATTCGGCAGGCGGTGCGGATTTCGACCAGTGGGGACAAGCGGTCACATACTATTCGATCGGCGACGTGGACGGTAATGGCGTTCCGATCGACGGTTCATCCTTCTACGGAAGGACGATCTACACCGGACGGAATGGTCTAAGCGCCGAAGTTGAGAAACAATCCCTCGGCAATAGCCCTACTGAGTATCCGATACTGTCGTTGGCCGAGGCAGAGACAATCCTGCCGGGACCTTGGCCGCGAGGCTCTGACGCGGGGCCGATTCGAATGCGAGAGGCACTCTTCGAGGGCTCCTCCGATGAGGTCGGCACCCCGGCCAATGTGACCGACGTATGCCTCTATCCTGCACTGCGTAATGAGGATGGGTTCTCATTTCGCGTGGGCATTTGCGAGGGCTTCAAAAGATCGATGAGCGAGAGCCTTACCGACGGGCTAAGCAGCTTCGGTGACGCGCAAAGAAGCGCCTACACCACTGTACCGGGTCTGCCGGCTGGCACGAGGCATTTCTCAGCCATTCAACATTGGCAGATAAGCGGATACGATTCCTTTGGAAATATAACAGAAGTGGTCTCCCCGCTCACTGATAAGGGAGAGTGGCTGGAGCATCGATACGACTATCGGCACGATCCATTTTTGCTGACGCCGACATTTCTTGAATCGACACGCTGCGTTCAAGACATTGTCGGCGCTGGTGCGAGCAGCGCTGGAAAGCCACCGGAGGCGATCGGAACGTGCGGTTTCAATGTGGATTACAAGTCCGACACCGACCAAAGGATCGCGGTCACGCACTGGTCGCGACAAAGGATTGATCCCCACCATGGTCTCGTCAGCGGAACGCGGGACGTAAACGGAAATCATCTGCTGCTTGACTTCGATCGGTGGGGCAGGTTCCGGCTTCTCGCGAGGGACTGGGGGGCAGCGCCAAGGCAAAATAGAGCCTTCTCGAAGGACATTGAGCTCGCCGTTCGCAAATTCGAGTTCCTGGAGACGACCGGCCATTGGAACATTCTGGGTGCTGCGAACTATGGGTGGCCAAATGTCATCGACAACGCCTTTAGCAGCCACACTCAAATGTTCGCCAGTTCCAACGCCTACGAGGGTGCTTCGAGGAGCTTTGATACCATCAGAAACTCGGCAGCGTACACTGATGGGGCCGGTAAGCCAGTTCAGTCAATTATCGAGGCGGAGGTATGTAGCGGGGTCCGTCCGGACCTGCTGACCTCAATCAATTCAAGCCCCCGAGGAGGCATAAACGGACAGTGTGCCGAAACGAGGTCAAGCCGTGTCGCCACCGGAGGGTTCGTGGACGTACTTGGTCGCGAGTTTGCCGTGTTCGAGGGCTTCGCCGGGGATGGCGCGCAGGACATGCTGGGACCGATTTTCGATGGGCTGGCCGCACCCGGGCGGCAGGAGGCTCCCCTTGTTATTCGAGGTTTTGACAGTGGGGACCGACCGGTCAATGAGCAACACCGACTTGCGGTGGAAGGGCTCGCTGGCAATCAACCTGGTGTTCTTGCCACAAAGCAGTTTGCCTATGATATCGGAGAAGCCGATTACCTCGGTGAGTCTGCCAAAAGATTCCGCACTTTGGTCCTGTCGCCCCGGTGCGCGCTCACGGCCTCGTACACCGATCCCAGGGGACTGACCACGGCTGCGGTCGAGAGTCAGGAGCGGCTTTACAAGGCCACTGACTATTCCCTCTCTGTGGATTCAAACAACACTTATGACAGAGATTACTCCACCACCCTCGGTCACTGCCTGTCGATCGAAGAAGCCCTTCGCGCATGGGAAACAGAGGAAAGTCCTGCCGCGAACGCGACTGTGGAATACCATTTCGATCCCTTGCTTCAATTGACAAGCGTCGACTACCCCCTTTCGGGGGGAGACCGAGCCTCGCTTGCAGCAAAGTATGACCGGCTCGGGCGAATGATCGAGGTTCGGGATCCCGACTCGGGGTGCACGCGATATCAGTTCGACAACTTGAACAACCTGACGGAACGGAGCGGGTTCGCGTACGAAGTGGAGGCGGACATGCCGTGCGGAGTGGTGCATCAACCGTCCGAGATACGCCGTTTCGAATACGCCGCGGATCGCGTCGTTTCCATGACCTACCACTCGCTTGGGCAAAAGGGCGGCACTGAGGATCGGCAGGACTCGGTCTCTTTCTTCTATGATCGCTTCCCGCACACTACGGCGTTTGGGGAGCTTCTTGAGTCGCACCGTGTTGTTCCCAACGATCACGCAAACCAGCGTTTTTTCGACGTCACCGGAAGAATCTGCGAGAACTGCATTGGCCAGGTTACGCTGGTCGCCGACCGCACCGGGGCTCGAAGCTACAACTTCAACGAACTGGGGCAGGTCAAGAGAGAGACCCGCTCCATCGTCGCTCCGGTCTGGGACATGGTGCCAAGCGAAGGCAGCCCAGAGACTTTCCAGCCTGAGGTGGCCTTCTACGAGCTGGAAAACTCCTATTCCTCGTTCGGCGATCTCACGCTTCAGGAGTTTAACGAAAGCGTCCCGACCAACCCGTCGACCGCCTGCAACGCCGACGGGCCCGAAACCTGCGTTGCGCGCTTCTCGATCGGAACCCGCTTTGCACCGGACGGCTCGGTGGCCGCGCTCCTCTTCAATGGCCAGCCTCTCGTCCGGTCAGTGAGAGACGGGATCAACCGTCCCGCCGTCAGGTTGATGTCCGACGGAACGGTGACAGGCTTTTTCTACGATCCGCTCGACCTCCGCTTGAACCAGATGGCGACGATCACGGCCGCGCAGGCGGAAGGGGCCAATGTTCCCGTGCAGATCACCGGATACCAGTACGACGGCGGCGGCAACATCGCAGGTTACCAGAACGTCGCAGCGATCCGAGAGAACTACCGCAGCCATTTCAACTTCGCCTACGACGGGGCAAACCGGCTCACCGGTTTCGACGCTTTCGCCCGGAAGAACGCGGAGACGATGACAGCCGCCGGGACCTATGGGTTTGATTTGGGCCACCGGATCACGAACCTGGAGCTGAACATCGAAGGCGATCCCGGGTCGATGTTCATGCGCCGTTGGGAGTACGCGTATGACAATACGCCCGCACCGCGTCAGCCGGTGCACGCGCCGACGTCGATCGGCTTTGCCCTTCCTGATCTCGAGGCGACCCGTATCAGCGCTCTGGAATATGACGAGGTCGGTCGCCTCGCCAAGGTCAAGACGACCGAGAACGGCAGTGCGCCCGGGGTCATGTCGGATCGCCGGCTCGATTGGGACGGGGCCGGGCGGCTCAGGAAGGTTCTCGGTGGGCCGGACGGCTACTGGACGGACAACGCCGAGGTTCTGCGTGAGGAGTATGTCTACGATTACGCTGGCAACCGCGTTCTGAAGATCCATCGCCCAATCCTGGAAGAGGATGGAGAGAAGGCGGAGCGGGAGATCACGTCGATCTACATGACGCCGTTCTACTCCCGCACGGCGGACGGCCGAGGGACGGTGCAACTTGCGAGCGGCGATCTTCCCGTCGCCAGTCTGACGCCGCCGGTCAGCGAGACGGCGGAGCCGATGGTCACCTATCTCTATCCGGACATTGCTGTTGGCACGATCACCGCAAGCGTGCTGGCGGTGGGCGAGATCACGGATGCGGAAAGCACGCTGATCGCACGACGGGAGTTCAGCCCGTTCGGGCTGGAACTGACGGCAAACAAGCTTGCCGCTCCGGAGGAGCCACTGTCGTCCCTCCCGTCGGTGTTCCACGGTAAGGAACTGGACCCCGCCACTGGGTTCTCGTCTTTCGGGGCGCGGTACTATAGTCGTGACCTTGGCTTCTGGGTATCACCCGACCCAATGCAGATATCCTATCTATCTGCAACTCCGGCGGGTGGCGTCTACGCGCCCAGAAACTTCAGCGCTTACGCCTTTGCCGGGCAAAATCCAATACTCCTGACAGACTTGGACGGCAATGTTCCAGTGCTGGTGTACTGGGGAGCACTTGGCGCTTGGACGCTCGTTGAAGCGGGTTTAAGTGCGTACGATACTTACGATGTAGCGAGCACTCTCTCGGATCCAAATGCAAGCACATCTGACAAATTGATTTCAGCGGCTGGGTTTGGCGTTGGGATAGTTGCGCCGGGCGGTGGTTATGGCGTCGGCGGAAAGTCAATCTCTAAAGCGCTCTCCGTACTCCCAGAAGCAAAAGACTTTGCTTCTGCCGCCAAGTTGACGGAGCACTGGAAGAAACATGGTATAGCTGCGGAGTGGGGATACAATATCTCCAAAACCACCTACCTGGATCGCGCTAGAAGATTCCTCAGTGGTGCACCCGGAAGGGATGTACTGCAGCACACGCGGCTCAATGGGGAGCTAGTTAGGTTCAATAAGCGCACCGGTGAATTCGGGGTGGTCACGAACTCTGGTACGATTAAGACGCTGTTCCGTCCCGGAGAGTCTGAAATGGGAAGAAAGCTGGGACAAAGCGGTGTTGAATACTACCAGAGAGTGCGTAGGCTGGATCTAGGACCATGACGCAGTCAAGTTTCCAATGTCTCGTATGCGGATGGCAGGGCCTAGACGAAGATCCAAGCGGGATATTCACTTTCGAGATTTGCCCCTGCTGTGGGGTTCATTATGGGGATGATGTTCGGCAACTTGCAGATGTCCAGAAATATCGCCAGCACTGGCTCTCCAAAGGCGCACCGTGGTTCTCAGAAAGTAGCAAGCCACAGAAGTGGTCGGAGGAAATTGCTAAAAGGCAGGTTGATGTTTTTGAGGGATGTGGCGAATGATGCATTGGTTTGGATTTTCGTCGAACTTTAGTCTAATAATATCTCAAAGCATCGCATCTGCTTTGTTTTATTTCGGAGTTTTATTGCCTAACGCTTCTTTAGCGCAGGATATTAGGATTTGGAATCTTTCAACTCCCGACTGGAACAGAATAAGTCCGCTAGACCTCACGAGCGGAGCGTTCACGGCATATGCGATTGTTGGCGAGCCATTATTCCACTTGACCAATTCGAATGGCCGTCTGGCACCATGGCTCGTCGAGGCCTTCGAGCCGAATGCCGACGGAAGAATTTGGCGACTTACATTGCGCGACGGTGTCGAATGGTCTGATGGCGAGGAGCTCAACACAGACGATGTAGATTTCACTTTTGGTCTCCTATTGAACAGCGACACGTATCGCTCCCCGAACGCGGTCAACCTGCGCTCTCAAGTGGCAAGCGTGTCTGTTCAGGACGAGCGGACCTTCACCGTAACATTGCGAAAGCCCAACATGCGGTTTCCGCATGATCTGTTGGCCGCACGTCGCGAAGGGACATTCCTCATCCTTCCGCGGCACGTATGGGAAGGCAACATCAGCACATTTGCCGCTACACCGCTGGGGTCTGGCTTCCTGAAGCCGTTGCTCGGCTCCGGCCCATACGTCGCCGACAGCATAACAGCCACGGAAGTTGTCCTGGTCCGCAACCAAGATTGGTGGGGCGCCAAGACGGGCTTTCGGGACGTGCCGGAGCCTGAACGCGTCGTGATCCGCTATATTGAAACGGACCAGGAAGCGATCGACGCCCTGAAGGCTGACGAACTGGACTTCGGACCAGAGGTCGATTTCGAGACTTTTACGGGCATCCGGGAAGCAAACCCGAATGTCATCGCCTGGAGCGCGACCGATCCCGTTCCCTGGCTCGGCCAATGCCCGCGCCAGCTCGACTTCAACACGATCAGTCCGCCTTGGGATGACGCGGCCCTGCGCCGTGCAGTCGCCCATTTCGTCGATCAGACCCGGATCGTCGATGACGCGTTCGGGGGTCAGAACCAGCCTTCGCAGACCTTGTTTCCCGCGCTCCCCGGGCTTCAACCCTATGTGGATGTGATTGTAGCCTCGGGCTTCGCCATGCCAGAAACGGCTAATCCAGCCCAAGGGGACGCGGAAATGGTCGCGGCCGGCTATGCGAAGGGCGTCGACGGCATCTACGAGAAGGCGGGAGAAGACCTGAGCCTGACCATTCACGTGGCCGACACTCCGGCAGTAGACGCTTCGGCGGCGGGCGTCGTAGCACAAAGCCTAACCGAGGCCGGCATTGCAACAGAGGTCGAAGTCGTTCCTGCCGATGAACTCTGGGCCTGGATATTGCCTCCGGGCAAGTTCGAGGCGGCCTACTCGTGGCTGGGTTGCGGCTCCGTGGTTGACCCTTACGCGTCCCTGCGCCGATACCACCCGAATGCCGCTGTGGACATTGGTGTAAGAAGCCCCGGTTACAACAACATGGCTCGCTGGAACACGCCGGCGGCGCAGCGGTTCGGGCAGATTGTCGATGAGATGTCGAAGACGGCGCCGGGTGAGCCTGAGGTCATCGACTTGACGCGCGAAGCCTACGAGTTGTTGGCGCAAGAAGCTCCGTTGGTGCCGCTGGTCCAAGAGCCAATTATCGTTCCGTTTAATACAAGTCGCTGGAAAGGTTGGCCGACTGCAGATAACCCCTATGCGATGCCGCCGTTGTCATGGGGGCAGTTCCAGTCGATCGTTCACAATCTCACGGCTTCTAACTAGGGGAAGTAGAGACACGCGAACCATCTCCATGACGAGAAGTTTTTTCTCTCTTTAAATCAATGCTTTAAATTGTGGAGAAGGTTGGATGTCAGGCCCATCCCCTCCGCCAAAATTATTGCACTTCCCTTTTGTAAACATGTATTTAGAAGATTGTTGAGCTAGCTACAGGTCACACATAAGGTGACACACTGTGGTTCTACTGTTCGACTCAGGGGCTTTCCGTTTGTCTGCGAAGTATATCCAGAAGAAGGGCAACGTCTGGTACTTCAGGCGTCGCGTTAGCGTCGGCTGCGAGGGTTTGCACCTGGATGCTAAGGGCAGGCCTCAGTCCGTATTGTATTTCTCCCTAAAGACCGGCGACCAGATAGAGGCGGCGAAGCGGGCTAACGATCATGCCAAACGGCAGGATGCGCTATGGGACAATCACCTCAGCAGCGGCACCGTCGAAGGCGTCGATCCAAAGGCAGCGCTGGGACGTCTGGAGGCAGCTGGGCTAAAGCCCGGTGATGGGCTTCGCTATCCAGACAATCCACTAATCGACCGCTTCATTGAAGCGCTGACAGGAGGGCCTTTTGAGCCCTATGAAGAGTAACCAACACCGAACCCCCAAAATAGCCTGACGCTTGATCTGCTGATGGGGAAAGCCATCCCTCGAACTTTGAGTGATGCCAAGGACAAGCACATCGCGCTGGGCAAAGGTCCAAGGAACAAGACGGCACAACAGCAATTCGACCGGGCTTGGTCAGTGCTGATGGGCATCACCGGGGATGCGATTATTGGTAAGCGCGATGTTGAGGCCCTATGCGGCGAGGCTTGACGGCTGCTGTGCGTAGCGCCACGGCATGAGGTCTTCGATGCTGGATCTGGGGTGCCCGTCGAGGATGGCCCGGAGGGTGTCGGCAAGGTAGTCGACGGGGTTCACGCCTGACAGCTTGCAGGTTGCGACGAGCGACGCGAGCATGGCCCAGTTTTCGGCGCCGATCTCGTTTCCGGCGAAGAGGGCGTTCTTCCGGGTCAGCGCGATCGGACGGATCTGGTTCTCGACCGGGTTGGTGTCGAGCTCGAGGGCGCCATCGTCGAGGAAGCGGATCAGGCCGGACCAGTGCCCGAGGGTGTAGCGGATATCCTCGGCCAGCAGGGACTTCTGCGGGATGCGCGACAGCTGGGTCTCCAGCCAGGGCTTGAGCGCGGCGATGATCGGGGCGGCATGCTCACGTCGGGCGGCGAGGCGTTCGGCAGGGGCGTGGCCGCGCACGGTCGTCTCGATCCGATACAGCAACGCGATCTGGCGCAGCATCTCCTCGGCGATGGGCGAGCCGTCGCTCTCGACGCGTTTGACGAAGCGGCGGCGGACATGGGTCCAGCAATAGACCAGCTGCCACGGCCCTTCATCCCGCGTGATCTCGGTCAGCGCGTTGTAGGACTGGTAGGCGTCGCATTGCAGGAACCGGCCACGGTATCCTGCGAGGAACTTCAGTGGATGCTCCCGGCCCCGACCGGGGGCGTAATGGAACAGCACGATCGGCGGTCCGGCACCGCCATGGCCGCGGTCGTCGGAGACGACGGCCCAGAAGTAGCCGCTCTTGGTGGCCTTCCGGCCTGGGTCCAGAACCGGGGCGCGGGTCTCGTCGACGAAGATGCGGTCGGCGGCGCGCAGATGGGCCTTCATGTGGTCGATCACGGGCATCAGGTGGAAGCAGGCACGGCCTACCCAGTTGCCGAGAGTGCCGCGGTCGAGATGCAGTCCCTGCCGCTCGAAGATCCCCGCCTGGCGGTAGAACGGAAGGTGGTCACCGAACTTGGACACGATGATCCATGCGATCAGCCGTTCGGTCGGCAGCCCGCCAGGGACGACATGCTCAGGGGCATGGGCCTGCACCACGGCCTGCGAGCAGCGGCGACAGGCATATCTGGGGCGCCGCGTCACCAGCACCTGGAACTGCGCCGGGATCACGTCGAGCCGCTCAGATGTATCTTCCCCGATCCGGGCCATCTCACCACAGCCGCAAGGGCACAGGATGCTGGCGGGCTCAATCACCCGTTCGACCCGGGGCAGGTGCGACGGCAGATGCCCGCGGTTGCGCGCGGGCTTCCGCGGCGTTTCCCCGCGCGCCCGTTGCAGCGCGGCCTCTGCCTTTTCCTGCGCGGCCGCGAGCACACCCTGGGCCAGTTCGGCATCCTCGAGCGGCAGATTGAACTGGTCGGGCGACAGCTTCTCGGAGCTCTTGCCGAACATCTCGCGCTGCGCGGCGCGCAGGATACCCTCCAGCCGGCGGTTCGCCTCCTGCACCTCGGCCAGCGCCGCCTCGACCTCGGCCAGGCGGGCCTTCAGAAGGGTGTTCTCGCGGCTGAGGGCGTCGGCATCCATGCGGGGAAGTGAATCACGAAGCCCTCCTCAGGGCCAGTAAAAACAGGAGTTCTCGCGCATCGGGACGCTCACCCCGCCGCCAGCGGGCGACGCGCCCGCTCCGGTCTTACCAGCCGCCAGTCCAGCCCCTCGAACAGCGCCGCCAGCTGCGCCGACGACATCCGCATCACCCCGTCCCGCACCTGCGGCCAGACGAATTTGCCTCCTTCCAGCCGCTTGTGAACCAGCACCATCCCGGTCTGATCCCAGACCAGAAGCTTGATCCTGTCCGCCCGTTTCGAACGGAACACGAAGACGGCGCCGCAGAACGGGTCGAGACCGAACATCTCCTGCACCGCCAGGGCCAGCCCGTCGATGCCCTTGCGGAAGTCCATCGGGCGCGTCGCCACATAGACCTTCACCGGCCCTCCCTGACCGAACATCACGACGCCGCCGCCCGCGCGGCGCGGATCGCCCGTGTCAGCAGGACCTCATCGGCATCGGCGCCGACGCGGATCACGACATCGCCGACAACGATCTCCACGCCGGTCGCAACCACCACCTCCGCGGGCATCTCTGCCCCAGCAGCCGCGCCCTCCATGACAAGCTCGGCAAACATCGGCAGGGCCGCTACGCTCTCAGGCACGACAAGCTGCCCCGTCCGCAGCTTCCTCCGCCAGTCATAGATCTGCCAGCGCGTCGTCCCGTGCCGTTGCGCAACATCCGTCACCGAAGCCCCCGGCACCAGGCTCTCCGCCGCGATCCGCGCCTGCTCTGCCTTCGTGCGAAGCCGGCGCCCGGACGGGCCCTCGATCACCTCAAGCCGAGAAACCCCGCCGTCCCTCGAGCCGTCCAAATGGACGCCCACTTTGCCGTCTCGTTCCAAGCCCCAACCTCCAACGCTCATCCGCGTGGAGAATGACCCGTTCAGATCACAAGCGGCAGGAGGGTATCGGCGTCGCGCTTACGATTATTGGGGATGTGCGCAGGGAGCAGGCCAACGCCTATGTCGGAAAACTAAGGGACAGGGGCATCACTGCGTAAGCGCTGTCCCCACCCCACCTTCCTACTGTATCCGTAAGCTGCGATTTGGCCTCGTGTTGAGATTTGCACGGGAGGTGTCATTGGGAGTCCATCGTGAGCGCCATATGGAGGCCATTGGGTTTGTGGAGCTCTTGGCGGCTCCGGCAGCCAAGCGGCGGTGGTCTGACGAGGCAAAGGGCCGGATCGTGGCCGAGACGCTGGTGGCGGGAGTTTCGGTGAACGAGGTGGCGCGACGCCATTCGTTGAAGGCGAACCACTTGTCCGCGTGGCGCACGCTGGCCCGGAAGGGCAAGCTGGTCGTGCCTGAGATTGCGGGTGCGGAGTTTGGCTCGCCCGTGGCTTGGCCGGAGCAGACCAAGACGCCGGTCACGAGGCCGATTGACCTGATCATTGGCTCTGTGATGCTGCGTCTGGATGCGACAACGCCCGCAGATCGTGTTGCTGAGCTGGTCTTGGCGCTGCAGGCCCGCACGTGATCTTCTCATCGAACCGGGTGCGGGTCATGGTGGCGACAAAACCCATCGACTTCCGCAAGGGCCATGACAGCTTGGCTGCGATGGTGAAAAACGAGCTGCATAAGGACCCGTTTACAGGGACTGTCTTCGTGTTCCGGGCCAAGAAAGCGGACCGGCTGAAGCTGCTCTACTGGGACGGCACCGGACTGGTGATGGCCTACAAGCGGCTGGAAGAGCACAGCTTCACCTGGCCCGCGGTGAAGGACGGGCTGCTCACGATGAACCACGCCCTGTTTGAAGCCCTGTTTGCTGGGCTGGATTGGCGACGGGTTCGTGCCATCGCAGCAAGGGCGCCAGAAGCGGTGGAATAGTCCTTTTTTGTTGAGTTTTGGAGCAACTTTTGCGGGTATTGTCCGCGGCAGGTGATAAACTATGGCCATGCCAAAGACCGCTGATCTGCTTGAGGAAATTGCCACACTGAAGGCGATGCTGATCGCCTCGGAAGCGCAGGGTCGACGCAAGGACGAGCGCATCGAACGGCTGGAGAAGCTGGTCGCGGCCTTCAGACACGTAGCCTTCGGACGGCGATCCGAGAAGAGCGATCCGGACCAATTCGAACTGGCGCTCGAGGATCTGGAGACGGCCATCGCCGCAATCCATGCCGAAGAGGATGCCGAGGATCGCGCCGCTAGGCGCCCGGCCAGGCCGCGTGCCCCCAATCGCGGATCGCTGCCCAAACACCTGCCGCGCATCGAGGAGGTGATCGAGCCCGCCAGTCTGACCTGTGCCTGCGGTGGCTGCCTGCATTGCATCGGCGAAGATGTGTCAGAGCGGCTCGACATCGTGCCCGCCCAGTTCCACGTCATCGTCACCCGCCGCCCCAAATATGCGTGCCGGTCCTGCACCGACGGCGTGACGCAGGCACTGGCCCCTGCGAGGTTGATCCCGAGCGGCATGCCGACCGAAGCGATGGTCGCGCATGTGCTGGTCAGCAAATATGCCGATCATCTGCCACTTTACCGTCAGGCTCAGATTTACAGCCGCCAGGGCGTCGACCTCGACCGTTCCACCCTTGCCGATTGGGTCGGGCGTGCCGCCTTCGAGCTGCGCCCTGTGCATGACGCGCTGCTCGCCGATCTGAAACGGTCCACCAAGCTGTTCATGGACGAAACGCGCGCCCCGGTTCTCGATCCCGGGGCTAGAAAGACCAAGACCGGATACTTCTGGGCGCTGGCCCGCGATGACCGTCCTTGGAGCGGCACCTCACCTCCAGGCGTGGTCTTCACCTATGCCCCCGGTCGGGGAGGGCAGCATGCCGAGCGGATATTGCAGGGCTTCGGTGGCATCCTACAGGTCGACGGCTTTGCCGGATACAATCGGCTGATCGCGCCAGACCGGATCGGTCTGGGCATCCAGTTGGCCTATTGCTGGGCCCATGCGCGCCGAAAACTGATCGAGATCACCCGCACCGGAACCGCGCCGATTGCCGAAGAAGGCGTGGCCCTCATCCGCGACCTCTACGCCATTGAGGCCGAGATCCGTGGCAGCGACCCCGCCACCCGACTGTCCATCCGGCTGGAACGCTCCGCCTCGATCCTCGCCCGTATCGACGATTGGCTGGTCCGTCATCGCGCCCGCGCTTCCGCCAAGTCACCCTTGGGCGAGGCGCTCGCCTATATCGCCAAATACCGTAACGGCCTCGGCCGCTTCCTCACCGATGGCCGCGTGGAGATCGACAACAACACCGTCGAACGAACCATCCGCCCCATCGCCTTGAATAGAAAGAACGCCCTCTTCGCCGGCCATGATGCCGGAGCCGAAAACTGGGCCGTCATCGCCTCGCTCATCGAGACCTGCAAGATAAACCGCGTCAATCCCCACGCATGGCTCTCAGCCACCCTTACCGCAATCGTCCAAGGCCATAGGCAAAGCCAGATCGACGACCTTCTTCCATGGAACTGGGCGCATCAGTCCTCGACTGATTGACCTGACCAAAGCAGGCGGCATAGTCGAAAGATCAATAACCGCGGAGCG
The DNA here is from genome assembly GCF_005048265.1 of Paracoccus hibiscisoli. Lineage (GTDB taxonomy): Bacteria > Pseudomonadota > Alphaproteobacteria > Rhodobacterales > Rhodobacteraceae > Paracoccus > Paracoccus hibiscisoli. The sequence goes on from NZ_SUNH01000018.1 coordinate 106,043, forward strand.
CCGCCGATGATCGAAGACGAACCAAATCTGGTCACCTCCGGAAAGAGCCAGCACGTCATCATCGACGGCTTCCCCTTCTCCATCGAAATCTACCGCCTTGAACACGGCAAAACCTGGTCCCTCGAAGTGGTCGATCATGAAGGAACCAGTCACGTTTGGGACGATCAGTTCGCCTCGGACAAAGACGCTCGGAATACCGCAATCCAGGCCATCGAGGCCGAAGGTGCAATCGCATTCATGCGAGGCGACAACGTCATCCCATTCCGCAAAAGCTAACAATATGTGGGATCAGAACAGCGCTTACATCACTGCAGACACGATTTCAAAGTACGTCTACCAGATCAAGCCTGTCTTCGACACGGCCATAAGAGAGTTCGAACTTAGGTCATGTTGACAAAAGGCGAACCCAGAGGCGGATAGACGTGATGTCGATGAAGCCCAGGAAGCTTTCAGCGGTTTTGTCGTAGCGTGTGGCGGCCCGGCGTGCGTTTTTCAGCTTGTTGAAGCA
>NZ_SUNH01000019.1 GCF_005048265.1 Paracoccus hibiscisoli
AATCCAAATCCGCATCGCACTCATGAACCGCTTCTCGGCCATCGGAACGGCCGAGATAGTCCGCGTGGACTGATGACAACGGGGAAAGGGGGCATCACGTCTCACGCGTGAGTTACGCAACAACGCCGAGTTGAAGAAAGCCAAGGCTGACGCAAAGGCAGCAGCACTTGAACTTCGGCTGTTGAATGCTGAGCAGGCGGAACGCGATCTTCGCGAGGAGATCGCCTATACCGAATGGCAGCGTGATCAGGAAGGCAAAGAAAAAGCTGCCTGATCGCATGCGACACGCAGCCTGATCAGCCGTAATGCTAAGTAGTCTAGGGCGAACCGAGAACCGCCCTGGACTGCGATCAGTCGGATCACTGCGCGGGTGGCATCCCAAAAACCCCGACATGGCACGGTGGCAATCTCCTATCCGCCGCGCGGTGCCTGCCTATTGCCCCGAACGCCCCCATAGCGTTCGGGGCTTTTCTTATTGGCATGAGTCGATGCAACCAAAATAGCCCACGTGCTACACAAACAGAGTTGTAACACATACGCTCGACAGCGCCACGTTAAGCTGTTGATTTTACTACTAAATATGAATTGGCTGGGGCGGTAGGATTCGAACCTACGGTACACGGTACCAAAAACCGATGCCTTACCACTTGGCCACGCCCCAACTGTGCAGGGTGATTACCCAAGCGCGTCGGGGGGTGCAAGACGGAAAATGCAGAAATCTTGCCCCCATGCGAAAGCCCCGCTATCGACGCGGCATGGAACATGCGGATCTTGTCATATTGGGGGCCGGCGCGGCCGGATTGTTCTGCGCCGGATCGGCGCTGGCGCAGGGGCGGCGGGTCATCGTGCTGGATCATGCCGCCACCCCGGCGGAAAAGATCCGCATCTCGGGCGGGGGGCGGTGCAATTTTACGAACCTTGCGACCGCGCCCGATCGGTTCCTGTCGGACAATCCGCGATTCGCGGCCAGTGCTCTGGCGCGGTATCGGCCTCAGGCCTTTGTCGATCTGGTCGAGACGGCGGGAATCGCCTGGCATGAGAAGACCCAGGGCCAGTTGTTCTGCGATGGCAAGGCCACCCAGATCACCGCGATGCTGCTGGACCGCATGGCCGGGGCCGAGTTGCGGCTGGAGACCCGCATCGCCGGGGTGGAGCGTCAGGGCGACCGCTTTGTGCTGGAGACCTCAGGCGGGGCGATCACGGCGGCGCGCGTGGTCGTGGCCACGGGCGGCAAGTCGATCCCCAAGATCGGGGCGACCGGCATGGCCTATGACCTGGCGCGCCAGTTCGGGTTGCGTCTGGTTGAGACGCGTCCGGCGCTGGTGCCGCTGACCTTTGCCGAGCAGGATCTGGCGCTCTGCCGCCCTCTGGCGGGCCTGTCCGTCGAGGCGCGGATCGCCCATGGGGGCGGGGCGTTTCGCGACGCGCTGCTGTTCACGCATCGGGGCCTCAGCGGGCCGGTAATTCTGCAGATCTCCAGCTTTTGGCAGGCCGGAGAGACGCTGACCATCGACCTGTCGCCCGACCGCGATATCGCGGCCGCGCTGAAGGCCGCGCGGGCGGGGGCGGGCCGTGCGCAGGTCGCCACCGTGCTGGGGCAGATGCTGCCCGATCGCCTGGCGCAGGCCATCGTCGCCGAGACGGGGCTTGTGCAGGCGCGGCTGGCCGATCAGCCGAACGCCCGCCTGGACGCCCTGGGCGCGCGGGTCAACCGCTGGCAGGTGCGCCCCGTGGGCACCGAAGGCTATCGCACCGCCGAGGTCACATTGGGCGGGGTCGATACACGCGATCTGGATGCGCGGACCATGCAGGCGCGGCAGGTGCCGGGGCTGGCCTTCATCGGCGAATGCGTCGACGTGACCGGCTGGCTGGGCGGCTATAACTTTCAATGGGCCTGGGCATCGGCCGATGCGGCCGGTCGCGCGGCCTAACCGCGCGGGGTGGGGTTCAGCAGGTCGCGGCCGTCATCGATGCGCTCGCGCTCGACCATCTCCTCGAAGGCGGCGTCGGGGCCCAGATCCGACAGGCGGCGGTCGGCGGGGCGCGAGGGCCGCGTGGCGGCAGGCGCTTCGGACGCGTCGGTCTGTTCCAGGCGAATACGGTGGATGGGCTCGGGGATCAGATAGCCCTTGGCGTCCAGCGCGTGGCGCAGCAGGCGGAACGCCTCGCCCCGCGCCAGGTCGAAATCGGTGCCGTCCTGCGACACCCAGCCCCCCGCGCGGATCACCACATGTTCGGGGCCCTGCGCATCCAGCCAGGCCACCGGTTCGGGGCGTTTCAGCACGAAATCCATGCCCGCCAGCGTCTTCAGCACGACGTCGCGCGCGCGGCCCAGATCGGCGCCCGGATCGATCGCCAGATCGACCATGAAGCGCCGTTCCGGATTGCGCGTGTAATTCGTCAGGACCGCCTTGTAGATGATCTGGTTCGGGATGCGGATGTGGTTGCCGTCCAGCGTCAGCAGGGTGGTGCCCCGGCTGGTCAGGCGGATCACCCGGCCGCGCAGGCCGTTCACCTCGATCAGATCGTTCGGGTTGAAGGGCTGGCGCAGCGACAGCAGCATCGTGGCCACGAACCCCTCGATCGTGTCGCGCGCGGCAAAGGACAGCGACAGGCCAAAGATGCCCGCAGCACCCAACAGCGTGCCCAGCAGCGCCCGCGCCCCCATCAGGTCCAGCGCGACCACCAGTGCCACGATCCAGGCGGTCAGCCGAATCGTCTGCGCCAGAAACCCCGCGATGAAGGGATTGGGCGCAATTCCCGCCAGCGCGCGTTCGCGCCGCGACAGCCAGCCGCCCGCCAGCACGATCACTGCCCCCACGGCCAGGCCAAGCGCCATGAAGGGCAGCCCCGCCACCACCGCCGTCAGCCGCGTCTGGAACCGGTCGCGGACCGAGACCAGCCGCGTGCCCAGATCGGTGGACAGGGTCACCCGGTCCTCGATCGCGACGACGCCCTCGACCCGCGCCAGCAGGGTCTCCAGCCGGGCGACGGTCTGCTGTTCGGTGACCTCTCCGGTCAGGGTGACGATGCCGGCATCGACCCGCGCGCTGACCCCGTCGAATTCGGGCACCTGCGCCAGGATGCTGCTGATACGCGCCAGGATCGCCAGATCGGTCGCCTGATTGTCCTGGGTCGAGATCGCGCCGCTTGGCACCTGCGGCACGGCGGGGTCGGGGGCCTGCGCCGCGACGGGCGCGGCCAGCGCCAGCAGGATCAGCAGCGCACGGATCATGCCGGCAGCGGGTCGGCCTTTGCCAGTCGGTCGAAGGCCATCAGAGAGGCGATCAGCGCGGGCATCCGGTCCAGCGGGATCATGTTCGGCCCGTCCGAGGGCGCGGTGTCGGGCGCCTCATGCGTCTCGATGAAGACCCCGGCCACGCCAAGCGCCACCGCCGCCCGCGCCATCACCGGCGCGAATTCGCGCTGCCCGCCCGAGCTGCCGCCCTGGCCGCCGGGCTGCTGGACGGAATGGGTCGCGTCCATGATCACCGGATAGCCGGTGCGCGCCATGATCGGCAGCGACCGCATGTCCGCCACCAGCGTGTTATAGCCAAAGCTGGCCCCGCGTTCGGTCAGCAGGATGTTGCCATTGCCGGTCGAGGCGACCTTGTCGGCCACGTTCGGCATGTCCCACGGCGCCAGGAACTGACCCTTCTTGATGTTCACGACCGCCCCTGTCCGGCCCGCCGTCAGCAGCAGGTCGGTCTGGCGGCACAGGAAGGCCGGGATCTGGATCACGTCCACGACCTCGGCCGCGCGGATCGCCTGGCCGGCGTCATGCACGTCGGTCAGGACCGGACAGCCGAAACGGTCACGCACGGCGGCCAGGATCGCCAGCCCCTCGTCGATGCCCAGGCCGCGGCGCCCCGACAGGGACGTGCGATTGGCCTTGTCATAGCTGGCCTTGAACACGAAGGACGCGCCCGCATCGGCGCAGGCCGCGGCCATCGTCTCGGCGATCATCAGCGCGTGGTCCAGGCTTTCCAGCTGGCAGGGTCCGGCGATCACCGTCAGCGGCAGGTCGTTGCCGCAGGTGATCGGGCCGATGGGGATATGCTTGGGCGTGGTCATGTCGATACCTGTTCGCGAAGGATGGAGGCCGTCAGCGACAGCATCAGATAGATACCCGAAAAGATCAGGAAAGCCACCAGGGTGTTCTGGAACGCCTTGGGATATGTCGCCTCGTCCGGCGGGATCGGCGCGATGGACAGCGACAGATAGCGGACCTGCTTGTTGGCCTCGATGCGCGCGGCCTCCATCTGGGCGGCGGCGGCGCCCAGCATCTCCTGGCGGGTGACCATCTCGGCCTCGGCCACGCGCAGCTCTCCCGCGATCGCGGCCAGAGAGCCGCGGGTGTCGCTGTCCTGCGTCAGTTGCAGGCGCGTCTCGGCGATCAGCTCGCGCAGGCGGGTGATGTCGCCGCGCACCGCATCCACGCGGCTCTGCAGCGGGCGCGGATTGGCCAGCAGCTGCCCCAGCTCCAGCTGTTTTTCCGTCAGCTGGCTTTCCAGGCCGCTGACCTGGCCCATCACGACGCTGCTTTCGGCGACCGGGTCCAGCACGCCCAGCCTGACCTGCAGCTCCTGCACACGCATCTGGGCGGCCAGCATCTTGGCCTCGGCATCCTCATAGGTCTCGCGGGCGCCCTCCATCTGGTCGGCGCGCATCCGCGAGGTCAGCGCATCGACCAGCTCCTCGGCATAGGTGATCAGCGCGCGCGAGAACTGCTCGCTTAATTCGGGATTGGGGGCAATCACCTCCATGTTCAGCACGCCCTCGGTCGGGTCATAGCCGATCTTGACCGAATCCTGATACAGGCTGAACGTCGCCTCGTTCGTGGCATCGGGGGGCAGGCGCTTGATCGCGTCCACCGAGGGGTCCTGATACGCGCGCCGGAACCCCAGCTCCGCGTCCAGCCGCAGCATGGCGTCGCGCGATGTCAGATAGCTCTGGACCGCGACGGCGTCCTGGTTCGTGCCCAGGCCCGTGCCGCCCAGCATCGCCCCCAGACCGCCGCCCGACCCGCCGCCTTCGGCCGACTGGATCTGGAACTGCGACACGGTCGCATAAAGCGGCGAGGCGATGCGGTGGTAATACCAGCCGACCAGGACTGTCGGCAGCATGACGAACAGCATCAGGCGAAAGGCCAGCATCGCCATCCGGCGGCGGCGGCGGCGGGCCAGGTCGCGCTGGATGCGATAAATCTCGGCGGCGCGCTTTTCCTCGGTCAGTTCCTCCCGCGAGGGCAGGGCGGGGCGCTTTCCCGGCGCCCGGTCCGGCAGGATCGAGGGGACGGGCGCGGGCCGCAGCGCCGGGGCGTTGGGCGCGGGGGCCGCCTGCGCGCGGCTGCCTTCGGAGGACAGGATGCTGCCGACCGCAGTGCGATGCGACGGGTCGATCCCCCGCTCGCGCAGGCGCAGGACGGCCTCCTCGGGGGATGCGGCCTCGATTTGGTGCAGGGCGGCGATGCGGCGGGCGATGCGCATCTGCCGCTCGGTCAGCTTTTCCGCGCGGATCGCGGCCAGTTTGGCCTCCAGATCGGGGTCGTCGGCGGGGGCGGGGGCCGCAGGCGCCGCGGCCGGGGGCTTGGTCAGGCTGAAATCGCCGAAACCGTCATCGACTGGACCGGTGGCCAGGAACTTGTCCAGCCGTGCCTGGCGGTCCTTGGGGGGCTCGGTGTTCCCTGCGGCACGGGGCGCACGGCGCGTCACTTCGACCCGGATGGCCCCGTCAGGGGCGCGCGGCGCGGCGCCGGTGTGGTCCGCGGGCACGGCGCCGGGGCTGCCGCCCTGCGTGACCGATTCCGAGGCAGAGAGGTGATACCGGCGCGCTCTAGGAGGTGTAGTCATAATATTGCTTTGCCTCGTCGAGGGTCTCGAACAGGTAAAGCCTGCCGTCGCGCAGGATCGCCGCCCGGTTGCAGAACTTTTCGATGGTGCTGGGCTGGTGCGACACGATCACCGTGGTGGCGGTCTGCAAACGTTCGAACAGGACGCGGCCTGCCTTGCGGTTGAATTCGACATCGGTGGTCTGGGGCATGCCCTCATCAATCAGGTAGATGTCGAAATCCAGCGCCAGCAGCAGCGAAAAGTTGAATCGCTGCCGCATGCCGCTGGAATAGGTGCCTACGGGCATGTCGAAATATTCGTGGATGTCGCACAGCCAGCGGGTGAAGGCCGAGACGTAATCCGGGTCCAGCCCGTAGATCCGGGCGATATAGCGCGCGTTTTCGTTGCCGGTATGGCGGCTGACCAGACCGCCCATGAAGCCCAGGGGAAACGAGATCCGGCATTCGCGCCTGATCCGCCCCTCATCGGCCTTCTCCAGGCCGCACATCATGTTCACAAGCGTCGTCTTGCCGGTGCCGTTGGGGGCCAGGATGCCCAGGGACTGGCCCAGTTCCACCCGGAACGAGGCCTGGTCCAGGATGATCTTATGCTGCTTGCCGGTCCAGAACGACTTGGACACATCGTCAAATTCTAGCATGGCCTTGCTTTACCAACAAAAAACGGCACGAGGCGTGCCATGCCGGGTGCCTCGACTGCCGGGGCGACCTTAGGGCGGGCCGGACGGGCTGTCCAGCCTTGCCATCCGGCCCCAGAAATTGTGATCTGACCAGCCTTATTTCTTGATCATTTCGTCATAAATGCCGCAGATGATGGCGCCTGAACCTCCGCTGGACGACCGCATCCGGGCCTGCCGGATCTGCCGCGACCGCTTTGCGGCGACGGCGACCGGCCATCGGCCGCGCCCGGTCGTGTGGTTCAGCCGCACGGCGCGGGTTCTGATCGCGGGGCAGGCACCCGGCGCACGGGTCCACGCCAGCGGTCTACCCTTTGACGACCGGTCGGGCGACCGGCTGCGCGACTGGATGGGGATCGACCGACCGACCTTCTATGACCGCGACCGGATCGCCATCGTGCCGATGGCCTTCTGCTTTCCGGGCTATGATGCGCGTGGGGCCGACCTGCCGCCGCCGCCGATCTGCGCGGCGACCTGGCGCGCGCCCGTGATGGCGCTGCTGCAGCCGCGGCTGACGCTGCTGGTAGGCGGGCATGCGATGCGCTGGCACCTGGGCGCGCGGTCGGTCACGCCCACGGTGCGCGACTGGCGCGCCCATGCGCCGGACGTGATCCCGCTGCCCCATCCCAGCTGGCGCAACACCGGCTGGCTGCGCGCGAACCCGTGGTTTCAGGCCGATCTGCTGCCCGCGCTGCGCGACCATGTGGCGGCTGCGCTGGCGGGCTGAGGGCAGGCGGCGCGAAAAACCGCGATCGGTCTGGAGCCCGGCCGGAACCGAGGGTAAGGCACGGCGGTTCAGCGACGGGGTTGTGTTTCGCGCACAGTTCCCTGACGATGACGTGATCCTGCGGGTCCGGGCGCCAGGCGCGCCCCGACCGGCCAAAACAGACCAAGGGAGACGCCGCATGAGCCACCTGAAACCCGTCCTGCTGAGCACCGCCTTCGCGCTCTGCGCCACGCCGCTGATGGCGCAACAGGAACAGTTCATCACGATCGGCACCGGCGGCCAGACCGGCGTCTATTACGTCGTGGGCCAGTCGATCTGCCGCCTGGTGAACCGCGACACCGCCACCACCGGCCTGCGCTGCACCGCGCCCGCGACCGGCGGGTCCATCGACAACATCAACCAGATCAAGTCCGGCGGCATGACCATGGGCGTGGCCCAGTCCGACTGGCAGTTCCACGCCTATAACGGCAGCTCTGACTATGAGGGCGACGCGTTCGAGGACCTGCGCGCGGTCTTTGCCGTCCACCCCGAGCCCTTCACCGTCGTGGCCCGCGCCGATAGCGGCGTCGAGACCTTTACTGATCTGTCGGGCAAGCGCGTGAACGTGGGCAACCCCGGGTCGGGCTCGCGCGGGACCTTCGAGGTCGTGCTGGAGGCGATGGGCATGAGCATGTCCGACTTTGCCCTGTCGTCCGAGCTGCGCCCGGCCGAACAGTCAGCGGCGCTGGGCGACAACCAGGTCGACGCGATCAGCTATACCGTGGGCCATCCCAACGGCTCGATCCAGGAGGCGACCTCGACCGTGGACGCCCGCTTGGTCGACGTGTCCGGCCCCGAGATCGACGCGCTGGTCGAGGCCAATCCCTTCTACTCCAAGGTCACGATCCCCGGCGGCATGTATGCCGGCAATGACGAGGATACCGAGACCTTTGGCGTCAAGGCGACCTTCGTGACCTCGGCCGCAATCCCCGAGGAGACCGTCTATCAGGTGGTCAAGGCGGTGTTCGACAACTTTGACCGCTTCAAGGGCCTGCACCCCGCCTTCGCGACCCTGACGCCCGAGGAGATGATCGCCGACGGCAACAGCGCCCCCCTGCATCCGGGCGCCGAGCGGTATTACCGCGAACAGGGCTGGATCGAGTGATCCACGCCTGACCGGGGCGGCCCTGATGGGGCCGCCCCTTCATCATGCCTGAACAAGAACAAGATGGATCGCAGGGGGTGCCGTGATGAGCCGGAACGACGGGACAAAGGAGCGCCAGCAACAGGCCAGCGCGGTCGAGATGCAGGCTTCGGGGCGCGGGGCGCTGACGCAGGAGGAGCTGGACGAGCTGGTCGCCTCCTCGGACACGGGCGCGCGCACGCCGCCGGGGCTGGTGGGCAAGCTGATCCTGGCGGTGGCGTTGTGCTGGTCGCTGTTCCAGCTGTGGATCGCCTCGCCGCTGCCCTTCATGCTGAATTTCGGCATCATCAGCGCGACCGATGCCCGCGCGGTGCATCTGGCCTTCGCGCTGTTTCTGGCTTTCATGGCCTATCCCGCTGAAAGATCACCGTTTCAGCTGGCCTTGGGGGTCGCGGTTCCGCTGATCCTGTCGGGCCTGTTCATCTATGGCGCCCCCGCCGCCATGCCGATCTGGTGGATCGCGCTGGCCGGGGCGGGCGTGATCGCCGCCGTCCTGCTGGGCAGCCCCAAGACCCGCGTGCCGCCGTGGGAATGGGCGCTGGCGCTGGTGGGCGTGGGCGTCACGATGTACGTGTTCCTCAACAGCGACGCCCTGGGCCGCCGGGTCGGCGCGCCGATCACCACCGACGTGCTGATGGCCGTGATCGGCATCCTGCTGCTGCTGGAGGCCACGCGCCGCAGCCTGGGCCCGGCGCTGATGATCGTGGCGACGGTGTTCCTGGTCTATACGTTCCTGGGGCCCTACATGCCCTCGATCATCGCCCATCGCGGCAATTCGCTGGCCGAGGTCGCCAACCACCAATGGGTCACGACCGAGGGCATCTTCGGCATCGCCCTGGGCGTCTCGACCAGCTTCGTGTTCCTGTTCGTGCTGTTCGGCGCGCTGTTGGACAAGGCGGGGGCGGGCAACTACTTCATCCAGGTGGCGTTCTCGCTGATGGGGCACCTGCGGGGCGGGCCGGCCAAGGCCGCCGTGGTCAGCAGCGCCATGACCGGCCTGATCTCGGGGTCATCCATCGCCAACGTGGTCACCACCGGCACCTTCACCATCCCGCTGATGAAGAAGGTGGGCTTTTCCAGCGAAAAGGCCGGCGCGGTCGAGGTCGCATCCTCGGTCAACGGCCAGATCATGCCGCCCGTGATGGGGGCCGCGGCCTTCCTGATGGTCGAATATGTGGGCATCCCCTATTTCGACGTGGTCAAGCACGCCTTCCTGCCCGCCACGATCAGCTATATCGCGCTGGTCTACATCGTCCATCTGGAGGCGATGAAGGCCGGCATGCAGGGCCTGCCCCGCGCCTATGAGCCGCCCCCGATCCTGCAGCGCCTGATGTTCATCGCCTTCATGGTGGCGGGGATCTGCGCGCTGTCGCTGGCGGTCTATTACCTGATGGGATGGATCCGGCCCGCCTTCGGCTCCAGCGCGCCCTATGTGGTCTTTGGCCTGCTGACGGCGGCCTATGTCGGCCTGATGTGGGTCGCCTCGCGCGAGGAGCCGCTGCAGATCGACGACCCCAACGCCCCGGTGACGGCGCTGCCGCTGCCGGGACCGACGGTGCGGTCGGGCCTGCACTATATCCTGCCGGTGGTGGTGCTGGTCTGGGCGCTGATGGTGGACCGGCTGTCGCCGGGCCTGTCGGCCTTCTGGGCCACGGCATATATGATCTTCATCCTGCTGACGCAGCGCCCGCTGATGGTGTGGCTGCGCGGCGCGGACCGCACCGGCATCAGCACCACGGCCCGCGCGCTGCGGGTGGGCGTGGACGATCTGGTCGACGGTCTGATCTCGGGCGCACGCAACATGATCGGCATCGGCATCGCCACGGCGACGGCGGGCATCATCGTGGGCGCGGTCAGCCAGACCGGCGTGGGCTCGGCCCTGGCCGATGTGGTCGAGGTGCTGTCGGGCGGCAACCTGCTGGCCATCCTGGGCCTGACGGCGGTGCTGTCGCTGATCCTGGGGATGGGGCTGCCGACCACGGCGAACTATATCGTCGTCTCTGCGCTGCTGGCGCCGGTCATCGTCACCCTGGGCCAGCAGAACGGGCTGATCGTGCCGCTGATCGCGGTCCATCTGTTCGTCTTCTATTTCGGCATCATGGCCGATGTGACGCCGCCCGTGGGGCTTGCCTCCTTTGCGGCGGCGGCGGTGTCGGGGGGCGATCCGATCCGCACCGGTGTCGTGGCGTTCTTCTACAGCCTGCGGACGGCGGCGCTGCCGTTCCTGTTCATCTTCAATACCGACCTGCTGCTGATCGACGTGGGGTGGATGCAGGGCATCTTTGTCTTTGTCACCGCGACCATCGCGATGCTGCTGTTCGCGGCGGCGACGCAGGGCTGGTTCCTGGTGCGCAACAAGATCTGGGAGACGGTCCTGCTGCTGCTGATCGCCTTCACCATCTTCCGGCCGGGCTTCTTCTGGGACTATGTCTTCCCGCCCTTCGAGGAGCGTCCGGGGACCGAGTTCGTCCAGGCGCTGGAGGACAGCGACCCGGGCGAGGGCCTGCGCCTGCAGATCGCGGGGCTGAACGACATCGGCAACCCGGTTGAATTCACCGCCCTGCTGGCCGTCCCGCCCGGCGCCACCGGAGAGGAGCGTCTGGCCGCCGCCGGGATCGAACTGGCCCAGGATGGCGACCGGATGCTGATCGACAACGTGGCCTTTGACAGCCCTGCACAGGCCGCCGGTCTGGATTGGGACCAGACGATCCTGACGGTGAACGCGCCCGTTCCGGCACCGTCGCGGTACTGGATCTATATCCCGGCCTTCCTGCTGATGGGGCTGGTCGTCTGGCTGCAGCGCCGCCGCGAACCCCGCGCCGAACCCGTGAAAGGAGCGCGTCATGCATGACACCGTGTTGTTGCCCATCGACCTGCAGCATCCCGAAAGCTGGGAAAAGGCCCTGCCTGCCGCCAAGCGGCTGGCGGGAGAGCAGGGGGTGATCCACCTGCTGGGGATCGTGCATGATTTCGGCAGCTCGATGGTCGCGACCTTCCTGCCCAAGGGCTATGAGCAGAAGATCCTGCAGAAGATGAAGGAGGCGTTGGACGATTTCGCCAGTCAGCACTTCCCCGACGAATCCCGGGTCCGCATCCACGTGGGGCACGGCCATGTGGCCGAGACGATCCTCAAGGCCGCGGCGAAGTACAAGGCCGACCTGATCGTCATGGCCAGCGACAAGCCGGATGAGCTGCGCAGCATCCTGGTCAGCCGGGACGCCAATGCGGTGGTGCGCCATTCGCCCGTCTCCGTGATGGTGGTGCGCTAGATCATGCAGACCGATCTTCAGATCGCGCGGGCCGCGTCCAAGCGGCCCATTGCGGATATCGCCGCCCGGCTTGGCCTGACGCCCGACCAGATCCTGCCCTATGGCCATGACAAGGCCAAGATCACCCATGACGCGCTGGCCGGCCTCAGCGGTCCCCAGGGCCGCCTGATCCTGGTCACCGCCATCAACCCGACCCCTGCGGGCGAGGGCAAGACCACCACCACCGTGGGTCTGGGCGACGCGCTGAACCTGCTGGGCCACCGCGCGACCATCTGCATCCGCGAGGCGAGCCTGGGGCCGAATTTCGGCATGAAGGGCGGCGCGGCAGGCGGTGGGCGCGCGCAGATCGTGCCCATGGAGGAGATGAACCTCCATTTCACCGGCGATTTCCACGCCATCACCTCGGCCCACAACCTGCTGGCCGCGATGATCGACAACCACATTCACTGGGGCAACGCGCTGGACATCGACACACGCCGCATCACCTGGCGGCGGGTGATGGACATGAACGACCGGGCGCTGCGCGATACGGTCGTGGGTCTGGGCGGTCCGGCCAACGGGTTCTCGCGCCAGACCGGCTTCGACATCACCGTGGCCTCCGAGGTCATGGCGATCTTGTGCTTGGCGCGCGACCTGGCCGACCTGCAGGACCGTCTGGGCCGCATCGTCGTGGCCGAGACGCGCGACCGACGCCCCGTCACCGCGCGCGATTTGCAGGCGGATGGGGCGATGACGGTCCTGCTCAAGGACGCGCTGCAGCCCAATCTGGTCCAGACGGTGGAGAACAACCCGGCGCTGGTCCATGGCGGGCCCTTTGCCAATATCGCCCATGGCTGCAACAGCGTGATCGCCACCCGCGCGGCGCTGCGCCTGTCCGATTACGTCGTGACCGAGGCGGGCTTCGGCGCCGATCTGGGCGCCGAGAAGTTCCTGAACATCAAGTGCCGTCTGGCGGGGCTGTCGCCCGCCGCCGTGGTGCTGGTGGCCACGGTCCGCGCGCTCAAGATGAACGGCGGCGTCGCCAAGGCTGATCTGGGGTCTGAGGATGTCGCCGCCGTCACCGCGGGCTGCGCCAATCTGGGCCGCCATATCGAGAATATCCGCAGCTTTGGCCTGCCCGTGGTCGTCGCGCTGAACCATTTCGCGGGCGATATCGAGGCCGAGATCGACGCCCTGCGCGCCTATTGCGCCCAGCAGGGGGTGCAGGCGATTCTGGCGCGGCATTGGGCCGAGGGTGGCGCGGGCGCCACCGATCTGGCCCGCGCGGTGGTGGGTCTGGCCGAGGGCGGCAAGGCGCAGTTCGCGCCGCTCTATCCCGACGCCATGCCCCTGTGGGACAAGATCGAGACCATCTGCACCCGCATCCACCGCGCCGCCCATGTCGAGGCCGCGCCGGGCGTCCGCGCCCAGCTGGAGGCTTGGCAGGCGGCGGGGCATGGCCACATGCCGGTCTGCATCGCCAAGACGCAATACAGCTTTTCGACCGATCCCGACCTGCGGGGCGCGCCCACCGGCCACACGATCCCGGTGCGCGAGGTGCGCCTGAACGCGGGCGCGGGCTTTGTCGTGGCGATCTGCGGGCAGATCATGACCATGCCCGGCCTGCCGCGACACCCGGCGGCCGAAGTGATCCGCCTGGACGATCAGGGCCAGGTCGAAGGGCTGTTCTGACCGGTCAGGCGGCGGCGGCTGCGGCCGGTTCAGGCTCCAACAGCTGCGCCAGCAGGGACAGGCGGTCCAGGCTGACCAGCATGTCGGGCACCGAATCCTGTGCCGTCAGCGCGCGCGCGGCCAGCCGTCGGGCGCGGTCGCGGATCACGGGGGCAGGCACCCCGTCGCCGTGATGCAGCGCGATGCGGGCGCAGTCCATGAACAGGACGTCATCGCCGGTGCGGGCGGCACGCTCCCACAATGCACTCAGGGCAGGGGGTAGGGGACTGGCGATCAAGACCGGCGCCCCCGAAAGCCACGCGGCCTCGACGCGGTCCAGGGTCGCGGGACCTGCGGGCAGGCGCGGCAGGTCCAGCCAGCGGCGCAGATGCCGCGCCGAGATGGGGTCGCGGAAACAGACCCGCGCCAGGTCCGCCAGCAGCGCCGGTTCCGCTCCGCGCGGGGCCGACAGTCGCCGCAGCCAGTCCTGCCCCGTTGCACGCGTCAGGCTGGTCGCGGCATGCAGCGCCAGCGTGTCGGGGATGGGCGCGCGCGCCAGGCGGTCGGCCAGCAGCCGCGTCGCCGTGCGCAGCGGATGCGGTTGCAGCCAGACGGGCGCCGCGCCCCGCCAGCGCCGCCACGCGGCCATATGCAGCGCCATGGCCACCAGAACCGTGGGTCCCGCCGCCTGCGCCAGCTCCTGATCGGCGGTCCCGAACCCGAGGCGGGCCGGGAACGACCCGTCGGGCCGCTGCACCTGGATCAGGTCGGACACCATCTCGGCCAGCGGATAATCCTCGTCCAGAAGGCGCAGGCAAAAGGCCACCTGCGCGACCGAGGCGGTGCAGCCTGCCGCCTGCGCCCAATCCGCCAGCCTGCGCAGATGGTCGAATATCTGCGTGAAGGCACGCGCCTGCGACAGGCGCGGTCGCCGCGCGCCATAGTGAAACAGCTGCATCAGCAGCTGCGCGACCGTCGTGACATGGTCGGGCGTGATCCGGCGCGGCGAGGTGGTCAGCACCCGTTCGGCCTGGGCCAGCAAGGCGGGGTCATCGGACAGGGCCAGCCGTTGCGGCAGGGGCAGGGCGGCATCCTCGGCCAGCGTCTCGCAGGCCATCTGCCACAGCGGGTCGTCGCAGGCGACGAGGCCCCCCGCCAGCATCAGGCGGACCAGATCGGGCGTGCGTGCGCCCTCCAGCACCCGGATCGCGCCTGCGCGCACCAGATCGGGCGTCAGGCGGCGCATCACGATCACCTCCATCGGAGAGATGCGCCCGCGCAAGCCCGACAGAACCGGTGCCGCCTGGCCCACCATCGCCAGCGCGCCCAGGTCAGGGTGGTCGACCGACATCGCCTCGGGCAGGGCCATGATGCGCTGCCGCAGCCATTCCAGGCCCCGGTTCGACAACAATCGCATCAGCTGATCCAGCGAGCCGTCCATCCGCCTCTCCGTTTTCGTTCCGGCCAGTTTCCCCGGCGGGCGCCGCAGTTCAAGGAAACGATGCAGACAATTCAAGCCAAACCCGCCGCAACACCGGGAATTGCGCCGGACGCGCGGGCGCGCTAAAGCGCGAGGCATGAGCAACCGCCCCGATCTTCCGCCCGAAATCGCCCGCCGCCGGACTTTTGCGATCATCTCGCATCCCGACGCCGGCAAGACCACGCTGACCGAGAAGTTCCTGCTGTATGGTGGCGCCATCCAGATGGCCGGTCAGGTGCGGGCCAAGGGCGAGGCCCGGCGCACGCGGTCGGATTTCATGCAGATGGAGAAGGATCGCGGCATCTCGGTCTCGGCCTCGGCCATGTCCTTCGATTTCGACGGGCACCGCTTCAACCTGGTGGACACGCCGGGGCACAGCGATTTTTCCGAGGATACCTATCGCACGCTAACGGCGGTCGATGCGGCGGTGATGGTCATCGACGGGGCCAAGGGCGTCGAATCGCAGACCCGCAAGCTGTTCGAGGTCTGCCGCCTGCGCGACCTGCCGATCCTGACCTTCTGCAACAAGATGGACCGCGAAAGCCGCGACACCTTCGAGATCATCGACGAGATCCAGGAGAATCTGGCCATCGACGTGGCCCCGGCATCCTGGCCCATCGGGGTGGGGCGCGAATTCATCGGCTGCTATGACATGCTGCATGACCGGCTGGAGCTGATGGACCGCGCCGACCGCAACAAGGTCGCCGAGAGCATCAAGATCGACGGGCTGGACGACCCGCGGCTGGCCGATCACGTGCCCGCCGACCTGCTGGCCAAGCTGCGCGAGGAGGTCGAGATGGCGCGCGAGCTGCTGCCCGCCTTTGACCGGCAGTCGTTCCTGGAGGGGCACATGACGCCCATTTGGTTCGGCAGCGCGATCAACAGCTTTGGCGTGCAGGAGCTGATGTCGGGGATCAGCGAATACGGCCCTCCGCCCCAGCCCCAGAACACGGACGGCCGCCAGATTTCGCCGGACGAGGCGCCGGTCACCGGCTTTGTCTTCAAGGTCCAGGCGAACATGGACCCCAAACATCGCGACCGGGTGGCCTTTGTGCGGCTGGCCTCGGGGCATTTCGAACGCGGCATGAAGATGGTGCATGTGCGCTCCAAGAAGCCCATGGCCGTGTCGAACCCGGTGCTGTTCCTGGCCGCCGACCGCGAACTGGCTGAGGAGGCCTGGGCCGGCGACATCATCGGCATCCCGAACCATGGCCAGCTGCGCATCGGCGACGCGCTGACTGAGGGCGAGGCGCTGCGCTTCACCGGCATTCCGTCCTTTGCCCCCGAACTGCTGCAGACGGTGCGTGCGACCGATCCGATGAAGGCCAAGCACCTGGAAAAGGCGCTGATGCAATTCGCGGAAGAAGGCGCGGCCAAGGTCTTCAAGCCGTCGATCGGCTCGGGCTTCATCGTGGGTGTCGTGGGCGCGCTGCAATTCGAGGTGCTGGCCAGCCGGATCGAGCTGGAATACGGCATCCCCGTCCGGTTCGAGGGCAGCCAGTTCACCAGCGCCCGCTGGGTCAGCGGCCCCAAGGCCAAGGTCGATGCCTTTGCCGAGGCGAACAAGCAGCATCTGGCCCATGACCATGACGGCGATCTGGTGTTCCTGACCCGTCTGCAATGGGACATCGACCGCATCGGCCGCGACCACCCGGAGATCCGGCTGACCGCGACCAAGGAGATGATGGTCTGAAGACTGAGTGGGAGATACGCACGCCTGGGGAGTTTGAAGCAGTTCTTGAGGAACTGTGTCAGCCCATCCTTGGGCGGGGACTTGGCCAGGACGCGCAGGCAAGGGAGCGCTGGACGCTCGGCCACGCACTATTGGCGCGCCGGACTATTTTCGGTGGTCCGCATCCTACGAAGATCGTGAAACAGGAATGTCCGGATTTTTGCCTCGATTTTCTGACTGGGTCAGTCGGCGTTGAGATCGTGGAAGCGATCCCTCAAATAGCAGCGCGTGCCATCTCAATCGCCAATGAAGAGGAAATGCGTGGTCAGCCAGTGCCGACGACCTTGTCCCTTTACCATCTGACACCTGAAGACAATCTAAAAAAACGGCCTCAGGTATTGGAGAGAATCGATTCGACGAAAGCGCCGGGATGGACCGGGGTCGCATCGGACGACTTGTGGGTTTCAGAAATGTGCCGTGCAATTCTAAAAAAATGTAAACTGGCTTCCACTTATTCTTTTAAGCCGCCGCTTCATCTGTTGATCCAAGATGAAGCGGCACAGGGTGTGTCGTTTGAGCGAGCGTGGGTATCATTGTGGAATACTGACGGCTTGATCGAACGTTCTGCAAAAGCGTTTTCAGGCATCCACATCCTTCGTCAGGGCCGGACCCATTCCCGTTACTTTCCCCGGTCAGCCAACAGTTAATGCTTTGGGTGGCTGCGGACCGTAATCCATCCCCGGCAACTCGTTGCCCTCTTTGTCGACCGGGTGGCACCAGACGTCAAAGCCCGTCAGGGTGTGCGGACCAAAGCTGGACAGCATCGACACATCCGCCGCGTCATGCCCGCGTGCGACAACGACGCGGCCAAGGCGGCGTTCGTTGTTGCGGGGGTCGAAGGTCCACCAGCGGCCGGACAGGAACACCTCGATCCAGGCTGCGAAGTCCATCGGGGCATCGACCTTGGGCACGCCGATATCGCCGACATAGCCATTGACGTAACGCGCCGGGATGTTCATCGCGCGCAGATAGGCCAGCGACAAATGCGCGAAATCGCGGCAGACGCCCGTCCCGCCCTGGCTGGCGTCATGGGCGGTGCGGAACACGGACGCCGTGCCATAGTCGAAGCGCAGGACCTTGTGGCCATGATCCAGGATGGCCTGAACGCGGCCCCATCCCGGCGTGACCTGGCCGAACAGGTCCCAGGCCTGCTGGGACAACACGTCGCTTTCGACATAGCGGGACGGCATCAGGAACATCAGCGCCTCGTCGGGCAGCTCCTCGACCGGCACCTCCTGGGCGTCGGGATCGACCTCGTCCCAGGCCTCGCTGTCGTAAAGGGTCACGTCGCCGCGCAGGATGAACTCGCCCGCAGGGGCGATCATCCGGCGGCAGATGTTGTCGAACCGGTCGCGATATTCATGGACCTCGACCTCGGGGGTGGTGGTGACCTCCTCGGGGGCCACGAAATCGGGGTGCCGTGCCGCCTCGGGGGCGACAAGGCAGATCAGGGGGGTCGGCTGCTCGACCGTGATGCGAAACTGATGACCGACCCGGACCAGCATCATGCGACCGATGCGTCCATGGTGATCTCTGCGTTCAGCAGCTTGCTGATCGGGCAGCCGGCCTTGGCCTTTTCCGCGATCTCCAGCACCCTGGCGCGGTCGGCATCGGCGGTGATCGTGGTGGTCAGGTGGGCCTTCTTGACGGCGAAACCGTCGCCCTCCTTGTCCATCGAGATGTCCGAGGTGGTCTTGATCGACACGCCCGAGATCCCCTCCTGCTCCAGCATCATCGCCAGCGCCATCGAGAAGCACGAGGCATGGGCCGCGCCCACCAGCTCCTCGGGGTTGGTGCCGGGCTTGTCCTCGAAGCGGGTGTTGAAGCCGTAGGGCTGGGCGGACAGCGCGCCCGACTTGGTCGAAACCTGGCCCTTGCCCTCTTTCAGGCCGCCAGTCCATTCGGCAGATCCGGTGCGGGTGATCATGACATCCATCCTTTGCTTGGGTCAGTGTTGCGCGCTCAACGCGGCAACACCAGCCAAGGTTCAGGGCGCGTCGTGAAACAGCCGTTGATGTTCAGCAATCGCATAGCGGTCAGTCATGCCTGCCACATAGTCCAGCACCAGCCGGGCGCGCTCGGTCGGATCGTTCAGCGCCACGGCCGCGGCGCGCCACTGGTCGGGCAGGCGGTCGGGGTGGTCCAGATACAGCGGGAACAGGTCATGCAGCATCTGGGTGACATGCGTGCGTTCGACCACGACCGAAGGGGCGCGGTACATGCGCTGGAACAGGAAGGACTTGATCGCCTTGATGTTCTGATAGAGCGGCTTGGAAAAGCGGATGATCGGGCCGTCCATCGCGCGGATGTCGTCGGCCGATTGCGGCTGCAGGCCCGCCAGGCGGTTCTGGGCGACCGCGATCACATCCTCGACCATGACGCCGAAGACGCGGCGCAGCGCCTCGTAGCGGCGGCGCGTGGGGTCCAGGCCGGGATAGCGGCGGTCCACCTCGGCGAAGGCCGGGCCGATGACGGGCAACTCGGCCAGATCGGCCTCGGTGAACAGGCCCGCGCGCAGCCCGTCATGCAGGTCGTGGTGGTTATAGGCCACGTCATCGGCCACCGCGGCCACCTGCGCCTCGGCGCTGGCATTGGTGTGCAGTTCAAGGTCCCACAGCGCGTTCACATCGGCCAGCGCATAGGGCAGGGGGCCGGTGATGGGGCCCCCCGTCGGGCTTGTCCCGACAATTGGACCATTATGTTTCGCGATGCCCTCAAGGCTTTCCCAGGTCAGGTTCAGCCCGTCGAAATCGGCATAGTGCCGCTCCAACCGGGTGACGATGCGCAGGGCCTGGGCATTGTGGTCGAAGCCACCATAGGGGGCCATCAGGGCTGCCAGCGCGTCCTCTCCGGTATGGCCGAAGGGCGGGTGGCCCAGGTCATGGGCCAGGGCCACGGTCTCGGCCAGGTCGGTGTTCAGGCCCAGGGCACCGGCGATGGTGCGGGCGACCTGTGCAACCTCGATCGTGTGGGTCAGGCGGGTGCGGAAATAGTCGCCGCGATACCCCTCTCCGTCATGCTCGACAAAAACCTGGGTCTTGTGCTTGAGCCGCCGGAAGGCGCTGGAATGGATGATCCGGTCGCGGTCGCGCTGCCAGGGCGAGCGAAAGGTCGACAGGCTTTCGTCATGCAGCCGCCCGCGGCTGTCGGCAGGCTGGCAGGCATAGGGGGCAAGTGCGGTCACGGGGCATTCCTTGCGGCTGGTGCCCGGCGACCCTATATTTGATGGCATCAGACGAAAACGGGAACGCCCCATGAACCTGCCGCCCAAAGTGACCGACCGCGCCTTTGACCGCCTGTCCCAGATCAATGCGGGCAAGGAGCCGGCCTCCCTGCGCGTCGCCGTGCTGGGCGGGGGCTGTTCGGGGTTCCAGTATGACATCCGCCTGGACGCGCCCGAGCCCGACGACCTGATCCTGGAGAAATCCGGCCAGCGCGTCGTGGTGGACCCGGTGTCGCTGCCCTATCTGGCGGGGGCGGTGATCGATTTCACCGATGAGCTGATCGGCGCGCGTTTCGTGATCGAGAACCCGAACGCCACCGCCAGCTGTGGCTGCGGCACATCGTTCTCGATCTGACCGGAGCCGGTTGCCAATCGCTGTGGGGCCGCTAAAGATGCGGCCCATGAAAATCGCAAGCTTCAACATCAACGGCGTCAAGGCCCGCATCCAGGCGCTGACCGACTGGCTGGGCGCGACCGATGCCGATCTGGTCGTCCTGCAGGAAATCAAGTCGGTGGACGAGGGTTTCCCGCGCGAGCATTTCCAGGATCTGGGCTGGCAGGTCGAGACGCATGGCCAGAAGGGCTTCAACGGCGTCGCCATCCTGTCGCGCCTGCCGCTGGAGGACGTGACGCGCGGCCTGCCCGGCGACGATACGGATGAGCAGGCCCGCTATATCGAGGCGACAGTGGTGGGCACCCGCGCGGTGCGTATCGCCGGCCTCTATCTGCCCAACGGCAACCCGGCGCCTGGCCCCAAATACGACTACAAGCTGGCTTGGATGGAGCGGTTGCGCCACCGCGCCGCGGAATTGCTGGCGACCGAGATGCCGGTGGTGATGCTGGGCGATTACAACATCATCCCGCAGGCCCGTGACGCCGCCAACCCGCAGAACTGGACCGAGGATGCGCTGTTCCTGCCGCAAAGCCGGGCCGCGTTCCAGGCCATCGTCAACCAGGGCTGGACCGATGCGGTGCGCATCCGCGACCCTTGGGCCACGCGGGGACCGTTCACCTTCTGGGACTATCAGGCGGGGGCGTGGGACCGCGACAACGGCATCCGCATCGACCACCTGCTGCTGTCGCCGCAGGCGGCCGACCTGATGGTCGAGACCGGCGTCGACCGCGACGCCCGCGCCGGCGAAAAGCCAAGCGACCACGTCCCGGTCTGGGTGCGTCTGGCGGCCTGAGCGGCCTCAGATCACCAGCACGCCGGAATGCTTGGCCTTGTGCTCCGGTTCGACATGGATGGTGATCTGCGCGTCGGGCAGGCGGGCCTTGAGGCTGGCCTCGACCCGGTCGCAGATGTCATGGGCGTCCGACACGGTGGTCTGCCCGTCCACGACCAGGTGAAAATCGATGAAGGTGACCGCGCCCGCGTGACGCGTGCGCAGGTCATGCGCCTCCAGCGCGCCGCTGGCCTTGTCCGAGATGATCTCGCGGATGACGGCCAGGGTCTTTTCGGGCACCGCCTCGTCCAGCAGGCCGGACAGGGACGCCGTCATCACCTTCCACCCCGACCACAGGATGTTGACCCCGACCAGCATCGCCAGCGCCGGGTCCAGCACCGCCCAGCCCGTCGCCACCGCCAGCCCCACGCCCAGCAGCACCCCCGCGGACGAGATCACATCCGACAGCAGATGCTTGCCATCCGCCACCAGCGCGGGTGACCGCAGCCGCCGCCCCTGGCGGATCAGCACCCAGCACCAGACGGCGTTCAGCGCGCCCGCGCCCGCGTTGATCGCCATGCCCAGGCCCGCATCCTGAATCAGGCGGGGGTTCTGGAACGCATGCCAGGCCTCGCGCAGGATCAGCAGGGCCGCGACGATGATCAGCACCCCCTCCAGCACCGCGCTGAGGAATTCGGCCTTGTGATGGCCATAGGGATGGCCCTGATCGGCGGGCCGCTGCGCGACCTTGATCGCCACCAGCGCGGCCAGCGCGGTCGCCACGTTGACGATGCTTTCCAGCGCGTCCGACAGCAGGGCCACCGACCCGGTCAGCCGCCAGGCCAGCGTCTTGAGGCCCAGCACGACAAGGCCGACCACGATGCTTCCCAGGGCGATCTTCAGGCTGTTGGACATCACATGGGTCTCCGCTGCGTGTCCGGGCAGCATGTCGCAGATGCGCCCCCCGATCTCAAGCGGATGATGAACCGAAACGGCCCGCATGGGCGTTGCCGTGGCAGGACGGCGCGGATGGGGCGGTTTTTGATTGACCCGTCACTCAAGTTGGATCACACTTAGGCTATCAAAGCGAAATACTGGCCCCTGCGCCAATTAAAGCCGTCCCATCCGCCCTTTGCGGAGGGATCGCCTACGAATTACCTGAACCGATCGTTCAGGTTCCAAAGAAGGATTGCGCATGACGCCGATCATCACCGTCGCCTATCTCAGCGTGCTGGCCTGCGCGCTGTTCGTCCTGATCCGCTGGCCCCGCCTGCGGCTGCAGGGCGAAGAGCCCGTCGGCCTGTTCACCCTTATCGCCCTGCTGTTCACCGCCGGCCTGGACATGGGCCTGGTCATGCTGCCGCTGGCGGAGTTCCCCCTGTATGAGGAGGACCCGGCCTTCGGCTTCACCAACGCCCTGGCGGTCGAGTTCGGCATGTGGGGGCCCTTGGTCTGGCTGATGTATTTCGTCGCCACCTTCTATTTCATCGCGATCGAGCCGCGCCTGCAGCTGTTCCAGATTCCGGTCGTGAAATGGGTCTATAACCTGACCGTCATCGCGACCTGTTCGTTTACCTGCTATCTGTTCATGTCGAACCTGCCGACCTATGCGCCCGACCTGTCGCAGGGGGCGGTCTGGGGGCTGGTGGTGGTGGTGATCGCCACGGCGGTGATCTCCAGCGGGAACATGGCGGTGATGAAATGGCTGGCGATCCTGTCCAGCTATGGGTTCGGGATGCTGGCCTTTACCGCGCTGGCGATGATCGCCTTTGTCTATAGCCGGGTGGGGCTGCCGGATTTCTTTGCCAATCTGGGGCTGCTGGCCGATTACTTCCGCCACCTGCCGCGCTTTGCGACGCCGATCTCCGATTATCACGAATTCTACCTGTTCTGGTGGTTCGCCTGGTCGATCATGATCGGACAGTTCGTCGCGCGCTTCGTCGGCGGCATGCGGGTCTGGCAGCTGGCGGTGGCGATGGTGGCGCTGCCCGCCGTGCCCCTGGGTCTGTGGTTCAGCGTGCTGTTCGTCTATCATCAGGGGGGCGTGGTCATCCCCGATTGGCTGAACTGGTTCATGATCGGGGTGGGGGTGGTCTTTGTGATCAATTCACTGGACAGCTTGATCCGGCTCTATTCCGCCAATCTGGGCTGGTCCCGGGAGACATTGGGCGACCGTCGCTATTACCCGCTGCATTTCCTGCTGCAGCTGGCGCTAGTGGGGGCCTATGTCTTCACCCCCTTCGAGATCCAGTGGGTCGGGCTGGTCGTCGCGGCGCTGTACGGGGCGATCTATCTGTTGATGGCCCGCCATATCGCCAAGCTGGACCGCATCGGCGCGCCGGGCGCGGCCTGACGGACCCGCAGTCGCCCCGACCTTGGGGCGACTGCGGATCGGGTCACTCGTCCTTGTCGCTGTCGTCGCCGAAACGGGCGTCGTCGGAAAATTCGTCCTCGCCCTCGTTCACGAACTTGGACGACAGCGCGATCGAGTGGTTGTCATGAACCGGGTCCATGACGACATCCGACGGGATCTCTCCGACCAGCCACTCGCGCAGCTCCTCGCGGATCTCCTCGGGCTCCTGGCCGGTCACGTCGACCAGATAGGCCAGGAAGGCGCGCTGGTCGCCGTCGATCTCGTCCAGCTCCGACTCATCGGCCTCGGGCCATTTGTCCATGATCGCCTCGTAGAAGGCGGCCCAGTTGGCCTGCACATGGTGCCACTTCATCAATACCCTCCTGCCGGGATGGCACCCTGGAACCAGCGTGCCGCCCCTGAAATATCCTCGCCGACACCGGCGACGGTGTTGCATCCTGCCAAAAGTCCCATGGCCACCACTGTAACCCAAAAGATCCGCATCAGTTCGCCTCCTGCCACCAGGTTTCGGGCATAAAGCCCGGCCAGTCCCCGTAGATCGGGATCTGCGGGGGGTATGTCAAATCGGCCGCATGGGCCAGCCGTGAGATCGGCGAAAAACTGACCGGGATCACATGCCGCCCCGCCGTCAACACGCGGTCCAGCGCCTGGACGGCGGCGGTGAACGCCTCGGCGCTGTCGGCCTCGACCATCGCGTCGATCATCGCCTCGGCGGCGGGGCTGTCGATGCCCATCCAGTTGCGGCTGCCGGGGGTGGTCACCCCGTCGCGGCCCCAATACAGGCGCTGTTCGCTGCCCGGCGACAGCGACAACCCGCGTTCGTACCAGGTCATGTCGAACTGATAGTTGTTGGTGCGTTCGACATATTGCGCGGCATCCAGCAGCGTCACGCGCGGCGTGATCCCCAAGGGGCGCAGCGCCTCGACATAGATGTTCACGATCTGCTGGGTCTCGGAGCCGCTGCGCATCGCGGTGCCGTTCTGGTTCAGCAGGATCTCGAATGCGAAGGGCTGGCCGTCGGCATTGCGCAGCTGGCCCTCCTGGACCGTCCAGCCCGCCTGCGCCATCAGGTCCAGCGCCCGGCGTACGCCCGCGCGGTCCATCGACCGGTCCGACCCCTCGGGCAGGGCATAGCCCTCCAGCGCACCGGGGGGCAACTCGGCGGCAAAGGGCGCCAGCAGGTCTGCCACCGCGCCGGTGGCCGGGCCGTCGCCCATGCCCAGCACGGAATTGGAGAAATAGGACGTGATGCGCGGATCGGCCCCGCCATTCAGCGTCTGGTTGATGAAGGGAAAGTTGAACATCTCGATCATGGCCTGCCGCACCCGCCAGTCGGCAAAGATCGGGTTGCGGCTGTTCATCACCAGACCCATGATCCCCGAAGGGCGCTCGTTGGGGATCTCGGCCTTGACGACGCGGCCGCTTGTCACGGCGGGAAAATCGTATTCGCCCGCCCATCGCTGCGCCGACAGCTCGCGCCAGACGGTGACCTCTCCGGCCTTGAACGCCTCGAACATGGCGTTGGAATCGGCAAAGTAATCATAGCGGATCGTGTCGAAATTGTTCAGCCCGCGCATGACCGGCAGGTCGCG
This sequence comes from Paracoccus hibiscisoli, assembly GCF_005048265.1. Lineage (GTDB taxonomy): Bacteria > Pseudomonadota > Alphaproteobacteria > Rhodobacterales > Rhodobacteraceae > Paracoccus > Paracoccus hibiscisoli. The sequence goes on from NZ_SUNH01000019.1 coordinate 24,922, forward strand.
CGCCCAATGGTCGGGGTTGCGCCGAAAGCTGATCGAGCGTCCCGGATCGACCCGGTCCACCACATAGGGGCCGCTGCCGATGGGCGCCTCCAGGGTCGAATCGGTGAAATCCTGCCCCTCCCATTGCGCCTTCTTCAGGATCGGGCGCAGCGCCATCAGCAAGGGCAGCTCCCGGTCGGGCGCGACGAAGGTCAGGCGCAGGCTGTGCGGGCCTGTGGCCTCGATCCGCTCGACCCGCGACCAGGCGGTCAGAAAGCGCGGATGCCCCTGCGTGCCAAGCGTCTCATAGGACCAGATCACGTCCTCGACCGTGACCGGGCTGCCATCCGAGAACCGCGCCTCGGGGCGCAGGGTGAACGCGACCCAACTGCGGTCGGGCGCGATCTCGATCGACTCGGCCAGCAGGCCATAGAGGGTGAAGGGCTCGTCGATGGAGCGCGTCATCAGCGATTCGGTGACATGGACGCCCACCCCCCAGGCCGCGTTGCCCTTGAGCACCCAAGGCTTCAGGCTGTCGAATCCGCCCGGCTCGGCCAGCCGAATCGTGCCGCCCTTGGGCGCGTCGGGATTGGCATAGGGCAGGTGCGCGAACCCCTCAGGCAGGGCAGGTTCTCCATAGATTGCAATGCCATGGGCCGGTTCGGCAAGGGTTGCCAGCGGCATTGCTGCAACACCGCCCGACAGCGCCAGCAAGCCCGCGGCCATGGTCCTGATCGCGCATTTGTTAAGGTTTTCGAAGATTCGCATTGCCCGCCGCCCGATCGTTTCTTGTTTGCGCACATTATCAACAGGCTTGGCCGGGGTGCGTCAACCAAGCTGGCAGGATTGCTGTTGGACTCGGGCGGTTCCTCGCGTATAAATGACCTTACTGCTCGATAGGTTTCTTGCCTGTATGAAACCTGCCTCATAACTTGCGCCCGCCTTGTGCGGGCGTTTTTTTTTGCCCATGCTGCGCCTGCAAAAGCCGGTGCGCCGGCCAGTGAGGGAGCAGCCGATGTTCGAGAAATTCCTGAAGGGCAAGACCGCCGTGGTGACCGGGTCCAATTCCGGCATCGGGCTGGGCGTGGCCGAACGGCTGGCCCGCGCGGGTGCCGACGTGGTGCTGAACAGCTTTACCGACCGCGACGAGGATCACGCCCTGGCTGAAAAAATGGCGGCCGATCACGGCACCCGCGTCCGCTACATCGCCGCCGACATGTCCAAGGGCGATGCCTGCCGCGCGCTGATCGAACAGGCGGGGGCCTGCGATATTCTGGTGAATAACGCGGGCATCCAGCATGTCGCGGCCATCCCCGATTTCCCGGCCGAGAAATGGGACGCGATCATCGCGATCAACATGTCCTCGGCCTTTCACACCACGGCGGCGGCGCTGCCCCTGATGCGCAAGGCGGGATGGGGGCGGGTGATCAACATCGCCAGCGCCCACGGGCTGACGGCCAGCCCCTACAAATCCGCCTATGTCGCGGCCAAGCACGGCGTCGTCGGCCTGACCAAGGTCACCGGCCTGGAGACCGCGCGCGAGCCCATCACCGCCAATGCGATCTGCCCCGGCTATGTGCTGACCCCCCTGGTCGAGAGCCAGATCCCCGACACCATGGCGAAATACGACATGGGCCGCGATGAGGTGATCGAAAAGGTCCTGCTGGAACGCCAGCCCTCCAAGGAATTCGCCACCACCGACCAGCTGGGCGACACGGCCGTCTTTCTGTGCAGCGATGCGGCGGCGCAGATCACCGGCACCACCATCAGTGTCGATGGCGGCTGGACGGCACTTTGACGGGAACCCCCGGGCGCCCGGACCGTTGGCCCTCAACATAACGTGAGGAGATGACGATGAAGGGACTGATTGCCTGGTTCATGGGCGTTCCGGTGGTGGTGATCATCATTCTGTATCTGATCGGCATCTTTTGATGCAAAAAGACGCCCCGCGATCGCGGGGCGTCTTTCATTGTGGCTGACGCCAATTCGGCGCGGTCAGGACAGGCTGTTCTGGATCGCGGAAATGTCGGAATTGGTCAGGGTCTTGGCGACCTCCTTGCGCAGCCGCAGCTGCAGCTCCTTGTGGTAATGCTTGCGCATCACGCCAAGGGTCGAGGGGTCGGCGATGATCGCGATGTCATCGACCTTGTTCTTGAGGACCAGCGCATTCAGATGCTTGGCCAGCTGCACGGCAAAGCCTGCCTCCTCCTCGTCGCGGGGCGAGATCTCGTCCAGCTGGGCCACGGGGCCGGGCGTCAGGCTGTCGGGGGTCACCGTCTCGGTCTGGGACAGTTCCAGCCCCTGCTTGGCCGTGTTGCGGAAGAGGGTGGCGGAATGGCCGTCTGCGACGACGACCACGGTGTTGTGCGGCAGCATTGTCAGCTCCTTCTTGCGGTTGCTCGATAGGGGCTCAACGCAAGGTGGACGGGGTCAGTTGCACCCCTCGCAGAACCGGCGGATGCGCGCCACGGCATCCTCCAGCACCGAATCGGCGGTCGCATAGCTGATGCGGAAATGCGGGCTGAGGCCGAAGGCCGCGCCGAACACCACCGCGACCCCCTGTTCGTCCAGCAGCGCATTGGCGAAGGCCTCGTCACAGTCGATCAGCGTGCCGCCCGCGCTGGTGCGCCCGATCAGCCCGGCCATCGACGGATAGACATAGAACGCCCCCTGCGGCACCGGGCAGTCCAGACCGGGGCAGCCGTTCAGCCCCGCCACGACCAGATCGCGGCGCCGCTGGAACACCGCGCGGCTGTCGCGGATGTAATCCTGGGGTCCGGTCAGTGCGGCCTCGGCGGCGTATTGGCTGACCGAGCAGGGGTTCGAGGTCGATTGCGACTGCAGCTTGGCCATGGCCTTGATCAACGGCTCGGGTGCCGCGCCGTATCCGATGCGCCAGCCGGTCATGGCATAGGATTTGCTGACCCCATTCATGGTCAGCACCCGGTCCTTCAGGCGCGGCTCGACCTGGGCGGGGGTGCAGAATTCGAACCCGTCAAAGACCAGATGCTCATAGATGTCGTCGGCCAGCACCCAGACCTGGGGATGGCGCAGCAGCACGTCGCACAGCGCCTGCATCTGCGCACGGTCGTATCCCGCCCCCGACGGGTTGGATGGTGAATTCAGGATCAGCCATTTGGTGCGCGGCGTGATCGCGTCCTCCAGCGCCTCGGGGGTCAGGCGGAACCCGGCCTCCTGACGGCATTCGACCACCACGGGGCGGCCACCCGCCAGCAGCACCATGTCGGGATAGCTGACCCAATAGGGTGCGGGCACGATCACCTCGTCGCCGTCGTCCAGCGTGGCCATCAGCGCGTTGAACAGGATCTGCTTGCCGCCGGTGCCCACGGTGATCTGCGCGGGGCTATAGTCCAGCCCGTTCTCGCGTGCGAATTTCGCGGCGATCGCGCGTTTCAGCGACGGCGTGCCGTCCACCGCGGTATAGCGGGTGTGGCCCGCGTCGATGGCCGCCTTGGCCGCATCGCGTACATGCAGCGGTGTGTCGAAATCCGGCTCTCCGGCCGAGAGGCTGATGATGTCGCGCCCCTGCGCGCCCAGCTCCGCCGCGCGGGTGGACATCGCGATGGTGGGCGAGGGTTTGATGCGGGCCAGCCGGTCCGAGATGAACGCCATGAGACACCTTGCTGCTGTCGGTTTGAACTGTCGGCCCGCATGGCATACGCTGCGGCCACCCGCCTCACAAGCAAGAGAGACGCGATGGACAGCTATGCCGAACCCGTGGCCACCCTGGGCGACCGCCTGACCGCCGCCCGTGAGGGGGCCGGCCTGGACATTCCCGCCATGGCCGACGCCTTGGGCCTGCGCCCCGAGACCCTGGAGGGATGGGAGGTCGATCAGGCCGAACCCACCGCCAGCCTGATGGGACGGATCGCCACGCTGACCGGGGTTTCGGCGGTTTGGCTGTTGACGGGGCAGGGCGCGGGGCCGAAAGACGACACCACGGGGGCGGCGATGCGCGCCGAGCTGGCCGAGCTGCGGCGCCTGCTGGCCGAGGCCGCCGCCCGCGTTGACCGTCTGGAGGAGGCATTGTCGCATGGCTGAGACCCTGGAAACCCCGGCGAACCGGCTCAAGCGCCTGCACATGCGCAGCTGGCGGCGCGGCATGAAGGAGATGGACCTGATCCTGGGCTATTTCGCTGATGAATGCCTGGCGGATCTGTCCGCGGCCGATCTGGACCTCTATGAGCGGATGCTGGCCGAGAACGACCAGGATCTGTACCTGTGGGTCACCGCGCGAATCGGAGAGGGCGACGGCCCCGATCGGGGCGCGCCGGACCTGCTGGCGGCGATGCTGGATCGCGTGGCGGCCCATGCCGCAGGCAGATTCGCGCAAGGTCGCTAAAACTTTCGGAAATTACGGCGCGGAATGTCGCGTGAATTAACTGACGATTGTCTTTTGTCTGTCATCCATGGGGTCATGACGAACAGGACAGGACAACCCAAACCCATGCTTGCCCCTGCACCCCGCGATCAGCGCCCGATCCTTGATGCCTCGTCGCTTGACACCGGTCTGTCGGACATGACCGACGCCTACCTGGAATCCCTGCAACTGCTGGAGCGGATGCACCGGCTGATGCTGGACTTGGTCAAGGATGAGTTCGAACGCCTGCACCGCGGCGACCTGACGCCCGTGCAGGCGATGATCCTCTATAATCTGGGAGAGGCGGAGGTCTCGGCCGGAGAGCTGCGCTCGCGCGGCATGTATCAGGGCTCGAATGTCAGCTATAATCTGAAGAAGCTGGTCGCAATGGGCTATGTCCATCACGAACGCTGCGACATGGACCGCCGCTCGGTCCGGGTGCGTCTGACCGCCGAGGGACAGGCGGTGCGCGGCATGGTCCGGCAGCTGTTCATGCGCCACGCCGAAGGTCTGGCCATGTCCGGTGTCCTGGAGGACCCGCCGCTGGACCAGGTGAACCTGCAGTGCCGCCGGATCGAGCGGTTCTGGACCGAGCAGATCCGTTACATCTACTGAATTGAACCCGGCCCTGCGGGGCCGGGTGTGCCTGTTCCCGGCGCCTTACCAGCTGCCCGTATTCTCCATGCTGGCCCAGGGCTCCTGCGGGGGCAGGTGGTCGCCCTCCTGCAACAGTTCGATGGAGATGTTGTCGGGGCTGCGCACGAAGGCCATGTGACCGTCGCGCGGGGGGCGGTTGATCGTCACGCCGGCGTCCTGCAGCCGCTGGCACATCTCGTAGATGTTGCCGACGCGGTAGGCCAAGTGGCCGAAGTGGCGGCTGTCCGAGGGCAGGCCGTCGTCGCCGTCCCAGTTGTAGGTCAACTCGACCGGGCATTCCGGCTGGCCCGGAGGGGCCATGAAGACCAGGCTGAAGCGGCCCTTGTCATTGTCGATGCGGCGCGTCTCCTCCAGGCCCAGCAGGCGGAAGAAGGCCATCGTCTTGTCCAGGTCCTTTACGCGGACCATCGTGTGCAGATAGCGGATGTTCATGGGATCTCCTGTTCTTGCGGGCAGAGGCTGGCATGTCTGCGCGCAGGCTTCAACGCGGTCCTGTCTGAGTGGTTGCCGCAGCCCCCGTCTTGACTTAGGACGAGGGCCACCGCGACCGCCCAAGAGGACCTCCGCCATGCCCATCACGCCCGACCAGCAGGCCGAGATCGACAGCCTGCGCGCGACGCCCCGTCAGACCCTGCGCGCCGTGTCCGAGGGCATGGAGAACCACCTGTATGTCGCGCATCCGGTGCTGGATCACGGGCTGGTGCGGGTCGTCGACTATATGGGCGACGATGCCGCGATCTGCCAGGCGGCGCGGGTCAGCTACGGCACCGGCACCAAGTCGGTTCAGAATGACGAGGGCCTGATCCGCTATCTGATGCGGCACTGGCACTCGACCCCATTCGAGATGTGCGAGGTCAAGTTCCACATCAAGCTGCCGGTCTTTGTCGCGCGCCAGTGGATCCGCCACCGCACGGCCAACGTGAACGAATATTCGGCCCGCTATTCCATCCTGGACCGCGAGTTCTACATCCCGGCGCCCGAGCATCTGGCCGCGCAGTCGCAGCAGAACAACCAGGGCCGAGGCGCGGTGCTGCAGGGCGAGGAGGCGCAGCGCGTGCTGGACCTGCTGCGCGAGGACGCGATGCGCAGCTATGACAATTACGAGGCGATGCTGTCCCAGGACGGCCAGCAGGGCCTGGCGCGGGAGCTGGCGCGGATGAACCTGCCCGCCAACATCTATACCCAGTGGTACTGGAAGGTCGACCTGCACAACCTGCTGCATTTCCTGCGCCTGCGCGCCGACAGCCACGCCCAGTTCGAGATCCGCGCCTATGCCGACATCATGTGCGATATCACCCGCGACTGGGTGCCGGCGGCCTTTGGCGCCTTCAGCGACTATCGGATGAATGCCGTCAGCCTGTCCGCACAGGGGGCCGCTGCCCTGAAGCGCCGCCTTGCCGGCGAGGTGGTCACACAGGAGAATTCAGGAATGGGCGCACGGGAATGGCGCGAATTCGAACAGGTCTGGGGCTAGGGTCCGCGCCCGGCCGACCCTCCCACAGGAATTCGTGACCGGTTCTGCAACCGGCAGTGGCGAATCGATCCATGCCTCGGCAGGATCGCCGGACGCGTCCCGATGCGGGCCGCGTCTTTTCTTGTCACAAGGATGCCTGCTTTGCCCCTGATCCGCCCCTGTCTGCTTGCTGCCGTGATGACCGTCCTCGCCGCCGGGGGTCCGCTGTCCGCGCAGCAGATCGGGTTGCCCGATGGCGACTGGAGCGGGCTTCGTCTGGGCGCGCAGGTCGGGCGGGGCGATCTGGGCGCGCAGGTCTTTGGCCGGGATATCGATCTGGGCCGAATCGACGGTCTGGGCCTGCATGCGGGCTATGGCCGCGACCTGGGGCGGCCCGTCCTGGGGGGCTGAACTGGCGGTCGATCGCATCACGGTGGACGATCTGGACGACAGTGGTGTTCTGGTCCGGCTGCGGGCCCGTCTGGGCGCCGATCTGGGGCGGGTGCAGCACTATCTGTCGGCAGGCATGGCGCGGCTGACGGCGGATGCGCTGTCGGAAACGGTGCCGGTCTTTGGGGCAGGGCTGGATGTTGCGGTGACCCCGCGCGTGACCGTCGGGCTGGATTACAGCCGCATGGATATCGACGAGGCGCTGGAGGATCGGCTGGGCGGGCGCGGCGTGCCGGTGGACGCGGACCTGATGCAGATCCGCGCCGCCTGGCGGTTCTAGGTGATGCGCGTGCGGATGGGGGTCAGGCCCTCGATCCGCACGGTCACGATGTCGCCGCGTTGCAGGGCGCCGACGCCTGCCGGGGTGCCGGTATAGATCAGGTCGCCCGCCTCCAGCCGGACCAGCCGCGACAGATGCGCGATGATGTCGGCCACGGGCCAGATCATCTGCGACAGGTCGCTGTCCTGGCGGGGGGTGCCGTTGACCTCGACCAGCAGGCGGCCCTGCGTCAGGGGGCCGTCGGCGCGGTGGATCGGGCCGCAGACCGCCGAGCCGTCGAACCCCTTGGCCATGTCCCAGGGGCGGCCCATGCGCTTGGCCTCGGCCTGCAGGTCGCGGCGGGTCAGGTCATTGCCGACCGCATGACCCCAGATCAGCGCACCCGCATCGGCGGCCTGCAGGTCGCGGCCGCCTGCGCCCAGGGCCACGACCAGCTCTCCCTCGAAATGCAGATCCTGGGTGGCAGGGGGGTAGGGCAGGTCGGCATCGCCCGTCAGCACGGCATCGGCGGGTTTGGTGAAGAAGAACGGCGGTTCCCGGTCGGGGTCGTGGCCCATCTCTCGGGCGTGGTCGGCATAGTTGCGCCCCACGCAAAAGATGCGCCGGACCGCGAATCGATCGTCCGATCCGTGGACGGGCGCGGTGGGCAGGGGCGGGGCGGGCAGGACCAGGCCGCTCATGCCGCGAACAGCCCGTCGAAATCGGCGAATCCCTTGACCTCGATCGGGTTGCCCGACGGGTCGAAGAAGAACATCGTCCGCTGCTCTCCGGGCTGGCCCTCAAAACGGATCTGCGGCGGGATGTCGAAGGCCACGCCATGCGCGGCCAGCCGCTCCGCCAGCGCGCGCCAGTCGGCCAGCGGCAGCACCACGCCCAGATGCGGCATCATCACCATGTGATCGCCGACCTTGCCGGTCCGCGTGGTGGAAAAGGGTGTGCCCAGATGCAGGGACAGCTGATGGCCGAAAAAGTCGAAATCGACCCAGGTCGGGGCTGACCGGCCCTCGGTACAGCCTAGGACATCGCCGTAAAAGCGACGCGCCGCGTCCAGATCGGTGACGTGGATGGCAAGGTGGAACAGGGATCGCATGGGGTTCTCCGGTCTGGCTGCGGGGGCAGTCATGCACATCCTGCAATCGCGCCGCAAGGTGGTTGCGGTCCTATTCGTGTAATGTAATAGCATTACAAAAATCTGTGAGGACCGCGATGCGCCCCTTTCTGACCCTGACCCTCGCCACCCTGTTCGCCAGCCCCGCTTTGGCCACCGAAGGCGTGCTGGATGTCGTCGCCCCGTTCGAGATCAAGGGCGCCGACCCCTCGACCTCGGGCAACATCATGATCAAGATGGAGCTTGCCGAGACGCTGGTGAATGCCGACCCCGACGGTCGCCTGACGTCCGGCCTCGCGACGGAATGGCAGGTGGCCGATGACGGGCTGTCTTGGCTGTTCCGCCTGCGACCGGGCGTCACCTTTCACGACGGCACGCCGCTGACCGCCCAGGCCGTGGCCGATGCGCTGGCCCATGCGCGGGCCAAGCCCGGCCTGCTGGACACCGCCCCCATCACCGCCATCGCCCCCGAAGGCGAGGATCTGCGCATCACGCTGTCGCAGCCCTTCGCGCCGCTGCCCGCGTTCCTGTCGGAATACCGCGCGCTGATCTATGCGCCCGCCGCTTATGACGCCCAGGGCAACGCCACGCAGGTGATCGGCACCGGCCCCTATCGCCTGACCCGCATGCAGGAGCCGCTGCGCTTGGAGGCCGAACGCTTTGACGGCTATTGGGGCCAGCCCGCGCGCATCGCCCAGGTCACCTATCAGGCCGTGGGCCGGGCCGAGACCCGCGCCCTGCTGGCCGAAAGCGGGGATGCCGATTACGTCTTCAACCTGGACCCGGCATCGGTCGCGCGCCTGTCGGGCGTGGCGGGGGTCGAGGTGCTGTCGGTGCCGGTGCCCCGCTCTCTGCTGGTCAAGGTGAATGCGGGCCACCCGGCGCTGTCGGACCCGCAGGCGCGCCGCGCGCTGTCGCTGGCCATCGACCGGCAGGGGCTGGCGCAGGCGATCCTGCGCTATCCGACGGGGGCGGATCAGCTGTTCCCGCCCTCGGTCGCCGATTGGCATGTGGAGGGGTTGGAGCCCCTGGCCCATGACCCCGAGGCCGCGCGCGCGATCCTGGCCGATCTGGGCTGGCAGCCCGGCCCGGACGGCATCCTGACGCGCGACGGGGAACGGTTCGCGCTGACCCTGACCACCTATCCCGACCGCCCCGAACTGCCGCTGTCGGCGGCGGTGATCCAGCAGATGCTGGCCCAGATCGGGGTCGAGGTGACCATCGATTCCACCAATTCCAGCGAGATCCCCGTCCGCCATGCCGACGGCACGCTGGATCTGGCGCTGCTGGCGCGCAATTTCGCGCTGGTGCCTGACCCGATCGGCACGATCCTGACCGATTACGCGCCGGGCGGCGATTGGGGCGCGATGGGTTGGCAGAATGACGCCTTCACCGCCCTGATCCGCGATCTGGCGGCGGGGCAGGGCGGGCAGGATCAGCGCGATCAGGCCATGGCGATGCTGCAGGCCGATCTGCCGGTCATTCCCGTCGCCTGGTATCAGCAGACCGCCGCGGTCAGCACTGGCGTCAGCGGTGCGGTCATCGACCCGTTCGAACGGACCATCGGCCTGTCGCAGATGGATTGGGTGCAGCCGTGATCTGGCGCGCGCTTGGATACCGGGCCGCGCAGGCGGGGGTGGTGGCGTTCCTGGTGGGGGTGCTGACCTTTCTGATGATGCAGGCGCTGCCGGGCGATATGGCGTTCCGCATCGCGGCGGGGCGATACGGCTATGACATGGTGACGGCCGATGCCGCCGCCGCCGTCCGGGCCGAGCTGGGGCTGGACCGTCCTGCCTGGGCGGCCTTCATGGTCTGGCTGGGCGATCTGGGGCGGCTGGATCTGGGCGTCTCGGTCATCTCGGGGCGGCCGGTCTGGGACGAGATCCGCCACCAGATGGGCGCCAGCCTGCATCTGGCGGGGGCGGCGCTGCTGCTGTCGGCGCTGATCGGGCCGCCTCTGGGCATCCTGGCCGGGCTGCGCGCCGGGGGCTGGCTGGACCGGGGGCTGCTGGTCCTGTCATCGGGGCTGCGGGCGGTGCCGCAATTCCTGATGGGGCTGATCCTGATCGTGCTGGTCTCAATCCAGCTGAGCTGGTTGCCTGCGGCGGGGCACGGGCGGGCGGAACACATCATCCTGCCCGCGCTGACCCTGGCCCTGGGGCTGGCGGCGGTGTCGGCGCGCATGGCGCGGGACGCCATGGCGGGGGTGGCCGCGCGGCCCTTCTATGCCTTCGGCCGCTGGAAGGGCCTGTCCGAGGGCCAGATGCTGCGCCGCCACGGGCTGCGCAACATCGGCGTGGCCATGGTGACCTTTCTGTCGCTGCAATTCGTGATGCTGGTCGAGGGGGTCGTGGTCGTCGAATCGATCTTTGGCTGGCCCGGCATCGGGCACGCGCTGGTCCATGCGATCTTCGGGCGCGACGTGCCGATGGTGCAGGGCACGGCGCTGCTGCTGGGGCTGGGCTTTGTCGCGCTGAACGCGCTGACCGACCTGCTGACCCGCCTGATCGACCCGAGGGAGATCCGCGCATGAGCCTGTCCGACGCCACCCTGACGCCCCCCGCCGCCCGCGGGCCCACCCCCGCGCAATGGGCCGGGGGCGCGATCCTGCTGCTGGTGCTGGGCTTTGCCTGGGGCGCGCCGCTGCTGGTGCCTGCCGATCCGCTGCGCCAGGACCTGATGCGGGGGCTGGCCGGGCCGGATGCGGCGGCGCCCCTGGGCTATGACCATCTGGGCCGGTCGCTGATGGCGCGGCTGGCGGCGGCGCTGCGGCTGTCGCTGTCCATCGCGGGGGTCGCGGTGCTGCTGGCGGGGGTGCTGGGCACCGGGCTGGGGGTTCTGGCCGCCTGGCGCGGGGGGTGGGTTGACCGGGCGCTGGTCCTGCTGGCCGACAGCGTGCTGGCGCTGCCCGGCCTGCTGATGGTGCTGATCATCGGCGTGATCATCTCGAACACGCCCCTGGCCTTTGCCATCGGCCTGACCCTGGTCCTGTGGATCGAGTTCTTTCGCCTGACCCGCGCCACCGCCGCCCGCCTGCTGGCCGCGCCCGGGGTCCAGGCCAGCCGCCTGCTGGGCTTTGGTCCGGGCTATGTCTTCCGTCGCCATCTGTGGCCCGATCTGGCGCCGATGCTGCTGACCGTGGCGGCCTTTGGCGCGGCGACGGCGATCATGCTGATCGCGGCCCTGGGCTTCGTTAGCGTGGGCATCCGCGCCCCGCGCCCCGAGCTGGGCCAGATGATGGTCGAGCTGCTGCCCTATTACCGCGAGGCGCCCATGGCGCTGTTCCTGCCGGTGATCGCCATCTTTCTGACCATCCTGGCCCTGAACCTGCTTGCCCAAGGACGCCGCCCATGACGCCATTGCTGAGTGCCACCGACATCGTGGTCCAGGCCGCGGGCCAGATGCTGGTCCATCCCGCGACGCTGGTCCTGCATCCCGGCCGCCCCCTGACCATCCTGGGAGAGACCGGATCGGGGAAAAGCCTGCTGGCCCAGGCCCTGATCGGCACGCTGCCGCAGGGGCTGACCGCGCGGGGCCGGGTGACCATCGGGGACCGGGTGCTGGACGCCGCGGACCCCGCGTCGTTCCGCCCGCTCTGGGGTCGGACCCTGGGCGTACTGCCGCAGGAACCCTGGCTGTCGCTGGACCCGCTGATGCCCGCCCGCGATCAGGTGGCCGAGGGGCATGCCCTGGTCCGTGGCCTGTCCCGCGTTCAGGCGCGGACGGCCGCCGTGCGCGATCTGGATGGGCTGGGTCTGGGCCGCGCGGGCGGCCTGCGCCCCGATCAGCTGTCGGGCGGCATGGCGCAGCGCGCGGCCTTTGCCGCCGCGCGGGCGGGCGGCGCGCGCATCATCATCGCGGATGAGCCGACCAAGGGCCTGGATGCCCATCGCCGCGACGAGATCTGCGCCCTGCTGCTGAAGGGCGCGGCGGATGGCGGGGGGCTGCTGACGATCACCCATGATCTGGCGCTGGCGCGCGCGCTTGGCGGCGATCTGATGGTGGTCCGCCAGGGCCGGGTGGTCGAACAGGGGCCGACCGCGCAGGTGCTGGCCGCCCCCGACAGCGACTATACCCGCGCGCTGATCGCCGCCGACCCGGCCAGTTGGCCGCGCCAGGCTCCGCGTCCGGCACAGGGCGCCCCGGTCCTGCGGGCCGAGGTGCTGTCCGCCGCGCGCGGCGGGCGGGTGCTGTTTCGCGACCTGGACCTCAGCGTCCATCTGGGCGAGGTTCTGGGCATCACCGGCCCAAGCGGCTGCGGCAAGTCCACGTTGGGCGACACGCTGCTGGGTCTGGCGTGGGCCGAGGCGGGCCGCGTCCAGCGGGCGCAGGGCATCGCGCCGGTCCGCTTTCAAAAGCTGTATCAGGACCCGCCAAGCGCCTTTCCGCGCGCCGTGACCCTGGGCCGCGCGCTGGACGATCTGGTGGCGCTGCACCGGCTGGACGGGGCGCGCATCGCGCCGCTGCTGGACCGGATGCGCCTGTCGCCTGGCCTGCTGACGCGCCGCCCCGACGCCGTCTCGGGCGGAGAGCTGCAGCGTCTGGCCCTGCTGCGGGTGCTGCTGTTGGACCCGGTGTTCCTGTTCGCGGACGAGCCGACCTCACGGCTGGACCTGATCACCCAGGCCCAGGTGACGCGCCTGATGATCGACATCGCGCATCAGGCGGGCATGGCCCTGCTGATCGTCAGCCACGACGCGCATCTGATCGCGCGCAGCTGCGACCGCGTGATCGCGCTGGACGGTCCGCTGGCGCAGGCCGCCTGACGCTCAGAACCGCGTGATGACCGTCGCGCCGACGGAGCGGAACCGGTCCATGGCCATCAGCGCGGCGGGCGCATCAGCCAGCGCGATCCGGTCGCCCACCAGCCGCGCGGGGTCCAGCCTGCCGCTGGCGACCATGTCCAGCATCGCGCCGTATCGATGCGCCTGCATCCCGTGCGATCCCAGGATCTCGATCTCCTGCCCGACGATGCGGGGCATGGGGATGGCGGGGGCGGCGTGTTCGCCCAGCATCAGGCCGACCTGGATGTGCTTGCCCCGTGGCCGCAGGCACAGGATCGAATTGGTCATCGTCACCGGATGGCCAAGCGCATCCAGAGAGACATGCGCGCCCCCGCGCGTGATGTCGCGGATCGCCCCGGGGATGTCCGCCTCGCGCCCGTCGACGACCGCCACCGCGCCGAAATCGCGCGCCAGGGCCAGCTTGGCCGGGTCCAGATCCACGCCGATCACATTGGCCCCCGCGGCCGCCGCGATCATCACCGCCGACAACCCCACGCCGCCGCAGCCATGCACGGCCAGCCACTGGCCCGCGCTGACGCGGCCCTGGTCGATCACCGCCCGGAACGACGTCGCAAAGCGGCAGCCCAGGCTGGCGGCGGTGGCGAAATCCATGCCATGCGGCAGGGCCACCAGGTTCAGGTCGGCCTGATGGATGGCTACATAGTCCGCGAACGACCCCCAATGGGTGAAGCCCGGCTGCTGCTGATGCAGGCAGACCTGCTGATGGCCCGCGCGGCATTCGCCGCAATCGCCGCAGCCGCAGATGAACGGCACGGTGACCGCGTCGCCGACTTTCCAACGGGTCACGTCGCGGCCCACGGCCTCGACCACGCCGGCCAGTTCATGGCCGGGCACATGGGGCAGGGTGATGTCGCCGTCATGGCCCATCCAGCCGTGCCAGTCGCTGCGACAGACCCCCGTCGCCGCGACCCGCAGCACCACCCCATGCGGCAGCGGCGTGGGATCGGGCAGGGTCACGACCTTTGGGGTTTCGCGGAACTGTTCGAACAGCACGGCCTTCATGGCGGGCACCTTTCCTTGGCATCGGGTCGCGGGCATCATGCCGTATTTCGGCGAAAGACCTTTGCCAATCCCGCGCAGTTGCGCATAATCCGGGGCAGATCGCCCGCATTCACGCGGCTTTAGGAGAGGTTCCTGCCCTTGACCCAGATCGATGCCGTCGGCGCGCAGATCCTGACCCTGCTGCAGGAGGACGGGCGCATGAGCAACGCCAGGCTGGCCGAGCATCTGGGCATGAGCGAGACCCCCTGCTGGCGCCGCCTGAAACGGCTGGAGGAGGCGGGGGTGATCGAGGGCTATCAGGCCGTCCTGAACCGCCGCAAGCTGGGCCTGGGGGTGATGGCCTTTGTCCAGCTGCGCTGTTCGGAGCATGACCAGGCGGCCATGGCCGAGTTCCAGCGCATCGTCCAGACGACGCCCAACATCCTGGCCTGCCACAACACCACCGGGGCGGATGATTTCCTGCTGATCGTGGTGGCGCGCGATCTGGACGATTACAGCCGTTTTGTCGACAGCACGCTGCGCCGCCTGCCGGGCGTGACCAGCATCCGGTCGAACCTGTCGCTGAAGGAGATGAAGGCCTCGAACCGGCTGCCCGTCACGCCGGGCCGGTAAGGGGCCGCGCCCTCAGCCGACCGTCACCTCGGCCGGGGGGGCGTTGCGGCCCAGGGGGTCGGTCAGCACCACCCGATAGGTCGTGGACAGGGGCGCGAACCCGTCCGGCGCGGTTTCCGGAATGCGCAGCGGCAGGGTGACCACCGCGCCTTCGGACAGCAGCGTGGCGGGCTGACCCGGCTCGGATCGCAGCACCTGCCAGCGCCAGCGCCCCATCGCCGTGGGCGCCAGCCCCAGACGGTGGTCGATCTCCAGCATCACGCCCTGGCGCCCGCCCGGAACGGCAGTCCCGGTCAGCGTCACCATGGGCGCGTCGTCGATGCTGACCGGAACCGCGTTCAGTCCCGCGGGGTC
The DNA here is from genome assembly GCF_005048265.1 of Paracoccus hibiscisoli. Taxonomy (GTDB): domain Bacteria; phylum Pseudomonadota; class Alphaproteobacteria; order Rhodobacterales; family Rhodobacteraceae; genus Paracoccus; species Paracoccus hibiscisoli. The sequence goes on from NZ_SUNH01000019.1 coordinate 40,003, forward strand.
TGACGGCGCGCTGAACATCCCCGGCACCGACGATCCCGATTCCGGCGCCCCCTGGGCCAGCGCGAACCAGCGATACCCCGCATAGGGCGACAGCCGCGCATCGGGGGCGATGGTCGCGGTGCCGATGTCGCGGAACACCACCGTGCGGCGCGGCTGGTCGGGGTCGGCGGCGGGCAGGGTCTGCATCGCCACCAGCGGCGCCGACAGCGGGTCGACCGGACCGCCCCGCGTGCGATGCAGGCGCAGCCTGTGGGGCGGGGTGACGCCCGGTTCCAGCGTCACGGTGACCTCGGCCACCAGGGCCGCGCCGCGGTCGCCCGGCCCCGGCGGCACCATGCGCACCGACACGGCGGGCCGGGGCGGCGGGTCGGAATTCGGCACGCCATAGAACACCATGTCCAGCCCCGACAGGTCGGGCCGCGCGCCGCTGTCGGGGTCCTCTGTCGCGATGCGATAGGCGTTCAGCACCCGGCTGGCCCCTGAAACCGCGTGCCGGAACCGCCGCTGGCCCGGCGCGGGGTCGTCGATGACACCGGCCAACCGCTCGAACAGGCGGTCGGGGAACAGGTGCTGGACCCCGCGCAGCAGGCCGGCGCGGGCGGCGCGGTCGTCCTCGGCCTGGATCTGCGCGGCCAGCGCTGCATGGCCATTCGCGGCCAGCCAGCTGACCAGCCGCACCTCGTCGGTGTAGAAGACCGCGTGGCTTGTGCGCGGTGGCGCGCTCCAGCGCCGCTCGATCCAGGCCAGCCCCGTCGCATCGGGCCGCGCGCTGTAGAGCAGGACATCCGCCACCGGCATCTGCAGTGGCGGGCGCGGATCGGTCATCGCCAGGCGCAGCGGCGCCGACCGGAGCGATTCCTGGCCGCCCATGTCGTGCCAGACCGCCTCGATGACGGCACGCCGCCGTTCGGTCGGCGCCAGCACCGGCCCCCGGATCTGCGCGGGCAAGGCGCGCGGGCGCGGATCGCTGCCAGAAGGCGGCGGGCCGTAATCCTGCGCATTGGCCACCGGCACCACGACCGGCGGCATGTTGATGCTGTCGGTCGGATCGTCCACGCCGTGATGGCTGACATGCAGCGTCACATGCCGCAGCGGATGGGACGCAGGCGCCAGGCTGTCCGGTTCCGGCAGGGGCACGAACAGGTGCAGCACCCCGCCCATGGTGGCCGCATCAGTCCGGTCGGGCGGCACATAGCTGCCCTGGACCACCGGGACCGGCGGCAGGGGCCGCTTGCCCGGCGCGGCATCGGCCGATGCCGGTTCCGACCATCGGCCAAAGCGGTCCTGCTGCGCGACCGAGTGGCGCGCCGCGCCCGCATCGGCGCGGCGGTCGGCGATACGGCCCTGATGGGGCGGGGTGTCCGCCGGAATCAGCCCGTCATCGACGCCCGGCAGCCCCAGCACCATCGGCCTGTGCCAGTCCGATCCGGCGACCCGCGGGTTCAACAGGCGCACGGGTCCCGTCGGCGGTTGCTGGCGGTGAAAGGCCAGCGTTGCGCCGGGCAGGACGCCCCGCAGCAGGCATTCGACCTCGCGCAAGGCGGCAGTCGGCGGGGCGGGCATCCAGGCGCGGTGCAGCGGCTCCAGCATCCCGACCGGGGGCGGGGGCAGGGGCGGCGCGCCGCGATCGACCGCGGCCACGGCCTCCAGCATCAGATAGTCGCCGCCGGGTTCCAGACGCCCCTGCAGGCTGCGCCTTTCGGCCTGCAGCAGGTTGCCCGCCAGCTTGCTCAGCGTGTTGAACACGCGGTCGGGGTCCAGATCGGCGGTGCCCCGCGGCAGGTTCGGCAACACGAATTCCAGCCCGCTGTCGCGCAGATCCTCGTCCTTCGCGCCCAGAGAGCGGGGGTGGCGAAAGAACGCCACGACCCGATAGAGGTCCAGCCCCCGCACCCCCTGGCGCGCGCCGTCCATCCCCTTGTAGCCCAGCCAGGCCGCGACCCCGGGGTCCAGCGTCGATTGCAGCACCTGCGCCAGGTGCCCCAAACTGACCGAACTGTCATCGCCCGGATCGTCGGACAGCCTGCGATCCGTGGCATCGGTCAGCGGGTGCTGGGCCGCGGCCTGCAGGGGCGGCTGCGGCCCGTCGATCAGCGCGCCCAGATCGGCCAGCAGCGGGTCACCAAGACGTCGCACGCGGTCGCGTTCGCGGGTTGCGGTGAATGGAGGGGCCGATGCGGGCGACAGGGGGGCCGGGACCTCGTGCAGGGGGGTGCGGCGGGGGGCCTGGGCCGCGACCTTGTCGGCGGCGCGGGCCGGGGCGTCGGTGACCGACAGATAGCGCATGCCGGACAGGCGCGGCAGGTGCAACAGGTCGATCGTGTCCCACCGGAACCCGTCCAGGTCCTGGGCGGCCAGCCAGGACAGCTCGGTCACGGTGCCGTCGCCGGTCAGGGTCAGCTGCGCGATGCCCGGCGCCGCGGCGGCATAGGGTGCCGCGCGCCGTTCCGCCAGCAGGGCCGGGTCCCCGCCGATGCTGCCGCCATAGGCGCGCATGCGGATCGGGCCGCCGGTGCTGGCCGGTTCGGCCTTGGCGTCGTCGCCCTCACGCGCGCCCAGCAGCGCGGCCAGGCGGTCGCGGTCCAGCAGGGGGGCTGCCGGGTCGGGGCGCAGCAGCCCCCCCGCGATCGCGTCGCGCAGCCGTATCATGGGCCCGTCGCGCAGCATCGCGACGCTGCCCGGCAGGCGGTTCAGCGCGGTGGTCGCGCTGATCGGGGCGATCATCGGCTGACGGGGGGCATCGTCGCGAGGCGTGTCGCGGGGCTTTTCGGTCGCGGGGGGCAGGACGGCGATGCCGACCCAGATGCAGGTGACCGTGCCGGTCTGCGGGATCAGCGCGCGGACGGTCTGGCCCTTGGTCAGGCGGATCGGCAGGGTCAGGACCTGATCGTCCTGGTCCAGGAACACCGCATCGCGGCGGGGGGCAAAGCCCTCGGGCAGGCGGTCCAGGTTCGCGCGCTGCAGGACCATCGGCCCGACCGGCAGGCCCAGCAGCGGGTGATGCGCCACGCGCAGGTGGTTGCCGGGGCGCAGATGCGGCTCGCCCGCATGACCCGGCATCCCGGACAGGTTCAGCAGGACGGGCGAGACGGGTTGCGTCATGATCAGAACCCCTCGGTTTCCAGCAGGACGGGACGGACGCCGATGGTCCGCCGCGCGGTCAGACGCAGCCCCAGCCCGCCCCGCATCACCAGCACCAAGTCCGAGCCGGGCAGCGGCGTCACGGGGGCGGGCGCGGTGAACAGCACCCGCGTCCAGTTGCGCGTTGCGCGAACCGGGGTCAGCACGGTGGTGCCGGCGGCGCCGCGGATGGTGATCTCCTCGGGGGAGCAGCGCAGCCCCTCGATGATCTTGTTGCCCAGCCTCAGAGCCCCCTCGCGGCGCAGCGGCTCGGGGCTGTCCAGCAGCAGGCCCGCCACGCCCCATTGCCCGCCGGGCAGCGCCCGCCACAGCGCGATGACGCGCGACCGCGCCTGCGGCAGGGGCAGCGTATCGGCACCGATGCCGCGCAGCGCCTCGGACGGGGACAGGTCGGAGACGACCAGATCGCCGGTGGGCAGCAGGGCCGTCTGCTCCAGGATCATCTCGTCGGGGGGATAGGGGGCAGAGCCCGTGCGCGCAAAGCCTAGCTCGTCGATCAGTGCCGTCAGGTTGGCATGGCGCGAGGTGACGAACCGCGTGGCCTGCACTACCACCGGATCGCTGCCGTCCAGCCGCGGCGCCATCAGGCGCAGGTCGTACATCGCCTGCGGGTCCAGCCGCAGGCGGGCGCCCAGGGACAGGCCGCCCGCGACATCACCGTCGGGCAGGCAGGCCGCCGCGCGCACCGCCGCATTGACGCGCCGTTCCAGCGGCAGCAGCACGTCGTCGGGCGCCCAGGCCCGCAGCATCTCCAGCAGGGCGGCGCGGATGGGTCCGGCGGGGCCTGCGGCGGCGGGTCGGGGCGGCGGGTCGGTGCGCTGCACGTCGATGACCAGCTTGCGGCCATAGCGGGCGACAATCTCCTCGACATGGCCGGTGGTGAAATGCACCCAGATCGGGTCATCGGTAAAGACCGTGTCGCGCCCGTCTACCGGCTCGGTCCGGCCGATATAGCGGGCCAGATCGCGGGGATCGAACAGGTATTCGTTCAGCCCGTCCTGGGGTTCGGGACCCGTCAGATCGCGCGGGGCGATGCGGAACCGATAGGTCTGGCGCAGGGGCGGCTGCCCCGAGGCCGGGGTCCAGCGATCGGGCGGCACCGCGGGCGGGCTGTCGGTGCCCCGCTCGTTCGATATCCAGGCCTGCCAGCGCCAGTCGATCTCCAGGCGGTATTCCTCGCCCGGTTCCAGCAGCACCTGACGGGCGGCGGCGACCGGCCCGGCATTGACCGTGTCGGTGACGGCCTGGGCCAGGGCTGTGCGGGCGGCGGCGTCCTGTTCGGCGGCCATCGTGGCGGCCAGGTCCGTTCCGCACAGCGACAGCAGCGTGACCCGCCGCCCCCCCGGCGCGGTGATCGCCAGATCGTCGATGTCGCGCAGCGCACGGGGCTGCGCAAACGCCATGACCGTGCAGGCCCGGCCCGCGGCATCCGTCACCCGGCCCTGGGGCGTCGCGGTCCAGCCGGTCCAGCCGCCCGGACCGCTGCTGCGCACGGTCACCGGCGGATCGTCGCGGCGCGGCACGCTGCCCTGAGCGATGGTGCAGACACGCAGCAGCAGCAGCTTGTCGCCGCCCTCGATGCGGACCGAGGCCATGCCCTCGGCCTGCAGGGACAGGGTGACGGCCCGATCCGGGTCGCCCGGCGCGCTGACCTGCTCCAGCACGGCGCCGCGCATGCCCAGGGCGGTGGCGCGAATTTCCTGACCGCCCAGGGCAACCAGATGCAGCTCTAGCCCCGCCAGGGGCCGGTCCAGGCCGATCACCAATCCTGCGGACGGGACCAGCAGTTCCGGCAGGCCGTCGGGGTCCATGCGCAGCGGGTCGGTGGCGGTGACGATATCCATCACCTCCAGCATCTGCGCGGGATCGGCGGGGACATAGGTTAGGCCGCGATGCTCCAGCCGCTTGTGGCTGCCGGGTTTCAGGTCGCGCAGGTCGTGACAGACCGGGCCGGCCTCGCGGGTTTCGCAGATGCGGAACAGCACGGCCTCGTGCCGCCCGCCGGTCAGGATCACCCGGGCGATGCCCTGGGACGCCGCCAGATGCAGCTCGACCGGGTCGCGGGCCGGGTCTGTGGCCTCGGCGATCAGGGTGCCGTCACCGGCATAGCCGCGCGCCGTGACTGGCCCGGCGCCGCTGAACACGGCCAGCGACACCGCCTGCCAGGGCGTGTCGGGGACCAGCTCGATCCCGGCATCGGGAAAGGTCAGCTCAGGCGTGCCATCCGCGCCGCGCCGGGCGGGGCTGGCGCCGCTGTCGACCCAATCGGCCAGGCCCATCCGCGTGCGGGGGTCGATCACCGACAGGCGGATGCCCGCATGGCGCAGCGTGGGCTGGTCCAGCGCGCCCTTGTCCAGGCCCCCGAAATCGACGCAGGCATCCGCCGCATGGGTGCTGAGCACGCAGACGCGATACAGGAACAGCGCCTGCGACTTGGTCTCGATCCGGATGCGGTCGATATCGGCGGCGGCGTCGATGCGCAGGACCAGCGACCCCAAGGTCGCGCCGATGCTGGGCAACCTGCCGGTGCCGCCCTGCGTGTCGGTCCAGGTGACGTTGATGCCCTGCGTATCCCCGCGCAGCAGATGCAGCTCGACGATGCGGGCGGGACCCGAGGGGCGCAGGACCAGGCCCGGCGGGGCGATCAGGATATCGGGGCGGCCGTCCGTCCCGGCCAGGGCAGAGCCCTGCGACACGGCCACCTTGTCGGTCACCATGAAGGGTTGGTCGGGGTCGGCGGCCTCCAGGCGAAAGCCCGGGACGGATGCCTGCGCCAGCTTGCGATCCGGCGTCAGCCCGTCGAAATCAAAGCAGCGGCGCGGTTCGGGCCGGGCCGGGCGGCTGGTCCCGTCGCAGATCAGCAGCAGCAGGCGGGCGTCGCGGATGCGCCGATCCAGACGGCCGGTCCAGGGCAGGGCGGTGCGGACCGCGCCCTGACCCGCCGCGGCCTGCGCCTCGGGCAGGCGATAGGCGCGCGTCAGCGGACCCGTGGGGCCTGTGACGGGGCCGGGCAGCTCCACCACCGCGCCCGGCAGGATCAGCCCGCCCGTCCCCGCGATCATCCCGGCCAGCGCCTCGGCCGACAGGGTCATCGACCCCAGCTGCATCTCGGGGGCGCCGGTCAGCGCGAAGCGGCTGGGATAGGGGCCGGGGGCGGGGCCGTCGCGGCGCAGGCGGATGGCATGGGGGCCAATGGTGCACGCCATCTCTCCCAGCAGGCAGGCGCGGGCCGGGCGGGGGACGGGGCGGCACAGGTCTTCGACGGTCTGCGCCGGGTCGCCCGGCTGACTGGCGCCGCCATCGGTGGTGGGCAGCGCCCAGGCCCAAGGCTGCCAGTCCAAGAGCTTGAGGCTGGTCACCTCGGCCCCGGAGGGCGCCTGCGGTCCCGCGCTGCCGGGCTGGCGGGCCGGGGACGTGGTCCAGACCGACTCCAGCGGGCGCGGCCCCGTCACCGGCGCCCCGTCGCGGGCGCGCAGCAGGCGGACATTGTCCAGGCGATAGGTGTATTGCAGCCGGTTCGACCCGAACCACACCGCGCCCGAGGGCTGCTCCAGCGGGTCGAACTGCCCGCCTGCGGGGATCGCGTCGCGGATATAGTGGCGGAAATTGACGACCGGCGCAGTGTCCGGCCAGACGGTGTGGTTGTCGCGCGGATCGGCACCGCGGTTGATCACCAGCTTAGGGTCGCGGGGGTCCGGCTCCAGCCGGAACAGGGGTTCGGCGCGCAGGGGCATGCCGTCGGGCGCGGCCTCGCCCATGATGCGCCCGCCGCGATCGATCAGCGCGACCGAGGCCACCGGCGGCGGCGGGGCCTGGGGCGCGGCGATGGCCGGGTTGCCGATGCGGAACCGCACGCAGCCCGAGATCGAGAAGAAGAACAGGTCCACCCTGCCGCAGAACTCTCCGTCCATCCACAGCGCGCCGTCCTGATAGGTCAGCACGATCTCGCCCCGCGCGGCGATGGACACGACGACCAGGTCCAGCGCGCCGCGCACGAAGATGCCCGCCTTGATCAGCACCGGATCGGTGCCGAACCCCGCCAGCAGCAGGACCGAGGCCGACAGCCGGATCGGCCCCGCCTTCCACTCCAGCCCCGCGCCCGCGCCAAAGCCGACCGAGAACCCCTCGAAGGTGAAATCGGGATGCCCGCCCAGCTTGGTGATGCCGTCCTGCTGGATCATCAGATAGGCAAAGGCCCGCAGGTTCAGCGTGTCGGGCAGCAGCGTCAGCGTCACCGGCTCTCCGGCGCGGCCCTGCTGGCCGTCGCTGCCAAGCCGGACATAGTTGCCGCCGCCCTGATAGGGGAAACGCGCCGACATCGGCGCCACGACCGACAGGATCTTGGGGATGTCATAGCGGGCCGAGACGGCCACGCTGACCGCCTGGTCGTCGATGACGATCAGGCCGATGATCTGGCCGCTGCCGCCGCCCTTTTCCTTGGCGGTGCGGTCGGGAATGGACAGCAGGCTGACCTCGACGGCAAAGATCACCTCGGGGTCGGGAAAGGCCACGACGATCATGCCCTGCGCCGACATGCTGAAGGACGCATCGGGCAGGGTGCCAACCACCGCGCCCAGGCCCAGGGCGTGGCGGTCCTTGCGGGGGCGGTATTTCGACTCGGGCGCGGTCGTCCACCAGCCGATCTCTCGGGCGACGACGTCATCGGTGGCTGTGACCGCGCGTTCGCCGTTGATCGCCGTCATGCCGACAAAGCCGTGGATCGCCGCCCCCGACGGCCCCAAGGGGATGCCCACCGGGAACTGCACCTTGGCGTAGAGGCTGACGAAGGTATAGGGGTCGGCCCCGTCGATCTGGGCCATCGCAAAGGCCGCCTGCGCCTTGAGCTGCAGCGGGATCAGCTCCAGCTCCAGCCCCGCGCGGATCACCCCGCCCGGATCCTCGATGCGCAGGCGCCCCTCTCCGGTCAGGGTGGCGGGGATGTTCACCCGCGCCGTCAGCCCGCGCAGCGAGAAATCGACATCCGGGATGGGCGTCGCGTTGCGGGTGAAGGTGACGCGGATCACCGCCTCGGAGATCTCGACCACGCCGATGGTCAGCGCAAAGGCAAAGCGCGTCTCGACCCACAGCGAGCCCAGCCCCAGGGCGGTCTCGACCGCACGCAGCAGATCCTGCAGCGGGCCGTCGATCTTCCACTTGCCGGGGTCCTCGACCTGCATCGCGTCGGTCGGATATTCCAGACCGACCTGGTTCCAGAACCCCGACGCGCGGCTGTCATAGCGCACGCCGACGCCCTTGTAGCGGAACCGCACCGGGTGTTCGGGGTCTGTCGACAGGCCCAGGCTGCCAGTGTTCACGTGCAGCTTGGTGCTGTAATCGCCGGTCAGGCTGACCTTCCAGCCCTGTCCCGGATCGGCCAGGCTGTCGAATTCGGCGCGCGCCTCGATCGACTTGATCACCGCCTCCGAGCCGGGGCCGACCAGCGGACCACCCCCCAGATCGGCCTGCGCAAAGGCCGTGCCCGCCGCCAGGGCGGCCAGCCGGCCCGCCCCCTCGACCGTGCCGGTATCGGCATCGACCTCGGACAGCAGCATCGGGCCAAGCGCCATGGCCGCGACCAGATTGGGCTGGGTGATGCGGATCAGCCCCGCCGGATCGCCGTCCGAGCGGATGCCCAGCTGAGATTGCGTGAAATCGGTCGCGTCGTCATGGGTCCAGGCGCCATAGACGGTCAGCACCTCGCGGCCCATGTCGACGGGCTGCCCGCCCAGGGGGGGCAGGGGTGTGACCGTGGGCGACCAGGCATATTCGAATTCGGCCTTGGACGGGATCAGGTCGCGCAAGCCCTCTCCGGTCGGCTTGTCCCACGCGACCAGCAGGCGCATCCGGGTGTCGTCCTTTGGGCTCAGCGGCGGGACGGGCGCGGGCTGGGCCGCGGGGCCGGGCATCAGCATGCGGCGCCAATGCGGCTGGCGCGCAGAGGCCAGAGGCTCGGGTGTGGCCCCGGCGGCGGGGGTGCCGCCCACGGCATAGATGTCCACGCGGCGGAACTGGCGGCGGGTCTCCTCGCTCTCATGCGCGGTGTCGCGGCGGTCGGGCCAGCCGGTGCGGTCCACCAGCGGGCGCGTGCCGACATGCGCCCGGATCAGGCGGTCCGCGGCAGCCTCCTGCGCGGTCAGCATGTCGGTCGCGGCCCCGGAGGGCGGTCCGTCCTGTTCGCCCCAGAACGCGACACCGCCTGCCGCGACAGGGGTGCCCGCGCCCCCGGCATCGGTCAGCAGGCGGTGCGCGATCTCCACGCGGTCGTGCGCCAGGTGGCGGTTCAACGCATCGTCGCCCAGATCGTCGCAGCGGCCGATCATCACGAAGCTGGCGCCCGGATACTGCGCGGCCCAAGCCCGCAGCTGCGCCTGGATGCCCGCATCCCCGGTCAGATCGTCGCGGGCCGGACGCGCAAGGCCCCATCCGGTCACCTCGGCCTTGGCGAACTGGAACAGCAGCTGGACATGGCGGTCGGGCCGGGCCGGGGTGGGCGGCGACGGCGGGGCAGTCCCCGTGTCGAAGGTGACCCGCGCCAGGATATTGTCGGGCAGCGCCACGCCCCCCGGTTGCGCCGCGTCGATCCGCGCCCCGCCCGTCACGCTGCGATAGAGGCCCTGGGCGTGGAAATCGGTCAGGTCATAGCTGGCCTCGACCAGGCCCGGCTGCATCGGCACGGTGGGGTCGGTGGCGGCAAAGACCCCGCCCGTGGCCCCGATCCACAGCGGCGCATCGGTGATCTGCACCCGCAGCCGGGCCACGCGCCTGCGGCCCTGGGCGTCGGTCTCTCGCAGCAGGACAAAGCGTTCCGTCGGGGCGTCGGGGCCGGTCAGCAGCGCGGGGTCCAGCACCAGGTCGGGCCGGGCCTGCGGCGTGCCGCCCGGCAGCAGCACCCAGTCAAAGCTGCCCGGAACGGCGGCGGTCGATTCCGCCAGCAGCCGCAATCCGGCCATGTCGGCCGCGGGGCCGGACAGATGCGCGACATTGCGGACGATCTGAGCACCGGCGGGGACCACGACCACATGGATCCGGGGAACCGACCCCGAGGCGACCATACGAAACGTCACCTCGGGGTGGGACAGCCGCAGCCCAGAGGCCAGCTGTTCCTGCAGCGTGACGCGCAGCACTTGGCCGTGGCCGATCTGACCGGCGGTATTGACGCCCTCGGTCACCTGCCCGTCGGGCCAGTGCCAGCGCGCGGTCCAGGACCCCGCCTCGGGCGGGGCGGAGAGGGTCAGGGCGGCGGCCAGGGTCACGCGGTCGTCCTGGTTGGCGCTGATCGCCACGGTCCAGGACGCGTCGCTGCCGGTGGCGGCCTGCGGGGTCTGGCCGTCCTGGGTGAACACGAATGTCGCGGGGTCCAACGCGGTTCGGCCCCACTGGACCTCGACCTCGCCCTGAACACCGCGCGGGGCGCCCAGCAGCAGGTTGCGCACCCCGCCCGAAAATCCGCCCCGCCCGATGGCGTTGGGGGGCGCATAGAACGTGGCCTCGGCGATGGCAAAGCCCATCCATTCCGCGCCCTGGCCCGCGCCGGTCACCAAGGGGGGCGACACGCTGTCGGACGCGTCGAACGCCAGCTGCGACAGCGTCATCGCGAATTGAGAGCGGCCCAGAAAGAAATGCGGCGGCGTGCAGGTCAGCGACACGACCCCGCCGGTGGGCGCCAGCGGGTCGGCGGCCTCGTCCGGGTCCACGAACAGCACGACCACCGCGTCATCCTGTGACGCGCGCGCCAGGCGCAGGGTGGCCCGCCCCTGGATCACCACATCCGTATCGCGCGTCCGCCGCACTAGGCGGCGCGGCACGGTGCCCTGTTCGGGCACGAAATCGGCCGCCACCAGATCGTCCAGCGTCAGGCTGAGGCCGTCCAGCACCAAATCCAGATGGAACCGCCCCTGCGGCGCGTCGAAAACGGCCAGCCGGAATGGAATGCCCGCCGTCACCCCCGGCAGGTCCAGCGTGCCGATGCCAAGGCGCAGCGGTTCGTCCGACGCCGCGCGCAGCGTGCCGCGATGCAGGGTGCCGCCCGCAAAGGGCGTCGACGTGACGCCATCGGTGGTGAACCGTCCGACGATCTCTCGGAGGGCCTGGGGCAGGATCTGGGGCAGAAGCGTGTCGAGCGTGTCCGAAAAAGGCATTGGCAGGCCCTCAGATAAAAATTCGACAGAATTTATCCGATATTCCCGACCGGGTGCGGCAGGCTGCCCGCCTCACCCGTTAACCATACCGTCGCCCGAATCGCCCTGTCCGATCAAGCCTTTCGTGATCGGCGCGTCACCCCAGGGCGGGCAGGGCCTGGCGCTGGCAGGCGCGGATGCCGACCAGATCGGCGGCCATCCGCGCCGCCGGATCGGGACCGAACCATTCCAGCGACCCCTCCAGCCCGTCGGGCAGGCCGGTCAGGAACCGGCGGTAATCCGGCGCGCCCTGCAGCAGCGGGCACATGCCCCGGCGCGTCCCCGCGGGGTCGTGGACATTCGCGGGCGCAAAGACCGACAGGGCCGCGCGGTCGGTCACGCTTTTCAGATGCAGGTGCAGGACATGGGGGCGCAGCCGGTGCAGGGCCGCCAGCGGGTCGGCGCCTGCCTCCCAGATGTGCAGGACGTCGAAGTTCAGCCCGATGGCCGGGTGATCCAGCGCGTCCAGCAGCGTCTGTGCGGTGGCGGGGCTGTCGGCCAGGGTGCCGGGATGCGTCTCTATCGCCAGGCGCAGGCCATGGGCCGCCGCCAGATCGGCCACCCGGCGCAGGTCGGCGGCGATGGCGCGGCGCTGGTCCGCATCGGCCTGGGCCGCGCCGATCGCACCTGCGAACAGCCGCAGGCACGGCGCGCGCCACTGCCCGGTCAGATCGACCAGTGCGCGGGCCTGCGCCAGGTCGAAGTCCGGCGTTCCGACCGGCAGATAGCCCGCCAGCATCGGCACGCGTGGCCGCCGGTCCAGCGCGGCCCAGGCCGCGCGCAGCGCCTGCGCATGGGGGGCCCAGATCTCCAGCCCGTCAAATCCGTGGCGCGCGACATAGCCCGCCAGCCCCGCCGCCGTCACCTGCTGATGGCGAAAGGCCACTGACGCCGCATGCACCCTCATGCGCGCGCGCCCAGCCAGCGCGCGAACCATTGCGCGACGGTCGCCTTGATGCCGCGTTCCAGCGCGGTCAGATCGTCCAGATCGTGGAGGCTTTGGGCCAGATCCTCGGGGCGGCCCGTGCGGGAAAAGGCCACGGCGCGGCGATGGACGGCGTTCAGCCCGGCATGCAGCGCCGCGATGCGATCGCAGCATTCCTCGAACGCGTCATGGTCGCGGCCCTCGATGTCGCCAAAGATCGCCAGCGCATGCTCATAGGCGTATTTGCGGATCGCGATGACCGGCAGCTCGCGCAGCGCGGGCTCCAGATCGGCGCGGGGCAGGGCGGTGGCGTGGGCCTGGACCACGCGGCGGATCGCGTCGATCAGCGGCACCGCCTGCGCGTCGAAGGTCGCGTGATGCATCGCGGCGATGGCCGCATCGCTGGCGGGGTGGGCTGCGTCCGCGTCGATGGCGAAGCCGCCCGCCACGCTGTCCCGCAGAAAGGCGCGGCGCAGGTCGGCGGCGGGCAGCGGCCCCTCCCACCGGAAATCGGGGTCGCGCATCAGCCAGGTGTCGGGATCGGCGGTGGGTTCGATCAGCGCGTAATGCGGAAAGGGGTCCTGCGCGAATTTGTTGTCGCGTTGCGGCAGCAGGAACAGGTCGATCATCGGCATCACATGCCGCCCCGGCCGCCAATCGGCCAGCAGCGCATGCAGCCGCGCCAGGTTCGCGGATTTCGGCGCCCCGTCGTCATACCAGCGCGTGACCCGCAGCCCGAACAGGCGCTGCGCCCAATCGGCATAGAAGCCGTGGTCGATGTCGGGCGCGTGATAGGACAGGCGCATCCGGTCGTCGACCACCACCTGCCCGTCCCACAGGCCCAGATACATCGGGCGATGGTCGATGCCGCCACGATCCTTCAGCGCCTGGCACAGGCAGCTGACGACGCAATGGACCTTGATGTCGACGGGCTCCTCGGGCGCGGCGGGGGTGGTGCCGGACAGGCCCTCGGCCAAGGCGCGGACGGTCAGGCCGGGGGCGCGGTCAAAGGTGTCCTCGGCCATGGGCAGGCCGTCCTCGTCCAGGTGCAGCATCAGCGTCATCAGGGCCACGGAATCCAAGCCCAGGTCATGGCCCAACCGCGCATCGGGGCCAAAGCGGTCCATGCGCGGGCAGGCCATCGGCCCGGACAGGATCTGCGCCAGGCGGGCCATGACGGCATCGGGGGTGGGCACGGGGCGGGGGTCGGTCATGAGGTGGGCTCCAGCAGGGTCTGCGCCAGGGCGCGGCGGGCGATCTTGCCATTCGCGCCGCGCGGCAGGGCGGTCATCGGGAACAGGCGGGCGGGACGCTGGCGGGGTGACAGGCGGGCGGCCAGATGCGCCTCCAGTGCGGCGGGGGCGATGTCGCCCGCATAGGCCAGCGCCGGGCGCTGATGGGCTGCGGGGTCGGGCATGGCAAAGGCCACGGCATCGGTGATGCCGGGCAGGGCCAGGGCCGCGGCCTCGATCTGGGCGGGATAGACGTTGAGGCCCGCGACATCGATCACCTCGGCCGCGCGGCCCGCAAAGATCACGTGCCCGCGCGCGTCGATCACGCCCAGATCGCCGGTCTGGATGGAATCACCGCAGCCCTCGACCACGACCGGGCCGGGCGCGTCCTGGCCAGCGCTCAGCCGGACATGGGGCAGGGGCGCGCCCATGTCGTCCGGGCCGGAGGGATCGGTCGCGATGGCCAGGCACCCGGCCTCGGAACAGCCATATTGCTGGAACAGGTGGCGCGCGGACCCGCGCAGCGCGTCGAACCAGGGCTGTGGCAGCACCGTCCCCGAGGACATCACCGCATGCAGCCCCCCGCGCCCCGCCAGCCGCGCCAGAACATGCAGCAGCGGCGGCGCGGCATAGAGGATCGGGTCCCTGACCGCCGCCAGATCGCGCAGGATCGCGCGCGGGTTCGCGCTGTCCAGCACCACTGGCGCGTGCCCGCGCGCCAGCCCGACCAGCACCCCCGCGATTAGGCCATAGGAATGGGTGATGGGTGCGGCGATCACCGGGGTCATCGCGGCGGCCTGGGGGAAGGCTGCGATATAGGCGTCGATCTCGGTCTGGATGGCGGCCCAGCTGCGGGCGACGATGCGCGGCGCGCCGGTGGTGCCGGAACTGGTCTGGATCAGCACGCCGCCCGGCGTGTGGGGGGCGTCCTGACCCAGGGGGGTGACGCCGCCGTCATGGACCAGCCGGTCGCAGCCCGCCCGCCGGGCCAGATCGCGCGCCTGATCGGGCGGGGTTTCCGGGTGGATCGGGTGGCAGGACGCGCCCTGCGCCCGCAGCCGCAGGATCAGCGCCAGGCAGGCGGCCCGGTCGGTCAGGTGCAGAGCGACGCGCATCCGGTCGGGATCGCCCGGCAGGTCGGGCAGCGTGAGGCGCATGGGGTCGATGGGCCTGTCGTTCAGGAAGAAGCGGTCGGACATGGGCGGGGCTTTCAGCGGGTTCGGGACGGGATGGGGGGCGGACAGGCCCAGCAGGGCTCCGCCCAGGCGTTCGGCGGGATAGGTCGGCGCATGGGTGCCCAGAGACGGGGCGGCGGGCAGGGCCGCGCGCACCGCCGCCCAGAATTGCGGCTCGGGCAGCAGGGCGTGGCGGTGCAGCAGGTCGGCCAGATCGGCCAGCACATGGGTCACCAGGCAATCCATCACCAGATCGCGCAGATCGCAGGCCCCGCCCATGCGGTGATAGGTGCCCGGCGGGGCGGTGGCGATATCGGGCAGCCAGGGCGTCAGGTCTGGCGCCAGGTCGGGCCGCGCCAGGCGGTCCGGCACATATTCCAGGCTTTCGCTGAAATCGCGGGCGATCAGGGCGCGGGGCCAGCCGTCGTCATGGGTCATCAGCAGGTTCTGGCCATGCGCCTCCAGCGCGATGCCGTGATGCGCCATCAGGTGCCAGACCGGGGCCAGCACCGCCAGGAAGCGCGCCAGCCAAGCCCGCGTTCCGTGCCGCGCCAGCCAATCCGCGATCAGCGGGCGACCGTCGGGTTCGCAGAGCGACAGCGCCGACAGCGGCACCGCATCGTCGGGCGGGGCGCTGCGGCGGATCGCGGCCAGCCGCCCGCCCAGCAGGTCGGGGGCCACGATCGCCGCGCCATGTTCGGGCAGGACCCTCAGCCCCGCCAGCGCCGGGTCCGACGCGACCACCGCCTGTAGCCAGCCCGAGATCGCGGGCGCCACCGGCACAGACCAGGGCACCAGATCGCGGACCGAGGAGGTCACCCCCACCCCAAGCGACAGCTTGAGGTGATCGCCCCCCGCCACCGGCGCCAGCGTCCGCAGGGACGCGGTGGCCCGCATCAGCGGCCCGCCACCCAGCAGGCGCAGCCGCCCGGCGCGCCGCCAGCCCGCGATCACCGGATCGTCGCAGAGCCTCGCCCATTGCCAGGGATGGACCGGGATCGCGCCCGGTGCCGACAGGCCCGCCGCCACATCGCTGCCCGCACGCCGGATCAGCGCGGGGTCCAGGCCCAGCCACAGCGGCGCGAAGGCATTGGCACCTTCGGGACCATAGGCGGCGTTGTCGGCATCGCTGAAGCCGATGCGGGCCTTGAAGCCGGGATGATAGGGGTGGCCCTCAATCAGCGCGGCCTCCAGCGCGGGGCCGGTCAGGCGCAGGCGGTCCGCGCGCAGCGGCCCCGCGGCGCGCAGGAAATGCGCGCTGCGCCGCATGGCGCGCAGCAGCGTCGCGGGGTCATGGCCCGCCTGCGCCAGCCCCCGGCTCAGGGCGGGAAGGGTCAGCGGGCGTCCGCGCGCGTCCTGCGGATCGGCCAGCAGGCGCACCCGACCGCCCGGCTGGCGGCGCCAGGGCACGTGGATCAGCAAGGCGCCCACGGTCCAGCCGCCCGGCGAGGGCTGCAGGATGCCCTCGAAGGCCAGCGCTTCCAGCGTCTGGCGCAGGGCGCGGCGCTCAGGCGACATGGGACAGGCGCTGGCGGGCCGCCAGGGCGGGCAGGGGGTTGGCCACGCGGATCATCGGCGCGCGCTCTCCGGGGATCAGCAATTCGTCCACGCCGCCCAGCTGGGTCAGCAGATTGCCCTTGGCCGCCAGCGTCGGGCGCGTCAGCCAGGCCTGCGCCAGCGCGCCGCCGTGGCCGGGCAGGGCGGTCAGCCCCTGCAGATGCGCGGCCAGCAGGGTCAGGCCCTGCGCCTCGGGCAGCGATCCGTCCAGGTCCATGCGGTGGATCACGCCGAACACCTGGTTCACGATCAGCGCATAGGTCAGCGCATCCTCGGCCTCGGTGCGCGGATAGACCAGCTGGGGGATGGCGCGCAGATCGGGGGTGGCGCGGTCCTCGGCCACGTAGAAGCCCTGGTTGTCGCGGATGTCGCAGCGCGTGGGCAGGCCCTGCGACAGGTCCAGCAGCGCGTTCTGCTGATGCGCCTCGACCGCGATGCCGGTCGTATCATAGAGCCGGACCACCGGCCCCACTGCGCAATCCAGATAGGCGCGCAGCCACGCCACCGGGTCCAGCCCCGCCATGACCTGCGCCAGAAGCGACAGCCGCCCCGGCAGCGGCTCAGTCACCAGCCCGCCCACCTGCATCACCTGTCCGCCGCGCGGCTGGCGCCAGGGGTTGTCGCGCAGGATCACCTCCAGACCCGATGGCCCTCCGTCCGGCAGGCGCAGGGTCATCCAATGCGGATCGGACACCAGCCGCAGCGGCCCGAACCGCCCGGCCATTGCGGCGATGCGCGGGGCCATCGCGGCCCCGGCCAGCATCTCGTGGCGCTTGTTCACGCGCTGCGAGTTGGTGATGGTCACGGGCAGCGACATCTTCAGCTGCCAGGGGCTGTCCGCGCGCCACAGCGTCCGCACGGATGAGGTCGCCCACCAATGGGGCCCCACCGGCCCCCGGTCGCGGATCACCCCCCGTGCCAGCAGGGCCGCGATGCGCGGGTCGTGCCGCGCCCGGTCCCAGGCCAGCGGATGGACCGGCAGCAGGTGGCGCCCCTGCGCGGGGGCATCAGTCATGCCGGGCAGGGACAGCGCCAGGTCGGGGTCGGTCGCCTCGATCAGATCAGCGGGCAGGTCCAGCAGGTGCAGCCGCAGCGCGCCGCGCCAGTCGGGGGTCATCGCGCGCTCCTCGGGCAGGGTCATGCCGGACAGCGCCTTGGGGCAGGGGTGCATCCAGTGGCCAAAGACCATCGCTTGTTCGGCGGTCAGGAAATCGGCCGGGCCGTCCGGTCGCGCCAGGCGGTCCCGGACCAGCGTCCGGATCCGCTGATGGCTGGCGCGCACCCGCCGGGCCAGCGCCTGCCCCGTCGGCCCGTGCTGGCGGTCCAGCCGCTCCAGGATCAGGGCCAGCGCCTGCGCCTGGGACAGGACGCGCGCGCCCGCCGGGCCGTGATGGATCAGCGCGTCCCACCGCGCAGGTCCGGTGGCCATGGCCGGACCCGCGACCTCGATCCAGCCGCCTGCGACCGGCACAATCCGCCCGCCGCCGCGCAATTCGCGCAGGTCGCAGATCAGCAGCGCCCGAAGGCTGGCGGCGTCCGCGATGGCTGCGGGATCAAGAGGGGCCGTCGGATGGTGGGGACCGGGGAAGGGCATCGGCATCTCGGACCTGGGGGCTGCGGGGGCGGCCGTGTGGTGGGTTCGAGCTTGCGGATGCTGGCCTGCGGGTCATGCTATATCCAATAAAAACTGTCAACATATACAATCGCAGGATGAAGGCGGCGCGCGGCATCCCGCCGCCCGCGTCCCCATGTCGTCATTTCGGTGGGTATTGGGGCCGAGGGGGTCTGTGGGGCAGGTCATCGCCGGGGTTCGAGGGGGTCTGCCCTGCGGGGCAGGGGCCGCGCGCGTTGTCCGCGCCCCGCGTGGGGTGCCGCAGCCCTCCGGACGGGACCGAGCGTGAGGGCCGATGGGCGGCCGATGGAACCCCCGTCAGGCCAGCCTTCGCCCCAAGGGCGCGCGGGGCCTTATGGCCCGATGTCGGCGAACAGCGGGCGGCAGGCCTGGACCAGCCCCGGCTTGCCGATGACAAAGCGCATCGGGCCCGAGAGCGGCATCGCCGCCCCGTCCATCGTCGAGACGGCGCCAAGCGCGGTCAGGATGGGCCAGGCCCCCATCACGTCCCACGCGCTTTCGCCAAAGCCCACATGGCCGTCGACCTCGCCCAGGGCCAGCTCGATCAGCGAGATGGTGGTGGCGTTGCAGCAGCGGATCATGATCCCGGCATCCTGGGTCAGAAAGCGCAGCATCTCCATGCGCTCGGGGGCGGGGACGGCGCGGCCCAGGCCCACGCCCACGGCGGCGCGGTCGGGCGCATGCGCGGTCAGGGGCGCCAGCAGTCGGCCGTTGATCTGCGGGGGGTGGCCCCGGCCTCCGGTCAGGGTCAGGTCCAGCGCGGGGGCATGGATGACACCCAGCATCGGCACGCCGTCCTGCCACAGCCCGATCGAGACCGCCCATTGCCGCCCGCCCCGCACGAAGTTGAACGTCCCGTCGATCGGGTCCACCACCCAGACCCGCCCCGAGGTGCCGGGGGTCAGGCCGTCCTCCTCTCCCAGGATGCCGTCCTGGGGAAAGGCCGCGCGCAGGCGGGCGGTGATCAGCGCCTCGACCGCGCGGTCGGCGATGGTCACCAGGTCCAGCGGGCCCTTGGCGCTGACGGCGCCGTCCGACAGGCGGCCGAAATGCGACAGGGCCAGCGCGCCCGCCTCGCGCGCCAGCGGGACCAGCACGTCAAGCATCGGCCAGCCCGTCCAGGTCGGGGAACCGCTGGTGGACGATGTGACCGCCATCCGCCTGCAGAAGATGCAGCGCGTGGTGGAACGGCTGGGTCACGGTCGGCGGTTCGTCCGGGGCATCCAGCGCCAGGGCGAACTGGAACGCCGTGCTGGTCGCGGCATGGACCGTCGAGCGCCCGAACCGCGCCGTGAAGGGCCGGTGCAGATGGCCGCACAGGATGGTCACGGGCCGGTCCTGCGCATCCAGCAGCGCGCGCAGCCGCTGGGCCCCCTGGATCAGCAGTGCGCCGTCCAGCCGCCCCATCCCCGACGCGCAGGGCGGGTGGTGCAGCGCGACCAGCGTATGCCCGGCAAAGGGTCGGGCCAGCTGTTCGGCCAGCCAGTCCAGCTGCGGGTCCAGCAGGCGGCCCGCGACCTCGGTCGGTGACACGCTGTCCAGGGCGATCACCCGGACATCGCCGCGCTGCCAGACATGGTGCAGCAGATGCGGGTCGGCATAGGGCCGGTCGGGCACCACGGCGCGCAGCAGCGCCCGGTCGTCGTGATTGCCGGGCACGATGACAAAGGGCACCGACAGCCCGGCCAGCAGGTCGGACAGGACGGCATATTCCTGGGGGCGGGCGTCGTTCACGGTGTCGCCGGTGATGACCACAAGGTCCAGGCCGGGCAGGGCCGACAGGTCGCGGATCAGCGCGCGGGCGCGGGCGGTGGCATCGGCGCGAACCAGTCCGGGCGCATCGCTCGCCGTCAGGTGCAGGTCCGAGATATGGGCAAGGCGCATGATGATGGGGGTCCCTTAGCGGATGCCGGCGCGCATGAAGCTTTGCACGAACTGGCGCTGGAAGATCAGAAAGGCGATCAGCAGGGGCGCGACCGACAGCAGCGTGGCCGCGGTGACGGTGGGCCAGTCGATGCCCTGCTCGACGGTGGAAAAGACCTGCAGGCCGACGGTGATGGGGCGGGTCGCGACCGAGTTGGTGATGATCAGCGGCCAGAGGAAGTTGTTCCAGTGATAGGCGACCATCACCAGACCGTAGGCCAGATAGGTCGACCGGGCCAGCGGCACATAGACCCGCCACAGGACCGCAAGCGGGCCCGCGCCCTCCATCCGGGCGGCCTCGTCCAGCTCGCGCGGGACGCTCTTGAAGGCCTGGCGGAACAGGAAGATGCCAAAGGCCGATGCCAGATAGGGCAGCGCGATGGCCGGGATCGTGTCCAGCAGGCCCATCTGCGCGATTGTGGCATAGTTGCGCACCAGCAGCACCTCGGGCTTGACCATCATCTGGACCAGCACCAGCATGAACAGCCAGTCGGAGCCGCGGAACGGAAAGACCACGAAGGCATAGGCCGCCAGCGTGCAGATCACGAACTGGCTGATCACCACGAACACGACCAGCATCAGCGTGTTCAGGAAATAGCGGTCGAAGGGCACCGCGTTCCAGACCCGGACAAAGTTCTCCAGCGTCAGGGGCGCGAACAGGTCAAAGCGGGCGGCATAGACCGGCGGATGGATCGCCGTCCAGATCGCGTACAGCAGCGGCAGCACCCACAGAAGGGCCAGCGACCAGGCGATCAGGTTCAGGGGAACACGGTTCATCGATAGTGGATCCTTTTGTCCAGGACGCCGAACTGGATCAGCGCGATCAGCGCCAGCACCCCCAGCAGCACCACGCTGAGCGCCGCCGCATAGCCCGTATCCCAATAGCTGAACGCCACCTGATAGATGTAGTGCAGCAGCAGTTGCGTCGAATTGTTCGGCCCGCCCCGTGTCAGGGCGATGACGTGATCGACCAGGCGGAAGGCCTCGATCACCGCGTTGATCAGGATGAAGAGCGTGGTGGGCATCAGCAGGGGCAGGATGACGCGGCGCAGGCGTTGGGCGGGGCCGGCCCCCTCCAGCGTCGCGGCCTCCAGCAGGGCGGGCGGGATCTGCTGCAGGGCGGCCAGATAGAAGATCATGAAAAACCCCGCCAGCTTCCACACGGTGATGACGATCAGCGCCCAGAGCGCAGTGCCGGGCATTCCCAGCAGGTTGTTGCCGCCCAGGCCCACCAGGCCCAGCACCTGGTCGATCAGCCCGTAATCGGGCGCGTAGAAGAACATCCAGATGTTGGCCACCGCGATCATCGGCAGGATAGTGGGCGTGAAGAAGGCCAGCCGCACCAGCGCGCGCCCGCCGATCCGGGCATTGACCAGCAGCGCCATCGCCAGCGCCAGCCCCATCGAGGCCGGGATGATGACCGCCGCATAGATCAGGTTGTTGACGAAGGCCTGCCGAAAGATCGGGTCGTTTGCCATGGTGGCGAAATGGCCGCCCCCCACCCATTCTGCCGGGCGGCGCCCGCGCGGGGTCGAATGGAGGGCGTCGATCAGCGTGGCGACCGTGGGGTAGAAGGTGAAGACCACCAGCAGCACGGCGGCAGGCGCCAGCAGGGGCCAGGCGATCCGGGCGTTGCGCGATATCATCGGTGTCCTCCCCACGGTCATGTCAGATCAGTCGCGATAGACGGCCAGGATGCGCTCTGCCTCGGCCTGGGCGGCGGTCAGGGCGTCGGCGGGCGACTGCTGGCCGGTCAGGGCGGCCTGGATGGCGGCGTTCAGCACCTCGTTGACGCGCTGGCCCTCATAGGTCGAGATCTCGGGGACCGAGACCGCGATCTGGCGGCGCGCCACGTCGGCCTGGGGCACTTCGGCCACGTAATCCTGCAGGGCCTGCGTGTCCCAGGACCCGTCGCGCGGCGCGACATAGCCGGTCTGGATGCCCCAATCGGCCAGCAGATCGTCCGAGGTCATGTGCTTGATGAACCGGAACGCGGCGGCCTTTTCCTCGTCCGAGGCGTCGGCGAACAGATAGAGGTTGCCGCCCCCCAGGACCGAGGCCGGGTCGGGGTTGCCCGGATAGGCCGCGACGCCGAAATCGAAGGGCGCATTGGCGCGGATGTTGCCCAGGTTGCCGGTGGTGGTCCAGGCCATCGCCAGCCGCCCCTCCATGAAGTCGGACGGCGTGGTGCCCCATTCCAGCACGCCCGGCGGGTGGATGCCGTGTTCAGCCCCAAGCGAGACCCAGTATTCCAGCGCGCCGATCACCTCGGGGCTGTCGAAGAAGGTGTGCAGCCCGTCCTCGCTGGACAGCTGGCCGCCGTTCTGCGCGACCAGCGCGCCGAACAGCCAATGCGCCGCATTCGAGCTGCCGGGAATGCCCAGGCCCCATTGCGTGACGGTGCCCGATGCGTCGCGGAGGGTCAGGGCGCGGCCATGCGCGACCATCTCGTCCCAGGTTGCGGGCGGGGTCTCGGGGTCAAGGCCGGCTGCGGCATAGGCCTCCTTGTTGTAATACATCACGGCGGTCGATCGCTGGAACGGCGCGCCCCAGACATGGCCGTCCAGCCGGGCCGAGGCCAGATAGGCGGGCATGAACCCGTCCAGCCAGGCCTGATCCTCGGGCGTGGTGATGTGCTCGTCCAGCGGCGCGATCACGCCGGCGTCGATCAGGGTGAAGATGTCGGTGGCCAGCATCACGGCCACGGTGGGCGGGGTGCCCGACCGCGCGGCGGTCAGGGCGCGGGTGGTCGTGTCGGTATAGCTGCCCGAATAGATCGCCTCGACGGTGATGTCGGGGTTCTGGGCCTCGAACTCGGCGACATAGCCGTCGACGACCTCGGTCAGGGGGCCGCCGACCTGCACCGGATAAAAAAAGGTGATCTCGGTCTGCGCCAGGGCGGGCGACAGAACGGCAAGGCTGATCGCGGCGCTGCCCAGCAGGGTGCGCGTCAGGGAAATCGGGGTCATGATGTCCTCAGGCTGTGTGAAACGATGGCTGTGCGTGGTGATGGGCCGCCGCGTCGCGCCGCAGCCCGGTGGTGGCGTCGAACAGATGCAGCGCGTCCGCGCCCCATCCCAGATGCACGGCCCGGCCCGGCCCGATGCCGGGTCGGCCCTGCAGGCGCACCGCGACATGCGGCCCGCCGATATCGACGGAGAGGATGCTGTCCGCTCCGAAATATTCCAGCTGCACGACCTGCCCCGGCATGCCCTGCGGGGCCAGGGCGATGTCCTCGGGGCGCAGGCCCGCCAGCACGTCCTGCGGCAGATGCGCCCCCGCCTGTCCCAGGTCGGCCACGGTCAGCACGTTCATGGGCGGCGCACCGATGAAGCGGGCGACAAAACTGCTGGCCGGGCGGGCATACAGCGCGTGCGGCGTGTCGAACTGTTCCAGGCGGCCGTCGCGCAGCAGGGCCACGCGGTCGGCCATGCTCATCGCTTCGGTCTGGTCATGGGTGACGAAGATCATCGTCAGCCCCAGACGGCGCTGCAGGGCGCGGATTTCGGCCCGCATCTCGGCGCGCAGGGATGCGTCCAGGTTCGACAGCGGCTCGTCCAGCAGGCAGATCGGCGCCTCGGCGATCAGCGCGCGCCCCAGGGCCACGCGCTGCTGCTGGCCGCCCGACAGCTGTGCGGGGCGGCGGTCCAGCAGCCGGTCCAGCCCCAGCAGCGGGGCCACGCGCGCCAGCTTGTCGGCCTGGGCGCGGCGGGACTCTCCGCGGACGGACAGGCCGAAGGTGATGTTCTGCCCGACCGTCAGATGCGGGAACAGCGCGTAGGACTGGAACACCATCGAGATGCCGCGCTGCGCGGGCGGGGTCGCAGTCACGTCGCGCCCGTCCAGCCGGATCGCGCCGGATGTGGGCGCCTCCAGCCCCGCGATCAGGCGCAGCGTGGTCGATTTCCCGCAGCCCGACGGGCCCAGCAGGGCGACGAATTCGCCCTCGCGCACCTGCAGCGACAGATCGCGCAGGACCGGGGTGTCCCCCCAGGATTTGGTCAGCGCATCAAGGGTCAGGATGGGCATTGGCGGTCCTCAGGCAAAGATGATCTTGCGCGCCAGCGCATCGGGGATGGTCCCCAGGCAGTCGCGGCAGGCCGTGTCGGTGACGATCCGGTCGACCGCCTCCAGCGGCGCGATGACGGCCAGCGCGCTGCGCGTGAACTTGGAATGGTCGGCCACGACGATCACCTCCTGCGCGATCTCGATCATGGCGCGCTGCGCCTCGGCCAGGGCGGGGTCCGATATGGCGATCTGCCCGCGCCCCAGATCCACGGCCGAGACCGACAGGAACAGCCGGTCCACGTTGAACCGCCGGATGGTCGCTGCGGCCAGCGGGCCGCTGAGGCTGCGGTTCATGTCGTGATATTCGCCGCCGGTGACATACAGCCGTTCGACCCCGGCGCCCGCCAGGCAGGCGGCGATGTCGGTGCCGTTGGTCACGAAGGTCAGCCCCGTGCGGCGCGACAGCTGGCTTGCCACCTGCAGGACCGTCGTACCTGCATCCAGAAAGACCGCATCGCCATCGGCCACCAGATCGGCCGCGGCCTTGCCGATGCGGGCCTTGTCCGCGGCATGGCGCGTCAGCCGCTCGCTGTTGGGAAAGTCGCGCGTGATCTGCGCCAGCGGCATCGCGCCGCCATGGGTGCGCCGGATCAGGCCGCGCGCCTCCAGGTCGACCAAGTCGCGCCGCACCGTCGCCTCCGAGACGCCCAGAAAGGCCGAGAGGTCCAGCACCGGCGCATAGCTGCAGGCCTCCAGCCGGTCCAGCAGCCGCGATTGCCGGCTGGTGGCAAGCCCTGGTCCCTGTTCCGGCATCTGCGGCCCTCCGCCTTGGTTCGCGTTGGTGCCGGGATGCCAGCCGCTCATGACAGCCGTATGACCGGAATCGCGCAGTTGCGTGAAATCGCGCAGAGGGCGGATGAGGCCCGGGGGCTGCGTCGTTCACCGGATGTAAAGGATCATCGGCTTGCACCGGGGGGACCATGCCCGCGCCGCCACCCTGGCGCGGCGAACAGCCAACGGTGATCCGAACCTGTGTCCATCGAACGCCAGTTGATCAAGGCCCGCTCACTTGCCCGGTCGGGCGCCGTAGGGCGCGCGCGCGATGCGCTGACCGCGATCCTGAATGACCACCCCGCCAACCGCCGCGCCCAGCAGGCGCTGGCGCAGCTGGATGCCGAGGCGCCGGGCAATCCGCCCGCCGCGGACATGGCCCGCATCGCCGCCCTATCCGCGGAGGGACGCCCGGCCGAGGCCTTTGCGCTGGCAGGCGGCCTGGCACGGCGCTTTGCGAAATCGTCGCCGCTCTGGACGGTGCTTGGCTATCTGGCGCTTAAGCTGGAAGACGGCGATGTGGCGCAGTCGTGTTTCATGACCGCGCTGTCGCTGAACGAGCGGGCCGCCGATCCGATGATCGGTGTGGGACTGGTTCACCACAGACGTGGCCGGTTGCAGGAGGCCATCGCCTGTCTGGAACTGGCGCTGGACAGGCAACCGGACCACGCACAGGGCCGGCGCAAGCTGGCCGCGCTTTATGCAGGGATCGAATGCCATGACGTGGCGCTGACGCATTTCCGGCGCGCGCTGGTGCTGTCATCCGATGACCCGCAGCTGCACGAGGATTGTGCCATCACCCTGATGAAGCTGCACCGCTTTGACGAGGCGACAGAGGCGCTGGCCCCGGTTCTGACGCGCTGGCCCGGCCGGTTCGAGGCGCCTTTTCTTGCGGGCCTGATGTGCGCGGCCGCCTTGGATCTGCCCAAGGCGCTGTCCTGGTTCGAACGGGCAGACCGGCTGCGCCCCGACGACCAGGTCGTGTTGTCTATGATGAAGGCGCGATCGCAGATGGCCGATTGGAGCGAATGGCCCCGGCAGGCCGACCTAGTCGCGCGGCTGGGGCAGGGCACGCCTGACCTGAACCCGGGGCCCATCATCAGCCTGACCGACGATCCAGCCATTCAGCGCTGGCATGCGGAACGGGCATCGCGCCATCAGCTGCCCGCCGCCGGTGCCCCGGTCCCGGCCCGTGCGGCAGAACCGGGCGACCGGCTGCGGATCGGCTATTTCTCGGCCGATTTTCACGACCATGCCACGATGGTTCTGATGGCGGGCCTGTTCGAGCATCACGACCGGTCGCGGTTCGAGGTCTTTGCCTATTCCTACGGTCGCGAGGATGACAGCCCCACGCGGCGCAGGCTTGTCGCTGCGGTCGAGCATTTCTGCGACATCCGCAAGATGACCGATGCCGATATCGCCGCCCGCGCGCGCATGGACGGCATCGACATCGCCATCGATCTCAAGGGGTTCACCCTGGGCAGCCGCCTGGCGATCTTTTCGCATCGTGCGGCGCCGATCCAGATGTCCTGGCTGGGCTGGCCGGGAACCCTGGGCAACGCGGCCTTCGACTATGCGATCGTGGACCGGGTGACGGTGCCCGAGCAGTTCCGCGCGGGCTTCAGCGAAAGCCTGATCCGGATGCCGGACAGCTATCAGGTCAATGACGACGCCCGCCCGGTGCCCGCTCCCGCGCGACCCCGCGCCGAATACGGTCTGCCCGAGGACGGGTTCGTGTTCTGCTGCTTCAATGCGACCTACAAGATCTCTCCGCGCGAGTTCGACATCTGGATGCGGCTTCTGTCGCAGGTCGAGGGCAGCGTGCTGTGGCTGCTGGGCACGACGGTCTGCGCCGAGGCCAACCTGCGTGCCGAGGCCGAGCGTCGGGGGGTGGATGCCGCGCGGCTGATCTTTGCGCGCCGGGCGCCGCTGGCCCAGCATCTGCGGCGGCAGGGCGCGGCGGATTTGTTCCTGGATACCTTTGTCTATAACGCGCACACGACCTGCAGCGACGCGCTGTGGGCGGGCTTGCCGGTCGTGACCCTGCCGGGGCGCCATTTCGCGGCAAGGGTCGGCGCCAGCCTGCTGAGCGCGGTAGGCCTGCCTGAGTTGATCGCCCCGGACGAGGCCGCCTATGAGCGTCTGGCCCTGGAGTTGGCGCGCGCGCCCGACCGCCTGGCGGCCATGCGGGCGGGGCTGATCGCGAACCGCCGGACATTGGCTCTGTTCGACACGGCGCGGTTCACCCGTAATCTGGAGACGGCATTTGAGATGTCCATCGCGCGCCACCGCGCGGGGCAGGAGCCGGGCGATATCGATGTTCCGGCCTCCGCGATCCGCGCGTCCGATTGCGGATAAGGGGGGCCTTGGGGCCGGCAGGCATCCTGCAGCGGCAGGCGGATGGAACGCCATAGGGGCTGGCGACCGGATTGACGACTGGTCGGCACAGGCAATTCGTTTGCGCATGGGGGACTGCGGGCGGTGGGTCAGGCCTCATCGCCGCGGCCGTGGGGCAGCGGAAAGGCGGTGTTGTTCTGGCCGATGCGTGCCAGGTCGGGTGACAGGTCGCTCAGCCGGTGGACCAGCAGATGCACGACCGCGCCGTCATGTTGCAGGCGACCCGTGGCGGCCAGCATGCGGGCCGAGAGGATGATGCGGCGATGCGCGTCAAAGACCCGGGGCCAGACGATCAGGTTGGCGATGCCGGTCTCGTCCTCCAGCGTGATGAACATGGTGCCCTTGGCCGAGCCGGGGCGCTGGCGCATCAGCACGATGCCCGCGACGGTGCACCAGCGGCCGTGGCCTTCGGTCGCCAGATCGGCGCAGGGGCGGATGCGGCGATGGGCCAGCGCGTCGCGCAGAAAGCTGACCGGATGGTTGCGCAGGGACAGGCCGGTATGGCCGTAATCCTCGACCACCTCGCGGCCGGGGGGCATGGCGCGCAGGGGGACGGCGGGTTCGGCATGCGGGCCGGTCGCTGCTCCCGGCAGGGCCGCGAACAACGGCAGGTCGTCGTCGCGCGACCCGCGCAGCGCCCAGAGCGCCTGCCGCCGCGACAGGCCGAAGGCGGGGCGAAAGGCGTCGGCTTCGGCCAGGCGGATCAGGGCGGATCGGGGGACGGCGCGCAGATCGGCCACATCCGTCGCGGGCCGTGCGGCCAGGATGGCCTGCGCATGCGCCTCGGCCAGACCCTTGACCATGCGCAGGCCAAGGCGGACGGCAAAGCGGTCGCCCGCAGGCTCCAGCGTGCAGTCCCAATCCGAGGCGTTGATGCAGACCGGGCGGACCTCGACCCCATGGTCACGGGCGTCGCGCACGATCTGGGCGGGGGCATAGAACCCCATCGGCTGGCTGTTCAGCAGCGCCGCGCAGAAGGCATCCGGATGGTGGCATTTCAGCCAGGCCGAGGCATAGGCGATCAGCGCAAAGCTGGCCGCATGGCTTTCGGGAAAGCCGTAGCTGCCAAAGCCTTCCAGCTGGCGAAAGGTGCGTTCGGCAAAGTCGCGCGGATAGCCGCGCGTGGCCATCCCGGTGATCAGCTTGTCGCGGAACCCGGACACGCCGCCGGTCATCTTGAAGGTCGCCATGGATTTGCGCAGCATGTCGGCCTCCCCTGGGGTAAAGCCCGCGCATTCGATGGCCACCCGCATGGCCTGTTCCTGAAACAGCGGCACGCCAAGCGTCTTGCCCAAGACCTTTTCCAGTTCGGGCGTCGGGTAGACGACAGGCTCTTGGCCCGCGCGACGGCGCAGATAGGGGTGGACCATGTCGCCCTGGATCGGGCCCGGGCGGACGATGGCGACCTGGATGACCAGGTCGTACAGCCTGCGCGGCTTCAGGCGCGGCAGCATCGACATCTGCGCCCGGCTTTCGATCTGGAAGGTGCCTACCGTGTCGGCGCGGCAGATCATGTCATAGGTCCGGCGATCGTCCTGGGGGATGCTGGCCAGATCGTGGCGCAGCCCCTTGTGGCGCGCGACCAGGTCCAGCCCGCGCCGCATGCAGGTCAGCATGCCAAGCGCCAGCACATCGACCTTCATGAAGCGCAGCGCGTCGATGTCGTCCTTGTCCCATTCGATGATCTGGCGATCGGCCATGGCGGCGGGTTCGATGGGGACCAGATCGTCCAGCCGGTCATGGGTCAGAACAAAGCCGCCCGGATGCTGGGACAGATGCCGGGGCGCGCCGCGCAGCTGCCCCGCCAGGTCCAGCAGCAGCCGCAGCCGGCGGTCGTCGGGGTTCAGGCCCAGCTCTCGGATCTGATCGGGGGTGATGCCCTCCTCGCCCCAGGACCAGACCTGTCCCGAAATGGCACGGATCATGTCTTCGGGCAGGCCCAGGGCCTTGCCCACATCGCGCAGCGCCCCCTTGGAGCGATAGCGGATCACCACGGCGGTCAGGGCGGCGCGGCTGCGGCCATAGGTGCGATAGACCCACTGGATGACCTCCTCGCGGCGCTCATGCTCGAAATCGACGTCGATGTCGGGCGGCTCGCGGCGTTCGGCGCTGATGAAGCGTTCGAACAGCAGGTTGCCCTCCCTGGGGTCGATGGAGGTGATGCCCAACACATAGCAGACGGCGGAATTGGCCGCCGATCCGCGCCCCTGGCACAGGATGCCGCGCCCGCGGGCAAAGCGCACGATGCTGTTCACCGTCAGGAAATAGGGCGCGTATTCCAGCTGCGCGATCAGGCGCAATTCGTGGCGCAGCTGGGCGCGGACGTTCGGGGGCAGGCCGTCCGGATAGCGCGTGGCCGCGCCCGCCCAGGTCAGCGCCTCCAGCGTCTCTTGCGGCGTCAGGGAGGGGTCGTCGCGCTCCTCGGGGTATTGATAGCGCAGATCGTCCAGCGAAAAGCGGCAACGGTCCGCGATGGTCGCGGTGCGGGCCAGCGCGTCGGGGTGGCGCGGAAACAGGCGCGCCATCTCGGACGGGGCCTTGAGATAGCGGTCGGCATGACGCTCGCGCCGAAAGCCCAGGGCATCGACCGTGGTGGTGTGGCGGATCGCGGTCACCACGTCCTGCAGGATGCGGCGGGCGGGGTCGTGGAACAGCACGTCATTGGTCACCACCGTCGCCACGCCCATCCGGGCCGCCAGGCGGGACAGGTCGTGCAGCCGCAACTGGTCGTTGGGGCGCCGCCGCAGGGTCAGCGCCAGATGCGCCCGGTCGCCGAAGCGGTCGCGCAACCGGCGCAGGCGCAGGGCGCAGATGTCGTCGGCCGTGTCCGGGATCAGGATGGCCAGCAGGCCGTCGGCATGGGCCTCCAGATCGGGCCAATCCAGATGGCATGCGCCCTTGCCCGCCCGCGCCTTGCCGATGGACAACAGCCGGCACAGCCGCGCATACCCCGCCCGGTCCGTCGGATAGACCAGCACCGACATGCCGCAGCGCAGGTCCAGCCTGCAGCCGACGATCAGCCTGACGCCCGTCTGTTTGGCGGCCTCATGCGCGCGGACGATGCCCGCCAGGCTGTTCCTGTCGGTCACCGCCATCGCGCGGATGCCCAGAAGGGCCGCGGTCGCGAACAGCTCCTCGGCCGAGGAGGCGCCGCGCAGGAACGAGAATTGCGACGTGACCTGCAATTCGGCATAGCTCATCCAAAGATCCCGTGCATGAACCAGCGATGAGAGCCGGTGGCCCGGTCCTCTCCGTCGCCGGCGCGAAAGATCCAGAACCGCTGGCCGGCCTCGTTCTCGATGCGAAAGTAATCGCGAACGGCGCGGGCCTCGGCGTCGCGTTTCCACCATTCGCCAAAGATGCGTTCCGGCCCGTCGGCGCGGGCGACGGCGTGGCGCGTACCGCGCCAGGCGATCCATTTCGGCGGATGGTCCGGCAGCAGCGCCAGCGTCTCGATCGGCTCGGGGCGGGGCAGCAGGCGCGAGGGGCGCGGCCAGTGCCCGGGCCAGCCCCCGCCCTGATCCGGTGACAGCGCCGCGACCCGCGTGACCGAGCGTTCGGGCACGTCGCTGGCCACCGGGCTGAGCCGATAGACCGCGCGCGCGCCCACGCGGTTGGCCAGCAGATCGACCAGACCCGCGATGTCGGGCGGGGCCTGTTCCAGCAGGCTGCTGGCCTGCCGTGGGACCAGCGGTTCGGCCAGGGTGGCGGTCAGGGTCATGATCTCGATGCCGAAGCCCGGATCGATGGTGGGGATCTTGTCGGTCAGCAGGCGGGTCAGCCGCGCGGGGTCGCGCTGTGCCGTGGCCAGGCCCACGCGGACCGTCTGGACCCGGTTGTCCACGCGCCAGCACAGCAGGTCCAGCCGCCGCGCCCCTTGTCCCCGCGCCTCCAGCGCGGCGCAGAGTTCGGTGACCAGCCGGGCGATATACCGCGCGATGGTCTCGGCCGCCCCGATGGGTTCGGCAAAGCTGCGGCGGACCTCGATCAGTCCTTCGGGGCGCAGTGGGGCGATGGGCTCGGGCGCGTCGCCCAGGGCCTGGTCCAGCCTGCGGCACAGTTCGGCGCCAAAGCGGCGGGTCAGCGGCCCGCGGGGCGTGTCGATCAGATCGCCGATGGTGACAAAGCCCAGGTCCAGCAGCCCCGCCACGGTGGCAGGCGCCAGCCGCAGCGCCGCAAGGGGCAGGGGCGCCAGCACGGCGGCGGTCGCGCCGGGCGGGGCGATGCAGGGCGCGTCCCCATGATGATGGCGCGCCAGGGCATGGGCGGCGCCCCAGGTGTCGGCGATGGCAAGACGCGCGGTGATGCCCGTCAGGGTCAGCCGCCCCAGCAGCATCTCCAGCAGGGCTGCCTCGCCGCCATGCAGGTGATCCGCGCCGGTCACGTCGATCACCACCCCGTCGGGCGGATCGACCGCCACGATGGGCGCGATGCGTTGCAGCAGCCACAGGGCCAGCCGCTCCAGCGCGTCCAGATCGGCGCAGGGGTCAGCGGGTTCGATCCGCAGGTCGGGAACCAGCGCCTGCGCCTTGGCGACGGGCATGCCGACATGCAGACCCAGGCCCCGCGCGGCATCGCAGGCGGCGGTGATCACGCGGCGATTGCCGACGCGCCCCGCCAGGATCAGCGGCGCCTCAGCCGAAGGCGTGTCTGCCCGCCGCTGCAGCCGGTCGATCGGCCACATCGGCAGGCAGACCGAGATGACCCGTGTCATCGCAGCCCTCCAGGATCATCTCGAACGTTTCCCCGGCCCGCGCCCGGACCAGTTCGACCCGCCAGCGCGCCCGCCCCACGCCCGGCACCGGAAGCGGCACCGAGGGCAGCGCCGAGATGCGCCAGCGCGTCATGGCCGCGGTGGGCTGGCCGAAATCCTCGGCCTGCGCCGGATCGCGCCACCGGCGCAGCGCCAGGCCGGTCGTGCCGGAGGTCTTGGCCGCCAGATGCAGCCGCCGCGAGGCCGTCATGGACAGGCGCGCCACCTCTGCCACCACCGCGCCCAGGCCGCCATGGCGCAGCCCTTCCTCCATGCAGGCCAGCAGGCTGATGTCATCGCCCGCCTCGACATAGATCACCCGGTCGGGTGGCAGCCCCGCCTGCTCCAGACCCGGAGCGAACAGATCGCCCTGCGTCACGCACCACAGCACCGGTCCCGGCAGGCGCGCGGCAATCCCGGCGGCAAAGCAGGCCGCCACCGCGCCATCGGCCGCGCCCGCAGGCCCGCCCGACACCTCGTGCAGGCAGCCCAAGGCCAGCCCTCCCTGCGGCAATCGGCGGTCCAGCGCGGGCACACCAAAGGCCAGCGTCTTGCGCGCATGCCCCTCCGCGCCCTCCAGATGGGCGATCCGGTCGCGCAGCGCGGCAAGGGTGAGGCGGGCATCGGACATGGTAAGGCGGCGATCCTTGGCCTGGGGTTATGTTTCTGTTTTGTTCTCATTTGGCCGGTGAGTCAACCGCAGGCTGGCGCAACCTCTGCCCCCGCCCGACCGGCATCCGCCATCGGTTCCCGAGCTGGTCCGCCGCTTGCAGCCCGGGCTGCGACAAGCGCGCGACATGCCCATTCCTGGCCATCGTATGACGAATGCGCGGTGACATATGTCCCCGACGGCATTTCGCAACTGAAGGCCCGATACACGTCGGCAGTGGCATTCGACGGGGCCGCGTTCACCGGATGACTCGTAGCCCGTCAGGGTCGGACGTTGTACCCTGTCAGGAACGGCGTGCCAGTGGATTGGCCTCGGTGATCAGGACGATGACCCTGGCATCCACCCAACTGTGGGGATGAGGGATCACGGGCAGGTCGCCGCGATCGCACACGGTCTGGACTTCGGACGTTCCCGATGGGGTTCGGGTTTCAAGGTCTAATGTTGCCTGACGAACCGTATAAGGGATCGGGCCAGGGATCAGGGCTCTCCGCAGCATGCACGGCGCGGTAAAGGTCCGGAGCAGGATGTCCACTCGGCTCTACCCAGGTCGGCAGCTTTGTATCGTCGGGGCATCGACCACGAATTCGGAACGATCGGACATCCATCCATTCATCATCGCAGGAAAAGGACGTCGCGATCGGCTGCCGCATGGCGGCATAGACAAAGGCGCTCAGCGAGCACCTCGAGCCAGCCGGGCGCAGTCGTTTGACTATTTAGGCCTGTTATTCAGTCGCGGTTCATGAGCCTCGTAGCGGAGGTGCGGTTCGGTCAGGTTGCGGATCTCCGTCCGGTGATTGTGGTTCCTGATGTGGATGGTCTTGAGGTCCGTCGGGTCCACCAGCCTCTCTGCAGGCAGTTAGACGCGCAGGCCGGTGAACGGTAAAAGTCCAAGTTTTTTCGTTAACCCAGTGCGCTCACATGCAGGGCACGGAAGGCGCCCTTGGACGACCTGTCCCAGATAACGGTATCCATTGGTGAGATCCTACTCGCATTACTTTCTATGAACTCGCCCGGGAAAGACACGCGGTCCCCAAGGTCGGCCTGCCGTGCGCACAGCGTCGCCGGACCGGCTATCACGGGCAGGTAGCGACCGCCAAAGCCCCGCCCGGCATGCAGCACCCGGCCGAACATTCGCGAGAGCTTCCCAAGCCCACAGCAGTTCACGTGCTCATCGAAAATCTCGCACCAGACCCTATTGCCAAGGGGCTGGACAGGAAGGCGCGCCTCCATTTTGGCTCCAGACCCATTAAGTTCACGCCCTTTTCCGTGATTCAGGCCGCTGCAAGGAGATCTGATCAATGAGCCACCTATTCTGGCTGACGGAAGCGCAGATGACGCGCCTGATCTATTGATTTATTGGCGCAGGAGAGGGTCCGTTCCTGCGTGATCCTGTTTCCGACTTCTGTCGTCGTTAGAGGGATCTTAACCGCCGCATGCTATTTGGGGGCAGTTCATGGTTCGAGGATAGAGAATGCGCCACTTTCGGATCGGCCTGCACCCACCACACAAGGCAGCCTTGCCAGACCTTCGGTTCGTCGCCTGCTTCCAGCAGCCCGCCGTCGTGATCGACGATCAGGACAAGGTCGTTCATCACAACGCGGCATTTGCGCATCACGTCGGGGCCGCAGAGGCGGACCTGGCCGGACGGTCCCTGATCGCGCTGCTGCTGCCGCCGGGAGGTGGCTTGTCCGGCGCAGGCTCGGTCGCAGAGATCGCGGGCGCGCAGATCCTGACCCCCTTCGCACCAGACACCAAGCTGCGGCTGGTCTGCTTTGAGGGCGTCAAGGCGGACCACCTTGAGGCGACGCTGGAACAGGCGATCGACGCCGTGGTCTCGATCGATCCGCAGAACAACGTGACCTTCTTCAATGCAGCGGCAGAGGCGTTGTGGGGCTATCCGCGTGACCAGGTGCTGGGGCGCAACGTCTCTCAACTGGTGCCAGCCTTCATGCGCGGCGATCATGACGCAATGGTCAACCGGAACCGCACGACCGGCCAGAACCGCATCGTCGGCACCATGCGCGAGGTCGACATCCAGCGCGCCGACGGCACGGCCTTCAAGGTCGGCCTGACCCTCTCCAAGATCGAGACCGGGGCCGGAATCTGCTATACTGCCTTTCTCAAGGACATCTCGGCCGTCAAGGCGGCCGAGACACGGCTGCGCCAGACGCTTGAACAGGCGCTGGATGCCGTGGTCGAGATCGACGCCGAGAACCGGGTCATCTTCTACAATCCGGCCGCGGAACGGCTGTGGGGCTATGCCGCATCCGAGGTTCTGGGCCGCAACGTGGACATGCTGGTGCCCCCCGCACACCAACGCAACCACGACGAGTTGGTGAACCGGAACCGCCGCACCGGGATCAACAAGATCGTCGGCACCTCCCGCGAGGTCGAGATGTTCCGCAAGGACGGCACCCGGCGGTGGGCCAGCCTGTCGCTGTCCAAGGTGCCGCGTTCGGACGGGACGATCACCTATACCGCCTTTCTGCGCGACGTCACCGCCGAGGTCGAGCGGCGCGAGCGGATCCGCCTGCTGTCGCTGGTCGCCGATGAGACCGACAACTCGGTCCTGATCACAGATGCCAGTCGGCGGCTGGTCTATGTCAACAACGGCTTTACCCGGTTGACCGGCTATACCTCGGATGAGGTCATCGGCCGCAAGCCGGGCGAGATCCTGCAGGGGCCGGGCACCGACCGCGCCGCGGCCAAGCGCATCCGCGAGGCGCTGGACAGCGGGAAATCGGTCTATGAAGAGATCCTGAACTACGATCGCCACGGAAAGCCCTACTGGATCTCTCTGGCGATCAACCCGATCTTCGGAGAGAACGGCAAGATCGAAAAATACATCTCGATCCAGGCCAATATCGACACGGTCAAGCTGTCCTCTCTGGAATATACCCGCCAGTTCGACGCCATCTCGAAATCGGCGGCGATTGCGGAATGGGACCATCTGGGCCATTCGCTGAAGATGAACTCCTATCTGGCGGACAAGCTGGGCGGCGCGCCCTTGCCCGGACTGTCGGACTGCCTGCCCGCAGACAAGCTGGCGCAGCTGAACCAGCAGGGAGAGTGCCGCCACCATGTCGAGCTGCCGCCCTGCGCGGGGACGGTTCCGGTTCTGGACGGGTATTTCTCGGTCCTGACGGATGTGACGGGCAAGGTGCAGAAGTTCCTGATGTACGGGCCCGACATCACCATGCGGGCACGCGCCATCGCCGACACGGACGAGGCCGTGCGCGATGTGACCCAGTCCAGCGAGGAGACCGCCGTGGTCGTCGAGACGATCGATACCATCGCCCGGCAAACGGCGCTTTTGTCGCTGAACGCCTCAATCGAGGCGGCGCGGGCGGGCGAGGCCGGCAAGGGTTTCGCCGTCGTGGCCGCCGAAATCCGCATGCTGGCCGAAAAATCGCGGGAGGCGGCCGATCAGATCAACGCCAAGCTGACCGAGACACGCGACCGGGTGACGCGCCTGGCCGACGGGATCAAGCTGCTGGTCAGCTGAGCCTGGGACACGATATCGGGGCGGGCGACGTCACCTGCCCCGATCTGCCCACCGGCCCTAGGCCGATGCGCGGACCGGTCGGATGATCCAGGCCAGAAGGTGTCGCGACACCTCTGCGCGCAACTGGCGGTCATTGCCCGCCAGCTCGGTCTCCAGCGAGAACAGGTCGGTCGCGTCGAGATATTCGACAAAGCGGTACATCTCGGCGCTGCCATTGCCCCTCTTGAGGCCCTTGTAGACGGCCTTGAAGGCCGAGCGCGCCTCGTCATTCAGCAGCGACCAGACAAAGCCGGTCATGATGTCCTGACGCCATTCGGGAAAGTTCGCCTCGGCGTGGCG
The DNA here is from genome assembly GCF_005048265.1 of Paracoccus hibiscisoli. Taxonomy (GTDB): domain Bacteria; phylum Pseudomonadota; class Alphaproteobacteria; order Rhodobacterales; family Rhodobacteraceae; genus Paracoccus; species Paracoccus hibiscisoli. Next base: position 76,269 of record NZ_SUNH01000019.1, read on the forward strand.
GACAGCCTCGACGGCAAGACGGCGGGCCTCGGGCAGGCCGGGTTCGGCACCCTCATCGTGCAGCTGTCGGGTGGCGGCGGTGAAATGATCGACCGCCTTCCTCCAGAAATCACCCAGGTCGGGGGCGATCTTGTGCAGGCCGTGCAGGCGTGAGTTGGTGATGCGGTTGGCGGTGACCAGAAACCTCAGATGATCGGGTGCGATCCGGTCGCCCGGAGTGGCCATGATCTGGTTCAGCTGCTCCTCGAGGACAGAGTCGGGCGTGGTTTCCGCATGCAGGGGCAGCGGCTCGTCCGGGGTCAGGTTGCGCAGCAAGGGCCGCGCCTCGTTGATGTGGGCATCGGCGCGCGCGAAGAAATCATCAGGCAGCGCGCGGGCTGCGATCAGAGAGACATAGCCGATATGGGTATGCAGCCGCGGAACGTGGCGGTTGCGCTGCCGGACGCTTTCCGAGGCGTTCACCGCCCCCGCATTCGAGAAATCAAAGTAATGCGCCCCAGTCTGATGCGCGAGGATCGAGCCCACCGACTGATCGTGCCGGTGGTCGCGGAATTGTGGATGGGTCGGCTTCAACTCGTCGGGCTGGTCGGTCAGCACCCGCGGATCGCGACAGTACTCCAGCCAGCGCTCCAGAAAGTCGAAGCTGGCCTTGGAGGGCATGAACAGCAGCGGTCCCGCGCAGACCTGGGCGGCGCGGCGCATCTCGTCGCTGTCGGCGTCCATGACGACGAAGGCATCGCGCTTCGTGTATTCGCCCTGAACCTGCCAAGCGCCGATGAAGCCGTGGATGAAGCGGTTCGGCGTCATCGCGCACAGTTCGGTCGCGGCATGGGGAAAGCAGGGGAATTGCCGGAACGCCCCTCGTTCATAGCGCCCGGCATCGTTGTAGATCACGATGTCATCGGGGCCGCATTCCCTCAGCTTGCGCAGGATGATCCACGGTTTCCACAACCAATAGCCGGCGCCGCGCGGCTGCTCCAGGATAAAGCGGTTCTCCTCCCAGAAGGGGGTCTGGCGCAGCTCGGCCTCGGTGACGTGGCTGGCGCTGTCGAAACCGACCGCCAGGGCAGAATCGTAATAGTCTTGGGCATTGGTTGAAAAGGGCTGGGTCCCGTTGGAGTAGACCAGGAAATGGGCCTGCTTGATCCGACTGTTGCCGCGCCGCATGAGACTTCCTTTGTACTGCGCCCGTTCCCAGGCAAAAATGGTGACATCGCAAAGGAGCCCGACCCCGACCGCTGGGTGCAGCCAGCCATAACTGACTGCTTTTGCCGAACAGTTTCCCGATTCTGAAACAGCATACCGCCACAGTGGTTTACACGTCACATCATTTGCACCAAGGGCCGTCAGCCTGCTGAAACATTGCCCCGAACCTTGGCCCCGAGGTCCTTCCGCGCGATACCGGTTGGCCGGGCGGTGCCGGGGTCTGGGTCGCAATCGGGGCCAAAAGGCGTCGTAGAAGGGGGCCGGGCTGTCTCGAAGCACTCTAAGAAAGCCGTGTTTTGTGTCTGGAATCCCTCGTCTTTGCCAAACGTTGCGGTTATGTTCCTGTCTCTGCCCCCCGCGATGATGCGCAATGACAAGAGCCGGCCCATGACCCAAGCCCTGACCCGCACCCTGGATGCCGCCCGCCGCAAGCTGCTGGAGACGGGGACCCGGAACCGCCTGATCCATGTCAACCGCGACAATCAGCGCGCCAATTGCCTGAATATCATCCACGAACGCAGCGACGAGATCTGGCGCCTGCTGCGCCTGCAGGGCAAGCGGATGCGCTTTCGCGCGATGGGCTGCGACACCGCGACCCCCGACGGCGTCCTGCTGTTGGCCGCGCCGGGCGCGGAGGCCGTGACCGACAGCCAGTTGGAGACCCCCATGGGCCCCGAGGCGCTGGCCCGGCGCCTGCTGCGCCTGTCGCATGACGCGCGCACCGCCGAGGAGGAGCAGGGGCTGAACGTCCTTTATCTGGCGATGGGGTTTCTGCGCTGGCGCGAGGCGCCCGGATCGCAGGTGCTGCGCGAGGCGCCGCTGATCCTGCTGCCGGTGCAGCTGGTCCGCAACGAGCGCAGCTCGACCTTCGATCTGTGCGCCCGGGAGGATGACCTGGCCGCCAACCTGCCGCTGCAGGAGCGTCTGCGCCAGGATTTCGGCATCCACCTGCCCGAGATCGACGAGACCGAGACCTGGACCCCCGGCGACTATCTGACCCGCGTCGAGGAGGCCGTGTCGGGCCAGCGCGACTGGCAGGTGGACCGCGACGGGATGCAGCTGGGGTTCTTTTCCTTTGCCAAGCTGCTGATGCACCGCGATCTGGACCCGGCCAATTGGCCCGAGGGGTCGTTCGACGGCAACGCGCTGCTGGACGGGCTGCTGGCGCGGGGGTTCGCGGGCGACGCGCCGCTGTTCGGCGACCGCGACCGTCTGGACGACCGTCTGGACCCTGCGCAGATCATCCAGGTGATCGACGCGGACGCGTCCCAGACCAAGGTCATCGAGGAGGTCCGCGCGGGCGCCAGTCTGGTCGTCCAAGGCCCCCCCGGTACGGGCAAGTCGCAGACCATCACCAACATCATCGCCGCCGCCGCACATGACGGCAAGACCGTGCTGTTCGTGGCCGAAAAGATGGCCGCGCTGTCGGTCGTCCATGACCGCCTGACCCGCGCGGGCCTGCGCGACATCTGCCTGGAGCTGCATTCGCGCAGCGCCAACAAGAAGGCCCTGGCGCAGGAGCTGGGCCGCACACTGATGGCGGGGGCGCATGCCCTGCCGCCCGCCGCCGATCCGGCGCGGCTGCGCCAGACGCGCGACCGGCTGAACGCCATCACCGCGCTGCTGCACGACCCGCTGCCGCCCTCGGATGAGCCGCCTTTTGCGGCGATCTCAAGCATCATCGGGCTGATGGGGCAGGGCGCGCGCGCGCCCGCCATTCCGCTGGCCGGGCTGGAGGCGCTGGACGCCGCCGCCCGCGCCACCGCGCAGGAGGCCATCGCCCGCTTTGTCGCGGCGCGTGCGCGCACCGGCCCGCCCGAGGCGCATCCGTTCCGGGGCACGGGCGCGCTGGACCTGCAGCCGACCGATCTGGCGCGGCTTGGCGACGATCTGCGCGGCGCGCAGGCGGCGCTGGCGGCGGTCGGCGACCGCGCGCAGGTGGCCCAGGCCCTGGGCCGCGATGCTCCGGGCACGCTGGATCAGGCCGCGGCCCTGGCGCAGCTGCTGACGGTGCTGGCACGCGCGCCGCAAGATGCTGCTCTGCATGCCGGGGCGCTGTTCGCGGCTGCGGGCGATCCGCGTCTGGCGCAGGCGCTGCAGGCGGGCGCGGATTGGGCCACGGCACAGGCGCAGGCGCGCTTTACCCCGGCCGCGTTCGAGATCGACCCCGGCCCGCTGCGCGACGCTCTGGCGCGGGGCGTGGGGTCGGTTTTGGGGCGGTTCTTCGGGCCCTATCGCGGCGCGTCGGCGCAGCTCCGCGCGCTGCTGACGCAGGATCTGCCGCCGGATGCGGCGGGGCGGCTGGCGCTGGCCGATCAGCTGGTGGCGCTGCGCCGCCTGCGCCGGGCGCTGGCCGATGAGGAGGGCTATCTGGCCGCGACCCTGGGCGCCGCCTGGCGCGGAGAGCGGACGCCCTTTGCCGCGCTGGCGGCGGTGGCCCTGTGGCTGCGCGGCTGCGAGGGGTTCGCGGATGGCGCGGCGGTGACGCGGGCGCTGGCGGCGCTGGACGACCCGCAGGCGGCGGGCGAGGCGCTGGATCAGGCCGTCCGCGCGGCGCGGGGGGCGCTGGCGCAGGTGCGCGACCGCCTGGCGATTGGTGCGGGCGCGGCCCCCCTGGGCGACGATGCGGCGCTGGCCGATGCGCAGGCGGCGCTGTCGCGGATGGCCGGGGGGCTGGCGCGCTATGCCGAATGGGCGGATCTGGCGCGGCAGGCCGACACCGCGCGCCGCCATGGCGCGGGCGCGGTCATCGACGCGGTGGCGGCGGGGCATCTGGACCCGCAGGAGGCCGCGACAGAGTTCGCCTATGCCTGCGCCGAGGCGCGCTGGAACGCCGCCCGGCAGGCGCGGCCCGGCCTGAACGAGCTGCCGCATCTGGACCGCCACGATCTGGTGACCCTGTTCCGCCAGCTGGAGACCGAGCGGATCGAGACGACCAAGACGCTGATCCTGTCGCGCCATTTCGACCAGCTGCCGCGCGGCACCCAGGGAGAGATGGGCCTGATCCGCGGAGAGATCGCCCGCCGCCGCGGCCACAAGCCGGTGCGCTGGCTGATGGCGCATGCCGGCCCCATGGTCCAGCGCATCAAGCCGGTGATGCTGATGAGCCCGATCTCGGTCGCGCAGTTCCTGCCGCCGGACGCGATCCGGTTCGACCTGCTGGTCATCGACGAGGCGTCGCAGATCCGCCCCGAGGACGCCTTGGGCGTCATCGCCCGCGCCCGCCAGATCGTCGTGGTGGGCGATCAGAAGCAGCTGCCGCCGACCTCGTTCTTTGACCGGCTGGTGGATGACGCCGAGGACATGGACGACCCCGAGGATGGCCCGCAGGGCGCGAACGTCGCCGATATGGAGAGCATCCTGTCGCTCTGCGAGGCGAGGGGCCTGCGCTCGCGGATGCTGGAATGGCATTACCGGTCGCGCGACCCGTCGCTGATCCGGGTGTCGAATGCGGAATTCTATGACGACCGGCTGGTGCTGCCGCCCTCGCCCTTACAGCTGGACCCCGATTACGGGCTGAAGTTCCGCCGCGTCTCGGGCGCCTATGCCGCGCGGGGCAGCGGGCAGGGCCGGGCGGGCACCAACCGGATCGAGGCCGAGGCCGTGGTCGCCGCCATGGCCGATCACGCCCGCCGCTGGCCGGGGCTGTCCCTGGGCGTGGTCGCGTTCTCCAAGGCGCAGGCCGACATGCTGACCGAGATCGCGGACGCCGCCCGCCGCCGCGACCCGGCGCTGGACGCGCTGCTGCGCGAGGGCGGGGCCGAAGACGTCTTCGTCAAGAACATCGAGAACGTGCAGGGTGACGAACGCGACGTGATCCTGATTTCGGTGGGCTATGGCCCGTCCGAACCCGACGGCCCGCTGACGCGGATGCAGTTCGGCCCGGTGAACGGGGAGGGGGGTGAACGGCGCCTGAACGTGCTGTTTTCCCGCGCGCGCATCCGCTGCGAGGTGTTCGCCTCCTTTGATCCGGGCGATATCGACCCTGCGCGCACCACGCGGGAGGGGCCGCGTGTGCTGAAGCGGTTCCTGGACTTTGCGCAGACCGGCCTGATCGAGGAACGTCGCCCCACCGGCGCGCCCCCCGACAGCCCCTTCGAGGAGGACGTGGCCCGCGTCATCCGCGATCTGGGCTACCTGGCCGATCCGCAGGTCGGCAGCGCGGGGTTCCGCATCGATCTGGGCGTGCGTCACCCTGACAAGCCGGGACAGTATCTGGCGGCGGTCGAATGCGACGGCGCGGCCTATCACGGGGCGCTCTGGGCGCGCGAACGCGACCGGTTGCGCCAGGATATCCTGGAGAATCTGGGCTGGCGGTTCCACCGCATCTGGAGCACCGACTGGTTCCACCGCCGCGAGGCCGAGATCGCCCGCCTAGCCCAGGCCCTGTCGGAGGCGCGCGAGGCCGCACGCGACGGCATCCGCCCGCGCGGCGCGAACCGGCTGGCCCCGTCCGAGGCGGCGGCGTCCGAACCCGCGCCGCCCCAGCCTGCCGACATGGCCCCCGATCTGGCGCATCTGTCGCTGCAGGCGCCGCCCTATTGCCGCGCGGCCCTGCCTCTGTCCGAGGCAGGAGAGCCGCATGACCAGCCTACGGCCCTGCTGGCCGATCTGGTGGCCCAGGTCATCGCCACCGAGGGGCCGGTTCATGCCGACGAGGTCGCGCGCCGTATCGCCGCGGCCTTTGGCAAGGCCCGCACCGGCAGCCGCATCAGCGACGCCGTGGCGCGCGCCGTGGCCCTGGCGCTGCGCCGCGATGACGCGCTGCTGCGGCAGGGGGCGTTCCTGATGACGCGGGCGCAGGCCGACGACCCGCCCGTGCGCGACCGCAGCGCCGAGGCCGGGCCGCTGCTCAAGGCCGCCTGCCTGCCGCCGGTCGAGATCGCCGCCGCCGCCCGCCGCGTCGCGCAGGAAAGCGGCGCGATGACCCCGGACCAGATGATCCGCGCCACCGCGCGCCTGATGGGGTTCCAGCGCGTCGGCCCTGAGCTGTCCGAGGCGATCGCGGCCGTGCTGCTGGCCGAGGCGGGGTGACGCCCGGGGCGCGGGCGGGGTTTTCGCGCCCGCCCGCGCCGGTCCGCTATTCCCCGCCGCAGCGTTTGGCAGTATGGCAGGCCGCATGCGTGTGGATCTGATCATCTTCGACTGCGACGGGGTCATCGCCGACAGCGAGGTGCTGTCCGCCGAGGTCCTGATCGACCAGCTGGCCCGGCTGGACATCACCGTCACCGCCGCCGATGTGCGCCGCGATTTCCTGGGCCGCAGCTTTCCCACCGTCGTGGCCACCATCCGCGACCGCTTTGCCGTAAGCCTGCCCGCAGATTTCGAGGCGACCTATCGTGCCCGCCTGCTGGCCCGGTTCGAGACCGGCCTGCGCGCGACGCCGGGCTTTGCCGCGATGCTGGAGGGGGTGACGCTGCCGGTCTGCGTGGCGACCTCGTCCAGCCCGCCGCGGGTGGCGCGGACGCTGGCCATCCTGGGACTGACAGCCCGGTTCGGCGCGCATGTGTTCACCGCCAGCCAGGTGGCGCGCGGCAAGCCCGCGCCCGACCTGTTCCTGTTCGCGGCCCGCCAGATGGGCGTGGACCCGGCCCTTGCGCTGGTGATCGAGGACAGCCAGCCCGGGCTGGAGGCCGCCCGCGCCGCCGGAATGCGGGTGCTGCATTACACCGGGGGCGCGCATCTGGCCGACCTGACCGCCCCAGAGGCGCTGACGGACTGGTCCGATTTCCCCGCCCGCCTGGCCCGGATGCAGGTGCCCACATGACCCAGAACCGCTTTACCCCCGAAACCACTCGCCTGGACGACGCGGCCCGCGCGGGCTGGCTGTACTATGTCGCGGGCAACACCCAGGACGAGATCGCGCGCAAGCTGGGCGTCAGCCGTCAGTCGGCGCAGCGCCTGGTCGCGATGGCCGTCAGCGAGCGGCTGGTCAAGGTCCGGCTGGACCACCCCATCGGGCGCTGCATGGATCTGGGTGCGGCGCTGCGCGACCGGTTCGGCCTGCTGGTGGCCGAGGTCGCGCCCTCGGACCCCGCCGCCCCCGACCTGCTGACCGGCATCGCCATCGCCGCCGCCGCGCATCTGGAGCGGGTGCTGAAATCGCCCGACCGCCGCATCGTCAGCCTGGGGACCGGGCGCAATCTGCGCGCCATGGTCGAACAGCTGCCGACGATGGCCTGCCCGCAGCATGTCGTCGTCTCGCGCCTTGGCAACATGATGGAGGACGGCTCGGCCACGCCCTACAACGCGACGATCCGGCTGGCCGAACGCATCGGCGCGCCGCATTACCCCTATCCGCTGCCCGTCCTGGCGCGCGACGCGGCAGAGCTGGCGGCGATGCAGGCCCAGCAGGCCGCGCGCAACACGATCGACCTGTGCGCGCGCGCCGACCTGTCGCTGGTGGGGATCGGGCAGATGGACATGACCGCGCCGCTGCATGTGGACGGGTTTCTGTCGGTCCCCGAAATGGAGCAGCTGCACCGCGCGGGTGCTGTGGGAGAGATCACCAGCTGGGTCTATGACGACCGGGGCCAGGTGATCGACTGCGACTTCAACCGGCGGGTGGCCTCGGCTCCGCTGCCGCGCGGGACGGACCGCCCAGTGATCGCCGTGGCCCTGGGTCAGGCTAAACTGCCCGCGATTCGGGCGGCGCTGATCGGCGGTCTGATCAACGGCCTGGTCACCTCCGAGGCGACGGCGGAACGCCTGCTGGACTGAAAAATCCTGAATGATCCGAACGGTATGGCCCGACGCTGCACTGCGGCGGGGAATGGCCGTTGACAGAATCCTGTCCGCAGTTGAGTATATGCCCATCGGTAGGGCAAATGCCCAATCGCCAAGGGAGGACTACCATGACCACGACATTCCGCGCCCTTCTGGGCGCCACGGCCCTGTGCGCTGTCGGCACCGTCGCCGCCGCCCAGGACAATGTGACCCTGACCATCGCGACCGTGAACAACGGCGACATGATCCGCATGCAGCAGATGACCGCGCCCTTCACCGAGGCGAACCCCAACATCCAGCTTGAATGGGTCACGCTGGAGGAGAACATCCTGCGCGAGCGTGTCACCACCGATATCGCCACCAGCGGCGGGCAGTATGACGTGCTGACCATCGGCACCTACGAGGTGCCGATCTGGGCGGCGCAGAACTGGCTAACGCCGCTGGACGACCTTCCCGAGGGCTATGACGTGGACGATCTTGTCCCCGCCGTCCGCGCCGCCCTGTCGGTCGACGACACCCTCTATGCCGCGCCCTTCTATGCGGAATCGGCGATGGTGATGTATCGCACCGACCTGGCCGAGGCCGCGGGCGTGACCATCCCGTCGAACCCGACCTGGACCGACATCACGGCGGCGGCCGAGGCGATGACCGACCGCGACGCCGAGGTCTATGGCATCTGCCTGCGCGGCAAGCCGGGCTGGGGCGAGAACATGGCCTTCCTGACCGCCATGGCCAACAGCTATGGCGCGCGCTGGTTCGACACCGACTGGAACCCCCAGTTCGACAGCCCGGAATGGCAGGCGACGCTGACCGACTATCTGACGCTGATGAACGAATACGGCCCTCCGGGCGCGTCGTCCAACGGCTTCAACGAGAACCTGTCGCTGTTCCAGCAGGGCAAGTGCGGCATGTGGATCGACGCGACCGTCGCCGCGGGCTTCGTGACCGATCCCACGGATTCGACCGTGGCCGACAGCGTCGGTTTCGCCCAGTTCCCCAACAAGGACGGCGTGGACAACCACGGCAACTGGCTGTGGGCGTGGAACCTGGCCATCCCGGCCTCCAGCCAAAAGCAGGAGGCGGCCAAGGCATTCGTGGCATGGGCGACCAGCAAGGAATACACCGACATGGTGGCCGAGGCGCAGGGCTGGCGCGCGGCCCCTCCGGGCACGCGGACCTCGCTCTATGAGAACGCCGAATACCAGGAGGCCGCGCCCTTTGCCGCGATGACGCTGGAGGCCATCAATTCGGCCGACACGCAGAAGGCATCGGTGCAGGACATCCCCTACACGGGCGGTCAGTTCGTCGCGATCCCGGAATTCCAGGGCATCGGCACGCAGGTCGGCCAGACCTTCTCGGCGGCGCTGGCAGGTCAGATGTCGGCGGATGATGCGCTGGCGGCGGCCCAGACCAGCACCGCGCGTGAGATGGCCCGCGCCGGCTATCCCAAGTAAGGCCCCCCGCGCCGCCCCCCGGTCGGGGCGGCGCACCCCATCCCCCGCAAAGGACGCAAGCCATGGCCACCCGCCAGACCGCCGGTCTCGCGCGCCTGATGCGCGCACCCGCCATCATCCTGCTGTTGATCTGGATGATCGTCCCGTTGGGGATGACGCTGTATTATTCGTTCCAGAACTATAACCTGCTGAACCCGGCTGCGATCAGCTGGGCGGGCTGGTTCAACTATCAGTATTTCGTCACCGACCCCGCCTTCATGGCCGCGATCCGCAACACGCTGGTCCTGGTGCTGGGCGTGCTGACCATCACCGTGGTCCTTGGCATCGCCATCGCTCTGTTGATCGACAAGCCGATCTGGGGGCAGGGGATCGTGCGCATCCTGATCATCTCTCCGTTCTTCGTGATGCCCCCGGTGGCCGCGCTGATCTGGAAGAACATGATCATGCACCCGTCCTATGGCGTCTTTGCCGACATCGCGCGGTTCCTGGGCCTGCAGCCGGTGGACTGGTTCGCGCAATATCCGCTGACTTCGATCGTGATCATCGTGGCCTGGCAATGGCTGCCCTTCGCGACGCTGATCCTGCTGACCGCCCTGCAATCGCTGGACGGAGAGCAGATGGAGGCGGCGGAAATGGACGGCGCGGGCGCGATCAGCCGCTTTGTCCACCTGACGCTGCCGCATATGGCGCGGGCGATCACCGTGGTGATCCTGATCCAGACCATCTTCCTGCTGGGCATCTATGCCGAGATCCTGGTGACCACCAATGGCGGTCCGGGCAATGCATCCACCAACCTGACCTATCTGATCTATCGCGCGGCGCGGCTGAATTTCGACATCGGGGGCGCTGCGGCAGGCGGCATCATCGCCGTGATCCTGGCCAATCTGGTCGCCATCTTCCTGATGCGCGCCGTCGGCAAGAACCTGGACTGAGGGGGCACATCATGGCACGCGCAAGCAGCAGACGCAGCAGGATCGGCTATACCATCGCCGCATGGGTGGTGGCCCTGACGCTGTTCTTTCCGATCCTCTACACGATCATCACCAGCCTCAAGACCGAACAGGAGGCGATCTCGGGCTTCAGCCTGATCCCGTCCTTCACGCTGTCCAGCTTTGAGGCGGTGCAGACCCAGAACAACTACTGGCGGCCCTTCACCAATTCTGTGATCCTGGCGGTCGGCTCGACCATTCTGGCGTTGATCGTGGCGATCCCGGCGGCCTGGGCGATGGCCTTTTCGCCGACCAAGCACACCAAGAACATCCTGATGTGGATGCTGTCCACCAAGATGATGCCCGCTGTGGCGGTGCTGGTGCCGATCTATCTGATCTTTCTGCGCACCGGGCTGATGGACACGCGGATCGGCCTGACGGTCATGCTGATGCTGATCAACCTGCCGATCGTGGTCTGGATGCTGTACACCTATTTCCGCGAAATCCCCGGAGAGATCCTGGAGGCCGCGCGCATGGACGGCGCGTCGCTCAAGGACGAGATCCTGTATGTGCTGACGCCCATGGCGATCCCGGGCATCGCATCGACCATGCTGCTGAACGTCATCCTGGCCTGGAACGAGGCGTTCTGGACCATCCAGCTGACCACCACCAATGCAGCACCGCTGTCGGCCTTCATCGCCAGCTTCTCCAGCCCGCAGGGGCTGTTCTGGGCGAAACTCTCGGCGGCCTCCGTCATGGCCATCGCGCCGATCCTGATCATGGGCTGGTTCAGCCAGAAACAACTTGTCCGCGGCCTGACCTTCGGCGCGGTGAAATAAGGGGACCATCATGGGACGCATCACCCTTGAGGCAGTGACCAAGCGGTTCGGAGAGGTCGAGGTCATCCCGCCCCTGAACCTGGACATCGACGATGGCGAGTTCGTGGTCTTTGTCGGGCCCTCGGGCTGCGGGAAATCCACGCTGCTGCGCCTGATCGCGGGGCTGGAGGATACGTCCGGCGGGCGCATCCTGATCGACGGCAAGGATGCCACCGACACGCCGCCCGCCAAGCGTGGCCTGGCGATGGTGTTCCAAAGCTATGCGCTTTATCCGCACATGTCGGTCCGAAAGAACATCGCGTTCCCGATGCGCATGGCGGGGGTGCCCCAGGACGAACAGGACCGCCGCATCACTGCGGCCGCCAAGGCCCTGAACCTGACCGATTACCTGGACCGCAAGCCGGGCCAGCTGTCGGGCGGGCAACGCCAGCGCGTGGCCATCGGGCGGGCCATCGTGCGCGAACCGGCGGCGTTTCTGTTCGACGAGCCGCTGTCGAACCTGGACGCCGCCCTGCGCGTCGGCATGCGCCTGGAGATCAGCGAGCTGCACAACCGGCTGAAGACCACGATGGTCTATGTCACCCACGATCAGGTCGAGGCGATGACCATGGCCGACAAGATCGTCGTGCTGCGCGCGGGCTTCATCGAGCAGGTGGGCAGCCCGATGGACCTGTATCGCGCGCCCAAGAACCTGTTCGTCGCGGGCTTTATCGGCAGCCCGAAAATGAACCTGATCGACGGCCCCGAGGCCGCCCGCCACGGCGCCCATACCATCGGCATCCGCCCCGAACATATCGCCGTATCGCCCACCGCAGGCACCTGGCAGGGCCGCGTCGGCGTCAGTGAGCATCTGGGGTCCGACACGTTCTTCTATGTCGAGGGGACGGGCCTGGCCGAGACGATCACCGTCCGCGCGGGCGGCGATATCGACCTGCATCACGGCGACACGGTCTTCCTGACGCCGGACGCCGCGCAGATGCACCGCTTTGATGACACCGGGGCGCGCATCGCATGAGGCTGTCCGGGAAATCCGCCCTGATCACCGGGGCCGCGCGCGGCATCGGCCTGGAATTCGCCCGCGCCTATCTGCGCGAGGGCGCCCGCGTGGCGATCTGCGACATCAACCTGGAGGCCGCCCGCGCGGCAGCCGCCGGTCTGGGCCAGGGCGCCATCGCCGTGGCGCTGGACGTGACCGATCAGGCCAGCATCGACGCCTGCGTGGCCTCGGTGGAGAGCCAGTTCGGCGGCATCGACATCCTGATCAACAACGCGGCCCTGTTCACCGCCGCCCCCATCACTGACATCACCCGCGCCGATCACGACCGCATCATGGCGGTGAACGTGTCGGGTACGCTGTTCATGATGCAGGCCGTCGCGCGGTCGATGATCGCGCGCGGGCAGGGGGGTCGGATCATCAACATGGCCTCTCAGGCCGGGCGGCGCGGAGAGGCACTGGTCGCGGTCTATTGCGCCAGCAAGGCCGCGGTCATCAGCCTGACGCAATCGGCGGGCCTGAACCTGATCGCCCACGGGATCACCGTGAACGCAATCGCCCCCGGCGTGGTCGATGGCGAACACTGGGACGGCGTCGACGCGTTCTTCGCGAAATACGAAAACAAGGCCCCCGGCCAGAAAAAGGCCGAGGTCGGCGCCGCCGTCCCCTTTGGCCGCATGGGCACCGCGGCGGACCTGACCGGCATGGCCGTTTTCCTGGCCTCCCGCGATGCCGATTACATCGTGGCCCAGACCTACAATGTCGACGGCGGCAACTGGCTCAGCTGACCGCCGCACCCGCTGCAATTCCCGGCCCCCCGCGCGCATCCCGCGCCGCGGACCAGGGGCGCTTTGACGAAAGGTCCGATCATGGCCACCCAACTGACCCAATCCGCGCTGGCCGGGCTGCCCGACACGGTGGCGCGTCCCGCCTATGACCGCAGCGCGCTGACCGCGGGCATCCTGCATGTCGGCGTCGGCAATTTTCACCGCGCGCATATGGCGTGGTATCTGGACCGGCTGTTCGCCGAAGGCCGCGACCACAGTTGGGCGTTGCGCGGCGCGGGCGTGCGTCCGGGCGACGCGGCCATGCGCGACCGGCTCGCCGCCCAAGACTGGCTGACCACGCTGGTCGAGCTGGACCCGGCGGGCCTGTCCGCGCAGGTGCTGGGGTCGATGGTCGATTTCGTGGCTGTGGATCCGCGTGCCACCATCGCCGCGATGGCCGATCCCGCGATCCGCATCGTGTCGCTGACCATCACCGAGGGCGGGTATTACGTCGATGCCAAGACCGACGGCTTCGACGCAGGTCACCCTGACATGGTGCATGATGCAGGCGCGCCCGACGCGCCGCTGACGGTGTTCGGCATGATCCTGGCGGCGCTGCGGGCGCGGCGCGATGCGGGGCATGCGCCCTTCACGGTGCTGTCCTGCGACAACCTGCCGGAGAACGGCCATGTCTGCGCGCGCACGCTGACGGGGCTGGCCCGCGCGCAGGACCCGGCGATGGCCGATTGGGTGCAGGCGAACGTGGCCTTTCCGAACAGCATGGTCGATTGCATCACCCCCGCGACCAGCGACCGCGAACGCGCCCTGGTCCGCGACCGCTTTGGCATCGAAGATGCCGCCCCAGTCGTCTGCGAGCCGTTCCGCCAATGGGTGCTGGAGGACAACTTCCCCCAGGGCCGCCCCGCGCTGGAGGCCGTCGGCGCCGAATTCGTCGCCGATGTCAGCCGCCACGAACTGATGAAGCTGCGCATCCTGAACGGCGGCCACGCGGCCATCGCCTATGCCTCGGCGCTGCTGGGGCACCATTTCGTGCATGACGCGATGGCGGACGGCGACATCGCCGCATGGCTGCGCGCGTTGGAGACGCGCGAGATCGTTCCGACCCTGCAGCCCATCGCAGGGGTCAGCTATGACGACTATCTGACGCTGATCGTCAGCCGCTTTTCCAACCCTCAGATCGGGGACACCATCCCCCGCCTGTGCCTGGACGGGTCGAACCGTCAGCCGAAATTCATCCTGCCGACGCTGCGCGACCGGCTGGCTGTGGGCGCGCCCATCGACGGGCTGGCGTTGGAGCTGGCGCTGTGGTGCCGCTATTGCGAAGGCACGACCGAGGCGGGCGCGCCCATCGCCGCCAACGACGATGCGCATGCGACCCTGCGCCAGCACGCGCTGGCCGCGCGGGACGATCCGCGGGCGTTCCTCTCCCAGCATGCGATCTTTGGCGACCTGGCCGGGCCGGCGCCGCTGATCGCGGCTTTTTCCGACGCGCTGTCCGCGCTGCGCCGGGACGGGGTGCGCGCGACGCTTGTGGCCTATGCCGCTGACCGCTGACGGTGGGGCAGGGGTAGACGGCGGTCGCCCGCGCGGGCTGCGGTCCAGCCATGGCGGATGGCGCGTCCGCCCGCCGCGGGGCGTTCGAACCGGCAGGTGCGTGACATCTCGGCGCCGCTGTTCCGTTGGGCCGAACCGCCCTGGCACAATATCCAGGAGAGCGTCGCCCTGATCCAGCAAGAATTTATCGATTGCCTGCGCGAGGGGCGCGTGCCCGAAACCTCCGGACGCGACAACCTGCGCACGCTGGCACTGGTCGAGGCGGCCTATGCCTCGGCCCGCGACGGCAGCCGGCTCCGCCCCTGACGCGCGCTTTGGCTGGCGTCCCCCGAGCGGCTGGCGCCAGAGGGTGATCGCCTAACCCGAACGGGGCCGGGGCGAGCCATCCATCGTCGCCTTCCCGATCCGCGATTGGGCCACGGTCTCCCCGCCGGCCGCATCCGCGCCGCGTGTTCGAAGGGTGCTGGTCCATCCCCGCCCTGGACGAGACCCGAGGCCGCCGGGGCCCGCCTCGCCGTTAGCCACGGTGAATGGCGTCGCGCCGTGCGCTCCACTGCAAGCGCACGGGCGGCAGCCTCGCCAATCTCTTCGACACTAAAGCGCACGCCGTTCCCGCCGGACCGTGTGGGACGGTCCGGCGCTGGTGAGGGCGGGGTCTGGCCACGTCTTCCGGACACTGCAGGTGCGGCTGCTTCCCACGCTCCTTGCGGCGGTCGACCGCGCATCCGCGCTGCATGGCGTCCGAGGGGCCGCCGTTTCGCTGCGCGGCTGCGACGCCCCGATCTGGCCATCCACCGGTCAGCAATTGCAGGTTAATATGGCGGATTTTCAGGATTGAAGGGCTTGGTAACCGTTTGGAAACCGGGCTCTGATAGGGGCTTGGGTCGACGCCACTCATGACCAGACCCAGAAAAGGGGTGACCATGCCGACCCGATCCATGTCCATTCGCGCCAAGCTGGCATTTTCGGCTGCGGCCCTGACCGCCCTGTCGATCATTGCCGTGATCATGCTGACCACCACCCTGATGTCCCGCGTCTCCTCTCAGGAGGCGGAGGCACATGCCCGAACCCTGATCGCCGAATATACCGCGATGGTCACCCAGGACATGAACAGCGTGATCGAGACCGTGCGAACCAGCGTCGCCGCCGTCGAGGGGATCGTGGCCGACCCGGTGGTGGACCGGGAATTGCTGGCGCGCGTCGTGCGCGGCGTTGTGACCACCCGTCCCGATCTGGTGGGCATGACTTTGGCGCTGGAGCCTGACGCCCTTGGTGACGACGCCCGGTCCGTGGGTGGCGCCTATTCCGATCCGTCGGGACGGTTCGTGCCCTATTTCTTCTACGCCCCCGACGGCACCGTGGCGCTTGAACAGCTGGACATGAGCCCCGAGGCCGGGACCGAATCCTGGTATGACCGCCCCCTGCGCGAGGCACGCGACCTGATCACGCCGCCCTATCTGTACAGCGTGAACGGCGCCGACGTCCTGATGACCACCGCCAGCGGCGTGGTGCGTCGCGCGGGGCAGCCCATCGGCATCCTGACCGGCGATGTCGGGCTGGATGATCTGTCCACCCGGATCGACCGGCTGCGACCCTTTGGCGACGGTCAGGTGCGGCTGATCAGCTCGGGCGGGCTGTGGATCGCGCATGAGGACCGGTCGCTGCTGGGTCAGCCCATCTCGGCTGCGGATCGTGCCCTGATGGATGACGGGGCCCTGCACTATGCCTCGGTCGGGGATCAGCAGATGATGGTTCTCAGCGGAACGGTGGACTTTACCGATGTGGATGAAAGCTGGACCCTGCTGATGCAGGTGCCGCGCGCCACGGTGATGGCCCAGGTCACGGCCACCCGCGACCGGGCGGTGATGGCGGCGGCGCTGCTGCTGCTGCTGACCCTGGCCGTGGTCTGGTTCGGCGCCCAGATTATCTCGCGCCCGATCGAGGCGATGACCGCCGCCATGCGGCGTCTGGCGGATGGGCATCTGGACACCCCTATCCCGCATTCCGGCCGCCGGGACGAGATCGGGGGCATGGCCTCTGCCATGCAGATCTTCCGTGACCGCGCGATCGAGGCCAAGCGCCTTGAGGACGAGGCCGCCAGCAGTCGCGCGGAGCGCGAGCAGGCCGCCCAGGCAGAGGCCGCCCGCCAGTCCCGCGTCGTGCGCGAGATCGGCACCGGGCTGGAGCGTCTGGCCGCCGGCGACATGACCCACCAGATCGGCAGCCCCGCGCATGATCCCTTCCCTCAGGGCTACGATTCGCTGCGGCTGGCCTTCAACGGCGTCGTCACGCGCCTGTCCCAGACCATCCGCCGCATCGCGGATGTGGCCCATCAGGTGCGCGGCGGCGCGGATGAGATCAACATGGCCGCCGGAGAGCTGTCCAGCCGGGCCGAGACCCAGGCCGCCACGCTGGAGCAATCCGCCGCAGCGCTGAACCAGATGAATGAGAGCCTGCGCCAGACCGCCGAGAGCGCGCGGGGCGCGGAACGCGCCAGCAGCCAGAACCGCGATATCGCGCGCGACAGCGCAGGCGTCGTCACCGAGGCCGTGACCGCCATGCGCGGCATCCAGAAATCCTCCGAGCAGATCACCCGGATCATCGGGGTGATCGACGACATCGCCTTCCAGACCAATCTGTTGGCGCTGAACGCGGGGGTCGAGGCCGCCCGCGCCGGAGAGGCGGGCCGCGGCTTTGCGGTCGTCGCATCCGAGGTGCGGGGTCTTGCGCAACGCGCCGCCGAATCGGCCCGCGAGGTGCGCGGCCTGATCTCGGAGAGCGCGGCGCAGGTCAAGACAGGGTCGGAGCTGGTGGGTCGTACCGGCGACAGTCTGGCCGTCATCCTGCAGAAGGCGTCCGAGGTTTCCGAGCAGATCGCGGCCATCGCGCTCGCCACCAGCGAGCAATCGGTCGGTCTGGGCGAGATCAACACCGGCGTGAACCAGCTGGACCAGGTCACCCAGCAGAACGCGGCCGTGGCCGAGCAGGCCACCGCCGCCTCGATGTCCCTGCGTCAGCAGGCCGAGGTGCTCTCCTCCGAGATCGGCGCCTTCCAGGTGGACGGCATGGCGCAACGCGATGACACGCCGCGCCCCTCGCTGGCCCCCCACTTCGCGGTCGAGGCCCGGCCGATCCGTCTGGCGGGCGGTGGTTCCGGTCGCGACCAAATGCTGGAGTTCTGACGCAAGGAATTATACCCCTTGGCCCGTCACGGTCCGTGGCTGTGACGGGCTGTCTGCCAGGAAGACGCGGACATATGCGCGCGACCCCTGCAGATGCAGGTCGCTGGTCCTGCTGCTGGCGGCGACACCACCTTCAACCTTGGGCGGTCGTCCGACGAATACCGGTCTGAGGACGACCTTGGCATCGGGCCACAGGGCACCATTTTCGGGGGCGCGGGCCGGTTGAGCGTCCCGCGCTCCGCCCTGATCTGATCAACCCGCGGGCTGGTAAGCATGTCAGGGGTTTTGGGACACTGACCGGCGCTGCACACCATGCGCTCCATCACTGCTCCAATGCACCGTACGGGCGTCAACAAGCCTCGGCTTTGGCCCTCGAGCACCTGCCCCGGAGAGGGGCTGCCGGCAGACAGGCGGATGGCGTATCATCGGAACGTCTTCCGACACCGGGGCATGTGGGTCGGGCGTCTTGCGGATGCGAGCCTGTGTCGCTATGTCGAGGATGCGGGACCGGGCCCCTCTGGCGCTGTGATCGAACACAGCGCGATGTCGGACCGCATCGAGCGTGCTCGGTGTGCCTGGCGGTCCGTCCCCTTCCATACCCTGCGCGATGGCATCTGTCTCGAGGGCATCGTGGAACTTCTTCTTATCGCATTTCTGGGCAAGCCGCTGTGGATGTGGCTGCTGTTCATCGGTCTGGTCGTCGCATTGCTGGTCTTTGACCTCGGCGTGCTGAACAAGGACGACCACGAGATCGGCATCGCCGAGAGCCTGAGGCTGTCTGCGATGTACATCACGCTTGGTCTGGCCTTTTCGGGCTTCATCTACTGGCAGATGGGCGGAGAGGCGACAGCGCAATACCTGACCGCCTTCATCGTCGAAAAGACGCTGGCGATGGACAACATCTTTGTCATCGCCTTGATCTTCGGCTTTTTCGCGATACCGCGCGAATATCAGCACCGGGTGCTGTTCTGGGGCATTCTGGGCGTGATCGTGCTGCGTGGCATCATGATCAGTCTTGGTGCGACCATCGTCGAGAATTATCACTGGGTCCTGTACCTCTTTGCGGCTTTTTTGATCTTTACCGGGGTCAAGATGCTGTTTGCCAAGGAGGAATCGCACGACATGGCCGACAACCGGGCCTTGGCGTGGCTGCGCCGGCGCATCCGGGTGACCGACCAGCTGCACGGCCACGCCTTCACTGTCAGGATCCCGGACCCGGCAACCGGGACGCTGGTCCGATGGGCGACACCGTTGCTGCTGGCGCTGATCGTGATCGAGGTGGCCGACCTCGTCTTCGCCGTCGATTCGGTGCCCGCGGTCTTCACTATCACAACCGACCCGTACATCGTCTACACCTCGAACATCTTTGCGATCCTGGGGCTGCGGGCGCTGTATTTTGCGCTGGCGGCGATCTTGCACCGGTTCGCCTATCTGAAATACGCGCTGTCGATCCTGCTGATCTTCATCGGCTCCAAGATCTTCATCGCGGATGCGATGGGTTGGGCCAAGTTTCCCCCGGCCTGGTCCCTGGGCATCACCTTCGTGATCCTGACCATCGGGGTGATCGTGTCGCTGTCCAAGACGCGCGGGGCCGCGCCGGGCGCGACCTGACCCAAGGCCCGGACGTCTTTGCCGGACGCTCCGGGCAATCCTTCAGCTGGCCGCGACCATCGCATCCGCGGGCACTGCCCATAACGACAACCCGCCCATCGCATCGGCGCGGATCTCGGCCGGTATTATTATGCGCTGTCAGGCGGCAGCCCGGACTGCGCCTCTGCGATGACGGCTCCGAACAGAAGTACACCTTGTATTGGCGTGTCGGCCGGATAGGGATTTTGGCCAGCAACCAGACGTCTGCACGGAATCGAGGCCCCGCCTTGCGCGGAAGGTGTGCGATTTCACAGGAACAGTTTTCCCAACGGCGACGGCTTGCACCTGTGCTTGCGGACATATCTAGAGCGTCCTGCCCTGGCGGTTGCATAGGAACGCTGCACCACGATCCGGCATCGACCCGCATGGAACTGCTGGTAGGCCCGGAGGGTCTGCAAAAGCCTTTTGATATCAGCGTTCAAAACTGTGGAACAGGGCAGGGGCTCTCCACCTGATATCAATAAGTTGCACTAGGCCGTGTTGACAAAAGGGATTCACAACGCGGTTCGGGCATGATTCAAGCTGGTATCTGCGATCGAGACCAGCTTGGCACGAGACCTGATGTCGGACGAGGAATGGGCGTTCTTTGAACGGTTT
>NZ_SUNH01000020.1 GCF_005048265.1 Paracoccus hibiscisoli
GCCGCCGCCGGAAGGGTGCGACGGGGCTGAGGCGCAGATTGCAGAAGGACCCGGGTCAGGGCTCAGCGATGAACGTCGGATCGACAGGCGTCAAGCCAGGGCCGGAAACCTGGTCATGCCGCTGCCGATCAAGAGCCGTCGCGGCTCATTCGAACCCAAACATATGACTTATGGAGAATTTTTCTCCAGCCCGACACGCGATGGCAGTTTTATGCGTGCCGGAATGGAAGCGACCACCGCAAAATGGCAGTTTTTCGGTGGTCATAACATCAGACGGTGTCCAGGTACAGCTCGACGGTCTCCTCATCCGACAGCTCGGCCATGTAGTGCAGCTCCTGGCGCTTGGTCATCAGGTAGTTGTCGACCAGGTGCGCGGGCAGGATGCGGCGGATTTCGGGGCAGGTGTCGAAGGCCTCGATGGCGGCGCCCCAATCACCCGGCAGCTGGGCCAGGTTCTTGTCATAGGCGTTGCCCTTGAAAGGCGCGGGGGCCTCCAGCCGGTCCTCCATGCCGTTCAGCGCCGCGCCGAGGATGGCGGCGATGGTCAGATAGGGGTTCACGTCGCCGCCCGCCACGCGATGCTCGATCCGGCGTGCCTTGGGACCGGATGAGGGGATGCGGATCGCCGCCGTCCGGTTCTCATAGGCCCAACCGATGCCGGTCGGTGCATGGGCGTTGGGGACCAGCCGGTCGTAGCTGTTCTCGTGCGGGGCAAACAGCAGCGTCGATCCGGGCATGGCGCGCAGACAGCCGGCGACCGCCTGGCGCAGCGCCTCGGTCCCCTCCTCGCCGCCATCGTCAAAGATGTTGCGCCCCGCCCGGTCCAGGATCGAGAAATGCATGTGCATCCCGTTGCCCGCGAACATCTCGTAGGGCTTGGCCATGAAGCTGGCCGCGAACCCGTAGGAGCGCGCGATTCCCTTGACCAGCATCTTGAACAGCCAGGTGTCGTCGGCGGCCTTCAGCGGGTCGGCCTGGTGCATCAGGTTGATCTCGAACTGGCCCGGCCCGGCCTCCGAGATGGCGGTGTCGGCCGGGATGTCCATCGACTCGCACGCCTCGTAGAGCGTGGTGAAGAACTGGTCGAACGCGTCCAGCGCGCGCAGCGACAGAACCTCGCCCCCCGTCCGCCGCTTGCCCGAACGCGGGCTGGGCGGCACGCGCAGCGTCTTGCCGCTGTCGTCGATCAGAAAGAACTCCAGCTCTGTCGCGACGACGGGCACCAGCCCCGCCGCCTGATAGCGTTCGGCCACGCGGGCCAGCGCCTGACGCGGATCGCCGTCATAGGGGCTGCCATCGGGGTGGAACATCCACAGCGGCAGCAGGCCCGTCGGCGCGTCCAGCCAGGGCATGGGCAGGAACCCGCGCTCGGTCGGCAGCAGCAGCCCGTCGGGGTCGCCGGATTCGAAGACCAGGGGGCTGTCCTCGACATCCTCGCCCCAGATGTCCAGGTTCAGCACGGAATAAGGAAATTTGGTCCCCTCCTCCAGCAGCTTGCCGGCATAGCGGGCGGGGATGCGCTTGCCGCGCGCAACCCCGTTCAGGTCGGCGGCGGCCACGCGGATCGTCTTCACCTCGGGGTGTTCGCGCAGCCATTCCATGGGGTCATCTCATCAGTTGGGGACGGTATCGGATGCGGCTGGCCGCATCGGGCAGATGCCGGTTCAGCCGCCGGTTCACCCTGCCGAAGATCCAGATCAAAGCCAAGGTGGCGGCGATGAAATAGGCGGCGGCAATGGGATAGGCGACGAAGGGGTTGAAGGTCCGGTCCGCGAAATAGCTGGCGTAATAGAGCGCGTCGCCCTTTTGCTGAAAGGCCGGAAAGCCCGAGAAATAGACCAGTGTCGTGGCGTGGAACAGGAAGATCGCCTCGTTCGTATAGCTGGGCCAGGCCAGGCGCAGCATGGTGGGCCAGATGACCCGGCGGAACCGCTTCCACCCGGTCAGGCCATAGGCGTCGGCGGCCTCGACCTCGCCCTTGGGGACCGACATCAGCGCGCCGTGAAAGATCTGCGCGCTATAGGCGGCGGTGTTCAGGATCAGCACGATCAGCGCCCCGGCCCAGGCCCGCGTCAGCCAGCTGGTCTGGACGGTCATGCCCAGGATGTCGATGCCCGCGCGCGGCAGCAGCACCAGCGATTCATAGGCGATGAAGAACTGGATGAACAGCGGGCTGCCGCGAAAGACAAAGATGAAGGCATCCGCGGGCTTGCGCAGCCAGGGGTTCGGACTGGTCTTGGCCAGCGCCAGCGCAGTCGCCAGCACGAAGCCGAAGGACAGCGCCAGAACCGCGAAATAGAGGTTCCAGATCAGCCCCGATCCGATCAGCGTCGCCTGCTGGCACAGGGTGTAGTCGGCGCGCGGCAGCAGGCGTTCCCCGATGCCGATCGAGCGCAGCCCGTAATCCATGATGGTCTGGACGCAGCTCATGCCGGGGTTTCCTTGCGCAGGGCCTCGCCGCCCATGGTGGCCTGGCCCTTGGACAGGCGGCGGGTCACGCGGTCCAGCACCCGGCCCGAGATCCAGGTCATACCCAGATAGAACACCAGGATGCCCAGGAAGTAATACAGCCGCCAGTCGGGATGCGGATAGGTGAAGGCGCTGGTCTTGGAGCCGCCCAGTTCGCGCGCCCAATAGACGATATCCTCGACCCCCAGCAGGAACAGCAGCGGCGTGGCCTTGATCAGGATCATCCACAGATTCGACAGGCCCGGCAGGGCATAGGTCCACATCTGCGGGATCAGCACGCGGCGGTTCACCTGGGCGCGCGACATGCCATAGGCCTCGGCCGTCTCCAGCTGGGCGCGGGGCACGGCCTGCATGGCGCCCGACAGCACATTGGCCGCAAAGGCGCCGAAGACGACCGAAAAGGCGATGACCGCCAGAAAGATGCCATAGACGTCATGCACCCAGGGCGCGGCGCTGTTCAGCGGCAGCTTGGCCGCGGCGCAGACGACGAAATCGTTGCCCTGGCGGACCGGCGCGTCGCTGTCGCACAGGATCTGGTGGCGGACCCATTCGAATCCCTGGTCCAGCGCGATGGGCACGAACAGGAAGAAGATGATGTCGGGCACGCCCCGCACCATCGACGTGTAGATCCCCCCGAACCAGCGCAGCGGCGCGATGCGCGACCGGCTGGCCATGGCGCCGCCAAAGCCGAACAGCAGCGCGATGGGCGCGGTGATCGCCAGCAGCAGCAGCACCGTCCCGAAGCTGGCATAGAACAGCAGATGCGTGCCCGATGTGAGGTAACACGACAGCCAGACAAGCCCCTCGAGCGAGGATGGATCGGCGCAATAGGAGAACATGGGATATCCCGAAGGGCCGCCGCAGGACCGGCCTGCGGCGGCGGGTCAGATCATTCGAAGATCAGCGCGTCGTCGCCGAACCATTTGACGATCAGCTCGTTCAAGGTGCCATCCTCCTTCATCGCGGTGATCTGCGCGTCAAAGGTCGCCAGCAGCTCGGTGTCGGACTGGCGCAGGCCCATGCCGATGCCCTCGCCCAGGGCCACCCGGTCCATGCCGTCGACCCAGACCAACTCTCCGCCCGATTCCGCCACGATGGGGGCCAGGAAATCGCGGTCGGCCAAAATCGCGTCGGCCTCGCCATTACGGACGGCGGCGACGGCCTGGTCGGGGTTCGGGAACTCGATCAGCGTGGCGCCGGTCTCGGCGACGTAACCAGCCTGGATGGTGTTGGTCTGGGCGGCCACGACACCGCCCTCGACATCCACGTCACCCGACAGCGCCGCATAGGCCGACGGCGTCGCGGGGGTGTAGGGCTGGGTGAAGGCGATGACCGCCTGGCGTTCCTCGTTGATGTTCATGCCGGCCATGATCGTGTCATAGTTCGACGAGACCAGGTTCGGGATGATCGAATCCCAATCGTTGCGCACCCAGGTGCATTCCAGGCCCGCCCGCTCGCACATCGCGTTGCCCAGCTCGATCTCAAAGCCGGTGACCTGTCCGGTCGCGTCGTCGATGAAGTTGTAGGGGGCATAGGCGCCCTCGGTCCCCATGCGGATGGTCTGGGCCTGGGCCAGGCCCGCGGTCAGCATCAATGCGGCGGCGGCAATCGTCAGCGATTTCATTCGGCGGTCTCTCCTGTTGGTTTCTTATGTCGCCATCGTGGCGGACAGGAAGCCGCGCAGACGGTCGGTCTGCGGGTTCCCGAACAGCCGGTCAGGCGGGCCTTCTTCGCAGATCACGCCCTGATGCAGGAACACGACGTGATCGCTGACATCGGCGGCCAGCCGCATGTCATGGGTGACCAGGATCATCGTGCGATGCTCTCCGGCCAGATCCTTGATAACCTTGACGACCTCCTGCTGCAGCTCGGGGTCCAGCGCGCTGGTGGGTTCGTCGAACAGCAGCGCCTTGGGCTGCATGCACAGCGCGCGCGCGATGGCCGCGCGCTGCTGCTGGCCGCCCGACAGCTGGGCGGGCCAGGCATCGGCCTTGTCGCCGATACCGACCTTGGCCAGCAGCGCGCGGGCACGGGTCTCGACCAGGGCGCGATCCTCGCCCAGGACGGTGACCGGGGCCTCCATCACATTCTGCAGGATCGTCATGTGCGCCCACAGATTGAACTGCTGGAACACCATCGACAGGTTGGTGCGCATGCGCGTGACCTGAGCGCGGTCGGCGGGCTGGCGGGCCTGCCCCTGCCCCTTCCAGCGGACGGGTTCGCCCTCGAACAGGATCTCTCCGGCCTGGCTGTTCTCCAGCAGGTTGCAGCAGCGCAGCAGGGTCGATTTCCCCGACCCGGACGATCCGATCAGGCTGATCACATGGCCGCGCGGCGCGGTCATGGACACGCCTTTCAGCACCTCAAGCGGGCCATAGGACTTGTGCAGGCCCTTGATCTGGATGACCGGGGCGGCGTCAGAGGCGGGGTCGGTCGGGGAAGGGGTCTGGGTCATCATCCGCGCATTGGGCGTCAAACGGGCCCGTTTTGCAACGGGGTCAGGGGGGCAACCTGCCGATAAGGGCAGGTTGCCGCTGCGTCAGCCAACGCTTCAGGCAATCTCGATCGAGTATTTCTCGATCACGGTGTTCGCCAGCAGGCCCTTGCACATGGCCTCGACCTCGGCGCGGGCAGCATCCGCGTCGGTGGCGGTCAGGTCCAGCTCGATCAGCTTGCCCTGGCGGACGCCGGTGACGTCCTTGTGGCCCAGGCCGCCCAGGGCGTGGCGGATCGCCTCTCCCTGGGGGTCCAGGACGCCGTCCTTCAGCATGATGGTGACTCGTGCCTTCATGGCGGCGTTCCTTCTCAGTTGATCGCGGTCGGTTTCAGGCTGGTGGTGTTCGCGGGCATCAGGCCCAGCCTGCGCGCCACCTCGGTATAGGCGTCGGTCAGGTTGCCCAGGTCGCGGCGGAACACGTCCTTGTCCAGCTTCTGGCCGGTCTTGACGTCCCACAGCCGGCAGCTGTCGGGGCTGATCTCGTCGGCGACGATCAGGCGCATGAAGTCGTTGTCCCAGACCCGGCCGATCTCGATCTTGAAGTCGATCAGCTTGATCCCGGCCCCGTAGAAGACCCCCGACAGGAAGTCGTTGACGCGCAGCGCCAGCGACACGATGTCGTCCAGATCCTGCTGGCTGGCCCAGCCAAAGGCGATGACATATTCCTCCGACACCATCGGGTCGCCCAGCTCGTCGTTCTTGTAGCTGTATTCGACGATGGGGCGCGGCAGCAGCGTGCCCTCCTCCAGGCCCAGACGCTTGGACAGCGAGCCTGCCGCGAAATTGCGCACGATCACTTCCAGCGGGATGATCTCGACCTGGCGGATCAGCTGTTCGCGCATGTTGATGCGGCGGATGAAGTGGTTCGGGACGCCGATATTCGTCAGCCCGTTCATGAAGAACTCGGACAGGCGGTTGTTCAACACGCCCTTGCCTTCGATGGTGGCGCGTTTCTGCGCGTTGAAGGCGGTCGCGTCATCCTTGAAATACTGGATCAGCGTGCCGGGTTCCGTGCCCTCATAGAGGATCTTGGCCTTGCCTTCGTAAACTTTCTTGCGCCGCGGTGCCATGGGCCCACCGTCCTTTCGCATGTCCCTGAAGATGCCGCTTATCCCGGATTGCCCATCAAGGGCAAGACGAGCCTTGCGACAAGCCCCCCCGATAGGCATATCTTGACGCAGAAGACAGACAGGAGTGTCCCATGTCCACGTTCAACGACCGCGAACGCGCCTATGAATCCAAGTTCGCCCATGACGCCGACCTGCGTTTCAAGGCCGAGGCGCGCCGCAACCGCCTGCTGGGCGAATGGGCGGCCGAGCAGCTGGGCAAGAGCGGCGACGACGCGCGCACCTATGCCATGAGCGTGGTCAGCGCCGATTTCGAGGAGCCGGGCGAGGAGGACGTGTTCCGCAAGGTCGAGGCCGATCTGGCCGGCCGCGCCGAGGCCGCCACGATCCGCGCCAAGATGGCCGAGCTGATGACCGAGGCCATGCGCCAGGTCGCCGACGAGAGCTGAGCCGCAGGGCACAGGCACCGCGACGGGGGGCGGCGACGCCCCCTTTTTCATGCGCAACAGGCGGCCTGCGACCGGGGGACGCGGAGGGCCTGATTTTGCAAGGTTTTACCCCGCACCGGGCGTGCACCGGGGCTGCACCGCCTGTGCACAGGGCGTACACCGCTTGCGGACCCCCGGTTAAGACCCCGTTAACGAAGCCGCAGGCGGAAAGACGCGACCTCAGCAACTGGTGATCGGGGCGGGGGATACGCAGAGCCGGTCGCGGCGTTGTCAGCCCATCACGGTTTCGACCGGACAGTCACGGAGACGATCCATGTCGCTTTATCGCACCTTCACCGCCGCGGCCCTGGTGGCCGTCACTGCCTCGGCCATGCCCGCGCTGGCCGATCCGGGCCGGGGCAATGGCAACCACCGGGGCGGCCCCCCGCATGCCCAGGGTTGCCCACCGGGTCTGGCCAAGAAATCGCCCGCCTGCGTGCCCCCCGGACAGGCCCGCCAGATGGAACGGCGCTATGGCCGCGATGTGGGCCAGGTCCTGCGCGTCGGGGATTACGCCCTGATCCGCGACCCCCGCCGGTTTGAGCTGCAGCAGCGCGACGGCTGGCGCTATTACCGCGACGGCGACCGCGCTTATCGCGTCGATGCCGAGACGCAGCAGATCCTGGCGATCATCAACCTGGCCCGTGCGCTGATCAATTAAGGGTGGGGGTCACCTGACCGCCGCGGGCAAACCCCGCGCCGCAGCCTCGGCGCGGGGATAGAGGCGCAGCATGGTCGCGGCCCGCGCCACGTTCAACGCCATCAGCGCCGCCCACAACCCGTGATTGCCCCAGACCGGCGGCAGGATCAGCACGCCCACGACGAACACCGCGACGGATTGGATCATCGCCACGCGCATCTCTCGGGTCAGGGTGGCGCCGATGAAGATGCCGTCCAGCATCCAGCCCGCCACCCCGACCAGCGGCGCCAGCGCCAGCCAGGGCAGATAGAGCCGCGCCTCGGCCCGGACCTGCGGGTCGGTGGTCAGCATGTCGATGATCGCGCCCCCGCCCAGCAGAAAGACCAGCCCCAGCGCCACTGCGCCCCCGAAGCCCCAGGCCGAGGTCATCAGGCTGGCGCGGCGCAGCCGGTCGGGACGGCGCGCGCCCACCGCCTGGCCCACAAGGCTTTCGGCGGCAAAGGCGAAGCCGTCCAGCGCATAGGCGGTCAGCGCCAGGAACTGCAGCAGCACCTGATTGGCGGCCAGGGGCACGTCGCCCTGCCCCGCCCCCATGAACAGAAAGCTGGTCATGCAGCCCTGCAGCAGGACCGAGCGGATCATGATGTCACCATTGACCCGCGCCAGCCGCGCCAGCCGGTCGCGCGCCCACAGCCCCCGCGCCGCCAGCGCCCGGCGCAGCACCGGCGCGGCCAGCCACAGCCCCAGGCCAAGGCCCAGCGCCTCGGCCGCAAGGGTCGCCCAGGCCACGCCTGCCACGCCCCAGCCCAGACCCAGCGCCAGCGCGATGCTGAGCGCGACGTTCACCCCGTTCTGGACCAGCTGCAGCGCCAGCACGGCGCGGGTGCGCTCCACCGCGATCAGCCAGCCGGTGATCGCATAGAGGCCGATGGTCGCGGGCGCCCCCCAGATGCGGATCGCCAGATAGTCGCGGGCCAGCGCCTCGACCGCGTCGGATGCCGGCGCCAGCCGAAAGGCCGCCCCCACGATCCCCCCCTGCAGCGCGATGAAGGCCAGCCCCGCGGCCCCGGCAATGGCCAGCGCGCGCAAGAGATGCGCGCCGACCTCGGGCGCGTCGCCCGCGCCATGCGCCTGCGCCACCAGCCCCGAGGTGCCCATGCGCAAAAACCCGAACACCCAATAGACCGAGGTCAGGATGACCGCGCCGATGCCCACCGCGCCGATGGGTTCCGGCCCGCCCAGCCGCCCGACCACCGCCGTGTCGACCAGCCCCAGCAGCGGCACCGTCAGGTTCGACAGCACGATGGGCAGGGCGATGTTCAGTACCCGCCCATGGGTCAGGGCCGTCACGGCTGGGGCATCAGGAAATGTCCGGTGGCCTGGGCGATCAGCCGGGCGCGGTTGTCCTGCCAGGCCTCGACATGCACGCTGGCATAGCGCCGCCCCGACCGGACCACGCGGGCGCGGGCATAGGCGTCGCGCGGCAGGCCCGACCGCAGGTAATCGACGGTGAAGTCGATGGTCTTGGGCAGGCGCGGCAGGCTGTCGGGGACGGCCGCGTCGGGGGCGATGCGGCCCGATTCCAGATCCTCCCACATGGCGGCCCAGGACAGTTCGATGATGGCCGTGACCTCCAGGAACGCCGCCGTCACGCCGCCATGGATGGCGGGCAGCATCGGGTTGCCGATCAGCTTGGCGTCATAGGGCAGGATGGCCGTCAGCTCATCCCCGCGCCGGTCAAAGCGGATGCCCAGCCAGGTCATGTAGGGCACCCCCGAGACCAGCGCGTTCAGCGCGCTGTCGCGGCGCGACTTGATCTGGTGCAGCGGTTCGTTGCGGTCGGCCATGATCACCGCTCCGCCGTGAAGGCGCCGGTGGCGGAGGCCACGGGGTTGTCGGGGTCGTCATCCAGCGCCGTGGCGCGCAGGAACGCCACGCTGCGGGTCATGTGATAGCATTCGGCCCGCGCGGTGATGCGCTGTCCGGGGGTGGCCGCGCGCATGTAGTCGATGCGCAGATCGATCGTCGCGGTCGAACGCGGGTTCGTCGGATGCGCCATCACCGCCGCCCCGCAGCAGGTGTCCATCAGCGCCGAGACCACGCCCCCGTGGATCACCCCCGTGCGCGGATCGCCGACAAGGTGGTCGGCCCAGGGCATGCTGATGACCGCACGGCCCTGCCCGATCTCGTCCACGCGCATGCCCAGGGCGCGCGCATGGGGGATCGCCTCGATGAATTGCTGGGCGATGCGGGCATGGTCGGCGGGGTCGGTCATGGGTCGGTCCTGATGGGGCGCGGGGCGCGCGCGCGATTCGGTTGAGAAAGGATGCAGCCGTGCTTAAGTTGACGCCAAGGGAAATCGTCGAGGAGGTGGCCGGTGACCGAGGACCGCATCAGTTTCAAGGACATGTGCACGCGCTTTGACGTGACGCCGCGCACCTTGCGATACTATGAATATATCGAGCTGCTGGCCCCCCGCAAGGAAGGCCGCGCCCGCTTCTATGGCCCGCGCGAGGTGGCGCGGATGACGCTGATTCTGCGGGGCCGGCGGTTCGGATTCTCGCTGGAGGAGATCCGCCAGTGGCTGCAGATCTATGACAAGCAGGGCTCGCGCGAGCAGTATCAGGTCTGGATCGACATGGCCGACCGCCAGCTGGCCGTGCTGGACCAGCAGATGGCCGACCTGCAGGCCGCCCGCGCCGATCTGGACCAGCTGCGCCGCACCACCGTGGACGAGCTGGCGCGCATGGGCTGACGCGGCGGAAGCCCCCGCCGTGACGCGGCGTCTTGCTTACGTTCGCGTCAACTTGGGGCTAGGGTGAATGCAGGACGGAAAGCCGGTTTGAGGAGGAGCCGCCCCGAATGTCCGACGATCTGATGACCATCCGCCAGATGTGCGACACCTATGAGGTGACGCCCCGCACCCTGCGGTTCTATGAGGCGCGAGAGCTGATCTTTCCCCAGCGACGCGGCCAGCACCGGCTGTACGACCGGCGCGACCGCGCGCGGCTGATCCTGATCCTGCGCGGCAAGCGCTTTGGGTTCAGCCTGGAGCAGATCCGCCAGCTGCTGGAGCTGTACGAGCCCGGCGGCACGAACCGCGCGCAGATCGCCGCGACCATCAACGTCGGGCGCGACCGCCTGGCCGACATGGAGCGGCAATATGCCGAACTGAGCGAGGCGATCGCCGATCTCAGGACCCAGATCTCGGAGGCCCAGAGCCGCCTGTCCGCTACCCCCGAACAGCCCAGAGGATGACGCCATGCCGACGTATACGCCCCCGATCCGCGACCTGCAGTTCGTGCTGCACGATGTGCTGAAGCTGTCGCAATCCGACCTGCCCGGCCATGACGAGCTGGCCCCCGACTTTACCGAGGCCGTGCTTGAGGCCGCGGGCAAGCTGTCCGCCGAAGTGCTGGCGCCCCTGAACCTGTCCGGCGACCACGAGGGTTGCGTGCTGGAGAACGGCGTCGTGCGCACCCCCAAGGGGTTCCGCGCCGCCTTTGACCAGGTCAAGGAGGGCGGCTGGACCGCGCTGGATTGCGACCCCGAATATGGCGGTCAGGGCATGCCCTACACGATGGGCGTGGCCACCGGAGAGATGTTCGTGTCGGCCAACATGGCGTTCAACATGTATCAGGGCCTGACCCACGGCGCCTATTCCGCCATCCACGCCCATGGCACGGATGAGCAGAAGCGGACCTGGCTGCCCAAGATGGTCAGCTGCGACTGGACCGGCACGATGAACCTGACGGAACCGCATTGCGGCACCGATCTGGGCCTGCTGCGCACCAAGGCGGAACCCCAGGATGACGGCAGCTATCTGATCACGGGCCAGAAGATCTTCATCTCGGCCGGCGATCACGACATGGCCGAGAACGTCGTCCATCTGGTCCTGGCCAAGGCGCCGGGCGGCGGCGAGGGCACCAAGGGCATCAGCCTGTTCATCGTCCCGAAGTTCCTGGTGAACGCGGACGGCTCTCTGGGCGATCGCAACGGCGTGAGCGTCGGCGCGCTGGAGCACAAGATGGGCATCCACGCCAACGCCACCTGCGTGATGAACTATGACGGCGCGAAGGGCTGGCTGCTGGGCGATCTGCACAAGGGCATGCGCGCCATGTTCACCATGATGAACGAGGCGCGTCTGGGTGTGGGCCTGCAGGGCTATGCCGCGGCCGTGCCCGCCTATCAGAACGCGCTGGCCTATGCCAAGGACCGCCTGCAGGGCCGTGCCGTGACCGGCGTGCAGAACCCCTCCGGCCCCGCCGATCCGCTGATCGTGCATCCCGACATCCGCCGCAGCCTGATGGACCAGAAGAGCTTCATCGAGGGGGCCCGCGCCCTGGCGCTGTGGGGCGCGCATCTGATCGACCGCGGCCACCTGGCCGGCGACAAGGATGCCGAGGGGCTGGTGTCGCTGATGACGCCCGTCATCAAGGGCTTCCTGACCGACAAGGGCTTTGAGGCGACGGTGCTGGCGCAGCAGGTCCTGGGCGGGCACGGCTATGTCGAGGAATGGGGCATGAGCCAGTTCGTCCGCGACGCCCGCATCACCATGATCTACGAGGGCGCGAACGGCGTGCAGGCGCTGGACCTGGTCGGCCGCAAGCTGGCCCAGGACGGTGGCAAGCATGTCATGGCCTTCTTCGACATGGTCAAGACCTTCTGCAAGGAGCAGTCCGGCAACGAGGCGCTGGCCGCCGACTTCATCGAACCGCTCAAGGCCGCGTCCAAGGACCTGCAGGCGGCGTCCATGTTCTTCATGGAGCGCGGCATGAAGAACCCCAATGACGCCTTGTCGGGCAGCTACGACTTCATGCACCTCTTCGGTCACGTGACCCTGGGCTTCATGTGGGCGCGCATGGCGGTCGCCGCCCGCGCGGCCTTGGACGAGGGCACCGGCGATCAGGCATTCTATAAGACCAAGCTGGTCACCGGGCGTTACTACATGAAGCGGCAGCTGCCGATGACCGCCACGCATCTGGCCCGCATCCAGTCCGGCGCCGCCACCGTGATGGAACTGGAAGCAGAGGCCTTCTGAGCCGCCCTGCCAAGCCCGCGCGACCGTCGCGCGGGCCGAGATCCCGGATGCCTCCGGCGGGGATATTTGAGTGAAGAAGAAGCATCCCCGGCCCGCGCATGGCCATCGGCCGCAGGCGCGGGCCAGGGACTTCTCCTTCAGCGGTCATCGGCTTCCCAGCCTGTACCGCACCCGCCAGCTTCGGGCCGAATCGTTGAGAAAGGGTTAACCCGCCCCTTCTTCTTCATGAAAATATCCCGCGGGGGGTCCGGGGGGCGCGAAGCCCCCCGGCCGTTTCGGCCCGGTGCCGTCCGGGCGATCTAGGAGGAACCATGACCGACGCATTCATCTATGACGCAGCCCGCACACCGCGTGGCAAGGGCCGCACCGACGGCAGCCTGCACGAGGTCACCTCGCTGGCGCTTTCCGCCCGCCTGCTGAACGCCGTCAAGGCGCGCAACAACCTTGAGGGGCACGCGGTCGAGGACGTCATCTGGGGCAATGTCACCCAGGTCAAGGAGCAGGGCGGCTGCCTTGCGCGCAGCGCCGTGCTGGCATCCGATCTGGACGAGCGCATTCCGGGCCTGTCGATCAACCGCTTCTGCGCCTCGGGCATGGAGGCCGTGAACCTGGCCGCCAACCAGATCAAGGGCGGCGCCGGTCAGGCCTATATCGCCGGCGGCGTCGAGATGATGGGCCGCGTCGCCATGGGCAGCGACGGCGCCGCCATCGCGGTCGATCCCAGCCTGGCGATGAAGTCCTATTTCGTCCCGCAGGGGATCAGCGCCGACATCATCGCGACCGAATACGGCTTCACCCGCGAGGAGGCCGACGCCTTGGCGCTGGAGAGCCAGCGCCGCGCCGCGCAAGCCTGGACGGAGGGCCGGTTCGACAAGTCCATCGTCCCCGTCTTGGACCAGAACGGCCTGACCATCCTGGATCGCGACGAATACATGCGCCCCGGCACGACGGCGGATGACCTGGCCAAGCTGCGCCCTGCCTTCAAGGAAATGGGCGAGATGATGCCCGGCTTTGACAAGGTCGCGATGCTGAAATACCCGCATCTGACCCATATCGACCATATCCACCATGCCGGGAACTCGTCGGGCATCGTGGACGGCGCCGCGGCCGTGCTGATTGGCAGCAAGGAATTCGGCGAGGCGCATGGCCTCAAGCCCCGCGCCCGCATCCGCGCGACGGCCAAGATCGGCACCGATCCCACGATCATGCTGACCGGCCCCGTCCCGGTGACCGAAAAGATCTTGCGCGACAGCGGCATGTCCATCAGCGACATCGACCTGTTCGAGGTGAACGAGGCCTTTGCCAGCGTCGTGCTGCGCTTCATGCAGGCGTTCCAGATCGACCATTCCAAGGTGAACGTGAACGGCGGCTCGATCGCGATGGGGCACCCCTTGGGCGCGACCGGCGCGATCATCATCGGCACCCTGCTGGACGAGCTGGAGCGCCAGGACAAGCAGGTCGGTCTTGCCACCCTGTGCATCGCGTCCGGCATGGGCGCGGCCACCATCATCGAACGCGTCTGAGGAGAGACCCATGACCGATTTCACCAT
Source organism: Paracoccus hibiscisoli (assembly GCF_005048265.1). Lineage (GTDB taxonomy): Bacteria > Pseudomonadota > Alphaproteobacteria > Rhodobacterales > Rhodobacteraceae > Paracoccus > Paracoccus hibiscisoli. Next base: position 13,753 of record NZ_SUNH01000020.1, read on the forward strand.
GAAGACCGGCGATGATGGCGTGGCGATCATCACCTGGGACGTGCCGAACAAGTCGATGAACGTGCTGTCCATGGAGGGCGCGGTGGCGCTGGACGGGCTGATCGATCAGGCGCTGGCCGACGATGCCGTCAAGGGCATCGTCATCACCAGCGGCAAGAAGGATTTTGCCGCGGGGATGGACCTGAACGTCATCGCGGGCATGAAGGATCAGGGCGGCGCGCAGGGCGTGTTCGACGGCGTCATGACGCTGCACCACATGCTGCGCAAGATCGAGCGTGCGGGCATGGACCCCAAGACGCTGAAGGGCGGCAAGCCGATTGCCAGCGCCCTGCCCGGAACCGCCTTGGGCATCGGGCTGGAGCTGCCGCTGGCGACGCATCGGATCTTTGCCGCCGACAATCCGAAGGCCAAGATCGGCCTGCCCGAGATCATGGTCGGGATCTTTCCCGGATCGGGTGGCACCACCCGTCTGGCGCGCAAGCTGGGCGCGATGATGGCCGCGCCCTTCCTGCTGGAGGGCAAGCTGTCGGACCCGAAAAAGGCCAAGTCGGCCGGGATCATCGACGAGGTGGTCGAGAACCCGCTGGAGGCCGCGCGGGCCTGGGTTTTGGCGGCCAAGGATGCCGATCTGGTCAAGCCTTGGGATGCCAAGGGCTACAAGATGCCCGGAGGAGAGCCGTTCCATCCGGCGGGCTTCATGACCTTTGTCGGCGCAAGCGCGATGGTGCATGGCAAGACGATGGGCGTCTATCCGGCGGCCAAGGCGCTGCTGAGCGCCGTCTATGAGGGCGCGATGGTGCCGTTCGATCAGGCGCTGAAGATCGAGGCGCGCTGGTTCACGCATGTGCTGATGAACCCCAGCAGCACCGCGATGATCCGCAGCCTGTTCATCAACAAGGAAGCCTTGGAAAAGGGCGCGAACCGCCCCGAGGCGCCGGATCAGACCGTCAAGAAGGTCGGCATCCTGGGCGCGGGCATGATGGGCGCGGGCATCGCCTATGTCAGCGCCATGGCCGGGATCGAGGTCGTGCTGATCGATGCACAGCAGGCCAGCGCGGACAAGGGCAAGGCCCTGTCCGAGGGGCTGTTGGACAAGGCGATCAGCCGCAAGAAATCGACGCCCGAGAAGAAGGCCGAGGTGCTGGCCCGCATCACCGCCACGACCGACTACGCGGCGCTGGAGGGCTGCGACCTGATCGTCGAGGCGGTCTTCGAGGACCCCGCCGTCAAGGCCGAGGTCACCAAGAAGGCCGAGGCCGTGATCCCTGCGGATGCGATCTTTGCCACCAACACCTCGACCCTGCCGATCAGTGACCTCGCGAAAGCCAGCACGCGGCCTGAGCAGTTCATCGGCATCCACTTCTTCAGCCCCGTCGACAAGATGCTGCTGGTCGAGATCATCAAGGGCCGCGAGACCGGCCCGGTGGCGGTCGCCAAGGCGCTGGATTTCGTGCGCCAGATCCGCAAGACCCCCATCGTCGTGAACGATGAGCGGTTCTTTTACGCCAACCGCTGCATCATCCCCTATATCAACGAGGGGATCCGCATGGTGGCCGAGGGCGTGAACCCCACGCTGGTGGAAAACGCCGCCAAGATGATGGGCATGCCCCTGGGGCCGCTGCAGCTGGTCGATGAGACCTCGATCGACCTGGGCGTCAAGATCGCCAAGGCGACCAAGGCGGCGATGGGCGACGCCTATCCCGATGGCGCGGTCGATGAGGTGCTGTTCTGGATGGCGGATCAGGGCCGGATGGGCCGCAAGTCCAACGCCGGCTTCTATGCCTATGACGACGCCGGCAAGCGGCAGGGCCTGTGGGAGGGTCTGGACGCGCAGTTCCCGCGCGCCGAGGATCAGCCCGACCTGCACGATGTCCAGCACCGCCTGATGTTCGCGCAGACGCTGGAGGCGGTGCGCGCGCTGGAGGAGGGCGTGCTGGAGGACATCCGCGAGGGGGACGTCGGCGCCATCCTGGGCTGGGGCTTTGCGCCCTGGACCGGCGGGCCGTTCGGCTGGCTGGACATGCTGGGCGCGGGTCGCGCGGTCGAGATCTGCGACCGGCTGACCGCGGCGCATGGCGACCGCTTCAAGGCGCCGCAGATGCTGCGCGACATGGCGGCCAAGGGCGACAGCTTTTACGGGCGTCGCGCCGCGGCCTGACACCGTTCCGGATGGGCCGCCCGGCGTGGCCCATCCGCACCACCCCTGTGTCGCTCCTGCCATGCAGGAAACTTTCCGCGCACCCCATCGTTGATCGGGCAGGAATTCGCCATATGCTGGCGGCAACGGCCCCGCCCGCGGCGGACAGGCTGACAAGGGGACATGACGATGAGTGACGAGACGAAACGCCGGGCCGAGGCCGCACAGGCCCAGATCGACGCGCTGACCCGCACCTCTCTGCCCGAACCCGCCCCCACGCCGCAGGCCCTGACCGATGCGGACCCTGCCCTGCAGGCCAAGATCCGCAGCCGCATGGCCGAGATCGACCTGAAGGACAGCAATTCCATCCTGCGCTTTGGCACCCGCGCCCAGGCCGATCTGCAGCAGATCAGCCAGGCGATGCTGGCCGACGTCAAGACCAAGGAGGTCGGACCGGCGGGCGACAGCCTGCGCGCGGTGGTGACCACGATCCGCGGGTTCTCCACCACCGAGCTGGACATGCGCCGCGACCGCAGCTGGTGGGAAAAGCTGCTGGGCCGGTCGGCGCCCTTCGCCAAGTTCGTCGCGAATTACGAGCAGGTCCAGACCCAGATCGACCGCATCACCGCCGAGCTGGAGGCGCATGAGCAGAAGCTGCTCAAGGACATCAAGTCGCTGGACGTGCTGTATGACCGCACGCTGGATTTCTATGACGAGCTGGCGCTGTATATCGCGGCGGGCACCGAGAAGCTGGCCGAGCTGGACCGCGACACCATCCCCGCCAAGGAGGCCGAGCTGGCCGCGACCCCCGATGCCGACCAGGTGATCGAGGCGCAGGAGCTGCGCGACCTGCGCACGCTGCGCGACGATCTGGAGCGGCGGGTCCACGACCTGAAGCTGACGCGGCAGGTGACGATGCAGTCGCTGCCCTCGATCCGGCTGGTGCAGGAGAACGACAAGTCGCTGGTGACCAAGATCAACTCCACCCTGGTGAACACGGTGCCGCTGTGGGAGACGCAGCTGGCCCAGGCCGTCACCATCCAGCGCAGCGCCGAGGCCGCCCGCGCGGTGCGCGAGGCCAGCGACCTGACCAACGAGCTGTTGACCCGCAATGCCGACAACCTGCGCGCGGCCAATGCCCAGATCCGCACCGAGACCGAGCGGGGCGTGTTTGACATTCAGGCCGTGCAGACCGCCAATGCCCAGCTGATCGCCACCATCGAGGACAGCCTGCGCATCGCCGATGAGGGCCGCACGCGCCGCGCCTCGGCGGAGGAGGAGCTGACCCGGATGGAGGCCGAGCTGCGCGACACGCTGGCGCGGGCCTCGGCCCGTCCGGCGGTCTCCGGACCCGCCGGGGGGCGCTGATGCGGCGCGCGGTCACCGCCTTGGGGCTGGCCCTGCTGCTGGCCGCCTGCGACAGCCCGACCCCCGGCGACACCCCCGAGGCCCCCCGCCCCGACCCGCGCCCCGAGGTTGTGGAGGAGCCCGCCGATCCGCAGGCCGAGCTGCGCCGCGCCCGCGCGGAACGCAACCGCGCCGCCAACGAGGCCGCGCGCCAGGCCAGCGCGACCCCCAGCCCGGCCAGCCGGACGCAGCGCGATTTCTATGCCGCTGCCGAACGGCGCCTGGTCGCGCAGGGCCGCCTGCGCCGCGACCGCGTGCCGATGGACGCGCCCATCGATGCCGAGACCCTGACCCGCAACTTTGTCGCCATCGCGCTGCGCGACGAATACAGCCAGACCAGCGGCGGGCTGGTGGCGCAATCGCGCGCCGCGCCGCTGCGCCGCTGGCGCGCGCCGGTGCGGATGCAGCTGGAATTCGGCGCCTCGACCGACATGGCCGCGCGCCCGGCCTGGCGCTCGGAGGTGGCGGATTTCGCGGGGCAGCTGGCCTCGGTCACGCGCCATCCGGTGTCGCTGACCGCCGAAGGGGGCAACTTCACCATTTTGGTCCTGACCGAGGATGAGCGTCGCGCCATCGGCCCCCGGCTGGCGCAGCTGGTGCCGGGGATCCCGGCGCAGGACGTGGCCATCATGACCGACCTGCCGCCCGCGATCACCTGCGCGGTCTTTGCCTATTCGCAGGGGTCCGCCTCCGATTACGCCCGCGCCGTGGCCGTGATCCGGGCCGAGCTGCCGCCGCTGCTGCGCACGTCCTGCATCCATGAGGAGCTGGCGCAGGGCATGGGTCTGGCCAATGACAGCCCCGCCGCGCGCCCGTCGATCTTCAACGACGACGAGGAATTTGCGCTGCTGACCCGGCACGATGAGCTGCTGCTGCAGATCCTGTACGATCCGCGCCTGCGTCCCGGCATGACCGAGGCCGAGGCCGCCCCCATCGTCCGCCAGATCGCCACCGAGCTGTTGGGCGAGAGCGCTTGATCCACCCCCCGGCCCGCCCCTAGAAAGGGGCGAGGTCAGCGGGAGGCACCTATGTCCATCTTCGACATCCTGGGCGGCGAATTCATCGAGGTCATCGAGTGGACGGCCGACAGCCGCGACACGATGGTCTGGCGCTTTGAGACCGTCGGGCGCGCGATCAAGTATGGCGCCAAGCTGACCGTCCGCGAAGGTCAGGCGGCGGTCTTTGTCCATGAGGGGCAGCTGGCCGATGTGTTCGGGCCGGGCCTATATATGCTGGAGACGAACAACCTGCCGGTGATGACCCGGCTGCAGCATTGGGACCACGGTTTCCGCAGCCCGTTCAAGTCCGAGGTCTATTTCGTCAACACGACCCGGTTCAACGACCTGAAATGGGGCACCCGCAACCCGATCATCGCGCGTGACCCGGAATTCGGCCCCGTGCGCCTGCGCGCCTTCGGGACCTATTCGATGCGGGTCAGCGACCCCGCACGCTTCATGTCCGAGATCGTCGGCACCGACGGCGATTTCACCCGCGACGACATCACCTATCAGATCCGCAACGTGATCGTGCAGGAGTTCTCGCGCGCGATTGCCGCGTCGAACATCCCGGTTCTGGACATGGCGGCCAATACCGACCAGCTGGGCCGCTTGGTCGCCAAGGCCATTGCCCCGGTGATCGAGGCTTACGGGTTGATCCTGCCCGAGTTCTACATCGAGAATATCAGCCTGCCCTCCGAGGTCGAGGCGATGCTGGACAAGCGCACCAGCATGGGAATCATCGGCGATCTGGACCGGTTCGGCCAATATGCCGCCTCGGAGGCGATGCTGTCGGCGGCCCGGAACGAAGGTGGGGCGGGCGCGGGCATGGGCGCCGCGATGGGGGCCGCCATGGGCGCCACCATGCGCGGGCCCTGGGGCGCGGCCCCGCAGGCGGCGCCCCCGCCTTTGCCCGCCGCCGACGGCCCGCGCTGGCATGTGGCCATCGACGGCGCGGCCTCGGGGCCCTTCGCGCAATCCGACCTGCAGCGCCTGGTGGCCGAGGGTCGCCTGACCCGCGCCACGCTGGTCTGGACCGAGGGGCAGGACGGCTGGCAGGAGGCCGGACAGATCGCCGCGCTGGCCGACATCCTGGGTGCCACTCCGCCGCCCCTGCCCCGCTGAGGCCCGCATGATCCCGGCCGAGCACCGCTTTCCCTGCGGACAATGCGGGGCCAGCCTGACCTTTCGCCCCGGCCAGCAACAGCTGGTCTGCGACTGGTGCGGCCACAGTCAGACCATCGGCCCCGGCCCCGCCCGCGCGCCGGGACGGCAGGCCGATGACAGCGGCACCGACGCCGCGGTGCAATGGGCCGAAGGGCCGCGCCCCGCTGGCGCCGCGCTGCGCGAGATCCCCCTGGCCGAGGGGCTGGACCTCTATCGCGGGGCGGCGGATATCGTGCAGACCGTGCGCACCCTGTCCTGCCCCAATTGCGGGGCGCAGGTCGATCTGGATGCCGATCACCACGCCAGCGCCTGCCCGTTCTGCGCCACCCCGGTCGTCACCGATACCGGCCCCACGCGGCGCATCCGGCCACAGGGCGTGATGCCCTTTGCGCTGACCGAGGCTGAGGCCCGCGCGGCCATGACCGATTGGCTGGGCAGCCTGTGGTTCGCGCCCTCGGGGCTGACCGCCTATGCGCGCAAGGACCGGCGGCTGACAGGGGTCTATTCGCCCTTCTGGACCTTCGATGCCGACACGACCTCCCGCTATCGCGGCCAGCGGGGCGATGCCTATTACGTCACGGTGCAAAGCACCCAGACCGTGAACGGCCGGAGGCAGACGGTCAGCCGCCAGGAACGCCGCATTCGCTGGACGCCGGTGTCGGGCCAGGTCGCGCGCCAGTTCAACGATGTGCTGATCCCCGCATCCACCGCCTTGCCGCCGCGTTTCTCCGAGGCGATGAAGCCCTGGGACCTGTCGGCGGTGGTGGCCTATGACCCCGGCTTCCTGTCGGGCTTCGAGGCCGAGGGCTATACCGTCGCCCTAGCCGACGGGCACGAGGCCGCCCGCCAGCAGATGGCCCAGATCATCCAGCAGGACGCCCGCCGCAGCATCGGCGGCGCCGAACAGCGCGTGGACCATGTCGACAGCCGCTTTGCCAACGAGACGTTCAAGCATGTGCTGCTGCCGATCTGGTCGGCGGCCTATCGCTATAACGGCAACAGCTATCGCTTTGTCGTCAACGGCCAGACCGGCAAGGTCATGGGAGAGCGTCCGTACTCGGCCTGGAAAATCGCGGGTGCCGTGGCCGTGGCACTGGTAGCGGTAGCAGCCATCCTGTATCTGACGCAGTAGGGCCGAACCAAAGGGGGACCGACCATGATCCTGTGCGCAGGCGAATCGCTGATCGACATGGTGCCAGCCGACGGCACCTTCCGGCCCCTGGCGGGCGGCGCGGTCTATAACACCGCCATCGCGCTTGGGCGGTTGGGCCAGCGGACGGGCTATCTGTGGCCCATCAGCCGCGACCCCTTCGGCGACCAGATCCTGCGCCCGCTGGCCGAGGCCGGGGTGAACACCGACCTCTGCCCGCGCACCGACCGGCTGACCACGCTGGCGCTGGTGACCCTGACCAACGGAGAGGCGCGCTATTCCTTCTATGACGAGGGCTCGGCCGGGCGGATGCTGCATGCGGACGATATCGGGCCGCTGCCCGAGACGGTGACGGCACTGTTCGCGGGCGGCATCAGCTTGGTGCCCGACCCCTGCGGCGCAACGATCGAAGGTCTGATCGCGCAGCATCACGACCGCTTGCCGGTGATGATCGACCCGAACATCCGGCCGTTCTTCATCACCGATGCCGGGGCCTATCGCGCGCGTCTGGCGCGGCTGCTGCCGATGGCCGATATCGTCAAGCTGTCAGCGGATGACCTGGAATGGCTTTATCCCGACCTGTCCCCCGAGGACGCCGCCCGCGCGGTGCTGCAGACCGGCCCGCGGCTGGTCCTGCAGACCGGAGGGGAAGCCGGCGCCAAGGCCATCTGGGCCGGAGAGACCGTCCACGCCCCCGCCGTGCGCACCACGGTCGCCGACACGATCGGCGCAGGCGACACGTTCAACGCGGGCGTGCTGGCCTCGCTGGACCGCCAAGGCCTGCTGTCCAAGGACGCCATCGCGGCGATCACCCCCGACCAGATCCGCGCCGCCCTGACGCTTGGCGCGCAGGCGGCGGCGGTCACGGTGTCCCGCCCCGGCGCGAACCCGCCCTGGGCGCACGAAGTGCCCACCTGACGTTCAGGAGGGTCCGGGAGGGGCGAAGCGCCTCCCGGCGGGGGGTCGGCCGGCGGGTCGCCACCGGTTCGAGAGCCGGCGGCCGACGGGGGCTGGCCCCCCGCCTTCCGTCGCGGGACGCAAATGGCTCAGTCCGCCGGATGCCACCCACCGCTGCGCGGCTCGTCAGGTTCGTCGTCCGCCTCGATCTCTTCGGCGGTGCCGGTAAAGGCCTCGAAGGCGCCCTTCTGCCGCGCGGTCCAGCGCAGGTCCAGGTGCAGCCCGTCCTCTCCCGCCGCCTCGCGCTCGACCACGCCGGCCTCGTGCAGCCAGGCGCGGCTGCGGCCATCGGCAAAGTCCAGCACGACGTGACCCTCGACACGCGGCTCGTCCAGAACGTCGCCCAGTTGGCGGTCTATGGCGGCGATCAGATCGTCCAGCCCCTCGCCCGACAGGGCGCTGACCGCCTGCACGCCCTCGGTGCGGGCATCGGTGCGGCGCAGGGCGGCGCGGGTGTCGTCGCCCAGAGCGTCGATCTTGTTCCAGACCTCGATGGCGGCCACGTCGTCATCCACGCCCAGACTGTCCAGGATCGCGGCCACGTCATGGGCCTGCTCCTCGGTCTCGGGGTGGCTGATGTCGCGGACATGCAGGATCAGGTCGGCCTCCAGAACCTCCTCCAGCGTGGCGCGGAAGGCCGCGACCAGCTCGGTCGGCAGGTCACTGATGAAGCCCACGGTATCCGACAGGATGATCCGCCGCCCCGATCCACCCTCGCCCGCATCGGGCAGCTTGATGGCGCGCATGGTCGGGTCCAGGGTCGCGAACAGCATGTCCTTGACGAACACGTCCGCGCCGGTCAACCGGTTGAACAGCGTCGATTTTCCGGCGTTGGTATAGCCCACCAGCGCGACGATGGGATAGGGCACCTTGGCACGCGCCGCGCGGTGCAGGGTGCGGGTCTTGACCACGCGCTCCAGCTGGCGGCGCAGGCGGGTCATCTGTTCGTCGATGGCGCGGCGGTCGGCCTCGATCTGCGTCTCGCCGGGACCACCGACGAAGCCAAGGCCACCGCGCTGACGCTCCAGGTGGGTCCAGGCGCGCACCAGGCGCGTGCGCTGATAGGACAGCGCGGCCAGCTCGACCTGCAGCACGCCCTCACGGGTGCGGGCGCGGTCGGCGAAAATCTCCAGGATCAGCCCGGTCCGGTCCAGAAGCTTGACGCCCCAATCCTTTTCCAGGTTGCGCTGCTGCACCGGGGTCACGGGGCCGTCGACCAGAACCAGCTCGACCTCAAGGGCCTCCAGGCGTTCCTTGATCTCGGCCAGCTTGCCCTTGCCGAACAGCTTGCCCGGGTTCGGCTCGCGCAGGTTCGCCACCTCGGAGCCGACCATCTCGATGCCCGGCAGGGCCAGCGCCAGCGACACGGCCTCGGCCAGCGAATGCTCGGGCTGGCGGCGTTGCGTGCGGGCACGGCCCAGATCGGGGTGGATCACATAGGCCCGGGTCGGGCTGGCCGCGGTCTCCGTCAGTTCTGCCAAATCAATCGTCGCCTTCGTACAGGGTGATGGGCTGGCCCGGCATGATCGTGCTGATCGCATGCTTGTAGACCAGTTGCGACTGCCCGTCGCGGCGCAGCAGCACGCAGAAATTGTCGAACCAGGTGATCACGCCCTGCAGCTTGACGCCGTTGATCAGGAAGATCGTGACGGGCACCTTAGCCTTGCGGACATGGTTCAGGAACGCATCCTGCAGGTTCTGCTTGTCGCCAGCCATTTGTTAATCGTCCGTTTTTCACTGTCCCTGTGATGTCAACATCTAAGCCCATGCGGCACCCCATGCAAGCTTGGCGGGATCTGCGAAGGTTGAGTGACAACATTTGGGCCACACCTAGCGGCGCCAGAATTCCGGCGAAAACAGCGCCAGCACCGCCAGCGTCTCGATCCGGCCCAGGACCATGGCGCAGGCCAGCACCGCCTTGGTGAAGTCGGGCAGGCCCGACCACCCCTCCCACGGGGCCGAGGCGATGCCCGCCGTGCCCTCGAACGCGGGGGTCAGCGGGATGGCCCCGGCCAGCGGCCCCGCATTGGTCAACGCCGCGATGGAGAGGATGGTCGCGGTCTCGAACTCGATCGGATGGATCGAGACCAGGCTGACGACCAGCGCGATCGAGATGGCGAACAGCATGAAGAAGATGAAGGCCAGATAGGCCCCCTCGCGGCGCAGCCTGCGGGCGATGCGGCCGCCGCCCGACACGGAATGGGGGTGGATGATGCGCTCCATCTCGCGCTGGCCGTGGCGGGCCAGGGCATAGACGCGCAAGAGCTTGACGCCCCCCGCCGTGGTGGCGATGCCGCCGCCCATCATCGCCAACCCCGCCAGGATCAGCCCCGGCGCATCCAGCCCCGACCACACCCGCGCATCGGCCCATTCGACCGAGGTCCAGCCCGTGGTGGTCAGATAGGACAGGGCGCTGAACAGTCCGCCCCACATCGCGGCCAGCGCGCGCCCGATCTCGGTCAGGCCCAGGGGGTCGGGGGGCGTGGCGCGGTCGACCTCGATCGCGCCCAGGAAATGGCGCAGGAACAGCACGGCGGCGACCAGCCCCACCAGCCCCAGGGCCATGCGCAGCTCCGGGTCCTCGACCAGGCGTTCGGTCGCGCGCAGCTCGTTCCCGCCGGGCCAGAAGCGGCGCGACAGGGCCGGGATCAGGAACAGGAACACCAGCATCTCTCCGGGAATGCCCGAGGCCACGCCCGCAGGCCCGATCACCGGAGAGATCCCCGAGGTGGACAGCGTCCCCATCGCCCGGACCAGCGCCACGAAGGACGGATCGCCCAGCATCAGCAGCCCCACCCACAGCACCAGCGTCAGCCCCGCATAAAGCGGCCCGACCTGCAGCGCGGCGCGCAACAGGCGGCGCGACGGATCGCCCAGCTGCGCGTCGAAGCCCGGGTCCGACAGGTGCAGCACCGGGCGGCGCGGATCGGCCGAACGCGGCAGCTGTTCGTGATATTCCTTGCGGTTGTAGGGGCTGGCCATGATCTCGAACCCGCCCACGCGCAGGGGCGCCAGGATCGCCACCGCCGCGACCAGCACGAAGAACCCGCCCATCCAGCCCACCATCGCCCGCCACAGATGCAGCGGCATGGGCAGCAGGTCCGCCGAATAAAGCGACGCGCCCGTGGTGGTCAGCGACGACACCATCTCCCACCAGGCGTTGAAGAATCCGGTATCGGGCTGGCTTTCCGCAAAGGGCAGCGCCAGCAGCAGCGGCAGGATGCCATAGACGCCCATCATCATCAGCAGAGTCTCGCGAGAGCGCTGCGGCCGGGGGTTGGCCTGGGTCGCCAGCCCGATCAGCCCGCAGAACACCAGGATCAGCAGCCCCGCGTAGAAAAAGTTGCGCGCGATGAAGGCATAGCCCGTGACCGAGGCATAGGCCGCAGGCCCCATCATCATCAGCGCCACCAGCCCCGCCAGCAGCACCAGAAGCGGAACCCGCTGAAGAAACGCGATCATGCCGCCCCCGCCCTAGAAGAAGTCGATCGAGACCTGCAGCAGGCGCTCGACCTCGGGGACGTCCTTTGTCAGGGCAAAGATCAGCACGATGTCGCCCTCGTCGATGCGGGTGTCGGCCAGAGGCTTGACCACGCGGTCGCCCTTGCGCACCGCCCCCAGCAGCGCGCCTTCGGGGAAATCGATGTCGCGCAGCGCGCGCCCGGCCATCGGGCTGGTGGACAGGACCTGCGCCTCCATCACCTCGGCCTCGGCATCGCCGATGGAATAGATGTCGCGCACCCGCCCGTGGCGGATATGGCGCAGGATCGTCGACACCGTCGTCGATCGCGGGTTGATATAGGCGTCGATGTCCAGCGCCCCCATCAGCGGCACCAGCGTGGGGTCGTTGATCAGCGCGATGGCCATCTTGGCCCCCGCCTGCTTGGCGCGGACCGAGGCCAGGATGTTCGTCTTGTCGTCGTCGGTGACGGCCAAGACGGCATCGGCCTGGGGGACGGCGGCCTCCTCCAGGATCTCGGCGGACAGGCCGTCGCCGTTCAGCACGATGGTGCGCTCCAACCGGTCGGCGGCGAATTCGGCGCGCGCGCGGTCGCGTTCGATCAGCTTGGCGCGGATGCGGTCGGGCCGCGCCTCCAGCGCCTGCGCCACGGCCAGGCCCACATTGCCCGCGCCGATGATGGTCACGCGCTCCTGTTTCTGGGGGGGCTTGCCAAAGATGTCCAGCGTGCGGGCCACGTCGTCGATATGGCTGAAGACATAGATCTGGTCATGCGCGAACAGCTGATCGCCCGGTTCGGGCGCGAACAGCCGCCCCTTGCGGCGCACCCCCGCGACGATGGCGCGCAGGCTGGAGAACAGCTCGGTCAGCTGGCGCAAAGGCGTGTTCAGCGCCGGGCAGTCCGCCTCCAGGTCGATCCCCAGCAGCTGGATCTTGCCGTCCATGAAGGTCTCGACATCAAAGGTCGAGGGCGCCGACAGGCGTTGCAGCGCGGCCAGCGCGACCTCTCGTTCGGGGCTGATGACCACGTCGATGGGCAGGTGTTCGGTGCGGTACAGGTCGGAATAGATCGCGTCCAGATAGGCCCCCGACCGCAGGCGCGCGATCTTGCGCGGGATGCGAAAGACCGAATGCGCGACCTGGCAGGTGACCATGTTCACCTCGTCCGAATGGGTCGCGGCGATGATCAGGTCGGCGTCGCGCGCGCCCGCCCGGTCCAGCACGTCCGGGTGGCTGGCAAAGCCGGTGACGCCCTGGACGTCCAGCGCCTCGGTCGCGCGGCGCACCAGGTCGGGGTTGTTGTCGATGACGGTGACGTCATTGCGTTCGCCCGACAGGTGGCGGGCGATCTGCCAGCCGACCTGCCCCGCCCCGCAGATGATGATCTTCATGCGTCACCCTTCTTGTCGCGCGCCCTCTTTGCCTATGCCGGGCGCGCGTCCCGTGCAAGCGTGGGCTATTTACCCATCACCATCTCATCCTCGCCGCGCATGCCGCCGACCACGCCCAGGGATTTCAGCTTGCGGTGCAGCGCGCTGCGCTCCATGCCCACGAATTGCGCGGTACGGCTGATATTGCCGCCAAAGCGGTTGATCTGCGCGACCAGGTATTCGCGTTCGAACAGCTCGCGCGCCTCGCGCAGCGCCATCGCTGTGACCGACGGCCCCAGGCTGAGGGTGTCGCTGTTGTCGGGCGTGGCCCCCTGCGGCTCCAGCTCGGCGGGCAGGATCGGGCCGTGGGTCTCGGCCAGGATCAGAACGCGCTCGATCACGTTGCGCAGCTGGCGGATGTTGCCGGGCCAGCGCATGGATTGCAGGGCGGCGACCGTCTCCTCGGGCAGATCGCGGGGCGTCAGGCCCTGGTTCTTGTGGAACTGCTCGATGAAATGGCGCGCCAGGGCCGCGATGTCGTCGCGCCGGTCGGCCAGCGACGGCACCGCGATGGGCACCACGTTCAGCCGGTCATACAGCTCCTGGCGGAACCGCCCGGCGGCGATTTCCGCCACCAGATCGCGGTTGGTGGAGGACAGCACGCGCAGATCGACGCGCACCTTGTCCGCGCCGCCCGCGCGCACGAATTGCTGTTCGGTCAGCACGCGCAGGATCTTGGGCTGGGTGCCCATGGGCATGTCGCCCACCTCGTCGAAATAGATGATGCCGCCATGCGCCTGCTCCAGCAGGCCCGGCTCGATCCCGCGTTCGGGGGTCTCGCGGCCAAACAGCACCTCCTCCATGCGCTCGGGCTCGATCGTGGCGCAAGGGACGGTGACGAAGGGCGCCGACGCGCGGGGCGAGTGCGCGTGGATATAGCGCGCGGCGCTTTCCTTGCCGGTGCCGGGTTCGCCCGCCAGCATCACCCGGCCGTTCGACCGCGCGACCTTGTCCAGCGCGTCGCGCAGCCGCTTGAAGGATGCCGACTGGCCCAGCATCTCGGCGGCGCGGTCGCCGCCGCGGCGCAGGGTGCTGTTCTCGCGCCGCAGGCGGGCGGTCTCCATCGCGCGGTTGATGACCACCATCAGCTGGTCGATGTTGAAGGGCTTCTCAATGAAATCATAGGCCCCCTGCTTGATCGCCGCGACCGCGATCTCGATGTTGCCGTGGCCGGAGATGATGATCACCGGCACGTCGGGGTTGTTGCGCTTGACCTGTTTCAGGATGTCGATGCCGTCCATGCGGCTGTCCTTCAGCCAGATGTCCAGGATCATCAGGGACGGTTCGCGGTCGTTCAGGGCCGCCACGGCCTCGTCGGAATTGGCGGCCATGCGGGTGTCGAAACCCTCGTCGCGCAGGATGTCGGCGATCAGTTCGCGGATGTCGCGTTCATCATCGACGATCAGGATGTCGTTCATGGTGTCGCCTCGTCTTTTTCTTGTCTGCTCTTGGTCTTGGGGGCCCGGACGGGGTGGCGTTCGCGGGGCAGCCGGATCTCGGCCATGGCGCCCGGCGGATCGGGCGCGTCCGTCAGGGACAGGCTGCCACCATGTTCCTCGACGATCTTCTTGACGATGGGCAGCCCCAGCCCGGTGCCGTGGCTTTTCAACGTCACATAGGGTTCGAACAGCCGCGACCGGTCGGCAGGCAGGCCCGGCCCCGAATCGGTGATACGGATGCAGACCGATTCCGGGTCCACCTGCAGCGTCACGGCGATGCGCGCCTGCCATCCGGGGATGGCGTGCCCGGCCTGTTCATCGATCGCCTCTCCGGCGTTCTTCAACAGGTTGGTCAGCGCCTGGCGCATCATGCCCGCGTCGCAATCCACGATGACCGGATCATCGGGGATGTCGCGGGTGATGGTCGCATGCAGCGCATCCTGCTGCAACAACAGCGCCTCGCGCAGCAGGGCGGCCATGTCGGTTTCCGCCCGGTCGGGTTCGGGCATCCGGGCAAAGCGGCTGAATTCGTCCACGATCCGACGCAGGTCGTTGGTCTGGCGGATGATCACGTCGGTGTATTGCTCCAACGCGGCGCGGTCGCCTTCGGGGGCCAGCGGCCCGAACTTGCGGCGCAGCCGTTCAGCGGACAGCTGGATCGGGGTCAGGGGGTTCTTGATCTCATGGGCGACGCGGCGGGCGACGTCGCCCCAGGCCGCCATGCGCTGCGCGCTGACCAGTTCGGTCACGTCGTCGAAGGCCACCACATAGCCCTCCAGGGCGCCGTCGGTGCCGCGGCGCACGGCCATGCGGACCAGCAGGCTTTCCACACGCCCCTCGCGCATCAGGCGGATCTCGTCCTGGATGGTTTCCGCGACCGAGGCCGACAGGCGCGCAAACAGCGGCGCGAATTCCGGCACCACCTCCGACAGCAGCGCGTCGATGTCGCGCTTTGCGTCCAGCCCCAGCAGCCGGCTGGCCGAGCGGTTGACGAAATCGATCTCTCCGGCCGCGTCCAGCCCGATCACCCCCGACGTGACCGAGGTCAGCACATTGTCGAACAGCCGCCGCTGATCGTCCGACAGGCGATAGCTTTCGATCAGTTCCGCGCGCTGCGTCTTGAGCTGACGGGTCATGCGGTTGAAGGCCTGTCCCAGGGTCTGGATCTCGTCGCCGGTGCGGACCTCGGGGACCTGCACGTCCAGATCGCCGCGCCCTACGCGGTCGGTCGCCTGCGCCAGCAGGCCGATGGGCCGCGACAGGCGCGAGGCGAACCACAGCCCCATCCAGACCGCCGCCGCCACCAGAAGCAGCGCGAACCCCAGATAGACCAGCGAGAATTCCAGCAGGACCTGCGATCGCATCTCCTCCAGCTGCTTGTAGTCGCCCGCCGTGGCGCGGGTATCATCGACCAGCCCCAGCAGGTCGCCATCCACGTCGCGCGTCACATACAGATAGCGGTCGGCCAAAGGCGGCAGGGCCACCAGCGCGCGGAATTCGTCATTCTCCCAATCCTCGATCAGGGTGATGCCATCGGCCTGCGCGCGGTCCAGCTGATCGCTGGAGGGGGCCTCGTACCAGAACAGATAGCTGCGCTCGCCCCGGGCGCGGATCTCTCCGGCGCCGTTGATGATATAGGCCTCGCGCAGGCCGCGCTGGATCAGGCTCTGGCCCTGGGACAGCAGGCCGCGCAGCTCTCCGTCCTCGATCAGCGGGTTGGTGCGTCCGGCTTGGGTCAGCACGCCGGCCAGCGCGCGGGCATCCTCGGTCAGGTCGCTGCGATGTTCGGCGTGATAGGCCTCGGCTGCGGCCTGCGATGTGGTGACGACCTGCTGAACGCGGTCGGAAAACCAACCCTCCAGCCCGATATTGACCAGAAACCCCGCGAACAGCGCGACCAGGACGGTCGGCACCAGCGCCAGCCCCGCAAAGATCGCCACCAGCCGCGCATGCAGACGCGATGCGGGCGCCGTGCTGCGCCGGGCCGAGATCAGCCGCGCCATCCGCGCCACGATGAATCCGATCAGCACGATCAGGAACACCAGATCCGCCAGCAGCACGGCGCGCAGGGTCTGTCCCTGCAGCCCGCGCCCGAAGGGGCCCATCACCGCCAAGGTCGCCACGGCCAGTGCGATGCCGGTCAGCACCACCCCCCAGGTCAGCAGCCCGCGCCATTGGCGGGGCAGCCGGATGCGGGCCAGCCTGTCCCAGCTGAGCCCCGTTGCCAAGCCTGCCATAACCCCCACTTGCCGTCTTTCGCGGCTTTTGCTGTGGGCGCGCGTGTTATCCGCGCTGCCCCCTGTGGCGGTTTTACATCAGTTTGCGGCGCCGTGTCACCTCGATATTCAGCTCGGTCAGTTTCTTGCGCAGTGTATTGCGGTTGATGCCCAGCAGATCGGCGCAGCGCAGCTGGTTTCCGCCCGTCGCGTCCAGCGCCACCTGCAGCAGCGGGCGCTCGACCTCGCGCAGGATGCGATCATAGAGGCCCGGCGGCGGCAGCGCGTCGCCATGCAGGTCAAAGTAATGCTGCAGATGCGCCTCGACCGAATCCGACAGGCGCGATCCGACCTGCGGCAGCGGCACCACGCCCGCCGGTTCCGGCGTGGGCGCCACGGTCGAGACGGGCGCCGGGGCGGCGGCGCGGTGGCCGGTCTGTTGGCTCAGCGCCTCGCGCATCTCGGTGGCGGTGATGGCGGTGCCGCTGGCGGTCAGGGCCAGGCGCCGCATCATGTTCTCCAATTCGCGGACATTGCCCGGAAAGGGATGCGCGCGCAGCATGGCCGCCGCATCATCCGACAGGCTGCGTTCTGGCAGCCCCTGGGCGGCCGCGCGGGCCAGCAGATGGGCGGCCAGCGGCAGGATGTCGTCCACGCGCGCGCGCAGCGGCGGCACGCTGACGGTGACCCCCGCCAGCCGGTAATACAGGTCCGACCGCAGCCGCCCCGAGGCCACATCGGCCTGCGGGTCCGACCCGGTCGTGGCCACGATGCGGGGCGCATGGGCGCGGTCGGGGCCCGATTCCATCGCCTCGATCAGGCCGATCAGGCGGGCCTGGGCGCTGGCGTCGAAGCCTGCCGGGTTCTCGATCACCACGGTGCCGCCGCGCGCCTTGTCGGCGGCGCGCGCGATGGCGTCCTCTCCGGCATCCGACGAGGTCAGGATCGCCAGCCCCCGGTCGCGCCGGTCCGACAGTTCGTGAAAGCTGCGCGCGATGGTGGTCTTTCCGACCCCTGCCTCTCCGGCGATGATCACCGGCAGGTCGGCGTTCAGCACACGCGCGACCATGCGGAACAGCGCCTGCATGCTGGGCGCATGCCCGATCAGCGGCATGGCGGGGTCGGCGGCCTCACGCGGGGTGGGCAGCGGTTCGGGCACCGGGTCGGATTTGCGCGGACGCCGCGACAGGGCCTGGTTCGCCTTGGACATCAGGTCCGGCAGATCGAAGGGCTTGGGCAGGTATTCGAACGCCTCGGCCTCGGTCGCGCGAATCGCGGTGACGATGGTGTTCTGGGCCGAGATCACGATCACCGGCAGGTCTGGCCGCGCCTCGCGGATGGCGGGGATGCGGTCGATGCCGTTGCCGTCTGGCATCATCACGTCGGTGATGACCAGATCGCCGCGCCCCTCCTCGACCCATTTCAGCAGTTGCGCCAGGCTGCCGGTGGCATGGACCCTGCAGCCCGCGCGGGTCAGCGCCTGCGTCAGCACCGTGCGGATGGTGCGGTCGTCGTCAGCGATCAGAACGGTGCCGTCCATGGGATCAGGTCCTTATGCCTTGGGCAGGGAAATGCGGAACACGGTGCGACCGGGGCGGCTGTCCACCCGGATCAGCGCGCCGTGGTCGGTGATGATCTTGCTGACCAGCGCCAGGCCCAGCCCGGTGCCGTTCTCGCGGCCCGATACAAAAGGCTCGAACACCTGGTCGGCGATGGCGGGGGGAAAGCCGGGGCCGTTATCCTCGATCTCGATCTGCAGGGGCAGCGGGCGGCCCGTGGGGTCGGTGTCGTCGGGGGGGCGGCGCAGCGTGTGGTCGTAATGGGTGCGCAGGCGGATCGTGCCGCCCGCCTTGCCCGCAAGCGCCTCGGCGGCGTTCTTGACCAGGTTCAGGCAGACCTGCACCAGCTGGTCGGCATCGGCCAGCGCCATCGGCAGCGAGGGGTCGTAATCGGTCGCGATCTGCACGTCGCGCGCAAACCCCGCCTTGGCCGACCGGCGCACCTGTTCCAGCACGTCGTGGATGTTCAGGGGGGCCAGGTCCGGCTCGGACGTGTCGCCAAAGCGTTCGACCTGATCCAGCAGCGCCACGATGCGGCGCGATTCGGCCACGATCATCTCGGCCATCTCGCGGTCCTCGGGGGTGGCGTTCATGGCCATCAGTTGGGCCGCGCCGCGGATGCCGGCCAAGGGGTTCTTGATCTCATGGGCCAGCATCTCGGACATGCCGATGGCGCTGCGGGCGGCGCTGCGGACGTGGCGGGCCTGATGCGCGCCGTCATCGTCCTGGGGCACGATCAGCAGCGACACGGCGCCGCCCGACAGGCCCGCGGGCCCGGCATGGACCGCGGCGCGGCGCGCCTGATGCCCGCCGGCGCGGTCGCCGATCTCAAAGCGGACGCAGGCCTGATACAGCGCCTCGTCGCTGGCGCGGACCCGCGCCATCAGCGGCGCCAGGGTCGGGCGCAGGCGCAGGCGGGTGGACATCTCGTCCCCCTCCAGCATACGGCCCAGGGTGGAATTGCGCGACAGGTTCAGCCAGATCTCGGCCGCGTCATTCATCGCGGCCACGCGCCCCTCGGCGTCCAGGATCAGCGCGGGCAGCGGCAGCGCCTCCCATCCCGGTCCGGGCGCGGCCTCGCGAAAGTTGCGCGGGCGGGGCGTCATGCGGCAACCCCCGCGGCATCGCCAAAGGCGCGACCGATCAGGTCCAGCGTGGCGGCAGGGGTCTCGGCGCGCATCAGCTGGTCGCGCAGGGCTGCGCCGTTCGCGTCGGCATACCAGCCCAGATGCTTGCGCGCGACGCGCAGGCCCAGCTCGGCGCCATAGAAGTCCAGAATATCCTCGTAATGCTCGGCCACCAGATCGGCCAAGGCCGCGCCCTGCGGGACATGCGGCGCGGACGTGCCCCACAGATCATGCGCGATCTGCGCCAGAACCCAGGGGCGGCCCTGCGCGCCCCGTCCGACCATCACCGCATCCGCGCCCGACGCAGCCAAGGCCGCGCGGGCGCTGTCGGCATCGACCACGTCGCCATTCGCGACCAAAGGCGGGCGGCCCGGCAGGTCGGCCACTGCGCGGATTGCGGTCCAGTCGGCCTGCCCCTTGTAGAACTGCGCCCGGGTGCGGCCATGCACGGTCAGCATGGCGACCCCCGCATCGCGCGCCCGCGCGGCCAGATCGGCGGCGTTCAGGCAGTCGTCGTCCCAGCCCAACCGCATCTTCAGCGTCACCGGAACCGACACCGCGCCGACCACCGCATCGACCAGCGTCATCGCATGGTCCAGATCGCGCATCAGCGCCGCGCCGGACAGGCCGCCCGTGACCTTCTTGGCCGGGCAGCCCATGTTGATGTCGATGATGCGGGCACCCATGCCTGCCACGATCCGGGCGGTTTCGGCCATCGGCGCGGCCTCGCGGCCCGCGATCTGCACGCTGACGGGCAGTGCCCCTTCGGTCAGGGCCTTGGCGCGCACCGCGGCGCGGGTCGAGGGGCGCGGCGTCACCATCTCGGTCGAGGCGACCATCTCGGAGACCATCAGGCCTGCGCCAAATCGGGCGACGGCGCGGCGGAACGGCACATCCGTGATGCCCGCCATGGGTGCAAGGAACACCGGCGGGCCAAGGGGTGTGTCACCAAGCAGGATCGGGTCGGGCAAGCGCATGTTCTGTTCCTTCACCCCGGGGCACATCGCCCGCAAGAACGGCAGGCGGCGGCGGACCTGCCCAAATCGCAGGCGCGTCCCAGTTGCCCACAATTCAAGCATGTTGCAATCACTTTAAGCAGACCACGCCTCAGACCGGCACGCGGGCCGATGTCGCAACCGGGACGCGAAACGGCGCGGAACGTGGTGGCGGCAGGGGGCGGGTCGTGCTTGGATGGGCCGGGAAATGCAAGGGGAGAGTCATGTTTCTGTCGGTCTTCGATCTGTTCAAGCTGGGGGTGGGGCCCTCCTCCTCGCACACGATGGGACCGATGGTCGCCGGCGCGCGGTTCCTGGACGCGCTGCGCCTGCAGCCGTTCCGCGCCCACGGGCTGCGCGCCAGCCTGCATGGCAGCCTGGCCTTCACCGGCAAGGGTCATGCCACCGACCGCGCCACGATCCTGGGTCTGGCGGGCTTTATCCCCGCCAGCATGGACAGGGACGCGGCCGAGGCCGCCCTGGCCCGGAACCGCGAGACGCGCCTCTTGGAGCCGCAGGGTCTGGCGCCGCTGGTCTTCGACCCCGACCGCGACCTGCGGTTCGATTACGACCACACCCTGCCCGGCCATGCCAACGGCATGACCCTGTCGGCGGTCGATGCCCAGGGCGACGTGATCTTTCACCAGATCTATTATTCCATCGGCGGCGGCTTCGTGATGACCGACCAGGAGCTGGCCGACAAGGCGGGGGCGGTGCGCACGGATGCGACCTCCAGCGTGCCCTATCCCTTTGCCAGCGCCGCCGAGATGCTGGCGATGGCCCAGACCTCGGGCAAGTCCATCGCCCGGATGAAGGAGGCCAACGAGCTGTGCTTTCGGTCGCAGCCGGACCTGCATGCGGGGCTGGACCGGATCTGGGGCGCGATGCGCGACTGCATGGACCGGGGGCTGGCGACGGACGGCATCCTGCCCGGGGGCCTCAACGTGCGCAGGCGGGCCAAGGCCATCCATGAGAAGCTGCTGGCCGAACGCGGGCTGAACATGACCGCGCCGCATGTGATCAACGACTGGATGTCCACCTATGCGATGGCCGTGAACGAGGAGAACGCCGCGGGCGGTCAGGTCGTGACCGCGCCCACGAACGGCGCGGCGGGGACGGTGCCCGCGGTGATCCGCTATTGGCTGGACCATGTGCCGGGCGCGTCCGAACGCCTGCTGCCCGATTTCCTGCTGACGGCGGCGGCGGTAGGCGGGCTGATCAAGCACAATGCCAGCATTTCAGGGGCGGAATGCGGCTGTCAGGCCGAGGTCGGATCAGCCGCCGCGATGGCCGCCGCGGGTCTGGCCGCCGTGCTGGGCGGCACCCCGCAGCAGGTGGAGAACGCCGCCGAGATCGCGCTGGAGCATCACCTGGGCATGACCTGCGACCCGGTGCGCGGGCTGGTCCAGGTGCCCTGCATCGAACGGAACGGGCTGGGCGCGATCAAGGCCGTGGCCGCCGCCAGCCTCGCGCTGCGCGGGGACGGCAGCCACATCGTGCCGCTGGACGCCGCGATCGAGACCATGCGCCAGACCGGCCGCGACATGTCCGACAAGTACAAGGAGACGTCGCTTGGCGGGCTGGCCGTGAACGTGCCGAACTGTTGACGCGCGCCCTCAGGGGGACAGGTGGCCGCGCAGGCTGTAATGCAGGCCCTGGGGAAGGAATTCAGCCCGCCCCTGGCCGTCGAAATAGGCCGGGACGATCATGTTCACCAGCCGCGATCCGAACCCCTCGCGGGTGGGCGGGGCGACGGGCTGGCCGCCCTCCTCCTGCCAATCCAGGGCAAAGGCGTCGCCCTGCACCGACCAGGACAGTGCGACCACGCCATCGGGGCTGGCCAGAGCGCCGTATTTCGCGGCATTCGTCGCCAGCTCGTACAGCGCCAGCGACAGGCCGACCGCCTGCTGGCTGCTCAGCGGCACGGACGGCCCGGACAGGCGGATGCGGTCGCTGCCGACCAGATGCGCGCCGATCGAGCGGGCCATGACCTCGGTGATGTCGGCGCTGTCGCCCAGGCCGGTGAACAGGCCCTGCGCCTTGGCCAGCGCCATGATGCGGGCGCCCACAGTATCGCGCGCCTCCTGGATGGTGGCGGCGTTGCGCAGGCTGGAGGACACCACCGTCGAGGTCACCGACAGGATGTTCTTGATGCGGTGCAGCAACTCCTCCTGCATGACCTGCTGGTTGCGGCGGGCCTGGACCAGCGCGGTCATGTCGACGGTGATGTTCATCAGCCCCGCCACGCTGCCGTCATCGTCATAGAGCGGCGAATAGCTGAAGGTCCAGAACGTCTCCTCGTCAAAGCCGTTGCGCGTCATGATCAGGCGCATTTCCTCGGAATAGGTGCCCCGCCCGGACAGGGTCTGATCGACCAGCGGGCGCACGTCCTCCCAGACATCGGACCAGATCTGGCGAAAGGGCTGGCCCAGGGCGTGACATTCCTTGGCCCCCAGAACGTGCATGTAGGCGTCGTTGTACAGCATGATCAGATGCGGGCCCCAGAACATGCAGCAGGCGTGGCGCTGGCCCACCATGATCCGCACCGCCGCCAACAGCGCGCCCGACCAGCCCGCCATCGGGCCCAGGGGGGTGGCGGACCAGTCGAAATCACCGATCCGGCGTGCCATCGGCCCATCATCCCACGAGAACCGCGCGCGCGCGTGCGGTTCAGGACGATCGGGGTCACGGGCAGGAGCCGCAGAGGTCATCAGGTCATCGCCGCCGATCAGAGGAAGGTATTCCCGGATCATCACCGGATTCCCGGCGCTCTTCAATGACCAAGCCGTCAAACAACCCCCTGCAGGACGTGCAATAATCATTTATCAACGAATCTTCCCGCACTGCCCCCATCCGCAGCGGTCCCGCCCCTGCCAGCGCGCCATGAGAGGCCGGCAAGGGCCTGCCGGGGTGGGGGCGTGACGCTTGCCCCCTGTGGCTGCGGTTGCTAACGCTGGACGGACAGTGATCCAGACCGAACCAGAAGGCCAAAGCCCCATGTTCCCGCGCCCCCCCTTCCCTCGGCTTGCCATGCTTGCCCTGATGACCCTGCCCCTGGCCGCCTGCGACAGCGAGGCGATGACCGACCTGCGCCGCAATGTCGGGCTGGAGCAGGCCTCCGCCGAACCCGAGGAGCCCGCAGGCCCGCGCCCGCCCGCCGTCTCTCCGCTGGAGCAGCCGATCGAGACCGGCGCGGGCGCCCGCGCCATCGCCACCGCCGAGCCGCTGACCTATCGCGCCACCGCCTTTGTCGCGCGCGGCAACGAGCCCGACTGGAACGTCCAGATCAGCGGCACCACCGCCGTCTATCGCACGCCCGACACGCCGAACGGCCGCCAGATCGCGGTCAGCCGCATCGTCTTTGACCGTGGCGTCGAATATATCGGCGTGCTGGGCGGGCGGCCCTTCGTGGTCAACCTGCGCGCCGCCGAGTGCCAGGACAGCATGTCGGGCGACCGCTCTGCGCTGACCGCGCGGCTGACCGTCAGCGGCCAGACCCGCACCGGCTGCGCCGCCCCCGGCCAGACCCCTACGGCAGAGACCGCCCCAGCCGAAGCCGCTCCGGCGGCGGGCTGACCGCCCGCCCGGCGCGCGGGTCACGCATTCGTGTGTCGATGCGCGCGCCAAAGCCTGCCAATCCGCCTGGATATGCCGTCCCCGCCCCTGCCGATCCCGTCCTTGCCGCCGAAAGGAAGCCGCCGATGCGCCGCTCGCGTCTGACCCGCCAGCTGATGGCCACCACCCTGCCCCTGGCCCTGATCGCGGGCGCGGGCATCGCCGTCGCGGACCCGATGCTGGGCCGCACCATGTCGTCCTATGGCCTGCCCGGCGGCATCGACACCCCCACCGCCGAGACCCTGCCCGACGGCAGCCTGGGGGCGACGGTGTCGCTGTCGGATTACGCGCGCCGCGCCAACATCTTCTTTCAGGCGCTGCCGGGGCTGACCACGGTGCTGCGCTATGGCCGTGTGGATGGCATCGACGATTTCCGCGAGGAGGGGTTCATCTCGGACCGCTCGCTGGATTTGCGCTATCAGATCGTGGATGAGGATGGCTGGCGGCCTGCCGTGGCCATCGGTCTGCAGGATTTTCTGGGCACGGGCGTCTATTCGGGCGAATACATCGTGGCCACGCGCAACGTGACGCCCACGGTGCGCGCCTCGGTCGGCCTGGGCTGGGGGACGCTGGCGGGCAAGCCGCGGGTGATCGACGTGGACGATCTGGGCGGCACACCCAATGTGGACCAGTGGTTCCGCGGCGGGGCCAAGCCCTTTGCCTCGGTCAGCTGGCAGGTCAATGACCGGCTGAACCTGACGGCGGAATATTCCAACGACATCTACCTTGCGCGATACAGCAACGACCGCGACGTTCAGCAGGGGGACGAGCCCTCCAGCAAGCTGAACCTGGGCGCCAGCTATCGCATCGGCCGCAACTATGAGGCCGGGATCTATACCATCGGCGGCAAGACCATCGGCGCGCAGTTCACCATCGCGCTGAACCCGCGCGATGCGGCCTTCCCCTCGGGGCTGGAAAAGGCGCCCGCCCCGGTGCGCCCGCGCGTGTCCCCGGCGCAGGACCCCGAGGGCTGGTCGGGCAGCTGGTCGCAGGACCCCACCGCCCAGCCCGCCATCCAGAAGGCCTTGGGCGACGCGATGGCCAAGGAGGGCCAGCGCCTGGAGAGCATGGCCCTGACCGCGACCCGCGCCGAGGTGCGCCTGCGCAACCAGCGCTATATCAACCAGGCCGAGGCGGTGGGCCGCACCGCGCGCCTGATGACCCGCGCCCTGCCCCCCTCGGTCGAGACCTTCGTGATCACCTCGACCACGGACGGGATGGCCACGTCCTCGGTGACGATGCGGCGCAGCGACGTGGAGCGGCTGGAAAATACCGAGGCCGGCCAGATCGCTGCCGCCTCGACCCTGTCGGATGCGGCACAGACGGCGGGCCTGGTGCAGACGCCGGACCTCTATCCGCGGTTCCGCTGGTCGGTCAGGCCCTATGTCGAGGTCAGCATCTTCGACGCCGAGGACGGTCTCACGTCGGAATTTGGGGCTGAGGCGCGCGCCAGCTATGAGATCATGCCCGGCCTGATCGCGACCGGAGCCCTGCGGCAACGGGTGTTCGGAGATATCGGCCAACGCGGTCCCGGCATTCCGGGTGCACGGGGGACCTATTACGATCCGGATTTCTACGCCGATACCCCGTCCCTGGAAAGCTCTCCCCTAGGTGTGCCTCGGGTGCGCTCAGACACGCGCATGTATACCGGCAACTCGAATCCGGTGATCCCGGAACTGACGCTGGCCTGGTATGCCAAGCCCGCCGAAGCCGTCTATAGCCGGGTCACCGTTGGCCTTCTGGAGCGTGGCTATGGCGGCGTCTCAGCCGAGGCCCTCTGGAAGCCCGCGACATCGCCCTTGGGATTCGGCGCCGAAATCAACCACGTGCGCAAACGCGACTTTGATCAGCTCTTCGACTTCAGGGATTACGAGGTGACCACGGGCCATCTCTCGGCCTATTACGAGTTCTCGCAAGGGATTACCGGCCAGCTGGACGTGGGCCGATATCTTGCGGGGGATGTCGGTGCCACGGTGACCTTGTCACGCGAATTCGCAAACGGCTGGCAGGTCGGAGCTTTTGTCACCAAAACCGACCTCTCGGCCGAGGAGTTCGGCGAAGGAAGCTTCGACAAGGGCGTCAAGTTTTCGATCCCGATCAGCTGGGGAACCGGCCAGCCCTCCCGGGACCGCGTTGCGAACAGCCTTAGGTCGCTGTCGCGCGATGGCGGGTCTCGCGTCGAGGTCGACGGCCGCCTGTATGACAGGGTCCGCGAGAGCCATACCGTTGACCTATACGAGGGATGGGGGAAATTCTGGCGATGAACAGGCAAGCGAAAATGCGCAGCGTGACAATGGCGACGGTTCTGGCGCTGGCCGCTGCCTGCGGCAATACCGGTCCGGACGAGGGTGGAAGCAACGCCGACGTGCTCACATCGCTGGCGAAAAGTGTTGTTCCTGTCCGTGCGTCCAGGGACGCGGGCAGCACACCGGCCGCCGCGCGATCGCCCGAACAGGCCGCGGCCGAGGCGCTGCGAGTCAATCCAGGCCCGCTGATCCAAGCTGGTTTCGAAGGGCTGGGGCGCAGCCAGATCATGGCCATGACCGGCCAGAACGGCGCAATACGCACCTATATGACCCCCGCCGAGGAGGCGCTGATCTTGCGCGACGGCATGCTGGTTGGCACGCGCGGCCTGGGCCGCGACCTGTCGGTGGCCGAACCCGGAACCGACCGCCTGATCCGCGCGGTCCAGGCGGGCAGCGGCTCCCGGGTGATGCGCTATCTGTCGGGCGACGGGCTGGAGCGGCCGCTGCAATTCGCCTGCACCACCGCGCCGGGCCCCAATCCCGGCGTCATCGTGGAAAGCTGCGAAGGCCACGGCACGACTTTCCAGAACAACTATCTGGTCCAGGGCGGGCAAATCCCGGTGTCGCGGCAATGGATCGGGCCGGGCCTGGGCTATGTGACCATCCAGACGCTGCGCCCCTGACCCCACCGCCAACCATGAAAAAACCGGCCCTTCTCAGGGGCCGGTTTTTTCATGTCCATGGGTCCACAGGGACCCGGGCAAAAGAAAAGGGGCTGACCAGAGGTCAGCCCCTTGTGGCACGGATCGTCGGAACGATCCGGACCGATATCAGCTGTCGTCCGAAGCGACTGCGGCGATGACGCCCAGCAGCAGCAGGGCGGGGACGACCAGGCCGGCGTTGGTCGAAGCAGCGCGCTCCTCAACGATGACGGGCTCGACTTCGACGACGGGGGCGACATAGCCACCGGCCAGAGCCGAGGTTGCGGTCAGGCCGAGAGCGGCCGCGAAAGTAGCGAATTTGGTCATGATCATGCTCCGTTTCGATTGACGGCTGCCATTTCTGGCAACATCGTGGCGACAGTTACACAAACCCGAACAGTTGAAAAGCAGCATTGAATTGATTCCACCGTGGGCCTGCGGGCACTGTTGCATATTGGCCAACACCTATTTCGGCGCTTCGTTCCATGGGGTGCAAACCCCCGGAAAAACTGTGACAATTCGGCACTAGCCCCGGCGAAGTGCTTGGGAGAGGACGAAAAACATCGCCGCTGCGGTCACGATCGAGGGACCGGCGGGCGTGTCGAGTCGCAGGCTGGACCACAACCCCAGGATGACGGATGCGGCGGCGATCAGGGCGGCACCGGCGGCCATCCGCTCGGGGGTGCGCGCCCATCCGCGGGCCGCCGCCGCAGGCACGATCAGCATGGCCGAGATCAGCAGCGAGCCCACCACTCGAATCGCCAGCGCCACCACCACGGCCAGGGCCAGCGACAGGACCAGACGCTCGACCCGCGGATCGATGCCCGCGGCCATGGCCAACTCCTCGTTCAGGCTGCTGGTGACCAGCCGCTGCCAGCGCAGGATCAGCACCCCCAGCACCAGCGCCGCCCCCGTCCAGATCAGCACCAGATCGGACCGCCCCACCGCCAGGATGTCGCCGAACAGATAGCCGCCCAGATCGGACCGCGCCTGCGGCACGAAGCTGATCGCGACCAGGCCCAGGGCCAGCGCCGAATGCGACAGCACCCCCAGCATCGTGTCCATCGCCTGCCCCCGCGCCACCAGCGCCGAGACCAGACACGCCATCGACACCGCCACCGCCAGCGTCCCCGCATAGATCGAGATGTCGAAGGCCAGCGCGAAGGCCACCCCCAGGATCGCCGCATGGGCTGTCGAATCGCCGAAATAGGCCATGCGCCGCCACACGACGAAACTGCCCAGAGGCCCCGCGACCAGCGCCAGTCCCAGTCCCGCCAGCACGGCGCGCGTGAAGAAATCGTCCAACATCCGTCCGGTCCGTCAGCGCCGCGGCGCGGTATGGTCATGCCCACAGCCCGGCCCATGCACATGCGCCCCGGCGGGCATCAGGTCGTGGTCATGGTCGTGGCGGTGGCGATAAAGGGCCAGCGTGCCCTGCGCCTCGGCCCCGAACAGGGCGCGGTATTCGGGGGCGGTGCTGACATGCTGGGGCGTGCCCTCGCAGCAGACATGCCCGTTCAGGCAGACGACCCGGTCCGACGACCGCATCACCACCAGCAGATCGTGGCTGACCATCAGCACGGCGGCGCCGGTCTGGCGGCGGACCTCCTCGATCAGCTGATAGAAGGCCACGATGCCGGGCTGGTCCAGCCCCTGCGTGGGTTCGTCCAGGACCAGCAGATGCGGGTCCGACAGCAGCGCGCGGGCCAGCAGAACCCGCTGGAACTGGCCGCCCGACAGCTGCGTCAGCTGCCGCGCGCCCAGCCCCGCGACGCCGGTGCGCGCCAGCGCGGCCTCGGCCTGGGCGTCGGTCACGCGGGTGGGCAGCGACAGAAAGCGGCGGACCGTCATGGGGATGGCGGTGTCCAGCTGCACCCGCTGCGGGACATAGCCGATGCGCAGCCCGCGCTTGCGCACAACCCGCCCCGAGGCAAGTGGCATATGCCCCAGCAGCGCCCGGATCAGCGACGATTTGCCCGACCCGTTCGGGCCGACGACGGTCACGATCTCTCCGGGCTGGATGCGGAAATCGACCTGTGCCAGCACCGGCTCGGACGTGCCGGGCCGATGCACCGTCAGGGCGCTGGATGAGATCAGGGCGCTCATGCGACGCCCTCGGCCGCGCAGGTGGCGCAGAGGCCAAGCGCCTCGATGGTGGCCCGCTCGACCCGGAACCCGCCCTGGGCCGCCACGGCGGTCAGCGCGTCGCGGATGGGGGCGGCGGCGGCCTCTGCGACCTTGTCGCAGCTGCGGCAGATCAGGAAGGCCGGGTGGTGGTCATGGCCCGGATGCAGGCAGGCCGCAAAGGCGTTCAGCCGCTGCAGCCGATGCGCCAGCCCGTGGGTGACCAGAAATTCCAGCGCGCGATAGGCGACGGGGGGTTGCCTGCCGAACCCCTCTGCGGCCAGCCGGTCCAGCACCTCATAGGCGCCCATCGCGCGGTGGCTTTCCAGCAGGATCTCCAGCGTGCGGCGGCGCACCGGGGTCAGGCGCGCGCCCTGTTCGGTCAGGCGGGCCGCGGCCTCGTCCAGCGCGCGATGGGCGCATTGCTGATGATCGTGCGGCGCAAAGGTCGCGGCGATGGCGTGGTCACTGTCGGGCACGATGGTCCTTCACGCGCGATGGCGTTACTTTATTACATTCAGGTTGACTTGTTATGCTGTAACACACAGAACCCGGCCATCGCAACAAAGCCCCGTTCCCGAAAAGGAGATCCCGATGCGCATCCCGGCATCCGCAGCCGCCGTCCTGGCCCTGACCACCGCACCCGTCCTGGCCGCCCCCCAGGTGGTCACCGACCTGGTGCCCACCGGCGCCCTGGTCCAGGAGGTCATGGGCGATCTGGGCCAGGTCCGGGTCCTGCTGCCCCAGGGCGCCAGCGCGCACCACTATCAGATGCGCCCGTCGGACGCGCAGGCGCTGCAGTCGGCGGATCTGGTCGTCTGGATGGGCCCCACGCTGACCCCCTGGCTCGCGCGCGCCTCCGACACCCTCGGCGGCAGCGAACAGCTGCGCCTGCTGGAGGTCGACGGCATCACCCTGCGCGGCTATGCCGACGCTGCGGCGGATGACCACGACGGTCATGGTCACGACGATGGGCACGGCCATGACGATCACGCGCATGACGATGCCCACGCCCACCATGACGACCACGCGCACGACCATGACCATGACCATGACCATGACCATGGCGACCATGATCACGGGGATCACGACCATGCCCATACCGGCACCGACCCGCATGCCTGGCTGAGCCCCGCCAATGCCGGTCCCTGGCTGGAGGCGATTGCCGCAACCCTGTCCGAACAGGACCCCGACAACGCAGCCACCTATCGCGCCAATGCCGATGCCGCCGCCGCGCGGATCGCGGCGCTGGACACCCAGCTGCGCGACCGCCTGGCGCCCCATGCCGATGACCGGTTCGTGGTCTTTCACGATGCCTATGGCTATTTCACCGCGCATTTCGGCCTGCAGCCAGCCATGGCGGTGTCGCTTGGCGATGCCTCGACGCCGTCTGCCGCACGCATCGACCAGATCCGCAAGCAGATCACCCAGACGGACGCGCGCTGTGCCTTTCCGGAATATGCCCATGACGATTCGCTGATCGCCACCGTGATCGAGGGCACGGGCACCCGCCTTGGCGGCGAGCTGAGCCCCGAGGGCGGCATGCTGGCGCCCGGCGCGGGGCAGTACGACGCGCTGCTGACCGGGCTGGCCGACACGATCGTCGCCTGCCTGTCGGCCGAATGACCCCCTGCATGGCGCCCGAAACAGGGCGCCATGCCGTGCCGAAAGGCGGAAAATGATCGGAAGGTCCGAATCCTGACTATTTTACTTTGACAAACCCAAATGAATTTGTCAGCTTTGAGGCATCAACAGTGCCACCCCATGAGGTTGACCATGACCGCCACGCGCCCCGCCGATTTCACCCGTCCCGGCACCTCCATCCTGGCCCGGATGCCCCAGCATGACGCCACCCAGCTGACCCAGGGCGGCAATCAGGCCCTGATCGTGCTGGACGAACAGGTCTATCAGCTGCGCATCACCCGCGCGGGCAAGCTGATCCTGACGAAATAACCGACCGCCTGCGGCACCATGCTAAAAGGGCCGCCCCTTGAGGGGCGGCCCTTTCCTGATTGCGCAACGCTCAGCCGCGCGGCTTGCCGGTCGGACGGCCGCCTGCGGGCTTGGGCTTGCCCTTGAAGCCGCCCGCACCCGACGGCTTGCGGTCGCCATCTGCGCGCGGCTTGCCAAACGGTTTGCGATCGCCATCGGGGCGCGGGCCGCCGAACGGCTTCTTCGCACCGCCAGCATCGCCGCGCGGGCCGCCGAACGGTTTGCGACCCTCGGCACCCTCGCCACGCGGCGCGCCATAGGGCTTGCGGTCCCCGTCCGCGCGCGGCTTGCCATAGGACTTGCGGTCGCCCTCGGGGCGGGCACCGCCGAATGGCTTTCTCGGGCCGTCAGCGTCGCCACGCGGGCCTCCGAACGGTTTGCGACCTTCGGCACCTTCGCCACGCGGTGCGCCGTAAGGCTTGCGATCCCCGTCCGGGCGCTTGCCATAGGGCTTACGGTCGCCCTCGGGGCGCGGGCCGCCGAACGATTTGCGACCCTCGGCACCCTCGCCACGCGGCGCGCCGTAAGGCTTGCGATCCCCATCCGCGCGCGGTTTGCCATAGGGCTTGCGGTCGCCTTCGGGGCGGGCGCCACCGAACGGCTTTCTCGGGCCGTCAGCGTCGCCGCGCGGGCCGCCGAACGGCTTGCGGGCCTCGCCCGGCTTGCCGGAAAAGCGGGCGGGGCGGGCATCGTCGCCCCCGGTCTTGCGGCCCGGTCCCTCGCCGGGACCGGATTTCTTCCAGCGCGGCTTGTCGCCCGCCGGACGCGGTCGGTCGCCAAAGCCCGCGCCCTCCCCGGCCCGGTCGCCAAAGCGCGGACGATCCCCGGCGGGCTTGGCGCCCCAGCTGCGGACCGGGCGGTCGTCCTGGCCGTCCCGCGGACGGTCACCAAAGCCCCGCCCGGCAGGCTTGCCCGCAAAGCCCGGCTTGGCGCCGAACCGGCGCGGGCCGGCATCGGGCCCCTCGACGCGGGCGGCGCGTTCCCCGGCGGCACCGCGGGGGCGCATCTCGCGCGGCTTGTCCTCGACCTCTCCGGTCAGCAGGCCGCCCAGCTGGTCCCGCAGGACCTTGCGCTTGACCTCGGTCACCTGGTTCTTGTCCATGCCGGTCAGCTTGAACGGGCCATAGCCGATGCGGATCAGGCGGTTCACCTGCAGGCCGACATGGGCCATCGCGCGGCGGATCTCGCGGTTCTTGCCCTCGCGGATGCCGACGCTGATCCAGGCATTCGCGCCCTGCTGGCTGTCCAGCTTGATCTCCATGGGAGAGAAATCCTCACCCTCGATCGTCACACCGCGGCGCAGCGGGTCGAAGGTCATGTCCGACGGCGTGCCATTCACCCGCACACGGTACCGGCGCAGCCAGCCCGTCGCGGGCAGCTCCAGCCGGCGCTTCAGCTCTCCGTCATTGGTCAGCAGCAGCAGACCCTCGGAGTTCAGGTCAAGGCGGCCGATGGTCATCACGCGGGGCATGTCGCGCGGCAGGGCGTCGAACACCGTCTGGCGGCCCAGCTCGTCGTTTTCCGACGTGATCAGGCCCAGGGGCTTGTAATACAGCCACAGCCGCGTCTCCTGCGGCTCGTCCAGCTTCTTGCCGTCGACGGTGATGCGGTCGGTGGGCAGGACGTCCAGCGCGGGGCTGTCGATCTTGGTGCCGTTCACGCTGACGCGGCCCTCGATGATCATCCGCTCGGCCTCGCGGCGGCTGGCGACACCGGCGCGCGCCATCACCTTGGCGATGCGGTCGGCCTCGGTGCGCGGCGCGGTCTGGGGGGCCTTGCGGTCGGGGATCTGGTCGTCGGTCATGCGCGTCTCCTTCGCATCTCTGCGGGGCAAAGAGGGGTGCATACGCCCAAGCGGGCCTTGTGGAAAGCGTTTCTTTCCCCCGCTTGCGCCAAGCCGCCCGGATTGCGACAAGCGGGCCATGACGCGCTTCATCAGCCACATGCCCCTGGCGCTGGACCAGGCCCGCGCCGCCGCCCTGCGCGGCGAGGTGCCGGTCGGCGCGGTCATCACCGACCCCCAGGGCCGCGTCGTCGCGGCCGAGGGCAACCGCACCCGCGAACGCGCCGACCCCACCGCCCATGCCGAGATCCTGGCCATCCGCGCCGCCTGCGCGGCGATGGGCTCCGAACGCCTGCCCGGCCACGACCTGTGGGTCACGCTGGAGCCCTGCCCGATGTGCGCGGCGGCCATCTCGGCTGCGCGAATCGCGCGGCTGTATTACGGCGCGGCCGACCCGCGCATGGGGGGCGTCGCGCATGGCGCGCAGGTGTTCCGACACGCCCAGTGCCATCACCGCCCCGAGGTCTATGACGGCCTGTCGGCCCCGCAATCGCGCGCCCTGCTGCAGGCGTTCTTTGCCGCGCGCCGATAATGCGACAGTGCTTGAACCTCCCGGCGGACCGGCCTATATCCAGACCCAGCGCGGGTGTTGTGTAATGGTAAGACCCTAGCCTTCCAAGCTAGAGACACGGGTTCGATTCCCGTCACCCGCTCCAAAATCCCCCATAACCGACTAAAATCGCCGCGAAGTCACTGCGGACGGAACCTCATGGGCCTATGCCCGTTCCGCTGTCTCACAGACAGGAGAACACCATGTTTAAATTCTTCGGCAGCGTCGTCGGAATCATCTTCATCATCGGCCTGCTGGTCGTCATCGGCATCCTGTCGCTGATCTTCTGATCCCGGGGGCGGGTGACCAAAGGCCCGCGGGCGGGGGCGCCGGGAGGCCGCGGCCCCCCGACCTGTCCGGGCGCCTCAGGCGCGCAGGGTGCCGCCGGTGGCCTTGGTCACCTTGTCGACGATCTTGCGGCTGACCTCGGCAATGTCGGCATCGGTCAGCGTCTTGCCCTGCGGCTGCAGGCGCACGGTGATGGCCAGCGACTTGGCGCCGCCCTCAAGACCCTCGAACTGGTCAAAGACCGACACGGACGCGATCAGCGCCTTGTCGGCACCGGCTGCGGCGTTGACCAGCGTCAGCGCCTCGACCCCTGCATCCACCACAAAGGCGAAATCGCGGTCCACCGCCTGCAGCTCGGACAGCTCCAGCGCGGGCCGCGTGGGCGTCTTGGCCTTGGGGAAGGGCACCGCGGCCAGCTGGATGGTGAATCCAACGGCCGGGCCCTTGACGTCCATCTGACGCAGCACGCGGGGGTGGATCTCTCCGAACGTCGCCAGCACGTTGGGGCCAAGCGCGATATTGCCCGCACGGCCCGGATGCCACCAGCCGTCCAGCTTGCGGTTGATCTGGGCGCGGGCGGGGGCACCGATGGCCTGCAGGATCGCCTCGGCATCGGCCTTGGCGTCGTAGAGGTCCACCTTGCGGCGGCTGCCGAAGGGATCGCGCGGCGCGGTCTGGCCGACCAGCAGGCCGCTGATGCGGACCGCCTGTTCGCCCGGCTCTCCGCCCGCGAAGACCGGGCCCAGCTCGAACAGCGCCAGATCGGCGAAACCGCGCGCCTGGTTGCGTGCCGCGGCCTGCAGCAGGCCGGGCAGCAGATCGGGGCGCAGATGCGACATCTCGCTGCTGATCGGGTTCTCCACGCGCACCGCGTCCGACCCGCCGCCGAACAGCGCGGCCGAGGGCTGGTCGATGAAGCTGTAGGTGACGCATTCGTTATAGCCCAAGGCCGCCGCCATACGCCGCGCAGTCTTTTCGCGGACCTGCAGGGGCGTCAGTACCGGCTGCGGCACGCCCGCCTGCGCGCGCGGCAGGGGCTTGCCCTGCAGGCGGGTCAGGCTGGCGATGCGGGCGATCTCCTCGACCAGATCGGCCTCGCCCAGCACATCGGGGCGCCAGGACGGGACATGGGCCATGTCGCCCTCCAGCCGGAACCCCAGGGCCTCCAGCGTGGCGCGCTGATCGGCCTCGGGGATGTCCATGCCGACCAGGCGGCTGGTGCGCTGCGGGTCCAGGCGATAGGCGCGGGCCGTGTCGGGCAGCGCACCGGCGGTCACCACCTCGGAGGCCTCGCCGCCGCAGAGGTCGATCACCATGCGCGTGGCCAGCTCCAGCCCCGGCAGGGTGAAGGCCGGGTCGATGCCGCGTTCAAAGCGATAGCGCGCATCGCTGTTGATCTTCAGCGCGCGGCCCGTGGCGGCGGTGGTGATCGGGTCGAAATAGGCGGCCTCGATGAAGACATCGGTGGTCTCCTCGGACGCGCCCGAGGCCGCGCCGCCCATGATGCCCGCGATGCTTTCCGGGCCGTGATCGTCGCAGATCACGACCGCGCCTTCGGGCAGGGCATAGGTCTTGTCGTCCAGCGCCACCAGCTCCTCTCCGGCGCGCGCGGCGCGCAGGGTCAGGTCGCCCGAGACCTTGGCCGCGTCGAACACATGCAGCGGGCGGTTCAGGTCGAAGGTGAAGAAATTCGTGATGTCCACCAGCGCGTTGATCGGACGCAGGCCGATGGCGCGCAGGCGTTTCTGCAGCCACGCGGGCGACGGGCCGTTCGTCACGCCCCGCACCACGCGGCCCGCGAAGAACGGCGCCTTGGCGGCCACGCCCGCGTCGATGGTCACACCCACCGGGCAGGGGAAGGCCCCCGGCACGGGGTCCACGGCCACGGCCTTAAGCGTGCCCAGACCACGCGCGGCCAGATCGCGGGCGATACCGTGGACGCCCAGGGCGTCGGGGCGGTTGGGCGTGATCTTGATATGGATCATCGGGTCGATCTTGTCGGGCGCGTTCTGCGCCAGCCAGTCGACAAAGCGCTGACCCACCTCACCGGAGGGCAGCTCGATGATGCCGTCATGCTCCTCGGACAGCTCCAGCTCTCGTTCGGAGGCCATCATCCCGTGGCTTTCGACGCCGCGGATCTTGCCCACGCCCAGGGTCGTGTCGATGCCCGGGACGTAATCGCCGGGCTTGGCCAGCACCACCGTGATCCCTGCGCGTGCGTTGGGCGCGCCGCAGACGATCTGCTTTTCGCCCTCATCCGTCATCACCCGGCAGACGCGCAGGCGGTCGGCATCGGGATGCTGCTGGGCATCCTCGATCCGCGCCAAGGTAAAGGTGCCCAGCCTGGCCGCGGGGTCGGCGATCTCCTCGACCTCCAGGCCCAGGTCGGTCAGCGCCTCGGCGATCTGATCGAGGGTGGCGGTGGTATCCAGATGCTCCTTGAGCCAGGAGAGGGTGAACTTCATGGCGCGTCTTTCCGGGTCGTGTGCGGGACTTTGCCGTCTTAGAACCGCGCGAGGGGCCGGGGGTCAAGCCGGATCGGCGGATTTCACGGCTGTGCAGGCGATTCACCGCGCTTGCGGGGTGCGCGGGGCGGTGCGATTGTCCGGCCAACACAACAGAAGGTGTCATCATGAGTCTCATGTCCCGTCTTGCCCCGCTGCCCCTGGCGCTGCTGGCCGCCCTGCCCGCGCAGGCCCAGGACGCCCCCGCGACCGAGGGGCCGATCTGTTCGGGCCTGCCCGCCCTGTGGCTGGGGGACAGCGCCGAGACCAGCGACATGACCACCGCCGACGCCCCCCTGATGCGGCAGATGACCACCACGGCCAGCACGAGCCCCTATGCGATGTTCCGCGTCACGGGCGCGATGCAGGCGCTGCGCCTTGAGGCGCAATCCGACGGCGACCCGGCCCTGCGTCTGGAGACCCCGGAGGGCGATCTGCTGGCCGAAAACGACGACGCGATCGGCCTCAATTCGCGGATCGAGCAGTCGGTCGGGCCGGGCGATTACTGCGTCCAGCTGCGCGCCATCGGCAATGCCGACATGACCGCCACGGTGCAGCTGACCCGCCCCGAGATGCCCGCCCTGCTGGCCGATCCGGTCGACACGACCATCGCCGCCTGCACCCCCGACACCCCCGCCGATGACTGGGCCGAGGGGCCGCTGGAGGCCGCCCTGCCCTTGCGGACCGACAGCGACGGCACGGTGCGCTATTTCAGATTTTCCTTGGAAAGCAACGCGTCCCTGACCCTGCGGGCGGTCAGCGAGGGGCTGGACCCCACCATGATCCTGTTCGATGGCGCGGGCACGGAAATCGCCGCCAATGACGATGCCGACGGGCTGAATTCGCGGCTGGATTTCCCGAACGGGCTGGCCGCAGGCCAGTATTGCCTGGGCGTCGCGCCCCTGTCGGCCGGTGAGGGCGTGATCACCGTCAGCGCCGAAGCGCTGGACCGAGACGCCTTCCTGCGCAGCGCCTGGCGGCGCGGAGAGCTGCCGCCGCCCCTGGACGGGGATTACGCGATGCAGACCATCGACCTGGCCACCACGCCCGAAACCGTCGTCCTGCAGGACGGCAGCGCGCAATGGCTGACCTTTACGCTGGAGCGCGAGACGGCGCTGGTGGTCAGCGCCTATGGCGGGCTGGTCGGCGTGGACAGCAAGCTGGCGCTGTTCGACCGCTCGGGCGCGGTGGTGGCGCAGGATGACGATTCGGGCGGCAATACCGATGCGCGGATCGGGCCGGTCGTGCTGGAGGCCGGGCGCTATCGCCTGGCGCTGACCGACGTGAACCGGCCCGACCAGGCGGGCGCGCCGATCCGGCCCGTGGGGCTGGTCTTTGAGCGGTTCGAACGGGTGGAATAAGGGCGTTGCGCCCGCGCGGGTGTTGCGCGGGCGGTGCCGTTGCGGGGCCTCTGGCGCGGGATGCGCCGGGGGCCCTTGTTTTGCTGGGGATCAAGGCGCACCGGAGGTGCACAGGCGCAGCACCGGATGTGCACAGGCTGTACACCGCTTGCGCACGGTGGTGTTGCATTTGGGGGGATCGCCCGTGGGCGGGATCTTGTCTGGCGGTTGCGGGTTCCTATCTTGATGGCGCGCGCCCGGTGGCGTGCGGACAAGACAGGAGAGCCGGACAGATGGACACGCAGCGCGAATTGCTGATCGAGCAACGGGTCGCCAATGAAGCGAAATCGCCGTTGATCGCCTATCTGCTGCTGATCTTCCTGTGGGGGTTCGGCGTGCACCGCATGTATCTGGGACGCTGGATCAGCGGGCTGTTCATGCTGTCGGTCTGGGCGGTGGGCTGGCTGCTGACGCCGATCCTGATCGGCTGGCCAGCGGTCGCCTTTGTCGCGATCTGGTGCGTGATCGACCTGTTCCTCATTCCGGGGATGATCCGGGGCGATCGAGAGGATATCCGGCGGCGGTTGCGCTGAGGGGCCGCCTCGCACGACAGACATCCGCGCTTGATATGATTGCATGAGAGGCTAGGCTGCGCCCTGCAACTGCAGGGAGTATTCGTGTGAAACAATTCGCCTTTTTTCTGATAGTCCTGACGGGACTGGCCGGATGCGCCGAGACGACGGTGACCCCGCTCAGCGCCAACAGCTTTCTGTTGACCACCAGCGGCGACGAGTTCTGCGGCACGCAGGGCGTGATGCGGGTCGCCAGCCGAATGGCGGCGGTCGAGACCCTCCGCCGGGGGCAGGACCGCTATGTGATCCAAAGCGTTGGCCACGACAACAGCATCCGCACGCAATACCACGCGCCGGTGTCGCGGGGCTTCGTGCTGGGCGCGGACGGCCTCGCGCATCCGGTGGCCCGGAATCCGTTCGATATCGGATACTCGACCACGACCGGCAGCAACGATACGACCCTGACCGTTACCGTGCTGACCAAGTCCGATCCGGGCTATAGCCAAGGCCTGGACGCCCGACAGGTGCTGGGCCCGGACTGGGAAAGCCATGTGCGCAACGGGGTCGTGGATTGCTAGCCGCCGCGCACCCCCGGCCTGCGGACGTCAGCGGCTGAGGCCACCCGCGATGCTGGGCACATCGCCTGCCGCGAAGCCGTAGTGGCGGAGCCAGCGGAGGTCGCTCTCGAAGAAGGCGCGCAGGTCGGGAATGCCGTATTTCAGCATCGCGAGGCGGTCGATGCCCATGCCGAAGGCAAAGCCCTGCCATTGGTCGGGGTCGATCCCGCCCGAGCGCAGGACGTGAGGGTGGACCATGCCGGAACCCAGGATTTCCAGCCAGGAGTTGCCCTCGCCGATCTTGAGCTGGCCGCCCTCCCACGAGCAGCGGATGTCGACCTCGGCCGAGGGTTCGGTGAAGGGGAAATGCGACGCGCGGAACCGCAGCTCCACCGAGGGGACCTCGAAGAAGGCGCGGCAGAATTCCTCCAGCGTCCATTTCAGATGCGCCATCGAGATGTCGCGGTCGATGGCCAGGCCCTCGATCTGGTGGAACATCGGCGTGTGGGTCTGGTCCATGTCCATGCGATAGACGCGGCCCGGCGCGATGACGCGGATGGGCGCGCCCTGATCCTGCATGGCGCGGATCTGGACGGGGCTGGTATGGGTGCGCAGCACATGCGGCGGGCGGTCATCGCCGGGCGCGCGGTGCATGAAGAAGGTGTCGTGTTCCTGCCGGGCGGGATGTTCGGGGGCGATGTTCAGCGCGTCGAAATTGTACCAGTCGGATTCGACCTGCGGGCCTTCGGCGACGGCAAAGCCCATATCGGCAAAGATCGCGGTGACCTCATCGGTGACCTGGCTGATCGGGTGGATCGTGCCCTGGCGGCGGG
Source organism: Paracoccus hibiscisoli (assembly GCF_005048265.1). GTDB lineage: Bacteria > Pseudomonadota > Alphaproteobacteria > Rhodobacterales > Rhodobacteraceae > Paracoccus > Paracoccus hibiscisoli. Next base: position 52,957 of record NZ_SUNH01000020.1, read on the forward strand.
GCCGGCCCGGCAGGGTCACGTCCAGCCATTCGTCCTTGAGGCGCGCGTCCAGCGCCGCATCCTCCAGCGACAGCTTGCGGGCGCGCAGCGCCGCGTCGATCTCGTCGCGGATCTGGTTCAGGGCCTTGCCGGTGGTCTGGCGTTCCTCGGGCGACATGCGGCCCAGTTCGCGCATGCGCAGCGACAGATCGCCCTTTTTGCCCAGGGCGGCCAGACGCACCTCCTCGATGGCCTGCGGGTCCGAGGCGGCGTTGATACGGTCAAGCCATTGCTGGCGCAGGGGGGTCAGATCGTCCATCGCATCGCTCATCACGGGGCCTTTCCTGGTTGGCCCCGCGTTAGCATGGCCGGGCGCGCGGGGTAAAGACCGCGCGCCCCTGCCCGTCCGGCGTGCGGGTCAGTTCCAGATGTCGGGTTTCACGCCGGGCGCGATGCCGGGATGGTCCTTGATGTGGAACTGGGGCTCCTGCCCCAGCTTGCGCTGGCGCAGATAGTCGCGGGTGACATGGGCCACCGTGCCCGACAGCGCGACGATGGCGATCAGGTTGATGGTGGCCATCAGCCCCATGCTGGCATCGGCAAAGTCGAACACCGTGGCGACCGCCTGCAGCGAGCCCCAGATGACCATGCCCATCGCGGCGACGCGCAGGATCATGATCCCCGGCTTGCCCGCACCCAGAAAGACCAGCGAGTTTTCGGCATAGGAGTAGTTGCCGATGATCGAGGTGAAGGCGAAGAAGAAGATCGCCACCGCGATGAAGATATGCCCGAAAGGTCCGTAATGGTCCGACAGGGCGGCCTGGGTCAGGTTGACGCCGGTCAGCTCGTCCGAGGGGATGACATCGGCCAGAAGGATCATCACGGCGGTCGCGGTGCAGACCAGGATGGTGTCGATGAAGACGCCCAGGGCCTGCACGAAGCCCTGCGATGCGGGGTGATGCGGGTTCGGGATGGCCACCGCGGCGATGTTGGGGGCCGAGCCCATGCCGGCCTCGTTCGAGAACAGGCCGCGGCGGATGCCGTTCATCATCGCGGCCATGACGCCGCCCGCGACGCCGCCGACGGCCTCTTGCAGGCCGAAGGCGGAGCGGATGATGCCCGCCAGGATGCCCGGCACCTCGGAGAAGTCCATGACCAGCACGACGGCGGCGACCAGCAGGTAGATGCCCGCCATGAAGGGCACGACCAGCTGCGCCACCCGCGCGATCTGGGGGATGCCGCCAAAGATCACCACCCCCGCCAGCAGCGCCACGACGCCGCCGACCAGGCCCGCATTGATGCCAAAGGCGCCCTCGACCGCCTGAGCGATGGAATTGGCCTGCACGGCGTTGAACACCAGACCGAAGGCGATGATCAGCGCCACGGCAAAGATCCCCGCCAGCCAGGGCAGCCCCAGCCCGCGCGAGATGTAATAGGCCGGACCGCCGCGATACATGCCGTCGGCGCCATGCACCTTGTACAGCTGCGCCAGCGTCGATTCCGCATAGGCCGTGGCCATGCCGACCAGCGCCACCATCCACATCCAGAAGATCGCGCCCGGCCCCCCCAAGGTCAGCGCCACCGCGACGCCCGCGATATTGCCGGTGCCCACGCGGCTGGCCAGCGACACCGACAGCGCCTGGAACGGAGAGATGCCGTCACGGTCGGTCTCCCCCGACCCGCGCACGCAGCGCCACATCTCGCGGAAATGCACGAATTGCAGCAGGCCGAGGCGCGCGGTGAAGTAGATGCCCACGGCCAGCAGGCCATAGACCAGCACATAGCCCCAGAAGATGGTGTTGAGAAAGTCGATGATGGCGATCATGGCGGTTCCTGCTGTGCGTTTGGCGCAGTCTGTAACAGCCATGTGAGGGGTGGCAACCGCTTAGTCGCGGGGCGTCACCGTCAGCCAGACGCCGCCTTCGGGGCGCAGCGTCAGGATCATGCGCGGCTGCGGTTCCTTGCCCGGGACGCGCTGAAAGCGGAACCGCGCCAGCAGGGTGGCCAGGATGATCACCGCCTCCTGCAGGGCAAAGCTGGCGCCGATGCAGATGCGCGGCCCCGCCCCGAAGGGCAGGAAGGCATAGCGGTCGGGCGCGGTCAGAAAGCGGTCGGGATCGAAGGCGTCGGGCCGATCCCACAGCTGATGATGGCGATGCAGGGCATAGACCGGCATCATCACCGTGTCACCGGGCCGGATTTCGCGCCCGCACAGCGTGTCGGCGACCTGGGCCGTCCGCGACAGGAAGGCCGCGGGCGGATAGAGGCGCAGCGTCTCGTTGACGATGCGCATGGTCAGGGGCAGCGCGCCCAGATCGGCGGCGGTGGCGGCGCGGTCGCCCAAGGCGGCGCGGGCCTCGTCGGCGGCGGCCTGTTGCACGGCGGGGGCGAAGGCCATCAGATACAGCGCCCAGGCCAGGGTCAGGGCGGTCGTCTCGTGGCCCGCCACGATGAAGGTCAGCAGGTTGTCGCGCAGCTCGTCGCGGGTCATGGTGCGGCCGGTCTCGGGGTCCTGGGCCACCAGCAGCAGGTCCAGCAGGTCGGGCGGGCCGTCCTTGGCGGCGGCGGCGGCGCGGCGCGCGATGGCCTGATCGGCGATGCCCTTCATCTTTTTCAGCCCCGGCCCGGAAAACAGCCGCCCCGGACGCGGCAGCCAGGCGGGCAGACCCAGCACATCCATCAGCGACAGCTTTGCCGTCTGCGCGATATAGGCGTCGATCGAGCCATGCACCGCGTCGCGGTCGAACATCCCGTCGCCCGAAAAGGTCACGTCCGAGATCACCTCGAAGGTCGCGGCCACGGTCTCCTGGAACAGGTCCACCGGACCGCGCGCCTCTGACAGGCGGCGGCAGGAGGCCTCGGCGGCGGCGGTCATCACGGGGCCCAAGGCCTCGACATGGCGCTGCGCAAAGGCGGGGGCGGCGGCGCGGCGCTGCCAGCGCCAATGCGCGCCCTCGGCCACGAACAGGCTGTCGCCGATGGCGGGGTTCAGGATCAGCTTGGTCGTGACCGATTTGGGATAGTCATCGACCTTTTCCTTGAGGATGCGGCGCAGGGCGGTGGGGTCCATGACCATGTGCCAGCGCACCCCGGTCTTGCCCGAGACCATCGGCTGCCGGGTGGCGATGGCGGGGATCAGCTCCAGCACGTTGCGGCGCGCGGTCATCGCGGTGCCCCACAGGCCCAGGGGCACCGTGGCCAGCGGCACCTTGGCGGGATCGGCTTGGGGCAGGTCGAGCATGGCGGCGGCCTCTGGTCGGGTGCGTTCCCCTCAAGCTGGGGGTCGGGGGCGCCCGGGTCAACCGCCCTGGGGATGCGTCAGTGTCGCGGGTCGCGGCGCCGGCCAGAGGGCTTCAGGGGTCGGCGTCATCGGGGGGCGGCAGCATGTCGGGGTTCCAGACGACCTCCCACAGATGCCCGTCGGGGTCCTGGAAATAGCCCGCATGACCGCCCCAGAACGTGTCCTGCGCGGGCTTGACGATCCGGGCGCCAGCGTGCGCCGCCATGTCCAGGATGCGGGCGACCTCGTCGCGCTGCGTCACGTTATGCCCCAGGGTCAGCGCGGTGGGGCTGACCGGCCCCACCGGCAACCCGGTATCATGGGCGATGTCCGCCTGCGCCCAGAGCGCCAGCGTCAGGCCGCCCGACAGGCCGAAGAACGCGACCGCACCATGCGGGAATTCCTGCCCGACGATGCCCTGCGTCGGCAGCCCCAGCCCGTCGCGATAGAAGGCCAGCGCCCGGTCCAGATCGCGGACGCCAAGCGTCACGACAGAGATCCTGGGTGTCATGCGAGGCCCCTTCCCCAAGGCGCGGTCCGGCCGCCGCCGCCACGCTGTCCAAGGATCACCGCAATGGGGTCGCCGGGTCAACACGCTGGCCCACAAAACGGCAAAAGCCCCGCCGGGGCGGGGCTTTCGGGTCGTGCGCAAGGGGTCGATCAGATGTCGTTGCCCAGCTTGCCCTTGACGGTGCCGGACACGTCCTGAGCCGCGCCCTTGGCCTTCTGGGCCTTGCCTTCGGCCTGCAGGCGCTCGTTGCCGGTCAGGTCGCCGACGCCATCCTTGATGCTGCCGGCCAGTTTGTTGCCTGCGGCTTTCGCCTTGTCGGTCATCTCACCCATGGGACGTTCCTTTGTGCTGTTGTCTGTCTTGCAGCATCAACGCCGAACCGCCCGCCGGGTTCCCGGCCCATGAGAAAGGCCCGCCCCCGGGTGGGACGGGCCATGTCGCCTGCGCTGCGCCCTGGATCAGGCGGCAGCTTTGGCCTGGGCCACGATCGCACCGAAGGCGTCGGGCTCGTTGACGGCCAGATCGGCCAGGACCTTGCGGTCGACCTCGATCCCGGCCTTCGCCAGCAGGTTGATGAACCGCGAATAGGTCATCTCGGTATCCACCGCGCGGACAGCCGCGTTGATGCGCTGGATCCACAGGGCGCGGAAGTTGCGCTTGCGGTTCTTGCGGTCGCGGGTGGCGTACTGGTTCGCCTTGTCGACAGCCTGGGTGGCGGTGCGGAAGTTGCGCGACCGCGCGCCGTAATAGCCCTTGGCTTGCTCAAGGACTTTCTTGTGGCGGGCGTGGGTGACCTTGCCGGATTTAACTCGTGCCATGTTTCAGTCCTCGGATCAGCGGTTGTAGGGCATGTATTTCTTGACGATCTTGGCATCCGCGTCGCACAGGACGGTGGTGCCGCGCGCGTCGCGAATGAACTTCGTCGTGCGCTTGATCATGCCGTGGCGCTTGCCGGCCTGGCCGGCTTTCACCTTGCCCGAGGCCGTGAACGAGAACCGCTTCTTGGCAGCGGATTTTGTCTTCATCTTCGGCATTTTCATCTCCTTCGTCAGAGTGAACGCGCGGCTCGGCAATGCCATGTCGGCCGGCCGCACGGGTCAGTCAGGCGCGCCGTATAGGCGGGCGCGCCCGGATTGGCAAGGCCTGATGGCCGATTGCGTCAGGGCGTGACGGTGCCGCCGGTGACCGCGCGCATGGCCTGCGGGATGGTGTCCGGGCCGAACGGCTGCGGGTTGGTCCAGGCGCCCACGAACAGCAGGAAGATCCCGGCGATCAGGGCCAGCGCAGCCGCGCGTGGCGGCTGCGTCTGCAGCAGCTGGACCACCGCCAGGATGACGGACAGCACACACAGGGCAACCCCTGCCAGCAGTAGAAGATCGGACATGGCCACCCCGTTGGTTGTTCGTCCTCCGGGTTATTCCGGGTCGGTGGCGAAAATCAAGCGGTCATCGCAGGGCGCGATGCGCAGGATGTTGGTGGTGCCCGGCACGTTGAAGGGCACGCCCGCCATCACCACGACCTGACGCGATTCGTCCGCCAGCCCGGAATCGCGGGCGGCGCGGGTGGCATTGACCACCGCCTCCTTGAAGCGGGACAGGCGCGGGGTGATGACGCAATGCGTCCCCCAGGTCAGCACCATGCGGCGGGTGACCTCGACGATGGGGCTCATCGCCAGGATCGGCACGCGGGGGCGTTCGCGGGCGACCAGGCTGACCGTCTTGCCCGATTGGGTGAAGGCGCAGATGGCCGCGACATCGGTCGTCTCGGCGATCTCGCGCGCGGCGGTCACGATGGCGTCGGGGACCGACGACAGGCTGGCCTTGCGCGCCGCCTCGATGATCGAGCGATAGTTGGGGTCCGCCTCGACGGAACGGGCGACGTTGTCCATCGTGCGCACGGCCTCGACCGGGAAGCTGCCGGCGGCGCTTTCGGCCGACAGCATGACGGCGTCGGCGCCCTCATAGATGGCGTTGGCGACGTCGCTGACCTCGGCGCGGGTGGGCATCGGGCTGTCGATCATGCTCTCCAGCATCTGGGTCGCGACGATCACCGGCTTGGCGGCGCTGCGGCACAGGCGCACCAGGCGCTTCTGGATCGGCGGCACGGAATGGACGGGCAGCTCCACGCCCAGATCGCCGCGCGCGACCATGATCCCGTCGGAGGCCTTGAGGATCTCGTCAAAGGCGCGGACGGCGGCGGGTTTCTCGATCTTGGACAGCACGGCGGCGCGGCCGCGGGCCAGGGTCTTGGCCTCCTCGACATCCTCGGCGCGCTGCACGAAGGACAGCGCCAGCCAGTCCACGCCCAGCTCGCAGGCGAATTCCAGATCGGCGCGGTCCTTGTCCGACAGCGCGGCCAGCGGCAGCACCACGTCGGGGACGTTCACGCCCTTGCGGTCGCTGATGGCGCCCGCGACGGTGACCACGCAATCGGCGAAATCGGCGCCGCAGGTCTCGACCGTCAGGCGGATCTTGCCGTCATTGACCAGCAGCTCGGACCCCTCGATCAGGGCGGCGAAGATCTCGGGGTGCGGCAGAGAGACGCGGGTCGCGTCCCCCGGCTCGGGCGAGAGGTCAAAGCGGAAGCGGTCGCCCACGGACAGATCATGCGGGCCGTTCGCAAAGGGGCCGACGCGCAGTTTCGGTCCCTGCAGGTCGGCCAGGATGGCGATGGGGCGGCCGGTCTCGGCCTCGATCTCGCGGATGGTGTCGTGGCGGGCGCGGTGGTCGTCGTGGCTCCCGTGGCTCATGTTCAGGCGGAACACGTCGGCCCCCGCCTCGAACAGGGCGCGGATCATCTCTTTCGACGATGATGCCGGTCCCAGGGTTGCCACGATCTTCACGTTGCGATGTCGTCTCATCATCCCGCCCTTGTCTCAGGTTTAGCGCTATCTATGCCGCAATTGCGGTGGTGGGGCAACTGGCGTCTGCCCCCCATCCGTCGTAGACATCCTGCACCATGACAGATGAACAGACGATGACCGAGCGCCCCTTTCGCATCCTGGGCGAGGATCGCCCCTCGCGCTGGCTGATCACCTGCGATCACGCGACGAACCGTGTGCCCGATTGGGTGGGCGGCGGCTCTCTGGGGATCGCGCCCGACGACATGGCGCGCCACATCGCCTATGACGTGGGCGCCGCCGGCCTGACCGAGCGGCTGGCCGAGCGGCTGGATGCGCCCGCGATCCTGTCGGATTTCTCGCGGCTGGTGATCGACCCGAACCGGGGCGAGGATGATCCGACCCTGCTGATGCGGCTTTACGACGGGACGGTGATCCCGACCAACCGTGATGCCGACGCGGCCGAGCGGGTGCGTCGGCTGGACCGGCTGCACCGTCCTTATCACGCGGCGCTGGAGGCGCTGGCGGCACGGCACGCGGCGCGCTGCATCTGCGCGATCCACAGCTTTACCCCGCAGCTGCGCGGGCGGCCGCCGCGCCCTTGGCAGGTGGGGGTGCTGTATTCGCATGCCGATGCGCGGTTGGGCCCGGCGATGGTCGCCGCCTGCCGCGAGGCGGGCTGGATCACCGGAGAGAACCAGCCCTATGACGGGCATCTGGAGGGCGACAGCATCGACCGCCACGCGCTGCGGCACGGGCGCCCGAACATGCTGATCGAGGTCCGGAACGATCTGATCGCCACGGCGGAGGGGCAGCAGCTGTGGGCGGATCGGCTGGCGCCGGTGATCGCTCAGGTGCTGGACCAGAGCGGGCTGTAAGCCTGCGCATGGGTGGCAGGGGGGCCAGCCCCCCATCGCCTTGCGGCGATTCCCCCGGGATATTTGGATGAAGAAGAAGCGGCGGCAGGGCTTGGTGTCGCAGCCCCTGGCGCGCCGGGGGGGGTGCGGGGGGGCTTGCCCCCCCGCCGTGGCGGGACGCAATCAGGTGCCGGTCTTGAGGCTTTCCTCCAGATAGATCTCGCGCAGGCGGCGCGCCACGGGGCCGACCTCGCCCGCGCCGACCGGGGTGCCGTCGATCGAGATCACCGGCATCACGAAGGCCGAGGCGGAGGTGACGAAGGCCTCGTCCGCCGCTTGGGCCTCGGCGATGGTGAACGCGCGTTCCTCGACCTGCATCTGCGCCTCGCGGGCAAAGCGCAGCACCGCCGCGCGGGTGATGCCGTGCAGGATGTCGTGGGACAGCTGGCGCGTGATGATCGTGTTGCCCTTGACGATATAGGCGTTGTTCGACGTGCCCTCGGTCACCGCGCCGTCCTGGACCATCCAGGCATCGTCCGCGCCGCGCGCCTTGGCCTCCATCTTGGCCATCGACGGGTAGAGCAGCTGCACCGTCTTGATGTCGCGCCGGCCCCAGCGCAGATCCTCGACGCTGACGATCTTCCAGCCGGTCCTGGCTGCCGGGGCATCGGCCAGGCCAGGCTTCGCCTGGGTGAACATCACCACCGTGGGCACCGTGTCCGCGGGCGGATAGGCAAAGTCGCGGTCGCCGGGATTGCCGCGGGTGACCTGCAGGTAGACCAGCCCGTCGGTGATGTCGTTCCGCGCCACCAGCTCGCGATGCGCGGCCAGATAGTCATCATCCGACAGCGGGTTGGTGATGGCCAGTTCCGACAGCGACCGCTTCAGCCGCACCATGTGCCCGTCGAAGTCGATCAGCTTGCCGCCCAGGACGCTGACCACCTCATAGACGCCGTCGGCCATCAGGAACCCCCGGTCAAAGACAGACACCGTGGCCTGATCCTCGGGGAGATAATCGCCATTCACATAGACCGTCCGCGTCATCGCTGCCTCCGTGCCGTCGCGTGTTCGGGGCCGGTCCTGCGCCCAAAGCCCCGCTGCGTCAAGAACCGCGCCCGATGCCGCATTGCGGAAATAGGGCTTGCTGCGACCGCAGCGCAACATTATTACCGACCACAGGCCCGAATCTTGTCGAACTGGACCCTGCCATGAGCTTTCGCCAACAGCCCCTGCCCCCCGCGCGCCTGAACCGCTGTCAGCTGTTCGGTCCCGGATCGCGCCCCGCGCTGTTTGCCAAGATGGCCGCATCCGCCGCCGACGTGATCAACCTGGACCTGGAGGATTCGGTCGCGCCCGATGACAAGGATCAGGCCCGCGCCAACATCATCACGGCGATCAACGAGGTCGACTGGGGCACCAAGACGCTGTCGGTGCGCATCAACGGACTGGACACGCCCTGGTGGTATCGCGACGTGGTCGACCTTCTGGAGCAGGCGGGCGAGCGGCTGGACCAGATCATGATCCCCAAGGCGGGATGCGCGGCCGACATCTATGCCGTGGACGCGCTGGTGACCGCCGTCGAGCGCGCCAAGGGTCGCACGAAACCCATCGCATTCGAGGTGATCATCGAATCCGCTGCCGGCATCTGCCATGTCGAGGAGATCGCCGCCGCCTCTCCGCGCCTGCAGGCGATCAGCTTGGGCGCCGCCGATTTTGCGGCATCAATGGGCATGGCCACCACCGGCATCGGCGGCACGCAGGAGAATTACTACATGATCCGGGACGGCCAGAAATACTGGCCCGATCCCTGGCACTGGGCGCAGACGGCCATCGTCGCGGCCTGCCGCATGCATGGGCTGCTGCCCGTGGACGGGCCCTTCGGCGATTTCAGCGACCCCGAGGGGTTCCGCGCGCAGGCCATGCGCAGCGCCACCCTGGGCATGGTCGGCAAATGGGCCATCCATCCCAGCCAGATCGCCTTGGCCAATGAGGTGTTCTCACCCTCCGAGGCCGCCGTGACCGAGGCGCGCGAGATCCTGGCCGCCATGGAGAAGGCCAAGGCCGAGGGCGCGGGCGCGACCGTCTACAAGGGCCGCCTGGTCGACATCGCCTCGATCAAGCAGGCCGAGGTCACGCTGCGCCAGTCGGACCTGATCGGCGCCTGACGGAACCCCCGCAGCCCGGACCAGTGGAGGGGGACAGGCTGCACATGAGGGAGGAGCGGCCCCGCGATTGATCGCGGGGCCGCTACCGTTTTCAGACGCTGCGCGTCAGGTCTGCTTGACGGTGCGCCCCGGTGCGGGGCCGGTCAGCCAGGTTGCCGGGACATAGGCGCGGTCGGTCAGGTTATCGACGCCCAAGCTGATGTCGGTGCCCTGCGCCACGCCCGATTGCCAGATCCAGGTGGCAAAGATGTCATGCACCCCATAGCCCGCGCAATGCGTGCCGCAGACCTTCTCGCCCGGCGGCCAGCGTCCTGCGCGCACCCAGCCGCAGGGCGGGGCTGGCCCGCCAAGGCGGCGTTCAGGGTCATGCGGTCGTTGCGCAGGCTGTCCAGGTCGGCGCTGTCTTGATCCTGCCCCGACACCATGGCAATGGCCGCGCCCAGCTGCCAATTGCCGCTGGCATAGCTGGCCTCCAGCTCTTCGCCGCAGAGATAGGCACGGTCGATGTTCACATAGGCCGGGGTCGGAAAGGGCGCGTTGGTGCGTTCGATCCGGTCGCGGATATGGTTACGGAACAGCGTCCCATTGACCGCCAGCCGGTCGCCCTGGGACCAGAGATCCGAAGCGGCATCGCTGATCACGGCCTCGAGGTTGCGGCCAATCCCCTCGGTCAGGTCTGGCGACGGAGCGCCGCCCAAAAAGCTGTCATAGAGCTCGTCCCCCGTCGGCACGCATTTGACCAGCGCGGCCGCCGAAGGCCGCCCAGCGGTCGCTCAGCCGATAGAGCGCGGCGACCTACGGCTCCAACACGTCGGTCGCCAGTCGGTTGTCGGTGGCGGTGACGCTGTCCCGGGCCTTGGTCCGCTGGCGGGTCTAGCGCGGCCCGGCACGTTACCGCCTCGGGGTGCGACGACAAGATCGTGGTTGAGCTGCGGTCCTGATGCGACAGCTCCTACCCCAGGGTCAGGACATGGTCGTGGCCCGCAACCGACAGATCGGCGCGGCTCTAGGCCCTGCAGCCGCCACAGGGCATAGCCGCGCCGCCCCAGCAGGCTGGGCATGATCGGCTCGGCCGCGATGCGGTCCTGGCGGATGTCTTTGATGGTGTTGGAATGTGACAGGGTGACCGTGGTGTCGATCAACGGATTGCCGACGGGCGCATAGCCCCAGGCCAGCCGCGCGGTCCGGTCGCGGGTCAGGATGTCCCCCACCCCCCAAGCCGGTGCATCCGGGAAACAGGCCGGGCTGCGGCCCCTGCAGCTGGTTCAGGTTCTGGTTGTCGCCTCTGGCCTCCAGATGCAGAGAGGACGCCTCGACCCGGGGATCGCCCAAGCGCTGGCGCGCCTTGAACAGCAGGCTCGGCGTGTCAGCGTTGGACCGCACGATGGTCCGGTCATCGGCATCGCGCGCGTCGCCGATGCTGCAATAGGCAAAGGTGGTCACGGCCTCGAACCCCGTATCGGTGCGCCTGCTCCAGGCCAGACTGCCGAAGCCGGTCTCGGGCTTGCTGGCATAGCCCAGCCGGACCCGCCCCCGCCGTCCGCGCCCAGCGCAATGCAGGTCAGCCGGATCGTCCACCCCGCACTGCGATGACGCCGCCCAGCGCGCCCGCGCAGTGCGGGGTGGACGATCCGGGCCTGCGCAGCACCTCGTCCCGTTTGAGGAAGTCGGGTTCGACAAAGAGCGAGCCTTGGCGGCAGGATTCGGAGTATTTCCGCTCTCCGTCGATCAGCTAGACGATGCTCGCCTGGGAGGCGCATGTGCCGGTCGCGCCAAAGCCGCGGAGGTTAAAGCCCTGACCGAAAAAGCCCGCCCCGCCGGTATTGGCCACGGCCGGCACCTGCGCCAGAACGTCGCCGTTGCTGCCGGGCACAAGGTCGGCCAAGGCCTGCCCCTCGATCACAGTGACCGATTGCGGCACCGACGAGGCGACCCTTTCCGCCACCGCCCGCATCGCCCCCGACCGCGCCGACGCACTGCGCGTCGAATGGGCGGCGATGACCGACACGCATCAGTTTAATACGCTGGTCCGGCGGCGGAAGATGAACCGGCTGGGCGCCTACCGCGTGGTGGGCGCGCCCCATGCCCGGCGGCTGGCGGTGGCGGCATCGGACGCGTTGTTTCATGGCGTGCGCGACCGGGTGCTGGCGGTGATGCTGTTCGTGGGCAACATGGGCTGCATCCAGATCCATTCCGGCCCGGTGCAGGTGCTGACCCTGGCGGGGCCCTGGCTGAACGTGATGGATGCGCGGTTCAACCTGCATCTGCGCGCCGATCACGTGGCCGAGGTCTGGGCTGTGTTCAAGCCCACGAAACGCGGCGAGGCGCTGTCGGTCGAGGCCTTCGACGCCCAGGGCGCGCTGATCTATCAGTGTTTCGGCATGCGGGCGGACCGGGGCGGCGACCCGGATGCCTGGGCGCAGCTGGTGGCGGGGCTGCCGGCATGATCCGCGCCGCGGTGGTGCTGCTGGCGCTGGCCGTGCCCGCCGGAGCGCAGGACCGCGTGCTGGCCATCGGCGGCTCGGTGACCGAGACAATCTTTGCCGTGGGCCAGGGCCACCGCCTGGTGGCGCGCGACAACACCTCCAGCCGGCCCAAGCGCTGGACCTGCCAGAGGTGGGCTATATGCGCGCCCTGTCGCCCGAGGGCGTGCTGTCGGTCGCCCCCGACCTGATCCTGGCCGAGGAGGGCGCGGGCCCGCCCGACGCCATCGCCCTGCTGGCGCAGGCGGGCATTCCTCTGCGCAGCCTGCCTGAGGGGTTCGGGGACGCGGCGGACGCCCTGCCCGCCAAGATCACCGCCATCGCCGAGGCCCTGGGCGTGCCCGATGCCGCCACCCCCCTGCTGGCCGCGCTGGAGGCCGATCTGGCGCGCCTGGCGGCCGCGCGCGCGGGCATCGACCGGCCGCGCCGCATGATGTTCATCCTGTCGGCGCAGGGCGGGCGCATCATGCGGCGGGGTCCGACACGGCGGCCGATGCGATGATCCGCCTGGCGGACGCGGAGAACGCGGTGCAGGGCTTCACCGACTACAAGCCGCTGACCGACGAGGCGATCAGCGCCGTCGCACCCGAGGCCATCGTGATGATGACCCGCGCTGCCGACAGCGCCCATGACGCGACTGACGCGGCGTTGATGGCGCTGCCCGCGCTGTCGACGACGCCCGCGGCGGGACGGGCAGTGATCCGCATGGACGGGCTGTATCTGCTGGGGTTCGGACCGCGCACCGGGCGGGCGGCGCTGGACCTGCACCGCGCGATCCAAGAGGCCGGGTGATGGTCGCGCTGGACGCACACGCTGCGCTGGAGGGCGACCGCCGCCACCGGGGCCGCGCGCTGTCGCTGTGGCTGGTGATGGCGCTGCTGGCGGTGTCGGTGCTGTCCCTGGGCTGGGGCGCGTCGAGGGGGTCGGCGCTGCGCGTCGCGGGGGACTGGTGGGCCGGGCGGCCTGTCGCGCCGGTCGATCAGGTGGTGCTGCTGCAGATCCGCATGCCGCGCCTGCTGACGGGGCTGCCGGTCGGCGCGTCGCTGGCCGTGTCGGGGGCGGTGATGCAGGGGCTGTTTCGCAATCCGCTGGCCGATCCGGGCCTGTTGGATGTCAGCGCGGGGGCCGGTTTGGGCGCCATTCGCAGCCATCGTGCCGGGGCGCGCGCTGCCACCTTCGGTGGCGGCCCGGGCCGGGTGGCATCTGGTGCGGCTGGCGACCTTTGGCGGGGGCTGGGCCGCGATGATGGCGCTGTATCTGATCGCCACGCGACAGGGGCGGACCTCGATCGCGACGATGCTGCTCGAGGGGATCGCGCTGGCCGCGATGGGGGCCTGTCGGGGCTGATCGTCTCTCGCGCGACCAACGACCTGCTGCGCGACCTGACCTTCTGGGGAATGGGGTCGCTGGCTGGGGCCAGGTGGGCCAGGCTGGCGGCCGCCGCGCCCATCATCCTGGCGGAGCTGATTGCCGCGCCCTTCCAAGCGCGCGGCCTGAACGGACTGGCCTCGGGAGAGGCCGCCGCCGCCCGTACCAACATCCGTGTCCAGCGCGTCAAGACGACGGCGATCCTGACCACGGCGGCGGCCACGGGCGCATCGGTCGCCGTGTCGGGGTCATCGGGTTCGTGGGCATCGTGGTGCCGCATCTGCTGCGGCTGGTGCAGGGGCCGGATCACCGCTGGCTGCTGATCGCTACGGGGCTGCTAGGGGCCACGGCGCCGGTCGCCGCCGACATGGTCAGCCGCAGCGTCATCGCGCCATTGGAACTGCCCATCGGCATCATCACCGCGATGATCGGCGGGCCGGCCTGTCTGTGGGTGCTGCTGTACGGGTCGGGCAAGACCATCCTGCTACGCGACCTTACCACCGAGATTGCGCCCGCGCGGGGCCGCGTCACGCTGAACGGGCGCGCCATCGCGGGCCAGTCGCCCGCGGCCCTGCCCCGCCGGCGCGCCGTCCTGCCCCAGCAGAGCGCGCTGAGCTTTGCGTTTACCGCCGCCGAGATCGTGGGCATTGGGCTGGACCCGCTGCCGCTGGAGGGAGTGCGGGGCTGATCCGGGTGGCGCTGGCGCGCGTGGGGCTGCCGCATCATGCCGGGCGGCTGTGGCAGGACCCGTCGGGCGGAGAGCAGCAGCGCGTCAAGCTGGTCCGGGTCGCGGCGGCGGGGACCGGGTCGGACCCGTGCTGGCTGCTGCGGGACGAGCCGGTCAGCAGCCTGGGCATCGCCCATCGACTGTCGGTGATGCGGCTGGCGGGGGCGGGACGCTGGCGATCATGCACGACCTGAACCTGACCGCGATGTTCGCCCTTCACGTCCTGCTGCTGCGCGATGGGCGCGTCCTGGCCGAGGCGGTGCTGACCGACGCGGTGCTGGCGGCGGCCTATGGCTGCGCGCTGCGGGGATGCACCGCGCCCGCGTAGGGCGTCTGGCTGCTGCCGCAGGCGGCGGTCTGAGGCTGGGTCAGGCGCGGCGCAGCTTGCGGAACGCGGCCGAGGCGCCCCAGCCCGCGATCACCGCCACCGCCAGCGACATCAGCCCGTAGAGCAGCGGGTGGTCATAGGCCAGCCGGTACAGCCAGCGTTCCAGGCCGACCTTGCGCACCTCGATCGCGGCGCCATAGGCGTCGATGACCGCCCCCTCGCGCAGCAGGAAGATGCGGGCGCGGTAATCGCCCTCGATCAGGTTGGCGGGCAGGCGGATGTCGGTGCGGAACAGCGTGTCCTCGACCAGGGTGACGGCGCCCTCCTCCAGCCGGTAATGGCCGTTCTGCTGGCGCAGGCGGATCAGGGCCTGGGTATAGGGCAGCGCGTCCTCAACCTGGGGCGCGTTGGCGAAGGCGCGCAGCACCAGCGGCAGCGAGATGCGATAGCGGTTGTCCCATTCCGTCGCCAGGATGTCGGACAAAGGCCGCGTCGTGGCCACCGCGTAAAAGCTGGGCGCGGCCCCCACATCCACGCGGTCGGTATTGACCCAGATACCGAAGCGGCGGGCCTTCTGCCAGATGGTCAGGGGCTGGGACGGGGCCTCGATGGTGACGATCACGTCCAGCGGGCCGTCGGGAATCGGCGTCTCGCGCCGCACCGCGCCATAGATCAGGATGTCGCTGCCATCAAAGCTGGTGGTGATGGCCACGGCGCTGTTGGACAGGCCCGCGACCACCTGTTCGGTGGGGCCGTCCGGCTCCGTCACCGGGCCGCGGGGCGCGGTCGCGTCGGGAAACAGCGGCCAGACCGGGCCGGAGCCCGCGGGCGGAATCAGCCCTGCCCCCGGATCGGTGGGCATGGTCGAACCCGCCCCCTGCGCCATCGCGGCCGCGGGCATCATCAGCATCATCAGCGCCAGAAGGGCCGCGCGCATCACGACCCCCGCGTGGTGATGACGAACAGGTCGTCGGGTGTCAGGAACAGGTCCAGCGCCAGCTTGCCGCAGACCGCCAGCACCAGAAGCGCCAGCAGGATGCGCAGCTGTTCGGCCCGCAGCCGCGCGCCCAGCGTGGTGCCGATCTGCGCGCCCACCACGCCGCCGATGATCAGCAGCACCGCCAGCATCACGTCCACGGTGTTGTAGCTGACCGCGTGCATCAGCGTGGTGAAGGCCGTGACGAAGGTGATCTGGAACAGCGACGTGCCGACCACCACCTTGGTCGGCATGCCCAGCAGATAGATCATCGCGGGCACCATGATGAAGCCGCCGCCCACCCCCATGATCGCAGCCAGCACCCCCACCGCCAGACCGACCAGCAAAGGCGGGATGACGCTGATATACAGGCCCGATGCCCGGAACTTGACCTTCAGCGGCAGGCGGTGGACCCACATGTGCTGGTGCAGGCGGCGGCGCCCGGACGGGTTGCGGGCGCGCAGCAGCGCGCGCAGGCTCTCCTGCAGCATCATCGCGCCGATCAGGCCCAGAAAGACGACGTAGCACAGCTGGACGA
The DNA here is from genome assembly GCF_005048265.1 of Paracoccus hibiscisoli. Taxonomy (GTDB): domain Bacteria; phylum Pseudomonadota; class Alphaproteobacteria; order Rhodobacterales; family Rhodobacteraceae; genus Paracoccus; species Paracoccus hibiscisoli. The sequence goes on from NZ_SUNH01000020.1 coordinate 69,008, forward strand.
CCAGCTCGACCTGGCCCAGCTGCTGCAGGATGTTGAAGACCAGCACCCCCAGCCCCGACCCGACCATGCCCCCCGCCAGCAGCACGCCCCCCATGCGGAAATCGACGGTCTTGCGTTTCATGTGGGCCAGCACGCCCGACACCGACGAGGCGACCACCTGGTTCGCCCCGGTCGCCACCGCGATGGCGGGCGGGATGCCGATGAAGAACAGCAGCGGCGTGATCAGGAACCCGCCGCCCACGCCGAACAGGCCGGACATGACACCGACCAGCCCGCCCAGACCCATCAGGGTGAAGGCGTTGACCGAGACTTCGGCGATGGGAAGATAGATCTGCATCGCATCCCGGCCCGTTGCGCGTTCCGACCACGATGCAACGCGCCGCCGCCAAGGTCAAACCGCTTCGGACCCCTTGGTGCAGGCCACCGTCCCAGGCCCCATCGCAGGAACGGGTTGAAGCAGGAACCCGCCACCGCTAAGCAGTTGGGGTCACAACCGCGTGCGCAGGGGCGCGCGCCAGGCCGACCGGGGGACAGGATGCGCATTCTCATCACCAATGACGACGGCATCAACGCACCGGGACTGGAGGTCCTGCACCAAATCGCGACCGAGCTGGCCGGCCCCCACGGAGAGGTCTGGACGGTCGCCCCGGCCTTTGAACAATCAGGCGTGGGCCATTGCATCAGCTATACCCACCCCACCATGATCGCCCGCCTGGGCGAGCGTCGCTATGCCGCCGAGGGCAGCCCGGCCGATTGCGTGCTGGCCGCCCTGGGCGATCTGATGGAGGGGGCGCCCGATCTGGTCCTGTCCGGCGTCAACCGCGGCAACAATGCGGGCGAAAACGCGATGTATTCCGGCACCATCGGCGGCGCGATGGAGGCGGCGCTGCAGGGCCTGCCTGCGATCGCGCTGTCGCAATATCTGGGCCCGCAGACCGCCGATCTGGCCGACCCGTTCGAGGGCGCGCGCCATCACGGTGCGGCGGTCATACGGCGCCTGCTGGATCACGGCGACTGGTCGTCGGATGCCGATTTCCGGCTGTTCTACAACGTGAATTTCCCGCCCGTCCCGGCCCGCGCCGTGCAGGGCCTGCGCGTCGCGCCCCAGGGCCAGCGGCAGGGTTCGCGGTTCGCGGCGGTGCCCTATAACGCGCCGAACGGCCGGCGCTTCATGTGGATCGCGGGCGGATCGCAGCAGGCCCCGGCGCGGGCGGGCAGCGATGTGGCGGCCACCATGGAGGGGTTCGTGTCGGTCACGCCGATGCGGGCCGATCTGACCTGCCACGCCTCGCTGGAGCGGCTGGCGGCGGCGCTGGACGACCCGCTGGCCCGGGCCGCCGAATGAGCGACGGGGACGAGGCCGAACGCAAGATGCGCTTCGTCTATCAGCTGCGCACGCGCGGCGTCACCGATCTGCGCGTGCTGGACGCAATGGAGGGGATCGACCGCGGCCTGTTCGTGCGCGGCCAGTTCGCCGACCGCGCCTATGAGGACACGCCCCTGCCCATCCCCTGCGGCCAGACGATCAGCCAGCCCTCGGTCGTGGGGCTGATGACCCAGGCGCTGGAGGTGGGCCCGCGCGACACCGTGCTGGAGGTGGGCACCGGGTCGGGCTATCAGGCGGCGGTCCTGTCGGGGCTGTGCCGCCGGGTCTATACCGTGGACCGCCACCGCCGCCTGGTTCAGGAGGCCGAGGCGATCTTTCGTGGCCTGGGGCTGCACAATATCATCGCGCAGGTGGCGGACGGGTCGCGCGGGCTGCCCGACCAGGCGCCCTTTGACCGCATTCTTGTGACCGCCGCGGCCGAGGATCCGCCCGGCCCCCTGTTGGCACAGCTGAAGATCGGCGGTATCATGGTCGTGCCTGTCGGGCAGTCGGATGCGGTGCAGACCCTGATCCGCGTGACGCGGACGGAAGTCGGCTTCGATTACGACGAGCTGCGACAGGTGCGGTTCGTTCCGCTGGTCGAGGGGTTGGGCCAGACATGACCCCCGGCCACCACAAGGCAGGCTGAGGACAGGATCATGACCAGATTTGACTTTCGCGCGGGCTGCGCCCTGGTGGCGCTGCTGGCGGTGGCGGGCTGCGGGGCGGATGGGGTCTTCGATCCGGATCTGCGCGGGCTGATGGGCGGCATGGACACCGCGGCCGCGGCCGCAGCGGCCGCCCCCCGGCCCGCGCCGGACGCGCGCGGAGTCGTCAGCTTCCAGGGCGGACAGGCGGTGGTGGCGCAGGCGGGCGACACGCCCATGACCATCGCCGCAAGGCTGGGGCTGCAGGGTCCGGAACTGGCGGCGCATAACGCCCTGCCCGCTGACGCGCCGATGCAGGCGGGGGCGGTGCTGGTCCTGCCGCGCCAGGTGGCCGTGACCGCGCCCGCGCGCGGTGGCGGGACGACGGTCGTGACCGATCCCTTTGCCACGGGCGCGCAGCCAGTGCCCGCGACCACCGCCGCCGCGCAACCCGCGCCCGCGGCCGCCACCGCGCCCAATCCGCGTGAACATGTCGTCGCCGCCGGAGAGACGGCCTGGGCCGTCGCCCGACGTTATGGCGTGACGGTGCAGGATCTGGCCAGCTGGAACGGCCTGCCCGCCGACATGAGCCTGCGTCCCGGCCAGCGCCTGATCGTGCCGCAGCCGGGTCAGAGCCCCGACCGTCTGGCCACGACCGCGCCGGGGACCGGCAGCCCGACCCCCACGCCGCCCTCGGCCGCGCAGCCTCTGCCCGACGAGACGACCCCGCCTGCGGGTGCCCCCGCGCCGGACGTGCCGACAACCGATCTGGGATCGACGCGCACGGCCGCCTCCAGCGGGGGGCGGTTCCGCATGCCGGTGGAGGGCGCGATCATCCGGACCTATGAAAAGGGCCGCAATGACGGCATCGACATCGCGGCGCCCGGCGGCACCGCGGTCCGCGCGGCGGGCGGCGGACAGGTCGCGGCGATCACCCGCGACAGCGCCGGGACGCCGATCATCGTGGTGCGCCATGAGGGCGACCTGATGAGCGTCTATACCAACTTGGGCGAGGTCGCCGTCGCCAAGGGCGACAGTGTGGAGGCAGGCCAGTCCCTGGGACAGGCGGGCAGCGCCGGGTTCGTCCATTTCGAGATCCGCCGCGGGTTCGAAAGCGTCGATCCCGAGGGGATGCTGAACTGACCCTGCCCGCCTGACGGGTTACAGATGGGTCAGACGCTCATCCAGGGCGGTTGCGATCTCGCGGCGGACCACGGCGCGCAGGTTGCCTGAGAATCGGGCACCCATCTCTCCCTCCAGCTCCTCGCGGATCATCTCCTTCAGATGGGCGCGCAGGCTGCCATCCTCCATGATTCGGGTGACGGCCTGGCCCACGATCTCGTCCATCGGGACCGGGGTCTGGGGCGGCGTTTGCGCGACCGGTACGCAACCGACGGGCGCCGGGTCCGCGGGGGCATCCTGCGCCATACTGGTGGCAGCCGCCTGGCGCAGGGGCTGCGGCATCGAGCCGGGGCGCGCGGCCGAGGCCTGGTTGGGCAGGGCCGGCGGCAGCAGGCGCCACATCAGCCAATCCCCCCAGGCCGACAGCAACCGTGCGATGCGCGAGGGTGCCCGGACCGGGGCAGGCATGGCGACGGGCGCGACGAGCTGCGCAAGAACAGGGTCGGGGTTCGCGACCACCGGGGCGATCTGCGGCGCGACCGGATCGGCAATGGCATCCGGCAACGGTGCGGCGATCGCGTCGGGCACCGCCCGCAGCGCGCGGGCGGCAGGCGCCGAGGCGCGGCGCGTCTGCGGCACCAGTTCGATGACCGAGGCCGTGCTGCCCGCCAGCAGCCCGCGCGGCGCGGGGTTGCGGCACAGCCGCTGCAGCATGGCATGGGCATCGCCCTGCTCGACCGGCTGGCTGTCGATCATGTGGCGGATCTGCTGCATCTCGGAGCGGATGCGGGCGATCTCTCGGGCGGCGGCGCCCAGCGGCTGATCCTCGGAGAGGACGATCTGGGCCACGCTCCGCCCGGCCTGGGCTTGGGCCTGGGCCGCAAAGGTCAGTTCGTCGACCCAACGGGCCTCGGATGCCGGGGCGGGCTTGGCCGCGCGGGCCCGGGTCTGACGGGCCGGTTTGGTCGCGGCGGCCGTGGCAGGCGCCTTGGAGCGGCTGCGCGGTTTGGCGGCGGGTTTGGGCGGGGCGTCCTCTGCGCGCGGCGCGGCCTTCGTCTTGGCGGTGCGAGCGCGGGGGGCCTTGGCGGCGGGGGCTTCGGGTGCCGCCGCGGCTTTGCGGGAGCGGCGGGGCTTGGTCCCCTCGATCACCGTCAGCACGAGGGGCTGGGCGGGGTCCGCCGCGTCGGCGGCGGAGGTGCGGCGCGCCTTAACCATGGCGCACCGCCAGTGCCGGATCAGTTCCGGCCGATGGCGCGCAGCACGCGGTCCAGGCTTTCGCCCTGTCTGCTGGTTGCGGGCGCATTCCGCACAGCGTTGTAATATTGCGATGGGTCATAGGTCGGGATTCCCAGTTGCAGGTTTTCTACCGTCAACAGACCCATAGCAGCCAGAAGTTGATAATGAGCTAATTGCAGATTGGATTCCGCCGTAATCCGGTCCGCCCGCGCCTGAAGCAGCGCCTGTTCCGCATCCAGCACGTCCAGCGTGGTGCGCGCGCCCAGCTGCGCCTCCTCGCGCACGCCGTCATAGGCCTGCTGCGCGGCCGAGATCTGCTGGGTGATGGCGGTGATCTGCGCCCGGGCCACGGCGATGTTGGCCCAGGTTTCGCCAACCTGCTGGCTGACCTGCCGGGAGGTGTTCAGCAACCCCGCCCGCGCCTGATCGCGCTGCGCCATCGACCGGCGGTGCCCGGCCGACAGCCGCCCCCCGGAATAGAGCGTCTGCGACAGCTCCAGCCCCACCGAGGAGGAATTGCGGCTGCCGTAACCGCCCAGCTCGGTCTGCGGGCTGCGCGTCACGCCGACGCTGGCGGTGCCCGACAGGGTCGGGTTGCGCTCGGCCGCGGCCGAGGCGACGGCCAGTTCCGAGGCCGCGGCCTGGCGCTGTGCCTGGCCGATCGCGGGGTGGGTGCGCTGCGCGATGGCGCGCGCCTCTTCCAGGGTTGCGGGCAGGCTGGGCAGGGGCGGCGGCGCGGCCAGGGCCCCCGGCTGGCGGCCGGTGACCGCCAGATAGACCTCGCGCGCGACCTCCAGCTGGCCGTTGGCGGCGGCCAGCGCGGCGCGGGTCGCGGCCAGCTGCGCATCGGCCAGGGCCACGTCGGTCACGGTGATCTCGCCCACGTCGAACCGGTCCTGGGCGGCCTGACGCTCGCTGGTCAGGACCTCGACGGAATTCTGCTGCAGGCCGACCTGCTGGATCGCCTCGCGCACGTCGAAATAGGCGATGGCCGCGGCCAGCAGCACGTCCTGTTCGATCGAGACCAGCGCCTGCCGCGTGGCCAGCACCTGTTCCTTGGCACCGTCGATGGCCAGCTGTCCCCGCCCGAAGTCATAGAGCGTCACCTGCGCCCCGATCGACAGCGAGGTCGAGCGCGCGGTCGTGCTGCCCTCGGCGCGGCTGGCGCTTTGGCGGGCGACCCATTCCACGACCGGGCGCAGCGCCGCGACCGAGGCCGCGACATCCTCGTCGGCGGCGCGCAGCACGGCGCGATTCTGCTCGATCAGCGCGGAATGGCGATAGGCCGCGACCATCGTGTCGGCCAGCGATTCGGCCCGGGCGGGCAGCGCCGCGCCCAGCGACAGCAGCGCGACCGCCGCCAGGCGCTGCAGCACCCTCACAACGCGAACCCGCGCTGGCGGCCAAAGCCCGGCAGCATCGGCGCATTGGCGTTGAAGGCATAGCGCCAGGCGATCCGGTCGCCGCGGCGCGTGCCGATGCGGGCGACGCCCAGCGCGCCCTCGGTGAACAGCGCGCCGATGCGGCCGCCCTCGCGCAGCTGGTCGATGATGGCGGGGGGGATCTCCTCGACCGCGCCCTCGATCAGGATGACGTCATAGGGGCCCTGTTTCGGGGCACCCTCGGTCAGGGGGGCGTGCAGAACGGCCACGTTGAAGATGCCGGCGCGGGTCAGGCGGTCCTCGGCCTCGGTGGCCAGTTCGGCGTCATCCTCGATGCCGACGACGGCCTCGGCCATGCGCGCCATGACGGCGGCCGAATAACCGTAGCCGCAGGCCAGGTCCAGGACCAGCTCATCGGGCTGGATGTCCAGCGCATCGACCAGCTTGGCCAGGCTGCGCGGCTCCAGCAGGACGCGGCCATGGCCGATATCCAGATTCTCGCCGGAATAGGCGACGGAGCGGCGGCTGGCGGGCACGAAATCCTCGCGTGGGATGGTCAGCATCGCCTCGATCACCGGGAACTTCGTGACGTCACTGGGCCGGACCTGCGTGTCCACCATCATCGTGCGGCGCGCGGCGAAATCGCTCATGTCAGGGGAACCTCTGCTTGGGTCGTTTGCGCGACTATTGCCATGTTTCCCCCGCTTGGGCAACGCAGGACATGGGCCGCGCGCTTCGCGTCTTGCAAGGGTCGCGGCAATCCGCTAGGACACGGCCACTCTCGACGGCGGCGGGTTGGCGGAGAGGTTACGCACCGGATTGCAAATCCGTGAAGACCGGTTCGATTCCGGTACCCGCCTCCAACACTCCCTGAGCGAGGGGCCACCCTGCATGATCTATGACGCCACGACCCGCATCGCCGAGGCCGCGCTGTGCCTGCGCGCGCGCATGGGCGGATCGGCGGCGTTGCGCGAACGGCTGGTCTGCGGCACGCGGCCCGGCCCGGCCGCGATCTGGGTCCATGCCGCATCCGTCGGAGAGCTGACCTCGGCCCGCACCGTCATCGCGGCGCTGGCCGCGCGCCACCCCCTGACCGTCACCACCAACAGCGAGACGGGCCGCGCGCTGGCGCAGGACTGGGGCCTGCCCGCACGCTTGGCACCGCTGGACCTGCCCGGTGCGCTGGCGCGTTTTCTGGACGCCACCCGCCCCCGCCTGGCGCTGACCGTGGAGGGAGAGTTCTGGCCCCTGCGTTCGCGGCTGCTGGCCCAGCGGGGCGTGCATCAGGCGATGATTGGGGCGCGCATGTCGGAACGCTCTGCCGGGACCTGGGGGCGGTTTCCGCGCATCATCGGCCCGATGCTGGGCCGCATCGCCGCCCTGTCGGCGCAGGATCAGGGCAGCGAGGCGCGCCTGCTGTCCCTGGGCCTGCCGCATCGCGCGCTGCTGCCGCGCCTGGACCTGAAGCTGCTGGCCCCGGCGTCCCTGCCCGTCACGCCCCAGGACGACGCACGTGACCGGGTGATCCTGGCGGCCTCGACCCATGAGGGCGAGGATGGGCCGGTGCTGGACGCCTTTGCCGCGCTGCGCGCCACGCGGCCCGACCTGCGGCTGATCCTGGCGCCGCGCCATCCCGACCGGGCCGATGCCATCGCGGCGCTGATCGCGGCGCGCGACCTGCCCATGGCGCGGCGCAGCGCCGGGGCCGATGACGCGCCCCAGGGCGGCGTCCTGCTGGCCGACACCCTGGGAGAGATGGCGCGCTGGTATGCCCGCGCGGGCCTGTGCATTATCGGCGGCAGCATCGCGGATCATGGCGGCCACACCCCGTGGGAGCCCGCCGCCCATGCCTGCGCGCTGCTGCACGGGCCGCATCTGGGCAATTTCATCGAGACCTTTGACGCCCTGCACGCGCAGGGCGCCGCGCGCCCCTGGGAGGAGGGTCTGGCCCCGCTGATCGACCGCCCCGAGGCGGCCCGCGCCATGGGCCGCGCCGCACGCGCGGTGCTGGAGGCGCGGGCGGGCGACCCAGATGCGCTGATCGGGCGACTGGATGACCTTGCACGCGGGCCCGCCTGACCCGATATGAAGGCCAGATGACAGGAGCGTTTCGATGATCCGCTATGCCTTGCGCTGTGACGAGGGCCATGACTTCGACGGCTGGTTCCGGTCTTCGGACGGGTTCGAGGCGATGCGCGATGCGGGCCATGTCACCTGCGCGCAATGCGGCACGACCCGCGTGGACCGTGCCCTGATGGCCCCCGCCGTCACCGAGAAACGCCCCCTGACCGCCCCCCGCAACCCCGCCGAGGCCGCGCTGGACGCCCTGCGCCGCAAGGTCGAGGAAAACTCAGATTACGTCGGCCTCAGCTTCGCCGAGGAGGCCCGCGCCATGCATGAGGGCAAACGCCCCGCCCGCGCCATCCACGGCGAGGCCCGCCCCGAGGAGGCCCGCAAGCTGATCGAGGACGGCGTGCCGGTGGCCCCCCTGCCCTTCCGCCCCCGGCAGAAGGCCAATTGACGGGCTCTTGCGGTTTGCCGCCCCCGCCCCTAAAAGCCCCGCCGACGCACATCCTTTGGCTGGAGGCCCTTGATGCCGCTTCTGGTAATGAAATTCGGCGGCACTTCGGTGGCCGATCTGGACCGGATCAGGAACGCCGCCCGCAAGGTGCAGCGCGAGGTCGATCGCGGCTATGACGTCATCGTCATCGTCAGCGCCATGTCCGGCAAGACGAACGAGTTGGTGGGCTGGGTCGAACAGACGCAGCCGATGTTCGACGCGCGCGAATACGACGCCGTCGTCAGTTCCGGAGAGAACGTGACCGCGGGCCTGATGGCCCTGACCCTGCAGGAAATGGGCGTGCCCGCGCGCAGCTGGCAGGGCTGGCAGGTGCCGATCAACACGACCGCCGCCTATTCGGCCGCGCGGTTCGTGGACATCCCGCGCAAGAACCTGGACCAGAAATTCGCCGAGGGCTTCAAGGTCGCGGTGGTCGCGGGGTTCCAGGGCGTGTCGCCCGAGGGCCGCATCACCACGCTGGGGCGCGGCGGGTCGGACACGACGGCGGTGGCCTTTGCCGCGGCCTTCGGGGCGGAACGCTGCGACATCTACACGGATGTGGACGGGGTCTATACCACCGACCCGCGCATCACGTCGCGCGCCCGCAAGCTGCCCCGCATCGCCTTCGAGGAGATGCTGGAGCTGGCATCCCTGGGGGCCAAGGTGCTGCAGACGCGGTCGGTCGAACTGGCGATGCGTTACAAGGTGCGGTTGCGGGTGCTGTCCTCCTTTGAGGAGACCGACGAGACTTCCGGCACGCTGATCTGCGATGAGGATGAAATCATGGAATCGAAAGTCGTCAACGGCATCGCCTCGTCGCGCGACGAGGCCAAGATCACGCTGGTCACGGTCGAGGACCGGCCCGGCATTTCCGCCGCCATCTTTGCGCCGCTGGCCGATGCGGGCGTGAACGTCGACATGATCGTGCAGAACATCTCGGAGAAGGACTACGACGATCATCCGGGTTCGGTGACCGACATGACCTTCTCGGTGCCGATCAACCAGGTCGAGCGCGCCAAGCGTGCGATGGAAGAGGCCCGCCAGTCCGGTCACATCGCCTATGACGAGCTGGTCGTCGATACCGAGGTCGCCAAGGTGTCGGTCGTTGGCATCGGCATGCGCAGCCATGCGGGTGTCGCCGCACGCATGTTCAAGGCGCTGGCCGATGAAAACGTCAACATCAAGGTGATCTCGACCTCCGAGATCAAGATTTCGGTGCTGATCGACCGGAAATACATGGAACTGGCTGTGCAGGCGCTGCATGATGCCTTTGAACTGGACAAGGCGTAACGCCTTCCGGTCGGATCCCTGACCGGGGAACCGCAAAACCAGAAGGCGGGCCAAGCGATGCAGGATCGCACCGACAGCGACTCGCGCAAGCTGCTGCGGCGGCTCAAGGAAATCCTTGCCGCCGCGGGCGGGGGCCAGGACAGGCTTGACCAGATCACCCATCACATCGCCGATTCGATGGGGACCGAGGTCTGCTCGATCTACCTGTTCCGCGATGCCGATACGCTGGAGCTGTGCGCGACCGAGGGGTTGCGCCCCGAGGCCGTCCACCAGACCCGCCTGCGTCTGGGCGAGGGTCTGGTCGGCCGCGTGGCCCGCACCGGACGCTATGTGAACACCGCCGACGCACCGTCCCAGCCTGGCTTCCGCTTCATGCCCGAGACCGGCGAGGAAGTCTTTCCCGCCTTCCTGGGCGTGCCCATCCAGCGGGTCGGCGAACGCCTGGGCGTGCTGGTCGTGCAATGCGCCACCGCCCGACAGTTCAGCGAGGACGAGGTCTATGGCCTTGAGGTCGTCGCCATGGTTCTGGCCGAGATGACCGAGCTGGGCGCCTTTCAGGGCAGCCAGTCCGACAGCCTGCCGCTGGCGCATCGCTTTCCGCTGATGATCCGCGGCGGGACCGGACAGGAGGGCGCCGCCCAGGGCCGCGTCTGGCTGCACGAGGCGCGCGTGGTGATCTCCAACCCCGTCGGCGACGACCCCGACAAGGAGCTGATCCGCCTGCACGAGGGCGTCGACCGCCTGCGCAGCACCGTCGACACGATGGTCGCCGCCGCCGACATGGTCGGCGAGGGCGAGCATGCCGCCGTGCTGGAAACCTATCGCATGTTCGCCCATTCGCGCAGCTGGCTGAAGCGCATGGAGGAGGACATCCGCCTTGGCCTGTCCGCCGAGGCCGCCGTCGAAAAGGAGCAGTCCACCGCCCGCGCCCGGCTGGAGATGGCCTCTGACCCCTATCTGCGCGATCGGCTGCACGATCTGGACGACCTGTCGAACCGGCTGCTGCGCATCCTGACGGGACAGGGCCGCGACACCGGCGCCGAGATGCCGGAAAACCCGATTCTGGTCGCCCGCAACATCGGCCCGGCGGAACTGCTGGAATATGGCCGCCGCCTGAAGGGCGTGGTCCTGGAGGAGGGATCGGTCGGCAGCCACGCGGCCATCGTCGCCCGGGCGCTGGCCATTCCGCTGGTCATCCACGCCACCCGCATCACCACCGAGGCGCTGAACGGCGACCCGATCCTGGTCGATGGCGATCAGGGCGTTGTCCATCTGCGCCCCGAGGAATCGGTCCACAAGGCGTTCCTGGACAAGATCGCCATGCAGGCCGAGGCGCAGGACCGCTATGCCGACCTGCGCGACCTGCCCGCCACCGGCACCTGCGGCACGACGATCCAGATGTACATGAACGCGGGTCTGATGGCCGACCTGCCCTCGCTTGAGGGATCGGGCGCCGAGGGCGTGGGTCTGTTCCGCACCGAGCTGCAGTTCCTGGTGCGCAACCACGTGCCGCGCCGGGCCGAGCTGGCGGGCCTGTATGCCCGCGTCATGGACAACGCCCAGGGCAAGCCGGTGATGTTCCGCACGCTGGACATCGGCTCGGACAAGGTGCTGCCCTACATGAAACCCCAGGACGAGCCGAATCCCGCGATGGGCTGGCGCGCGATTCGGGTGGGTCTGGACAAGCGCGGCGTGCTGCGGATGCAGCTGCAGGCGCTGATCCGCGCCAGCGTGGGCCGGCCGCTGCACGTGATGTTCCCCTTCGTCGCGGACATCACCGAATACGAGGCCGCGCATCGCATCCTGATGCAGGAGATGGCGCGCGAACAGCGTCTGGGGCATTCCATGCCCAGCGACATCCGCGTGGGCGCCATGCTGGAGACGCCGTCGATGGCCTTTGCGCCGCGCCGCTTCTTCGAGATGTGCGATTTCGTGTCGATCGGCGGCAACGACCTGAAACAGTTCTTTTTCGCCGCCGACCGCGAGAACGAGCGCGTGCGCCGCCGCTATGACACGCTGAACCTGTCGTTCCTGGCGCTGCTGCGCCAGATCGTGCAGCGCTGCGAGGAGGCGCGCGTGCCGCTGTCCTTCTGCGGCGAGGATGCGGGCCGCCCCATCGAGGCGCTGGTCTTTGCCGCCCTGGGCATCCGGCGCCTGTCGATGCGCCCGGCGTCCATCGGGCCGGTCAAGCACCTGATCCGCCGCGTCAGCATCACCGATCTGGCCCAGGTCATCGCCGACGCCGAGGCCGAGGGCCTGACCAGCGTGCGCGGCCCGGTCACGGCCTGGCTGGCGCGGCAGTGAACCGCCCGGGCCACTTGCGGCTTGCCCGGATGGCGCTTATCGGCTGATAAGAGCTTAAGCCGGACAGCAGCGTTGCTGCACTGCGGCGGCCTGCTATAATCCACCATCCCTGTCGAGACATCCCCGGATATGAAGCGTCGCCAATTTCTCAATGCTGCCACCGCCCTGGCTGCCGGCGGGTCCCTGCTGGCGGTGCCCGCCCAGGCCCAGCAGGCCCAGGACCCCACGGGCTTTGGCCCCGCCATGCCCGAACCCTTCGGGTTCGAGACGGTGGCGGCCCTCGCCCAGGAGCGGTCCGCCCGCGTCTATGTGCAGCCCATCTCGCAGTTGGAGGGCAGCTTTGCCAACCTGAACTATGACCAGTATCGCGGCATCCGGTTCCGGCGCGAACATGACCCGCTGGCGCAGAACCCCGATTTCCGCATCGACCTGCTGTCGCCCGGCTCGATCTTCTACGAGCCGGTGCAGATCAATCTGGTCCGGGGCGGCATCACGCGGCCGATTCCCTTCGACCCCGCCCTGCTGGAATTCGACGAGCGGTATTTCCCCGATGGCGGCGATGTGACCACCATCGGCAACATGGGCTGGTCGGGCTTTCGGATGCGCACGCCGCTGAACCGCCCTGGCGTGATGGACGAATTCATCGTCTTTCAGGGCGCCAGCTATTTCCGCGCGGTGGCGCGGGGCACGCTTTACGGCCTGTCGGCCCGCGGCCTTGCCATCAAGACCGGCAGCCCGGACGGCGAGGAATTCCCCCTGTTCACCGATTTCTGGATCGTCGAGCCCGAGCCCGGCGCGCAATCGGTGCGCATCTATGCGATCCTGGACAGCCGATCGGTCGCGGCGGCCTTCCAGTTCGACGTGACCCCCGGCGCGGTCACCATGGTGCGCACGCGCGTGGCGCTGTTCCCGCGCGTGGACCTGCGCGAGACGGGGCTGGCGCCCTTGACCTCGATGTTCTGGTTCAGCCCGGCCTCGCGCCGCGTGGTCGATGATTATCGCCCCGCCTGCCATGACAGCGACGGGTTGCAGATGCAGACCGGTGCGAACCAGGCGCTGTGGCGCGGCCTGATGTCGCCGCGCAACCTGCAGATCAGCAGCTTTGTCGACCGCGACCCGCGCGGCTTCGGTCTGGTCCAGCGGGCCCGCGACTTTGAGACCTATCAGGATGCCGAGGCGATGTATCACCTGCGCCCCTCGGCCTGGATCGAACCCGAGGGCAGCTGGGGCGAGGGCGAGGTCCGCCTGATCGAGATCCCGGTCGAGAACGAGTTCAACGACAACATCGTCAGCTATTGGTTGCCCGCCGCCACCATCCCGCGCGGCGAGCGGACCGAGTTCCGATACCGCCTCAGCTTTGGCGCCTTGCCGCCCAGCAGCCTGCCGCTGGCCAAGGTGCGTCAGGTCCGGTCGGGCCGGTCCGTCAATGTCGAGACGACGCGCAGCTATGTCATCGATTTCGACCTGGGCCTGTTCCGCGAGACGCTGCCGAATTTTCAGGTCACCGCCTCGGCCGGCCGGGTCGTGCATGCCTATCTGAAGCCGCTGCCCGATCAGGACGTGCTGCGCCTGGCCTTCGAGTTCGAGCCGGGGCGCATCCAGCTGTCCGAGTTGCAGGCCGTGCTGACCACGCCCGAAGGCCTCGCCCTCAGCGAGACCTGGCTGACCCGCTGGACGGCATGACCATGGCGACCGACATGCAGACCGCCGGAGGGCCTGCTGCCCGACCGGCCGACCCCATCGTGCCGCCCGCCGCCCCCACGACCATGCCGGTGCAGGATTTCGCCCGCGCCCCCCAGGGCGGGCCGGGCCGCCGCCAAAACAGCCTGCGGGTCTGGATGGCGCGCCTGATCGCCTTTGGCGGCACGGCGGCGCTGGCGGTCTATGGCTTTTCGCAGATGCTGGCGGCGTTCGGCGCCGACCCCAAGCCGATGCAGATCGCGCTGCTGGTGCTGTTCGTGCCGACATTCGCCTGGATCGGATTCTCGTTCTGCGGGACGCTGGCGGGGTTTCTGGCCCCGCGCCTGACCACGCCGGACGGCCCGAACGACGCCCGCGTGGTTGTGGTCATGCCGATCTATCACGAGGATGTCGCCACCAGCACCGCCCTGCTGGTCGCGCTGGCGCGCGAGCTGGAGGCCGAGGGCATGGCCCAGCGGACCGAGATCTTCGTGCTGTCCGACACCCGCGACCCGGCCATAGCCGTCAACGAGACGCTGGTGGTCCATGCCGCCCGCGCCCTGTCGCCCTTGCCGATGTGGTATCGCCGCCGCCTGACGAATGACGACCGCAAATCGGGCAATCTGGCCGAATTCGTGCGCCATTGGGGCGGGCGCTATGACCAGATGGTCGTGCTGGACGCCGACAGCGTGATGTCGGGCGCGACCATCCGCGCCCTGTCCGCCCGCATGGCCGCCGATGACCGCGTGGGGCTGATCCAGACCATGCCGATGCTGGTCGGCGGAGAGACGATCTTTGCCCGCCTGACCCAGTTCGCGGGCCGTGTCTATGGCCCGATGATCGCCCGCGGCGTCGCCGCATGGTCGGGTGATACGGGCAATTACTGGGGCCATAACGCGATCATCCGCGTGACTGCCTTTGCGCAGGCCTGCGGGCTGCCGCGCCTGCCAGGCAACCCGCCCTTTGGCGGCACGATCCTCAGCCACGATTTCGTCGAGGCGGCGGCGCTGTGCCGCGCGGGCTGGTCGGTGCGCCTGGATCACGACCTGCGCGGCAGCTATGAGGGCTGTCCGCCCACGCTGCTGGACATGGCCGTGCGCGAACGGCGGTGGGCTCAGGGCAACCTGCAGCACTCCCGCCTGCTGGGCGTCAAGGGGCTGCGCGGCATCAGCCGGGCACATATGATCATCGGCATCATGGGTTTCCTGATGAGCCCGCTGTGGCTGGCGCTGATCCTGGTCGGCCTGATCCTGTCGGCGACCGTGCTGCTGTCCACGCCGGAATATTTTCCCAACGCCTATCAGCTGTTCCCCGACTGGCCGGTCTTTGACAGCCGCCGGATGCTGTGGCTGTTCGCGCTGGCCATGGCGCTGCTGCTGCTGCCCAAGTTCATCGCCACCTTCCGGGCCTGGGCGCGCCCCCTGGCGCGCAATTCGGGCGGCCGCGTGCGCATCTTTGCCAGCGCGATCTTCGAGACGATCCTGTCGGCGCTGATCGCGCCGGTGCAGATGCTGGTTCAGACCCGCCAGATCTTCGAGATCCTGTCGGGCCGCGACAGCGGCTGGAACGCGCAGACCCGCGCGGGGTCGATGCCGACATGGGGCGTCGTGCTGCGCCATCACTGGGCGCATGTCGCCCTGGGCGCGGGGACGCTGATCGTGCTGGCCAGCTTTTCGCCCGCGCAGCTGATCTGGCTGTCGCCGATCCTGGCGGGGCTGATCCTGTCGCCGGTCACCTCGCGCCTGTCGGCCAGCCCGGTCTTTGGCCGGTGGGCCCGGATGCGCGGCCTGCTGGTCACCCCCGAGGAACGCGACCCGCCCGCCATCCTGACCGAGGCCACTGCCATCGCCCGCGCCCTGCCCCAGGCCGATACCGGCCCCGACAGCCTGCTGCGCCTTGGCCGCGACGCGGATCTGCTGGCCCGCCATGTCGCGATGCTGGCGCCGCTGCCCGAGGCGCTGCCGCGTTCGGTGCACCTGGCCCGGATCACCGCCGAGGCCAAGATCGCCCATGCCCCCGATCAGCGCCAGGCGCTGGCGGACATGGACCGCGCCGAAACCGACGCCATGCTGCTGGACCCGGCCCTGTTGACGCGCTGGAGCAGGCTGCCCGCATGAATCGGCTGATCGCTCTGGACATGCTGCGGGGCTATGCCTTGGTCAGCATCATGGTGAACCACATGCCCATCTCGGTCATGCGGGGCTGGACGCTGCCGAATTTCTCGATCTTCGACGCGTCAGAGCTGTTTGTGCTGCTGTCGGGCTTTCTGGTCGGCCTGGTCTGGCGCAGCGTCGAGGCCCGCGACGGCCGCCGCACAGCCCAGCGCCGCTTTGCCCGCCGCGCCTACGAGGTGTGGCGCGCCATGCTGATCGGGGCGCTGCTGATGGCGCTGCTGTCGGCGGCGCTGCTGGCGCTGGATCGTCCGCATACCGCCATCTGGAACCAGTACGCGGTCTGGGTGCTGGAGAACCCCCTGGGCTATCTGGGCACGGTCGCGACCTTCTGGGTCCAGCCCAACATCATCGACGTGCTGGCGCTGTATGTGATCCTGATGGTGGCCGCGCTGGCGGTGGTGCCGCTGATGGTGCGCTGGCCCTGGCTGGTGGCGGTGGGGTCGGTCCTGCTGTGGTGGCACGCGCCGGCGCTGAACGCGATGATCCCAAATCACCGCACCCAGGGCGGATTCCTGTTCAACCCCTTCGGCTGGCAGATGCTGTTCTTTACCGGGGTGGCGATGGGCCTGTTCCGCCAGCGCATCATGGCGGCCCTGTGGCCGTGGCGGCACCTGCTGACGGTGCTGGCCCTGGGGATGTTCGCCTTTGGCAGCGCGATCGTCATCGGCGCGCGCATCGGGGAACCGGCGCTGGCCTTCCGCGAGGCGCTGAAGCTGGTCTATGGCAGCATCGACAAATGGAGCCTGGACGGCACCCGCTATCTGGCCATCGTCGCCGCTGCCTGGCTGGTCGCGGCCCCCCTGGCGCGGCCGATGGCCTGGCTGGCCGCCACCCGCCCCGGCGTGGCCCTGCAACAGATCGGCAAGGGGGGGCTGTTCGCCTTTGTCGCCTGCGTGCTGCTGTCGGTGCTGGGCGACGCGTTCCAGATGACCCCGGCGGAACAGCCGATGGGGCGGCGGCTGCTGGTCGATCTGTGGGCCTGCCTGGCGCTGTGGTGGGTGTCCGCGCTGTGGCTGGACAAGGGCGCGCCCCGCCTGCGCGCCCGCAACTAGCGGCGCGCCTTGCGACAGCGCTAGGGTCAGGACTCGTTCTTGATCACAGCCAGAACAGAACGGTGGCGGCCAATGCGATTGCGGAGAGGTAGGTTTCCGGGCACCTGTCGTAACGCGTGGCGACACGTCTCCAGTCCTTCAAGCGGCCGAACATGATCTCGATGCGATTGCGGCGTTTATAGCGGCGCTTGTCGTATTTCACGGTTTTCTTGCGGGACTTCCGGCCGGGAATGCAGGCTTTTATCCCTCTGTCCTGCAACGCTTTTCGCAGCCAGTCAGCATCATAGCCCCGGTCCGCCAAGAACCAGTCGGCCTGCGGCAGACTGTCCAGAAGCGCCGCCGCTCCGGTGTAGTCGCTGACCTGTCCTGCCAACAGGAAGAACCGGATAGGTCTTCCTGTCGCATCGGTAACAGCGTGCAGCTTCGTGTTCATACCGCCTTTTGTTCGACCGATCTGGCGGCCACGCCCCCCTTTTTTGCACGCAGGCTGCAGGCCGTGCGGTGCGCCTTGAGATAGGTCGCGTCGATCATGATCGTCTTCGGATCGGTGCTTTCGGCGGCCAGGCCGACCATGATCCGGGCGAAGACGCCGTTATCGCTCCAACGCCTCCAGCGATTGTAAAGAGTCTTGGCCGGTCCATATTCCCTCGGCGATGTCGATGGGCGTTGTTGCAGAACTTTTATTGAGAGGGATTCACATCGCGATTTCATGCGGTTAGGCGGGCAGCATGAGCAAGCCCGATCCCGCCCGCTACCGCACGACGAACTGGCCCGCTTACGACGCTGCGCTCAGGAAGCGCGGGTCTTTGTTGATCTGGCTGGACAAGGAGATGGC
>NZ_SUNH01000021.1 GCF_005048265.1 Paracoccus hibiscisoli
TTTCAGATCCGTGTGGCCGTCCTGAACGGCTTCACCGCACTCGGCATACCCGTCACTGAAGCCGTGGGATGAGTCTGTCCGGGGGAAGGGGAACCTCGACCCTCAGCCGATTTGTGCAACAGAGCCCCGCGGCCCTAGCCCGCAGGTCCGCCCTGCGGCACCAGGATCGACGGCTCTCGCCGCGCGGGACAGGCCGTGCGGGGGCAGATCCGGCAGGCCGGCCCGATGGGCAGCGCATCGGCGGGCACCGGCCCGTCCGCTGGCAAAATCAGCATCAGCGCATCGGTCAGTAGCGGCCCGTCCAGCCCCATAGGCTGACGGCGCTGCGCATAGGACAGCGTGCGGAACAGCCGCCCGTCCGGCGTCACCACCAGCCGCGCCAGCGCCACCTGCGGCACCGCCAGCGCATGATAGAGCGGCCACAGCGCACAGCTGTCGCCCGGTCGCGGCAACGCGAATCCCTGCGCCGCGCGGCGCATGGTCAGCGCCCCCGATCCGTCACAGACCAGCAGGCCCGCGCCTTCGAACCCGGTCGGGCGCAGATCGGCCAGCCGCCGCATCACCAGATCCAGCGGCAGCCCAAGCCGCGCGGACAGGCGCACCGGGTCGGGCGGGTTGCCCGCGGCGGGCAGCGCCTCGGTCAGGTGACGGTCCGGCAGGGCGGCGCGGTCGGCATGCATGTGGCGCAGCAGGTCGGCGGCCATCGCCCTTGCCGCATCCGAGGTCAGATCGCCCGGATCAGGCGCCTCGGCGCCCTGCGCGGCCATCCAGGCCTCGACCTCCTCCTGCGGGGTCGAGGCGTTGCCATCGGCCTCGAAGCTGTCCAGATAGGCGACCAGCGCCTGCGCGGTCAGCGACAGCCGCTGGCTGTCCTGATGCAGGTTCGCATGAAACCGCCGCCGCCAGTCGGGGGAAATCTCTCCGTCCTCGACTAGGATCGCCGCGGTGGAGCGGACCGAGGTCACCGCCGACAGCACCTCGTGCAGGGTGGTCAGCAGATAGGGGTCCTGGGTCATGCGGTCGGACAGGTCGACCAGTTGCCGTTCCAGCCCGCCGCCGCGCCGCGCATGCGCGATCAGCAGCGCGGCCCAGCCCGGAAAGCGGGCTAGGAATTCAGTGATCTGATCCAGCTCGGCCACGGTGCCTGCGGCGACCGGATGGGCCGCGGCCTCCCGCAGGGCGGCGATGCGGATTTCCTCGCGGCCCTCGGCCAGCTCATCGGCGGGCACCTCCAGCTCATCGGCCAGGCGGGCGATCAGTTCCGGGCTGACAGGACGGCGGTTATGTTCGATCAGGTTCAGATAGGCAGGCGATATGCCCACCGCCCTCGCCACATCCGCCTGGCGCCGCGACAGGGCCAGGCGGCGTTCTCTGATCCGCGTCCCCGTCAGGACATTCGCGCCCCCCGACACCGCCTCAGACTGCCAGGCCGTGCCGACCTGCCAAATCGGTAAAGAACTGCCAGGCCACCCGGCCCGACCGCGCACCCCGCGTCGCCTGCCATTCGATGGCCTCCGCGCGCAGCGTGTCGGGGTCGATGCGCAGCCCATGGGCCGCGCAATAGCTGTCGATCATCGCCAGGAACTGGTCCTGGTCGCAGGGGTGAAAGCCCAGCCACAGCCCGAACCGGTCCGACAGGGACACCTTTTCCTCGACCGCCTCACCGGGGTGGATGGCGGTGGCGCGTTCGTTGTCGATCATGTCGCGCGGCATCAGGTGGCGCCGGTTCGAGGTGGCATACAGGATCACATTGGCGGGCCGCCCGCTGATGCCGCCATCCAGCACGGCCTTCAGCGACTTGTACTGCGTGTCGTCATGGCTGAAGGACAGATCGTCCGAGAACAGCAGAAAACGCCGGTCGGGAACCGCGCCCAGCATGGCCAGCAGCCGCCCCACGCTGGCCAGGTCGTCGCGGGCGATCTCGACCAGGGTCAGCGGCAGGCCCTGGGCCACGGCCTCGGCATGCACGGCCTTAACCAGCGACGACTTGCCCATGCCCCGCGCGCCCCACAGCAGCGCATTGTTGGCCGCATGGCCGCGCGCGAATTGCAGCGTGTTCTCCAGCAGCGTGCGGCGCGAGCGGTCGATGCCGATCAGCTGGTCCAGCGGCACGCCAGCGACCTGCGGCACCGGCACCAGACGGTCGGGATCGGGCTGCCAGACAAAGGCATCCGCCTGGTCAAAACGCGGCGCGGGGTGCGGCGGGGGGGCCAGCCGCTCCAGCGCGTCGGCAATCCGGTCGAGGGCTGCGACATCGGTCATCGGGCCGGTTCCTCGTCGTCGTCATCCTCGACCCACAGACCCTGGGCGCGCAGCTCGGCCTCGCGGCGCCGCTCGATGCGGGCGACCAGCTGGATCGAGACCTCGTAGAGGCCATAGATCACCACGAACAGCACCACCTGGGAAATCACGTCGGGCGGGGTCGCGACCGCCGCCAGCACCAGGATCGCCAGCACCGCATAGCGCCGCACCGATCCCAGCCCCGCGGCCGATACCAGCCCGGCCCGCCCCATCAGCGTCAGCAGCACCGGCAGCTGAAAGCTGATGCCGAAGGCCAGGATGAACTTGGTCGTCAGCTTCAGATATTCGTCGACCGAGCCCTGAAAGACGATCGCCGCCAGCGGGTTGTCCACCGGAGCCGTGGCCACGTCGTCGGGCAGTTGCAGCGGTCCCTGCTGAAAGCCCAGGAAAAAATCATAGGCCATCGGCAGGATGACGTAGAAGGCAAAGGACGCCCCGATGAAGAACATCACCGGAGAGGCGACCAGAAACGGCAGGAACGCCGCCTTTTCGTTGCGATAAAGGCCCGGCGCCACGAAACGCCACATCTGGTAGGCGATCACCGGAAAGGCCAGCACGAAGCCGCCCAGGAACGAGATCCGCACCGCGACAAAGAACCCCTCCTGCAGCTTCAGCAGGATCAGGCCGCATTCCTGGCCCCGATCCTCCAATGCGGAACAGATGGGCTGGGTCAGGAAATTGTAGATCGGGTTCCAGACCGTATAACACAGCACCATCGCCACGATGAAGGCCAGCAGCGACCAGATGATGCGCGTGCGCAGCTCGGCCAGATGCTCGATCAGCGGGGCAGAGCTGTCGTCGATGGGGTCGGGCTTGGGCGTGCTGGCCAACTCAGTCGTCTTTCATGTCGCTGCGGCGCACCGCATGCAGGCGCCGGGCCGGGCCGTCGGCGGAGGCATCGGACGCCACCGCATCCGGGGCCACGACCGGGGTCGCCTGGGGTTCGGGTGCCGCAGGATCGGGGGTCGCGGCGGGTGCGGCCGCCTTGGGTTCGGGCCGCTTGGGGTCCCATTTCTCGAATTTCTGGGTGGCGCGGTCCAGCGCATCCAGCCCAAGCGATTTCTTGGATGTCATGTTGCGCACGTCGCGCAGCGACTTGGCGGCGTCATCCAGACCGGAATCCTTGGCCGCATCCTCCATCGCGGATGAGAATTCGCGGGCCATGCCGCGGGCGCGTGCCGTGATCCGGCCTAGCGTGTGGAACAGATGCGGCAGGTCCTTGGGGCCCACCACGATCAATGCCACGATGCCGATCAGCAGCAGTTCGGTCCAGCCGATGTCCAGCATGGGGACCCTGCCTTTCCGGGCTTACGTGCGGTCGCGGGTCTGGGGGCCGGGCAAGGTGGAACCGGGCGCGGGCTGACTGGACACGGGCTGGCCGGGCGCCGTGTGGGGCGTCACGTCGCGCGCCGCCTCTCCGGGGACCTGGCGGGGATGGTCGCGGTTGACGTCTGCGGCGGTCTCGATGTCGTCCGAGCTGTCCTTGACGCCCCGCTTGAAGGCGGTGATGCCCTTGCCCACTTCGCCCATCAGCGACGAGATCTTGCCCCGTCCGAACAGGACCAGAACGACGACCGCGATCAGAAGAAGGCCGGGAAGGCCGATATTGTTCAGCATGAGAAACTCCCTGGCGGGATGGTACGGCCCACCCGCACAAGATATTTAAGCCCTGACCGCCGGAATGCAAACCCCCATTCCCCTACCCGGCAGCACCCCGCCACCTCACGGACGGCTTGGCAGCGCCCGACGGGCGGGCGATAAGGGGGCATGGACATGGCCACCTACATCACCGCTTTCGTCACGCTGTTCGTGGTCATCGACCCGATCGGCCTTGCCCCCATCTTCATCGCGCTGACCCCCGATCAGACGGGCGCGCAGCGCCGCCGCATCGGCGCGCGGTCGCTGGTGATCGCGGCGATCCTGCTGACGCTGTTCGGGCTGACGGGCGACGCGATCCTGTCGGGCATCGGCATCTCGATCTCGGCCTTCCGCATCGCGGGGGGCCTGCTTTTGTTCCTGACCGCGCTGGACATGCTGTTCGAGCGCCGCACCGAACGCCGCGAGGGCCAGGCCGAGGGAGAGAACCCTGCCCACGACCCGTCGGTCTTTCCGCTGGCCATGCCGCTTCTGGCCGGTCCCGGTGCGCTGGCCACGATGATCCTGCTGGTCGGAGAGAATCAGGGCGCGGCCCATGTGGTGATGGTCCATGTGATGATGCTGGCCGTGCTGGCCATCTGCATGGTGCTGTTCGCGCTGGCCACGCCGCTGGCCCGCGCCCTGGGACGGACCGGCACGATGGTGGTCACGCGGCTTCTGGGGATGCTGCTGGCGGCGCTGTCGGTGCAGTTCGTGATCGACGGGCTGCGCGGATCGGGCCTGTTCGGATGAGCCCGGACCAGATCGCGCGGCTGGCCTTTTACGTGCTGCTGCTGGTGGTGATCGGCGGGGCGATGCTGTTCGAGCTGTCGGGCCGCGGCGGGCGGGCGCTGCGCGCGCTGCTTTTGTGGGCGGTGATCATCGCGGGGCTGGCCTTCGGCTATGACTGGTGGCAGCAGACCTATGCCCCGCGCCAGCAGGTGCTGGAGAACGGCGCCCGGATCGAAATCCCGGTCGGCCGCGGCGGCCATTTCCACCTGGAGGCCGTGCTGAACGGCACGCCGGTCGATTTCATCGTCGATACCGGTGCGACCAGCGTCGCCCTGTCGCGCCGCGACGCGCAGGCCATCGGGCTGGAGCTGGACGCCCTGCGCTTCAGCGGGCTGGCGGTGACGGCCAACGGTCGCGTGGCCACCGCGCCGGTGACCATCGCGGAATTCGCCATCGGCGATGCCGTCGACCGCGATGTGCGCGCGGTGGTGATCGACAGCGAACTGCAAGACAGCCTGCTGGGCATGTCCTATCTGCGCCGCTTTGCCCGCGTCAGCTTTGAAGGCGACCTGCTGATTCTGGAACGCTAGCCGGGCGTTGCGCCCGACATCTGGCGGATGGTGGCAAAGATCACGTCCGTCCCGCGGGCGATCTGGGCATAGTCGGTCCATTCCTCGGGGGCGTGGGACACGCCGCCTTTGCTGGGCACGAAGATCAGGCCGGTGGGCGCGAACTCCGCCATGATCATCGCGTCATGGCCCGCGCCGCTGACCATCACCCGATGCGACACGCCCAAGGCATCGGCCTGCGCCGACAGGGCCGCGCCGATCTGCCCCGACAGCGGCGTGGGCGCGGCATAAAGCTGACGTTCGACCGCGCAGGTCAGGCCGTTGCCCTGCGCATGGGCGACCGTTCCCTCGACCATCTGGATCAGGCGCAGCACGTCCTCCTCGGCCGGGGCGCGCAGATCGACGGTGAAGGTCACCAGATCGGGGATCACGTTGGCGCCGCCCGGCAGGACCTCCATCCGGCCCACGGTCAGCACCGCATCGCGCCCCGTCTGACGCGCCAGATCGGGCAGCTGCGACAGGATCGCCACCGCCCCGGTCAGCGCGTCGCGCCGCTGGTCCATCGGCGTGGTGCCCGCATGGCCCGCGCGCCCCCGCACCGTCACGCGCAGCTGCGCCAGACCCACGATGCGGTCGACGATGGCGATGTCGCGGCCCTCGGCCTCGAGGACGGGGCCCTGTTCGATATGCAGTTCCAGAAAGGCGTGGACCGATCCGGGGGCGCGCGCCGCCTGCCCCGCTTGCGCGGGGTCCAGGCCATAGGCCGCCATCGCCTGCGCCGCCGACACGCCGTTATCGTCGCGCAGATCGGCCAGCGTGGCAGGGTCCAGCTGCCCGGTCAGCAGGCGAGAGCCGAACAGACCGCCGCCGAAACGGGTGCCCTCCTCCTCGATCAGGGCTGCGACCTCGATGGGGCGGTCGGGGCGCAGGCCCAGCTCGCGGAACAGGAACGCCGTCTCGATCGCCGCCACCACGCCCGCCGGGCCGTCGAAGCGCCCGCCATGAGGCACCGAATCCAGATGCGAGCCGACCAGGATGGGGGCCAGATCGGGCTGCCGCCCCTCGATCCGGCCAAAGATGTTGCCGACGGCATCCTCATGCACCGACAGGCCCGCCTCGCGCATCTGCGCGATGGTGAAATCGGCCGCCGCGCGATATTCGGGGCTGTAGGTCAGCCGCGTGGTCCCCTGCCCCGGCGTGGCGTTGCACAGGTCCAGTCCCTCGATCATCGCCTCGATCCGGCGCGCATTCGCGTAACCCGTCATCTGCCTGTCCCCCCTGTTTCGCGCGCACCATCCGGCGGGAATGCTGCGCGGTCAACGGGTTGCGGGACAGGCGGCGGTCCGGGTGTGGCCGCCGGGTGTCACCCGTTCAGGCCAGACGCACCGGAATGCCCTTGGCAGCAGGCGTGTCCGAGGCCAGATCCCCCCGCGACAGCGGTGACAGCGGGTTCAGTTCGGGGAAATACCCCGCCAGACAGCCCCGCGGCAGATCATAGGGCACGACGCGCAACCCCTCGACCCGGCGCACAACGCCGTCATCCGCCGCCCCGTCCAGGGTGATGCGCTGTTCGGGGGCCAATCCTTCGGCGGCCATGTCCTCGGGGGACATCATGACCAGCATCCTGTCGCCCTCGATCCCGCGCAGACGGTCGGACATGCCATAGACGGTGGTGTTGAACTGATCGTTCGACCGCAGCGTCATCAGGCGATAGACGCCCGCCCGTTCGCCCAGGCCCGTCGCGTCCAGATCGGCGGGGCAGGTGAACTGCGCCCGCCCGCTCTCGGTCTGCCAGTCGCGGTTGCGCGCGGGGTTGTCGCGGTAAAAGCCGCCGGGTTCGTTCATCCGCGCCTCGAAATCGCGGAAATCGTCGGGATAGACGGCCTCGATCAGCGCCCGGATGCGGGCATAATCGTCCGCCCAGCTGTCCCAGGGCATCTTGGGGCTGGGCGCCAGCGTCGCCTGCGCCAGCCGTGCAACGATGGCGGTCTCGGACATCAGATGCGGGCTGGCGGGCGTCCGCTTGCCGATTGAGCCATGGATGTGGCTGAAGCTGTCCTCGACCGTCACCTGCTGGTTGGTGCCGGACTGGATGTCCTGCTCCGCCCGCACCAGACACGGCAAGATCCAGGACGACCGCCCCGGCATCAGATGCGTCCGGTTCAGCCGCGTGGCGACATGCACGGTCAGCGGCATCGCGCGCCAGGCGGCGGCGACGCGGTCGGTGTCGGGCACCGCGCGTGCCAGATTGCCGCCCAGACCCAGGAAACCCTGCGCCCGCCCTTCCAGCAGCGCCTCGACAAAGGCGGTGGTGTTCCACCCCTCCTCCATCGGCGGCTCGATCCCGAACAGGTCGCGCAGGCGGTCGTTGGGGACCAGCTCGGGCTTTTCGGTGATGCCCACGGTGCGCTGGCCCTGCACGTTCGAATGGCCGCGCACCGGGCTGCAGCCGGCGCCCTTGCGGCCGATATTGCCGCGCAGCAGCAGCAGGTTGACCAGCGCGCCGATGGCGTCCGATCCGTGGACATGCTGCGTCAGGCCCATGCCATAGACGCCGATCACCGCTTTGGACCGAGCATAGATCGCGCCGATCCCCTCCATAGCGTCGCGGGTCAGGCCGCTGACCCGCTCAAGGTCGGCCCAATCCGTCGCGTCGACCCAGTCCATCCAGTCCTGCACCCCGTGGCAATGTGCCTCCAGAAAGGCGTGGTCCAGCACCCCGCCTTCCGCGCGCTCCAGCGCCAGCACGTGTTTCGCGATGCCGGTCAAGGCCGCGATGTCGCCGCCGGTGCGGACCTGCAGATAGCGGTCGGCGATCTCGGTCGGCGAACCGACGGTCATCTGCCAGACGCTTTGCGGGCTGGCGAATTCGATCAGGCCCTTTTCGCGCAGCGGGTTGATCGCCACGATGCAGCAGCTGCGTTCGGCCGCCTCCTGCAGAGGGTGCAGCATGCGCGGGCTGTTGGTGCCGGGGTTCTGGCCGACATTGATGATCATGTCGCAATGCTCGAAGTCCTCCAGCACGCAGGTGCCGACCGGAGAGCCTACGACCTCCTTGAGCCCGACCGAGGTCGTCTCATGGCACATGTTCGAGCTGTCGGGCAGGTTCACGTGACCATAGGCCCGCGCATACAGCGCGTAGAGGAACGACGCCTCCAGCCCCGCCTTGCCCGATGCGTAGAACGTCACCGCCTTGGGGTCCAGCGCCTGCAATTCCTGGCCGATGGCTGCAAAGGCCTCGTTCCAGGTCGTCTCCAGATAGCGGTCGCTGGCCGCGTCATAGCGCAGCGGATGGGTCAGGCGGCCGGCCATCTCCAGATCGTATTCCGACCAGGTCGACAGCTCTGTGACCGTGCGGTCCAAGAAGAAATCCGGCCCGCAGCGTTCCGAAGTCAGGTCCCACAGCGTGGCCTTGGCCCCGTTCTCGCAGAACTCGACCACATGGGGGTTGGGCGGCTTGCCCCAGGCGCAGGACACGCACATCAGCCCGCCCGGCTTGTTCTGACGCCGCAGCGTCTCCAGCGCGCCGGGACCGGGGCGGGCGGCGCGGGCGACCTGGGCCATGCCCTTGGCCGAACCCCAGCCCCCCACCGGGCCGTCATAGGTCATCGGATCGGGGGTCGTGGTCAGGTCGTCGGACATGGGGGCAGGCTCCTGTCTGGGGCCGGGGGCGGTGCCGCCCCCGGCGGGATGGGTCACGCCGCAGGGGCGAAGGGGTCCGGCAGATGCGCGAGCAGCCGGTCCGGGGTCATCGGGAAATCGCGCAGCCGGACACCGCAGGCGTTGTAGATCGCGTTGGCCACCGCCCCCGCCGCGCCGCAGATGCCTAGTTCGCCCACGCCCTTGGCCTGAATGGGCGAGGCGTGAGGGTCACGCTCCTCCAGCAGGATCACCTCCATCGGGGGAATGTCGGCATGGACCGGGACGTGGTATTCGGCCAGATCGTGGTTCACCAGATGGCCGTCGCGGCTGTCGAACTGCAGCGCCTCGGTCAGGGCGCTGCCGATGCCCCAGACCATGCCGCCCAGGCATTGCGACCGTGCCGTCTTGGCGTTCAGCACCCGGCCAAAGCCAAAGGCGCCGGTCATGCGACGGATGCGCGTCTCTCCGGTAAAGGCATTGACGGCAACCTCGCAGAAGAACGCGCCATAGGTGGACTGGTTGACCTTTTCCATCAGATCGCCCGGCTCGATCCGGCCGGTGCGGGTCAGATCCTCGGTCAGTAGGTCGGTCACGGGGCGCGGGTCCACGCCCTCGGCCCAGGCCTTGCCGTCCTGCAGCAGCAGATCATCGGCGGAACAGCCGACCGCCTGCGCCAGCGTGGCCCGGATCGCCTCGCAGGCGCGGAACGCCGCCGACCCGGTCGATGACGCGCCCCAGCTCCCGCCCGACCCGGCGCCGGAGGGCAGACGGCTGTCGCCCAGCTGCACGGTAGTGCGGTCGATCGGCTGGCCCAGCATCTCGGCCGCAATCTGGCCCAGCACGGCATAGCTGCCGGTGCCTATATCGGTGTGGTCGGTTTCCACGACCACATGGCCGTCGGCGGTCAGGGTCACGCGGGCCTCGGCCTTGGCCAGGATGTTCACGCGGGCGGCGGAGGCGACGCCGTGGCCGATCCACCACTCCCCCTCGCGGCGCGCGCAAGGGGTGGCGCTGCGCTGGTCCCAGCCAAAGGCCGCGGCGCCGGCATCCAGCGCCTGGACCAGACGGCGCGACGAATAGGGCGTGCCCTCTCCGGGGACCGCATCGGGCAGGTTCCGCTTGCGGAGTTCCACAGGGTCGATGCCCGCGGCCTCTGCCAGCTCGTCCATCGCGACCTCAAGGGCCTGCATACCCACGGCCTCGCCGGGCGCGCGGACGGAACCGGCGGTCAGGCGGGTGATGTCGGATTTGCGCACCGCCAGCAGGCGGTTCTCTCCGGCATAGAGGAACTCGGACGCCTGCGTCACCGGCTCGGAGAAATCCTCTCCGGGCAGGTTCGACACCAGCGCCTCATGGGCAAAGGCCGTCAGGCGGCCATCGGGGCCACAACCCAGACGGATGCGCTGTTCGGTCTCGGAGCGACGCATGATCGACTGGAACACCTGCTGGCGGCTCATGACGACGCGCACCGGGCGGCCCAGATCCTGCGCGGCCAGCGCGGCGGCGACCGCCTCATGCGATATCCCCAGCTTGGAGCCGAAGCCCCCGCCGACATAGGGAGACAGGATGCGCACGTGCTTGGGGTCGATACCCAGGCTGTCCGCCAGTTCGGCCACGTTGAAGGACAGCATCTGCAGGCTGCCCCACAGGGTCAGATCGCGCCCTTCCCATTCGGCGATGGCGGCATGCGGCTCCATCGCGGCGCTGGCATGGCCGGGAGTGGTGAATTGTGCATCGACGACATGCGCGGCCTCGCGCAGGGCGCGGTCCAGATCGCCCGCCTCGACCGGGTCGTCGGCGGGTTCGGCATTGTCGTCCGAAGGCATGAACCGCGCGTCATCCGACTGGTCGTCATAATCGATGCGCAGCGCCTTGGCGGCGGCGGTGGCCTGCTCGAAGGTCTCGGCCACGACCAGGGCCACCGGCTGCATCGGGAAATCAACCGTCGAGACGTCCTGTTCCGGCGCCTCTCCGGCGGTGCCCTGGGCTGCGCGGCGCAGCATGCGTTCGGACGAATAGACGCCCAGCACGCCGGGCATCGCCATCACCGCATCGCGATGGATCGCGGTGACGCGGCCCTTGCTGATCGCGGCGCCCACCAGCACGCCCTCGGCACAGCCGGGACGCGCGTATTCGGCGGCATAGGTGGCGGTGCCCGCGACCTTCAGCGGACCTTCGGGCCGGTCCAGCCCCTTGCCGATCACGCCCTGTCGGGTGCGATCCAGCATGTCGCGGGTGTCGGGGGTGTCATAGGTGTCGCTCATGGTCATTCCCCCGTGGCTTCGGCCAGCGCGGCCGCAAGGGTGCGGCGGGTCAGCAGAATCTTAAAATCATTGTCGCCCTGGCCCTGTGCGTCTTCCAGCAGCAGATCCGCCGCCTTGTCGAACAGCGCGGCCGAGGGCCGTTCCCCGACCAGCATTTTCTCAACCCGCTCATCGGTCCAGGGCTTGTGCGCGATGCTGCCAAAGGCCAGCTGCGCCGCGTCGATGCGACCCGCATCCATGCGGATGGCCGCCGCGACCGACACCAGCGCAAAGGCATAGGACGCCCGGTCGCGCACCTTGCGATACAGCTGGCGTCCGCCGAAGGGCGCGGGCAGGCGGATGGCGGTGATGACCTCTCCGGGCTTCAGCACGTTGTCGCGGGACGGGTCGTCCTTGGGTAAACGGTGGAAATCGCGCATCGCGATCTCTCGCACGCCATCAGGGCCTTCGGTCTCGACCGTGGCGCGCAGGGCGGACAGGGCCACGGCCATGTCGCCGGGATAGGTGGCGATGCAGGCATCCGACGCACCCAGGATCGCATGGTTGCGGTTCACGCCCCCCTGCGCCGCGCAGCCGGTTCCCGGCTCGCGCTTGTTGCAGGGCGAATGGCCGTCCATGAAATAGCCGCAGCGCGTGCGCTGGCACAGGTTGCCGCCCATCGTTGCCTTGTTGCGCAGCTGCGGGCTGGCCCCGGCCAGAATGGCGCGCGACAGCAGGGGCCAGTCGGCCCGGATGCGCGGATGCGCGGCGCAGTCGGAATTGCTAACCAGCGCGCCGATGCGCAGCCCCGCTCCTTCGCGCGCAATGTCGCGCAGGCCGATGCGGTTGATGTCCAGCAACGCGTCGGGGGTCGCGACCTCCAGCTTCATCAGGTCAAGCAGGTTCGTGCCGCCCGCGATCAGCATGGCGGGGCTGCCAACGGCCTGCGACAGGTCATCGGCGCGGGTGTAATCGAACGCCTTCATTGCGCGGCCTCCGCATCCATCGCATCGCGGATCGCGGCCAGGATGTTGTCATAGGCGCCGCAGCGGCACAGGTTGCCGCTCATCCGTTCGCGGATCTCGGCATCGGCGATGGCGGGCTTGTCGGCGGGATCGGCGGTGGCGGCACTGGGCCAGCCTGCGCGGATCTCCTCGATCATGGCGGTGGCGGAACAGATCTGGCCGGGGGTGCAATAGCCGCACTGGAACCCGTCATGCGCGACAAAGGCCGCCTGCAGCGCGGACAGGGCGTCGGGCTGGCCCAGCCCCTCGATGGTGGTGACCTCGTCACCGTCATGCATGACGGCCAGCGTCAGGCAGGAGTTGATGCGGCGGCCATTGACGATGACCGTGCAGGCCCCGCATTGGCCGTGGTCGCAGCCCTTCTTGGTGCCGGTCAGGCCCAGGTCCAGACGCAGCACGTCCAGCAGGCTGCGGCGCGGATCGCCGCTGATTTCATGGGATTGGCCGTTGACGGTCAACCTGGCGGCGGGGCGTTGTGCCATTCGAGGGCTCCTTGGACCGCGTGCTTGGGTCCAAGGCAACGTAGCGCGGGCACGGCGGTTCCCTTGCCCTTTGTCAGTCCCGTTACGCGACCAGGGCGGTCGCGTTCCTGCGGGCATGGGCCTGCGCGATCATCGCGCAGATCAGCAGCTGCGCCATATGATAAACCAGCACCGGCAGGACCGTGGCCCCCACCGTCTCGGGCGGGAACAGCGCCGCCGCGATCGGCAACCCCGAGGCCAGGCTTTTCGTCGAGCCGCAGAAGAACAGGACCGAGCGATCCTCGGGCGGCAGGCGGAACAGGCGGCCCATCCCGGCCATCAGCCCGAACACCACCGCCAGCATGACCAGCATCACCGCGATCAGCGCGATCAGCGCCACCGGCGGGATCGACGCCCACAGGCCCGACACGGTGCCCGCGCTGAAGGCCGAATAGACGATCAACAGGATCGCGCCCCGGTCCACGACCAGGGTCAGCGTCTTGCGCGTCCGGACGAAATTGCCGACCCAGGGGCGCAGCAGCTGGCCCAGCACGAAGGGCAGCAGGATCTGCGTGCCGATGCGCACCACCGCGTCCAGGCTGATGCCCCCGTCACCCGCCTGCATCAGCAGCGCGACCAGCACCGGCGTCAGCACGACCCCGATCAGGTTGGACAGCGACGCCGCGCAGATGGCCGCAGGCACGTTGCCCCCCGCCATCGACACGAAGGCGATCGAGCTTTGGATGGTCGACGGCAGCACCGCCAGAAACACCAGCCCCAGTGTCACCTGCGGCCCCAGCAGCCCGCCGAACACGGCGGCGAACAACAGCCCCACGGCCGGGATCAGCAGATAGGTCGACGCGAATGTCAGCCCCTGCAGCCGCCAGTTCAGCAGTCCCGCCCGGACCGAGGCCGGGTCCAGTTTCGCGCCGTACAGAAAGAACAGCAGCGCCACCGCGCCGTAGGTCACCTGCCCCAGCCCGTCCGCCGCGATGCCCCGCGCGGGCAGCATCAGCCCCAGCAGCACCGTGCCCAGCAGCATCAGCATATAGGTGTCGATCCCGATGCGTCGCAGAAATCCCATGGCTTATCCTTTCACAGGCCGATGGCCATGCCGTCCTTGCGGCTGTCGGACCCGCCTTCCAGCAGACCCGTTGAAATACGGATCGCCTGCGCGCCGCCCATCGGGCCGGTCAGGCGTTTGATGACATGGCCGCGCGCGGCCAGATCGTCGCAGATGTCCTGCGGCAGGGTCGGTTCGACCTGCAGCACGCCGTCGGTCGCAAAGCTGCGCGGCTCGTCAATCGCGGCCTGCAGGGACAGGCCCCGGTCGATCACCGCCGACAGAAAGGCCGCGTGGCCGGTGGCCTGATACTGCCCGCCCATCACGCCAAAGGGCATGACGTTGCGCCCGCCCTGCGTGACCATGCCGGGAATGATCGTGTGCATCGGACGTTTGCGCGGACCGATGGCGTTCGGATGGCCGGGGATCAGGCGGAAGGACGCGCCCCGGCTTTGGAACAGCACGCCGGTCGCCGGGTCCAGCCGCCCCGAGCCGAAGCCGTGAAAGATCGAATTGATGAAGGACACCGCGTTCCCCTGCGCGTCCACCACGCACAGATAGATGGTGTCCTTGTGCTCGGGCTCGTCCCACAGGGCGGGGGCCTGGGCGCGGGTCATGTCGATGCGGGCGCGCAGGGCGGTGATGGCCGCGTCCGACAGCAGCGTCTCCGTCAGGCCCGCGCAATGGTCCGCATCGCCCAGCAGGGCGTCGCGGTGGTGATAGGCCAGCTTGGTCGCCTCGGCCTGGACATGATGGCGGTCTGCGGTGGACAGCGCGGCCATGTCGAAGCCCTCGATGATCCGAAGGATCAGCAGCGCGGCAAGCCCCTGCCCGTTCGGCGGGCATTCGTGGATGTCGAACCCGCGATAGCGCGCGCAGATCGGCGCGACCCATTCGGCGCCGTCCGTCGCCCCGGCAAAATCCTGTTCCGTATGCAGCCCGCCCAGGGACCGCAGATGCGCGACCATGCGCGCGGCGGTATCGCCCTGATAAAAGGCCGCCGGGCCGTGGGCCGCGATCTCCTCCAGCCGGTCGGCCAGCAGGGGTTGCGCATGGCGCGCGCCCGCTTGCGGCGCGGGCAGGAACAGGGCCGCGGCATGGGGGTCCGCCGCCACCGTCGCCGCCGATTCGGCCCAGTCCTGCGCGACGCGCGGGGTGACCGGATAGCCGTCGCGGGCATAACCCACCGCATCGCGGAACAGCCGTGTCAGCGGCAGAGAGCCCAGATCGGCATGCAGCCGGCACCAGGCCGAAATCGCGCCCGGCACGGTCACCGCATGCGGGCTGCTCTGCGGGATCGCATCGGTCAGCCCGGCGGCCTGCAGGGCCTCAACCGTTGCGGCGGCGGGCGCACGCCCCGACCCGTTCAGCGCCCGTACCGGTCCATTCACCGGGGCATACAGCGCAAAGCAATCGCCGCCGATGCCCGTCATCAGCGGGTCGACCACCGCCTGCACCGCGCTGGCGGCGATGGCCGCGTCGACGGCATTGCCGCCCTGGGCCAGGACCGACAGGCCCGCGGCGCTGGCCAGCGGGTGAGAGGTCGCCACCATCGCGCGGCCCGCATAGGTCGCCGGGCGACGGCCCGACAGGAAATCGAATGCGCTCATGGGCTGGTCTCCGGCTGCGGAATCACATGGTCAAGGCGGTCGCATATGTATACATGTCATGGCAACAGAAATACAATTGACGGAATGGCCCATGTCCGCAACCCGCTCGGCCGATCAGGTTCATGCCGCATTGTCGGCGCAGATCGTGGCGGGCACGCTGCGGCCCGGCGATCCGCTGGCCGAAACCGCGCTGGCCGCGCAGTTCGGGCTGTCGCGCACCCCGGTGCGCGAGGCGTTGCAAAGGCTGGCGGGCGAGGGTCTGGTGGAACGCGGACCGCGCCGCGCCTTTGTCGTGCGCGACATGACCACCGACGCCCTGCGCCACCTGTTCGAGGCCCTGGCCGAGCTGGAGGCGCTGTGCGCCAGCCTGTCGGCGCTGCGCATGACGCCCACCGATCACGCGCTGCTGGCGGGCATCCTGGACCGCGACGACCTGCCCGGCGCGGATTACGCGCAGGCCAACATCCGCTTTCACGGCGCGCTGCGGCAGGGGGCGGGCAATGAGGTCCTGGCCGATCTGCTGGCCGATCTGGACCGGCGCAGCCTGCCCTGGCGCAATGCGCAGTTTCAGAAACGCGCGGCGCGCATCGCCACGTCGCGGGCGGAACACCGGGCGATCCTGGCCGCGATCACCGCGCGCGATGCGGACGGTGCGGCAGACCGGATGCGGGCGCATATGGGCGCATCCCTGGGGGTGATCCTGGAGATGCTGGCCGCGCGACCCTATTCGGCGGGCTGAGGCGCGGGTTTGGTCGCGGGTGCCGGATCGCGCCGCCCGATCCGTTCGACCAGCACATAGATCACCGGCGTCAGGAACAGCGTCAGCACGAAGGCCAGCGACAGCCCGCCCACGATGACCGCGCCGATGGCCCGGCGGCTTTCGGCGCCCGCCCCGGTCGCGGTGGCCAGCGGCACGGCGCCCAGGATCGTGGCGATGGTGGTCATCATCACCGGGCGCAGGCGGGTCACCGCGCCTTCGCGCGCGGCGGTGACCAGATCGCGGCCCTCCTCGCGCAGCTGGTTGGCGAATTCCACGATCAGGATGCCGTTCTTGGCCATGATCCCGATCAGCAGGATCATCCCCACCTGGGAAAAGATGTTGACCGACGCCCCCGTCAACAGCAGCGTCGCCACCGCCCCGGCCAGCCCCAGAGGCACGGTCAGCATGATCGTCAGCGGGGTGCGGAAACTCTCGAACTGGGCGGCCAGCACCAGGAACACGATGACCAGCGCCATGGCAAAGACGGTGGCCACGCCGCCCTGGTTCTCCTGGTAATCGGCGGCCTGACCGCGCCAGACCAGCAGGGCGCCTGCGGGCAGGTCGCGGGCCGCAGCCTCGACCAGGGCCATGGCGCGGGCCAGATCGGTGCCCTCGACCAGATCGGCCTCGGAATTGACCGAGATCAGGCGGTCGTTGCGCGCGATGGAGGGGACCGTGGCCCCCGTCGTGACATCGGCAAAGGCCGACAACGGGATCAGGTCGCCCCGCGTGTTGCGGATCAGCACGGACAGCATGTCCTGCACGCTGTCGCGATCCTCGGGGGCGGCCTGCAGGATCACTGGATATTGCCGCCCGCCGCTGGTGTATTCGCCCACGTTGCGGGACGCGAACAGCACCTGCAGGGTCTGGGCCACGGTCTCGCTGTCCAGGCCCAGGTCCTGGGCGCGGGTGCGGTCGATCTCCAGCGAGGCGCCAGGCTGGTTGGCGGCGAAATCGACATCGACGCCCGACAGGCCGGGCGCGTCCGACAGCCGGTCGGCGACCTCCTCGGCCCACAGGGCCGCGCGCTCCAGGTCGGGGCCGCCGATGGACCAGCTGATGCTGCCGCTGCCGCCGCCCAGACCCAAGCCCCCCGACGGCCGGATCGAGGTCGACACATCGGTCATCGCGGTCAGCTGCGGGCGCAGTTCGGCCATCACGT
Source organism: Paracoccus hibiscisoli (assembly GCF_005048265.1). Lineage (GTDB taxonomy): Bacteria > Pseudomonadota > Alphaproteobacteria > Rhodobacterales > Rhodobacteraceae > Paracoccus > Paracoccus hibiscisoli. The sequence goes on from NZ_SUNH01000021.1 coordinate 17,204, forward strand.
CATCGACCGACACGTCGCGATCGTCCCAGGGCGCCAGGTTCACGAACAGCAACGAGCGGCGCGCATTGCCGCCCAGGCCCACGATGGCGGTGACGTTCTCGACCACGCCCTGGTCGCGCAGGGGCGCGATCATCGCCTCGACCCGGCGGGTGGCCGCGTCGGTGTATTCCAGGTTCGAGCCCTGTGGCGCGTTCAGGATGATGCGGAACCCGCCCCGATCCTCGTCCGGGGTCAACTGGCGCGGCAGCGCCTGATAGACCGACACCGCCCCCGCCACCAGGAACGCCGTTCCCGCCAGGATCACCACGGGACGCGCGATCATGCGCGCAAGGATCCGGTCATAGCCGCGTTCGGCCCATCCGATCACGCGGTTCATGCTGCGCGTCAGCAGGTTGGGACGATCCTCGCGCGGCATCACGCGGGCTGCCAGCACCGGCGACAGGGTCAGCGCGACCACCCCCGACACGGCGACCGCAATGGCCAGCACGATGCCGAATTCCGCGAACAGCTGGCCCAATTCCCCGTCCATGAAGCTGACCGGCACAAAGACCGAGATCAGCACCGCCGTCGTCGCGATCACTGCAAAGCTGACCTGCCCCGCGCCCTGGCGTGCGGCCTCGGCCCGGGACTTGCCCATGGCGCGGTGGCGCTGAATGTTCTCCAGCACGACGATGGCGTCGTCCACCACCAGACCGATGGCCAGGATCAGCGCGAACAGCGTCAGGATGTTGATGGTGAAGCCCAGGGCCAGCATGCCCAGGGCCGCCCCCAGGGCCGAGACCGGGATGGTGACGATCGGCACCAGCGACAGCCGGGCCGAGCCCAGGAACAGGAAGATGACGGCGGTAACCAGCCCCACCGCCTCGACAAAGACCCGGATGACCTGCGCGATCGAACTTTCGATGAACACGGCCTCGTCGGTGGTGACGCGCAGGCTCATCCCATCGGGCAGGGTGGGGGCGATGCGGTCCAGCTCTGCCTTGACGGCGGACGATATGGCGACGGTGTTCGACTGCGCCTGCGGCTGCACGCCCAGACCCAGGGCGATGTTGCCGTTGGCGCGATAGATGGTGGTGGTCTGTTCGGCCCCCTCCTCGATGCGGGCCACGTCGCCAAGGCGCAGCGGACGCCCGCCCTCGTCGCGCAGGACCACCTGGGCGAAGACGTCGGCGGTGGTGAACCGCGTCTGCGCCAGCACCTGCAGCTGGCGGGCGCCGGTCTCGATCTGGCCTGCGGGCAGTTCGACATTGTTGGCCTGCAGCGCGCCGATGATGTCGCTGGTGGTGATGCCATAGGCGGCCATGCGCGCCTGATCCAGCCAGATGCGCATGGACGGCGCGCGTTCACCAAAGATCTGCGCATTTGCCACGCCGGGCAGCCGCGCCAACCGGTCAGTGATGAAGCGGCTGGCGTAATCGGACAGCTCCAGCGGGGTCATGTTGGGGCTGGACAGTGACAGGCGCACCACCGGGTCGCCCTCGTCGTCGTTCTTTTCGACGCGGGGGGTGCCCGCGCCGTCAGGCAGGTTGTTCAGCACCCGGTCGACCGCCGCGCGCACGTCGTTGGCGGCGGCGTCGATGTCGCGGCCCGTGTCAAAGGTCAGCACCGTCCGCATCCGCCCCCGGTCCGAGGTGGTGCGCATGGCCGTGACGCCGCTGACGCCCGCCAGCGCGCCCTCGATCACGGTGGCCAGCTGGTTGTCGACCACGTCGGGGGCGGCGCCGGTGTAATCGACGCGCACGCTGACCTCGGCCGCCTCGACCGAGGGCAGCTCGCGGACCGGCAGGCGGGTGATGGCCACCGCCCCGATCAGCACGATCAGCAGGTTGATGACGGTCGCGAAGACGGGGCGGCGCAGGGCGAAATCGGGGACGCTCATCCGTCTGCCCCAACGGGTGCGGCGGTGGCGGTGCGGTCGGGGCGCGGGGTGGCCGCGACGGCCGTGCCCGGCTGGACGCGGTGCAGGTTCGACACGATGATCTGGGTGCCCAGCTCGACCCCCTGCAGAACCTCGACCAGGCCGTCGGCCTCCTGGCCCACGCGGATCTCGGCCCATTCGGCGCGGTCGTCCCGCACGACCAGGACGCGCTGGACGTTACCCTCGACGCTCAGCGCGGTTTCGGGGACGGCGGGGCGGTCACGCTCGTCCAGGACCAGCTCGACCTGCAGGAACATCCCCCCGGCCAGCGCGCGGTCCGGGTTGGGCATCTGCGCGCGCAGCGCGATAGAGCGTGTGGCCGCATCGACTCGCGTGTCGACCAGCGTGATCTGCGCCTGAAACACCCGGTCCGGCCAGGCCGATGATCGCAGCTGGACCCCTTGCCCCACCGCCAGGCGCGGCAGCAGCGTTTCGGGAACGGCGAAATCGACCTCGATCACCTCAAGGTCATCCAGCGTGGCGATGGGGGTGCCGCTGTCCAGCATCTGCCCCTCGACCAGATCGGTCAGGCCGACGATACCGGAAAACGGCGCGCGCAGCTGGCGGTCGTCCAGCGCGACCTGGGCGCGGTCGCGTTCGGCACGGGCACGCAGCTGGGCCGCGCGCGCCGTCTGGAACGCCGCGTCCGAGGCGCTGCCGCTGCGGTTCAGCTGTTCCTGACGGGCAAAGGCCGCGTCGGCCTCGGCCAGGGTCGCCTCGGCCGCGGCCAGGTCGGCCTGTTCGGCGCGGTCGTCCAGCTCCAGCAGGATGTCTCCCTGTTCAACGTCGGCGCCCGGGCGAAAGGCGATGCGGGTGATGCGGCCGCTGGCCTCTGGCATCAGGTCGACGGCGCTGCGGGCGCGGGCGGTGCCCACGGCGCGCACGCTGTCGGTGAACCGCGCGCGGCTGACCGCGACGGTATCGACCGCGACGGGCTGGCCGCCCCCGCCGCCCCGCGCGACCTGCGGGTCGGGCGCGGCCAGCAGGCGGTCCGCCAGGTTCAGACCCAGCACGCCTGCTGCGACGATCACGATCGCACCGATGGTCGCCTTGACGAAGCGCATGGTCAGTTCTTCTCCGCTGCAGGGTCCGGCGACCTCCCGAAGGGGACGAGCCTTGGGACCGGGCGTGGCTGGGGGCAGATTGCCGCTTGTTTCACGTCATGCAACTGATAATCCCGTGTGTCCAAGGGAAACCGGCATGCCTGCCGCCCATCGGGGCAGCCTGCACGCCCCGCCTGACCGCCCCTGCCGAAAGGACTGGCCGATGACCACGACCGACGATCTGACCCTTGCGCTGGAGGCCGCGACGGCGGCGGGCGCGCTGCTGCGCGACCATTGGAACGACCGGGGCGCGCTGATGATCGACGCCAAGCGGCAGGGTGACTTTGTGTCGCAGGCCGATCACCGGGCCGAGGCGCTGCTGCGCGACCGCCTGCTGGGCGCGAACCCCGAAGACGGCTGGCTGGGCGAGGAGACCGAAGGCCGCGCCGGTCGCCGCCGCTGGATCGTGGACCCGCTTGACGGGACGACGAACTTTCTGCGCGGCATCGCGCATTGGGCGGTGTCCATCGCGCTGGAACAGGACGGGCGGCTGGTCCTGGGCGTCGTCCACGACCCGCTGAAGGATGAGACCTTCAGCGCGGTGGAGGGCGGCGGCCTGCGGCTGAACGGCACGGCGCTGGTGCCTGCCGCGCCTGCGGGCTTTGATGCGGCGCTGTTCGGGACGGGGCTGCCCTTTGGCAGCATGCCGCATATCGACGATCACGCCGCCGATCTGGCGCGGGTGCTGCCGGGCACGGCGGGGGTGCGCCGCATGGGGGCCGCCGCGCTGGATCTGGCCTATGTCGCCGCCGGGCGGCTGGACGGGTTCTGGGAACGCCGCCTGCGGCCCTGGGACATCGCCGCGGGCCTGGTCCTGATGCGCGAGGCGGGCATCCGCACCGAGGGCTGGTCCGCGGATGAGCGCCCCGAGGACACCGGCACCGTCATCGCCGCCCCGCCCGCGCTGTTCGACCGCCTGGCCGCGACCCTGCGCGCCTAGGCCAGCCGCGCGTAAAGGTCGCCCGACCCGCCCTCGGGCGGCAGGGCGGCCAGCCAGGCGCGCACCGCATCCGCGTCGCGCCATTCGTCCCACAGGAACCCCCCGGCCTCTCCGGTCACCGGGTTGAACCGATAGCGGCCAAGGCTCTCCAGCCGGTCGATCACCGCCAGCGTGCGGTCGCGGAACGCGGGCAGGTATTCGACCGACAGCATCGGCAGCGGCTGCCCCAGGCCGGACAGCACGTCCAGCTCGAACCCCTCGACGTCGATCTTAACGAAATCGGGCAGGCCGTGGGTGGCGATCAGCGCGTCCATCGTGGTCATCTGCACTTGCTGACTGCGGTCCCACCGGACATGGCCGAAACCCGGCGCCCCGGCCGCCTCGGCCGCGAAGCTGGTGCTGAGCGACGACACCGTGGGGTGCAGCGACGACACCGCCATCTGCGCCACCGCCTCGGACGGGCCGATGGCCTTTTGCACCAGCACGATGTCGCGCGGCAGGCTGCGACGCAGGAACCCGGCAAAGGGCTCCTGCGGCTCGCAGGCGACGACCCGCGCGCCCGCCGCCCGCATGGCCCGCGACCGGCTGCCCACATGCGCGCCGATGTCAAAGGCCAGATCGCCCGGTTGCAGCAGATCGCCATAGAACGCCCGCAACTGCCGGCGGCGCAGCGGATTGTAATAGATGGCAAGCGACCGGATCAGGCCCAGATAGGCGCGCAGAGGCATCGGATTCCCTCGGTTGGATGGGGTCAGCCTAGGGCCTGCGACGGCCCGCGTCCAGAAAGCCGGGGGCGGTTCCGGGGCACGCACGGCAGCGTGATCCAGCTGCGCGACATTGTGCCACAAGGCTGCAACCCTCGCGGAACTGCTACGTGTTTCAAGGCGTTGCGACAAACGTGACACCCTGTTTCCTGGGCCGAAAGTTGAAAAATGCGCGTATTTCCCCCGATTTCCACCGCATTGCCCGCCGTTCCGGGGGCCGATGATCCGCTGACGCTGCGTCGATCCGAACGCGTGGCCCGGATGGTGTCGGACCTCAGGCTGGGCCTGCCGGTGGTGCTGATCGGCGACCCGGCCCCCGCGCTGATCTATCCGGTCGAGACCCTGTCGCCCGAACGCTTTGCCGCCTTGGGCGCCGGAGGAGAGCTTGTCCTGACCGCCCGCCGCGCCGAGGCCCTGCGCCATCGTCCGCATGAGGGCGAGGTCGCCTTGGTCCCCGTGCCCGCGGGCGCGCGTCTGGACTGGGTCCAGGCCTTGGCCGACCCGTCGCGCCGCATGCCCGCGAACGCTGCCCTGCCGCAGGCCCCCCAGCATCAGCCGACGATCCTGCATCGTGCCGCCATCCGCCTGGTCAAGACGGCAGAGCTGCTGCCCGCTGCGCTGGTCGTGACCGGCCCCGACGTGATCGACACCGCGCTGCGCCACGGCCTGGGCATCCTTGCGGCGGATGAGGTTCTGGACCAGGTCCTGCTGCCGCGCGACCCGCGCCCGGTGTCGGACGCCCGCGTGCCGATGCTGGCCGCGCGCAACGGTCGCCTGCACGTGTTCCGCGCGCCAGATGGCGGCCCCGAGCATTACGCGGTCGAGGTCGGCACCCCCGACCGGGACAAGCCCGTGCTGGTGCGCCTGCATTCGGCATGCTTTACCGGCGACGTGCTGGGCAGCCTGAAGTGCGATTGCGGCCCGCAGCTGCAGGCCGCCCTGCGCGCGATGGAGGCCAATGGCACCGGCGTGCTGCTGTATCTGAACCAGGAGGGGCGCGGCATCGGCCTGGCCAACAAGATGCGCGCCTACAGCCTGCAGGATCAGGGGCTGGACACGGTCGAGGCGAACCACCGCCTTGGATTCGAGGATGACGAGCGTGATTTCCGCACCGGCGCCGCCCTGCTGCGCCAGATGGGGATCGGGCGCGTGCGTCTGATGACCAACAACCCCGCCAAGATCGCGCGTCTGGACAGCGAGGGCATCGAGGTCGTCGAACGGGTCGAACTGAAGGTCGGTCGCGGCCCCGAAAACACCCGCTATCTGGACACCAAGGCCCGCAAATCCGGGCATCTGCTGGCATGACCGCCGACGCGCTTTGGTGCACCGCCCCCGGTCAGGCCGCGCTGCGCCCCGGCCAGCTTGGCGAGGGCACCCACGTCCGCACGCTGTTCTCGGGCATCAGCCGCGGGACCGAGCGGTTGGTCCTGTCCGGCCAAGTTCCCGACAGCGAACAGGACCGCATGCGCGCCCCATTTCAGGAGGGCAATTTTCCGTTTCCGGTGAAATACGGCTATGCCGCCGTGGGCCTGGCAAGCGACGGCGCGCTGGCGGGACGCCATGTCTTTGCGCTGTTCCCACACCAGACCGAATTCCGCCTGCCCCAAGACGCGCTGATCCCGCTGCCCGACGCGCTGCCCCCAGAACGTGCGATCATGGCCGCGAATATGGAAACCGCGCTGAACATCCTTTGGGACAGCGGCGCGGGTGCGGGCGACCGGATCGCCGTCGTGGGCGGCGGGCTGGTCGGCCTTCTGACCGCCTATTTGGCCGCGCGGCTGCCGGGGGCGGAGGTGACGGTCATCGACCCCCTGCCCGACCGCGCCGCCATTGCCCGCGATCTGGGCTGCGCCTTTGCCGCGCCCGATGCCGCACCCGGCGATCAGGACGTGGTGATCCACACCAGCGCGTCGCAGGCCGGGCTGGTCCTGGCCCTGTCGCTGGCCGGGCCCCAGGCCACCATCGCCGAGGCCAGCTGGCATGGCGCGGCGCAGGTGGCCCTGCCCCTGGGCGGCGCGTTTCACAGCCGCCGCCTGCGCATCGTCAGCACTCAGGTCGGCAGCATCCCGCCCGACCGCGCGCCGCGCTGGACCTATCGCCGCCGCCTGAGCAAGGCGCTGGACCTGCTGTGCGACGCGCGGCTGGACGCGCTGATCTCGGGGCAGACGGCCTTCGCCGATCTGCCCGACGCCTATCCCGGCATCCTGGCCGACCCCGCCACCCTGTGCCACCGCATCGCCTATTGACCCTGGAGACACCATGTTCGCCGTCGAAGTCCGAGACCACATCATGATCGCCCATTCCTTCCCCTCGCCGACCTTCGGTCCGGCGCAGGGCATGCATGGCGCGACCTTCACCGTCGACACCGCCTTTTTCGCCGAAGAGATGGACCACGAAAGCCTGGTCGTCGATATCGGCCTGGCGACCGAGGCTCTGGCCGAGACGCTGTCCCCCCTGCGCTACAAGAACCTGGACGAAATCCCTGAGTTCGCCGGGAAAATGACCACGACCGAATTCCTGTGCAAGCATATCTTTGACCAGATGGCCGCCAAGGTTCGCGCCGGTGACCTGAAGGACGGGGGCCGCGTCAAAAAGCTGCGCGTGCTGCTGCACGAAAGCCACATGGCCCGCGCCTGGTTCGAAGGGGACATCTGAACATGGGCTTTTCGGCGGAATGGCTGACCCTGCGCGAACCCGCCGACATGGCCGCCCGCGACGCGACGCTGCTGGCGCAGGCGGCCATCGTCGCGGGGCCTGATCCGGTGGTGCTGGATCTGGGCTGCGGCACCGGATCGACGCTGCGCACGCTGGCGCCGCATCTGCCCGACCACGCGCGCTGGCATCTGGTCGACAACGACCCCGCCCTGCTGGAACGTGCCGCGACCGAGGCGCCGGGCCGCGCCACCGTCCACACGCTGGACCTGCGCGATCTGGAGGCATTGCCGCTGGAGGGCGTCACCCTGGTGACGGCATCCGCGCTGCTGGACCTGATGCCCGCCGACTGGATCGCGGCGCTGGCCGCGCGGCTGGCGGCGGTGGGCCTGCCCTTCTATGCCGCGCTGTCCTATGACGGGATCATGGCCTGGGACCCCGCCCTGCCGCGCGACGCGGACGTGACGCGGGCGTTCAACGACCACCAGCGGACCGACAAGGGGCTTGGCCCCGCGCTTGGTCCCGATGCGGCGGTGCAGGCGGCGCAGATCTTTCGCGATGCGGGCTTTGACGTTCATGACGGCAACAGCCCCTGGCGCATCGACGCCGACAGCGCACCCCTGCACCGCGCCCTGGTCGAGGGGATCGCGCAGGCGGCTTCCGAGACCGGTCTGGCCGTCGCGACCGACTGGGGCCGCAACCGCGCCGCGATGGCCGGCGACAGCCGCTGCCTGATCGGGCATCATGACCTGTTGGCCCTGCCCCCCGGCACGGCCTGACACACCCAGAGGAGGACCGCCCATGCACGCCGTCGACGTCACCCCTCGGGTCTGGGATCGGCTTCTGTCGGTCCGCACCGGCCAGGCCTGCGCCTGCTGCGGGCGGTTCACGGCGGGCGAACGTGCCGCGCTGGACCTGTACGGTCCCGTCGCGCGGCGCGATCTGGGTCCGGTGACCATCGCCCAGATCGGCCAGTCGTTGGACGGACGCGTGGCCACCGCCACGGGCGATGCGCGCGACGTGTCGGGCCCCGAGGGGCTGGCCCATCTGCACCGCCTGCGCGCACTGGTCGACGGCGTGGTGATCGGCGTCAAGACCGCCCTGCACGATCAGCCCCGCCTGACCGTGCGCCTGTGCAGCGGCCACAACCCGGCGCGCATCGTCATCGACCCGCGCGGGCGGCTGCCCGACGACGCGCCGGTTTTGGCCGCTGACGGCGCGCGGCGGATCATCGTCACCGGCACCGACCGCCCCCGCGCCCCGGGGATCGAGGTCCTGCGCCTGCCCGCCCCGGACGGTCGCCTGGACCCCGCGCAGGTGCTGGAGGGGCTGCGTAGCATCGGCCTGGGGTCGCTGCTGATCGAGGGGGGCGGCATCACCATCACCGGTTTCCTGGAGGCCGGGCTGCTGGACCGGCTTCAGGTCTCGATCGCGCCGCTGATCATCGGGGCCGGGCCGCAGGGGCTGACCAGCCTGTCGCCGGTGGACAAGCTGAAGGACGCGCTGCGCCCCGACACGCGTGTTTTTGGCATGGGCAGCGACATCGTCTTTGACTGTGCCTTTGGCGATCAGGCTGCGCGCGCGGTCGTGCCGCTGCATGTCGCGCAGCCGCTGGCTACTGCCGCCAGTTGAAGGCGCCCTCTCCCAAGGCCGGGGCCGCGCCCGGGGCCACGGTGGTGTTGCGAGACAGGGTGATGGGCGTGCGCAGACCCGCGATCCCTTCGGGGGACACGACCATACCCCGCGCCTGAACCTGCGGATCGGACAGCGCCTCGGACACGCGGTTGATCGGCCCCGCAGGCACCCCCGCCGCCGTCAGCGCCGCGATCAGGTCGGCGCGGTCATGCCCCGCCATCGCCTGCGCCAGGGTCGCGCATAGGGCATCCCGCCCAGCCACACGCTGCGCATTCGTGGCCAGTGCCGGGTCATCCGCCAGCGCGGGCAGGTCCAGCGCCATGCACAGCGACCGGAACTGGCGGTCATTGCCGCAGGCGACGATCAGATGCCCGTCCCGCGCCGGAAACACCTGATAGGGCACGATATTCGGATGGGCATTGCCCAGACGCGCGGGTTCCACGCCCCCCAGCAGGTGGTTCGCGGCCTGATTGGCCAGCACCCCCACAGCGCAATCGAACAGCGCCAGATCGACCTGCTGCCCCTGCCCCGAGCGCGCCCGCTCCGCCAGCGCTGCCTGAATACCGATGACGCCGTAAAGGCCGGTGAAAATGTCGATCCAGGCGACGCCGACCTTTTGCGGATCGCCCAATGGGTGGCCGGTCAGCTCCATGATGCCGCCCATGCCCTGGATCATGAAATCATATCCCGGCTGGCTTGCCCGCGGCCCGGTCTGCCCGAAGCCGGTGACCGAGGCATAGACCAGCCCCGGATTGCGCGCCGACAGCGTCGCGTAATCCAGCCCGAACCGCGCCAGACCGCCCGCCTTGAAATTCTCGATCACCACATCGGCGCCGTCGATCAGCGCCCGCAGGCGGTCCAGATCGCCCGCGTCATTGAAGTCGCAGGTGACGCTGGTCTTGCCGCGATTGGTGGCGTGGAAATAGGCGGCGACCGTCTCCACCGTGCCATCGGCACGGGGGCGGTCGATGAAGGGCGGGCCCCATCGGCGGGTGTCGTCGCCTTCGGGGGATTCGACCTTGATGACCTCGGCCCCCAGATCGGCCAGGGTCTGGCCGATCCAGGGGCCGGCCAGGATGCGCGCCAGCTCGACGACGCGCAGGCCAGTCAGCGGGCCTTCAGGCAAAGGCCTGCAGCCCCGTCTGCGCGCGGCCCAGGATCAGGGCATGGACGTCATGCGTGCCCTCATAGGTGTTCACGGTCTCCAGGTTCTGGGCGTGGCGCATGACGTGGTATTCGGCCTGGATGCCGTTGCCGCCATGCATGTCGCGTGACATGCGCGCGATATCCAGCGCCTTACCGCAATTGTTGCGCTTGATGATCGAGATCATCTCGGGCGCAAAGCGGCCCTGGTCCATCAGCCGACCGACGCGCAAGGACGCCTGCAGGCCCAAGGCAATCTCGGTCTGCATGTCGGCCAGCTTTTTCTGGAACAGCTGCGTCGCGGCCAGGGGGCGGTTGAACTGCTTGCGGTCCATGCCATAGCGATGCGCGCGGAACCAGCAATCTTCGGCAGCGCCCATCACGCCCCAGCTGATGCCATAGCGCGCGCGGTTCAGACAGCCGAACGGTCCGCTCATGCCGCTGACATTGGGCAGCAGCGCGTCCTCCCCGACCTCAACGTTCTCCATCACGATCTCGCCGGTGATCGATGCGCGCAAGCTCAGCTTGCCGCCGATCTTCGGCGCGCTGAGGCCCTTCATGCCCTTTTCCAGGATGAACCCACGGATCTTCCCGCCATGGGCGTCGGACTTGGCCCAGACCACGAACACATCCGCGATCGGGCTGTTCGAGATCCACATCTTGGCGCCGTTCAGCACATAGCCGCCCTCGGTCTTGACCGCGCGGGTCTTCATGCCCGCGGGGTCGGACCCGGCATCGGGCTCGGTCAGGCCAAAGCAGCCGATCCATTCGCCGGAGGCCAGCTTCGGCAGATATTTCATCCGCTGTTCCTCGGACCCATAGGCATGGATCGGGAACATCACCAAGCTGGACTGCACCGACATCATCGACCGGTATCCGCTGTCGATCCGCTCGACCTCACGCGCGACCAGGCCGTATGCGACATAGCCCGCGCCGACCCCGCCATATTCCTCGGGGATGGTGACGCCCAGCAACCCGCTGGCACCCATCTCGCGGAAAATTTCAGGGTCGGTCTGTTCGTTCAGATAGGCGTCGGTGACGCGCGGGGCCAGCTTGTCGGCGGCGAAGGACGCGGCCGTCTCGCGGATCATGCGTTCGTCCTCGTCCAGCTGATCGTCCAGCAGAAAGGGGTCTTCCCAGGCAAAGGCCGTGCCCTTGTGATCGACGGTGGTCTTGTCCAGCATGGCATCATTCCTGCATCGGGTGACTGTTGCCGTCAGACTAGCGCAGCAAAGCCCGCACGAAAAACACTATTTCCTCATGGGTTCATGCATTCTATGAATGACCCCATGCGCCAACGCCGCTTTCTGCCCAGCCTGTCCCAACTGATCGCCTTCGAGGCGGTGATGCGGCACGCCTCGGTCACGGCCGCTGCGGACGAGCTGCACCTGACCCAAAGCACCGTCAGCCGCCTGGTCGCCTCGCTGGAGCGTCAGCTGGGCAAGCCGCTGTTCACCCGCGACCGCAAGCGCCTGACCCCCACCCCCGAGGCGCAGGTCTATGCCGCCTCGGTCACGCAGGGGCTGGATGTGATCCAGCGCGCCAGCATGGGGCTGATCGCCAATCCGGGCGGGGGCGTGCTGTCGCTGTCGGTCCTGCCGACTTTCGCCACGCGCTGGCTGGCGCCGCGGATCGGGCAGTTTCTGGCCGACAATCCGGGCATCTCGATCAACCTGTCGACCAAGATCCAGCGCTTCAGCTTTGCCAGCGAGGCCTTTGATGCGGTGATCTTTTTCGGCCAGCCCGACTGGCCCGACGCGCATCACCTGCGGCTGTTCGACGAGCGGCTGACGGCCTGCGCCTCGGCCGATTTCCTGGCGCGCCACCCGATCACCGCACCCGCCGACATGGCCGGCCTGCCGATGCTGCAGCTGGAGACGCGACCCTCGGGCTGGGCCGCGTGGTTCAGGGCGCAGGGCGCGGCGGGCAGTCCGGCATCGGGGATGGTGATGGACCAGTTCTCGATGATGATCCAGGCGGCCATCGCGGGGCTGGGGGTGGCACTGCTGCCCAGCTATCTGGCCCAACCCGAGATCGACGAAGGGCGCCTGCAGCCCATCCTGCGCGCAGGCGTGCCGGGCGAAGGCGCCTATTGGCTGGCCTGGCCCGACCGGCGCCAGGGCGACCCGGCCTTTGCGCGCTTTCGCGCCTGGATCGCGGATCAGGTGGCGGGCTAGGGCTAGGCCCCGCCCTCGCCGCGCGGATCATGCGCCCCGGTGACGCCACCGGCGATGCGGATCGCGCCCGCGCAGCCGAAGATCGGCGACAGGGCGGGCAGTTCCGCGACCTCGTGCCCGCGGGCGTGCAGTCCGGCGATGGCCTCCGCGCCAAGCGATCCTTCGACCTTCAGGCTGTCGCGGCTGTCCGAGAACGTCCGCCCCAGCAGGAACCGCGGCTGCGCCAGCGCCTGCGCAGGCTCCAGCCCCCGGTCGATCAGCCCGGTCAGCAGCACCGCCAGCGTCTGCGGCTGCCCATCCGCACCTTGCGTGCCATAGAGCAGATGCGGCGCCCCGTCCCGCAGGGCAACGCCGGGGTTCAGCGTATAGAACGGCCGTTTCCCCGGCGCGATGGCATTCACATGGCCGGGGTCGGTCGCGAATCCCGCGCCGCGATTGTGCCAGATGATGCCGGTATCACCCACCACCACACCGCTGCCCCAGTCCCAGAACGTGCTTTGCAGCACCGAGGCACAGCGCCCCTGCGCATCCGTCGCGGCAAGGAACACCGTATCGCCGGGCCGGGCGCGATGCGGCCAGTCCAGCGCCCGGTCGGGGTCGATGGCCCGCGCGCGCGCGTCCAGATGCGCGGGGTCCAGCAGGTCGCGCGGATCAGCGCCGCCATGATCCGGGTCCGCGATGCGGGCGCGGTCCAGGAAGGCCTGCTTGACCGCCTCGACCAGCAGATGGGTGCGGGCGGCGGGGTCGTCCGGGATGGTGTGCCGGTGCAGGATGCCCATGATCGCCAGGGTCGCGGCGCCCTGCGTCGGTGGCGGCGGCGCCAGCAGCATCAGGTCGCGATAGGGCTGGGCCAGCACATCGGCCTGACGCGCGCGGGTGCCGGCCAGATCGGCGGCCGTCAGGGGCGCCCCGGCATCGGCCAACCCCTGCGCCACACGCCGTGCCGCCGGGCCGTCATGGAAACTGCGCAGCCCGTCGCGGGACAGCAGGTCCAGCATCTCGGCCAGCTGCGGCTGGCGCAGCGGGTCGTGGCCCGCCCCGAACAGCGCCGCGAAACCGGGCCAGGCGGGCCAGTCGGCGGCGCGGAACGCCAGCCAGAAACGCTGGCTGTCGCCGGGGCGGAACCCTTCGCGGGCGAGGCGGCGCGCCGGGGTCAGCAGGTCGGGCACCGCCATGGTGCCGCCCCACCGATCCGCCGTCAGGGCCAGCGCCCGGTCCCAGCTGTCCACCGCGCAGGCCGTGGTCAGCATCGACCCCGGCCCCCGCATCGGCAGCGCATCGGGCAGATCGGGCAGCACCTGCGGCGCCTGCCCGATCCCCAGGATCGACGTGGTCCAGCCGTCGCGGTCGGCCAGCATCCAGACCGCATCGCCGCCCAAGCCGTTGAAATGCGGCATGACCACGGCCAGTGTCGCGGCCATGGCGACCGCAGCCTCGGCTGCGGTGCCGCCTTGGGCCAGCACGTCGGTGCCGGCCTGCGTGGCCAGCGGATGCGGGCTGACGGCCAGGCTCATGGCAGCTGGCGATCGGTCAGCGGCGGCAGGAAATCGCGGCTGAAGACCTGGGCCGCGTCGGGGGTGACGGCCAGCTGATAGCCCTCGGCCACGATGTCGATGGCGCGCGACAGGCGGTCGTCATCGACATCGCCCAGACCGATCCGCGATGCCTCGTCCGAGGTGATCAGATTGTCATAGGAATAGGTCATCCGCGCCATCTCCAGATCGCGATTGGCCAGGCTGTCATAGGCCATGACGGCATCGGCCCCCGCATCGGCGTCCGAGGCGATCTCGACCGCGGCGCGGTTGATGGCGCGCACCAGCCCGGTCACCGCATCGGGGTTTTCCGCGATCATCGCCTGCGACACCATCACGCCGTTGCCATAGAGGTCCAGCCCGTGATCGCCAAAGCTCATCCAGTCGTAATCGGCCTCGGGGTCCTGACGGTTGTTGATCAGGTTGAACCAGGCGGTGATGTTGAAGACCAGCGATCCGTCGATATCGCCGCGGATCAGCATCGGCTCGGTCAGGTTCGGGGCCAGGCTTTCGACGGTGATGGTGTCGGGGTCCAGACCGTTCATGCGCGCGAAGACCGGCAGCAGGCGCGTGGTCGGCGTGCCAGGCGAGCCGCCAAGGGTCTTACCCTCCAGATCGGCAGGGGTGGCGATGCCGTCGGCCTTGCGGGTGACGATGGTGAAGGGCGGGTTGTTCCACAGCTGATAGACCATCACCGGCGTCACCTCGGGGCGTTCGGCGGCATTCTGGATGATGGCGTTGATGTCGCCAAAGCCTGCGTCATAGGTGCCCGACATGATCCGCGTCACGGTCGCGGCAGAGCCTTCGCCCTGGTCGATGGTGACGCGCAGCCCCTCTTCCTCGAAATAGCCGCGCTCCTGCGCCAGCAGGATGGGCGCGTCGGACCCTTGGGTTTTCCAGCCCAGGGTAAAGCGGATGTCGGTCTGGGCCAGCGCAGGGCCCGCCAGCGCGATCAGGGACGCGGTCGCGGTCAGGAATTTCAGCATCGGGGACACCTTTTCGGTCAGGAGGGGGAAAGATCGGTGCGGCGGTTCGCCCAGCCCACGACCCGGCCCTCGATGACCGAGAACACGACGTAGAGGGCGACCCCCAGAAAGGCCAGGATGAACAGCCCGGCAAAGACCAGCGGCACGTCGAAGTTCGACGAGGCGCTCATCATCACATTGCCGATGCCCTTGTTCGAGGCGACCGTCTCGGCCAGCACGGTGCCGACAAAGGCGAAGGTCGCGGCGATCTTCAGCGAGGCGAAGAAGAACGGCATGGTCCGCGGCAGGCCCACATTCAGCAGCAGGTCCATCTTGCTGGCGCCAAGCGATTTCAGCACGTCCTCCATCTCGGGCTCGGTGGTCGCCAGGCCCGTGGCGATGTTCACCACGATGGGGAAAAAGCACATGGCCAGCGCGGTCAGCACCGCAGGCACCGGCCCCGCCCCGAACCACAGCACAAAGATCGGCACCACCGCGACCTTGGGGATGGACGAGAACCCGATCAGCAGCGGATAGGCCGTGTCATAGGCGACACGCGACGTGCCGATCAGCGCGCCGATCACCACGCCCACGATCACCCCCAGGGCAAAGCCGATCATCGTCGTCCAAAGCGTCTGCAGGATATGCGGCCACAGGACCGGCATGCGCACCCACAGCGTGGCGATCACCTGAGAGGGTCGCGGCACGATCAGGTCGGACACGTTCAGCGCCAGGCACAGCACCTCCCAGGTGACAAAAAATGCCAGGATCAGAGCGGCGGCCCAGAGGCGGCGGCGCAGCGCATAGGTCATGCCGTCACCTCCTGCCGGGCGCTGATGATGCGTTCGCGAAGGCGCTGGTTCAGGGCGGTGAATTCGGGCTGGAAGGTCATCTCGATGCTGCGCGGGCGGGGAAAGGTGACGGGGCTGTCGTCGATGATGCGGCCGGGGCGCGCGCTCATCACGCAGATGCGGGTGCCCAGGAACCCGGCCTCCTTGAGGTCATGGGTCACCAGGATCACGGTGGGGCGGCGCTTGATCCACAGATCCTGCATGGTGCCCCACAGCTCCTCTCGGGTGAACTGGTCCAGCGCGCCGAAGGGCTCATCCAGCAGCAGCAGGCTGGGGTCGTGGATCAGCGCGCGGCAGAGGTTGGCGCGTTGCAGCATGCCGCCCGACAATTGCCAGGGGTAATGGTTCGCAAAGCCCTGCAGCCCGACATCCGCCAGCGCGGCATGCACCCGGTCGCGATACTCGCCGCGTTTCTTGCGGGCGAAATCATGGCGAAAGGGGCGCACGATCTTCAGCGGCAGCATCACGTTCTTTTCAATGGTCAGCCATGGCAGCAGGGTCGGGTTCTGGAACGCCATGCCGATGCGCAGCGCCTTGGCCGCGACCTCGCGTCCGCCGACGATCACCGCGCCCTCGGACGGGCGGGTCAACCCGCTGACCAGCTTGAGGATTGTGGACTTGCCGCAGCCCGAGGGACCGACCAGGGCCAGGAACTCACCCTCGTCGATGCGCAGGTCGGTGGGTTGCAGCGCCTGGACGCGGGCGCCCGCCTGGCCAAAGGTGACGCCCGCGCGCGACAGTTCGACCGCGGCGCGCTTTCGTTCGGGCTGAATCTGTGCAAGATCGGGGGTCATGAGCATTCCTTACCGAAGGTGCATGACCAAAGTGCATACACTTCATGCCACAGGGTTAACCGCCGAATCGCCGCCGCTGCAAAGGCTGATGCGGTCGGGCAGCGTCCCGACCCGCGCGATGCCCGCGATTTGCGCAGCAGGGCGCAAACTGCCCGCGCAGCAGGCGCAGCCGTGACCGCGCGCCGCAACAGCGCCACTGGCGACCGCATGACCGCGATCTGCCAGGGCATCCGCCGCGCCATCATCGAGGGCGCGCTGCTGCCCGGCGACCGCCTGCCCGAGGACGCCCTGGGCGAGAGCTTCGGCGTCAGCCGCACCATCGCGCGCCACGCCCTGGGCCAGCTGGCGGCCGAGGGGCTGGTCGATCTGCGCCGCAACCGCATCGCCACCGTGGCCGCCCCCACCCCCGCCGATGCACGCGACATCTTTGACATCCGCGTCGCGCTGGAGCGGCAGGTGGTGCAGCATCTGGCGGGCAACCTGACCCCCGATCAGGTGGCCGAGCTGAAGGATATCGTGGCCCAGGAACATGCCGCGCGGCACGGGCCGGACGGCGCCTCGATCCGCCTCGCGACCGAGTTCCATATCCGCCTGGCCCAGATGACCGGCAAGCCGATCCTGGTGCGCTATGTTACGGAAATCTGTTACCGGGCGGGGCTTTCGCTGTCGTCTCTGGCCCGCCCGCATTCGTCGGAATGCGCCATCAGCGAGCATCTGGCCCTGATCGAGCTGATCGCCCGCGGCCCCGCCGACAAGGCCGCGCAGATGATGGCCGACCATCTGGAGGCCGTCGCCGCCCGCGCCCTGCTGTCGGGCGATCGCGGCCGCAGCCGCGATCTGGTGAACATCCTGCAGCCCTATGCCAAGGGCTGATCAGCCCTTGGCGATGGACGGGTCCAGCAGCCATTCGGCGCTGTCGTTCCAGACATCCGTGTCCAGGATCAACCCGTCGAGCACCGTGAAGCGGTCGATATAGCGGTTGCCGTCAAAGGGCGTCCCGTCCGGCCATTCGCCATACAGATAGCCCAGGCTATAGACGATGGTGCAGTCGCCATCGGGCACGACGTCATAGCGCTCGATCCGCTTCTTTACCCATTTATAGCGCGCGGCGTTGAAGCCGGTCGGCCCCGACGGCGTGTCGAACACCCGCCCGCCGGTGAAGCGGCAGACAAAGCCCGGCGCGACGAATGTTGCCGCGCGCACCGGGTCGGGCGCCATCGATGCTGCCAGATAATCCTGCACCGCGGCCAGATCGGCCTGGGTCCTGTCGCTCATGGGGCGGTCCTTTCTTGCCAGTCGGCGGCATAACTGCATACACTTGAAGAATACAGAAACGACCCATGGATACAAGACAGATGCTGGACCTGATCCTGACCGATGCCCGCCTGCCCCGGCCCGCCGATATCGGCATCGCGGATGGCCGCATTGTCGCGGTGGGCCGGGATCTGGGCCCCGCGCGCCAGACCCGCGACCTGGGCGGGCGCGCGGTCCTGCCTGGTCTGGTCGAGGCGCATATCCACCTGGACAAGGCCGGCATTCTCTGCCGCTGCGGCCAGTCGCACAGCCTGTCGCAGGCGGTGGCGACGGTCAGCGCGCTCAAGCGCGATTTCACCACCGCCGATGTCCGCACCCGCGGCGCCCGCGTGCTGGAGGCCGCCATCACCCAAGGCACCATGCATATGCGCAGCCATGTCGAGGTCGATCCCCGAGCTGGCCTACGCAGCCTGACCGCCCTGCTGGCCCTGCGCGACGACTATGCATTTGCGCTGGACCTGCAGATCTGCGCCTTTGCGCAAGAGGGGCTGACCAACGATCCGGGCACCGAGGCGCTTCTGGAACAGGCGCTGGATCTGGGCGCGGACCTGCTGGGCGGCTGTCCCTATACCGACACGGACCCGCTGGCGCAGATCGACCGCCTGTTCGCGATGGCGGTCCGGCGCGGGGTCGATCTGGATTTCCATGTCGATTTCGACCTGGACCCGGAAGGATCGCACATCCGGGCGATCTGCGAACGCACGATGCGCCACGGCTGGCGGGGGCGCGTAACCCTGGGCCACGCGACCAAGCTGGCGGTGATGGACGATGCGCGGCTGGCCGAACACGCGGCCCTGCTGGCACGCGCCGGGGTGGCGGTCGTGGCGCTGCCTGCGACGGACCTGTACCTGAACGGCATGGATCAGGGCCATCGTGCGCCCCGCGGCGTGGCGCCCCTGCATCTGCTGGAGGGGGTCACGGTCGCGGTGGCCACGAACAACGTGATGAACCCCTTCACCCCTTATGGCGATTGCGCGCTGCTGCGGATGGCGAACCTCTATGCCAATGTCATGCATCTGGGGGCGGATCATTTCGATACCTGCCTGGACATGGTGACCCACGGCCCCGCGCGGTTGATGGGGCTGCAGGGCTACGGGCTGGCGCCGGGCGACCGGGCCGATCTGATCGTGCTGGACGCGGCAAGCCCGGCGGAGGCGCTGGCCATGATCGCGCCGCCACTGATGGGGTTCAAGGCCGGACGGCAGAGCTTTGACCGCCCCGCCGCCCGGCTGCTGCGGCCCTAGCGCAGCTCGACCACCGCGTCGATCTCGACCAGCGCGTTGGCGGGCAGGGACGAGACATTGACGACGGTCCGCGCGTGCCGCCCCGCGTCGCCCCACAGGTCGATGAACAGCTGAGACGCGCCGTTCACCACGAAGGGCCCCTGCCCGTAATCGGGGGGTGCGGCGACAAAGCCGCCCAGACGGATCACCTGCGCCACGCGCGACAGCGATCCCGCCACCGCCCTGATCGAGAACAGCAGGTTCAGCGCGCACATCCGCGCCGCGGCCTGTCCGTCATCCATGTCGAAACCGGGGCCGATGGGGCCGAAATACTGGGGCACCCCCTCCCATTCGCAGATCTGGCCGGACAGGAACAGCAGGTTGCCGCTGATCTTGCCCGGCAGGAACAGCGCCCGCGACGGGGCGGAGGGCGGCAGCGTGTGGCCCAGTTCGGCCAGACGTGCCTCTATGGGACAGGTCATGCGGCCTCCTGCGGCTGGCGGGCCAGCTGGCAGGCCAGCGCGATCAGCGACAGGTCCGACCCGCGCGGCCCGATCAGCGACAGGCCGAACGGCGCGCCGTCGACCGTTCCGGCGGGAAACACCACCTGCGGCAGCCGCGCCATGCCCGCCACGCAGAGCAGCCGCTGCGCATCGTGGCGAAAGCTGTCAAAGACCGCGACCGGCGCGTCCAGCCGGAAGGGCGCGTCATGCACCACCGGGGCCAGCAGCACGCCATTCGCGCCCAGCAGCGCGTCCATGTGCCGCGCGAACCCCTCGCGCGCGGCGCGGCCTGCGGTGATCTGGTCGGGGGTCAGCGCCTCGGCCGCATCAGCGCGGGCGTCGATGCCGCGCACCAGCGGCATGCGGGACCGGCGGATGAAGGGCAGGATCGTCTCCTTCGCATCGGCCATCACGGCGGTCAGGAAGGTCGCATAGGCGGCCTCCACCCCATCGGGATAGACCGACACGGGCCGCGCGGACAGATGGCCGAAGCCCGCCTGCCAGACCGCCCGGGCATCGCGCCCCAGCAGGGCCAGCATGTCGGTCGGCACCATCAGATCGGGCGCGGTCAGGGGCGCGCTGTCTGCCACCAGCACGGCGGCGGCGCGGGCCAGCACCGCCCCGTCGCGGGCAAAGACCCCGCAGGCGTCAAAGCTGGGCGCCAGCGCCATCGCGCCCTCCATCGGGATCAGCCCATGCGTGGGCCGCCAGCCCCAGGTGCCGCAAAAGCTGGCCGGAGCGCGAACCGATCCGCCGGTATCCGACCCGATGGCGATATCGGCCAGGCCCCCCGCCACCGCCACCGCCGACCCCGATGACGACCCGCCCGGAATACGGTCGGGTGCTGCGGGGTTCACGGGCGTGCCGAAATGGGCGTTCATGCCGTACATGGACCAGGCCAGCTCATCGGTATGCACCTTGCCCACGAACCGCGCGCCCGCATCCAGCAGGGCCTGCACGCAGGGCGCGGTCATCTCATGCACCGGGCTTTCGGCCAGCCAGGTCGGACAGCCCGCGCCGGTGCGGTATCCGGCGACGTGATAGATGTCCTTGACCGCCAGGGTCAGGCCCGACAGCGGGCCGTCCGCCGCATGGGCGACCGGTGCGGGTGGATAGGGCAGAAAGGCGTGATAGGGGTCATGCATGGGCGATCTCCAACGGCTCGTCCGCGCGCAGGCAGGCGACGCGGCGGCGCGGTCCGGGGGTGGCCACCGGCGGCAGCGCCGTGCGACAGGCGGGCAGCGCAAAGGCGCAGCGCGGCGCAAAGGGGCAGCTGTCGGGCCGCGTTTCCAAAGATGGCGGCGCGCCGGGGATGGCGTCCAGCCGCGCGCCGCGTTCCACATCATGCAGGTTCGCCGCCAGCAGGCCACGCGTATAGGGGTGGCGCGGGTCGCGGATGATGTCGTGGGTGCTGCCCTCCTCGACGATCTGGCCGGCATACATGACCGCGATCCGTTCCGAGATCTCGACCGCCACGCCGATGTCATGGGTGACAAAGATTACCCCCATGCCGAATTCGCGCTGCAATTCGCGCATCAAGAGCAGGATCTGGATCTGCACCGTCGCATCCAGCGCGGTCGTCGGCTCATCCGCCAGCAGCAGGCGCGGACGGCAGGCCAGGGCCAGCGCGATCATCACCCGCTGGCGCATGCCCCCGGACAATTCGTGCGGATAGTTCCGCAGCCGCCTTTCCGCGGACGGGATGCGCACGCGGTGCAGCATGTCCAGCGCCACCTCCATCGCATCGGCGCGGCTGATGCCCTTGTGGCGCATCACGGTCTCGGCGATCTGCTGGCCCACGGTATAGACCGGGTCCAGCGCCAGGCCGGGGTCCTGAAAGACCATCGACACGTCGCCGCCGCGATAGGCGCGCAGGGACCGCCCCGACAGCGTCATGATGTCGGTTCCGTCAAAGGTGATGTCGCCCGTCAGGTCGGTGCGCTTTTCCGGCAGCAGGCGCAGCAGCGTCTTCAGCGTGACGCTTTTGCCCGACCCGCTTTCGCCCAGCAGGGCCAGCGTTTCCCCCGGCATCAGCGTCAGGGACAGGTCGTTGATCGCATGGACATTCCGCGCGCCCTTGAAGCGGACGTTCAGATGGTCGATCTGCAGCAGCGGGGTCATGCGGGCACCCCCTGACCGGCGCGCGGATGGCCCGATGCGGGGTCGTGCAGGTGGCAGGCGACCCAATGCGGCGACCCCTGCACCATCGGCCCCAGCACCGGGTGGCGCGCCTTGCAGACGTCAGCAGCAAACGCGCAACGGGTGTGGAACCGGCAGCCCGGCGGCGGGTCGATCGGGTTCGGCGGATCGCCGGTCAGCGGCGGCTTCTGCGTGCGGTTGTCCGGGTCCATCGACGGCATCGCCGAGAACAGCGACCGGGTATAGGGATGCGCCTGTTCGGCCCAGATCATGTCGACCGGGGCCAATTCGACGACCTCTCCCAGATACATGACCAGGATGCGGTCCGAGATGTAGCGCACCACGTTCAGATCATGGCTGATGAAGATATAGGTCAGCCCGAATTCCGCGCGCAGGTCGGACAGCAGGTTCAGGACCTGCGCCTCGACCGACTTGTCCAGCGCACTGACGGCCTCGTCCAGAACCACGACCTTGGGCGACATGACCAGCGCGCGGGCGATGTTGATGCGCTGGCGCTGCCCACCCGACAATTCGTGCGGATAGCGGCCCGCGAACCGGTCGGGGTCCAGCCCCACCCGCGCCATCAGCCGTCGCGCCCGCCCCACCGGATCATCCAGCCCCTGCACCCGCGCGCCGAATGCGATGCTGTCCAGGATGGTCATACGCGGGTTTAGCGACGCATAGCTGTCCTGAAACACCATCTGGATGTCGCGGCGCAGCGCGCGCAGGCTGATGTCGCGGCCAAGCGACTTGCCGCCCAACTCGATGTCGCCCTCGTCCCGGTCCACCAGCCCGATCAGCAGCTTGGCCGTGGTGGATTTGCCGCAGCCGGATTCGCCGACGATGCCCAGGGTTTCGCCCGCGCGGACGTCAAAGCTGACCCCGTCCACGGCCTGGACCATGGCCTGCGTGCGGCCCAGGATGCCGCCCTTGATGGGAAAGTGCTTTTTCAGGTCGCGCACGCTCAGCAGGGGTTGGTCAGTCGCGGACATTCATCGCACTCCTCAAACCGTCGCTGAGCAGGTTCAGGCACAGCGAGGTGGCAAAGATCATCACCCCCGGCAGCGCCGCCAGCCACGGGTTCACATAGATCGCGGACCGCAGCGTGTTCAGCATCAGCCCCCATTCGGGTTCGGGCGGGCGCACGCCGATGCCCAGAAAGGACAGCCCCGCCGCCAGGATCATGCAGACCGATGTCAGCGAGGTCGCATAGACGAAGATCGGCGACAGCACGTTGCCGATCACATGCACCCGGATCACCGT
The DNA here is from genome assembly GCF_005048265.1 of Paracoccus hibiscisoli. Taxonomy (GTDB): domain Bacteria; phylum Pseudomonadota; class Alphaproteobacteria; order Rhodobacterales; family Rhodobacteraceae; genus Paracoccus; species Paracoccus hibiscisoli. The sequence continues at coordinate 40,120 of NZ_SUNH01000021.1, forward strand.
CAGCGCATTGGCCCCCGACGCCCGCGCCGCGTCGATATAGTCCAAGCTGCGCACGCCGGAGGTCACCGCCTCGGCCACGCGGGTCACGGGCGGAATGAACACGATGGTCAGCGACACGAGGCTGTTCAGCACCCCCGCGCCCAGAGCGCCCGAGATGGCGATGGCCAGCAGGACAGACGGAAAGGCAAAGAACACGTCCACGACCCGCATGATGATCGTGTTGGTGATGCCGCCGACATAGCCCGCGATGATCCCCAACGTGCCGCCGATGAAGAACGCCAGCACCACCGGCATCAGCCCGATGAACAGCGTCAGCCGCCCGCCATAGATCAGGCGGGACAGCATGTCGCGGCCCTGCTCATCCGTGCCCAGCAGGTGTCCGGGCGTGCCAGGGGCCGATAGACGGGCGATCATGCTGCCCTGATAGGGGTCGGCCAGACCCAGCCAGGGTGCGAACACCGCCGACAGGACCAGCGCGGCCAGAATGACAGCGCAGATCATCGCGACCGGATCGCGGCGCAGGCGCGACAGCACGCCCGACCAGTATCCGCGCTGCGCGGGGGGAACGACGGGAATGTCGGTGGTCACCTGCACCATGGGTCAGCTCCTCTTGATGCGGGGGTCGATGGCGGCCTGGGCCACATCGACGATCAGGTTCATGCCGACGAAGAACATCGCCAGCACCAGGATCGTGCCCTGCAGCAGCGGCAGGTCGCGCTGAAAGATCGCGTTGGACAAAAGGAACCCCGAACCGGGCCAGTTGAACACCGTCTCGATCAGGATCGACCCGCCCAGCAGATAGCCCAGCTGCAGCCCCATCACCGACAGGGCCGTTGCGGCCGCGTTGCGCGCCACATGGCGCAGCACGTCGCCGCGGCTGAGGCCCTTGGCGTATAGGGCCGTCACGAAATCCATCGACAGGATGTCGCCCGCCAGCGCCCGCACGGTGCGTGCAACGATGCCGATGGGCACCACCGCCAGCGTCACGGCGGGCAGGACCAGGTGGCGCATATGCGCCCAGTCCCACTGCCAGTCCTGCGACCCGCCCGGCCCCGCGCCCATCGACGGCAGCCAGCCCAGATTGACCGAAAAGATGATGACCAGCACGATCCCCAGCCAATAGTTCGGCACCGACACCCCGGTGATCGAAAGCGCCGTCACCGCCCGGTCCAGCAGGGTGTCGCGGAAATACCCCGCCAGGAACCCCAGGAACGTGCCGATCGGGAAGGCGATCACCGCCGCCGCCGCCGCCAGCAGCAGCGAATTGCCGACCGCGCCGAACACTTCGTCCGCGACGGGGCGGCCCGACGCGATGGACCGGCCCATCTCTCCCTGCAGCAGGTTGCTGATCCAGATCAGGTACTGGACCGGCACCGGCTTGTCCAAACCATAGGCCGCGCGCATCGCGGCCTGCTGTTCGGCGGTGGCATCGACCGGCATGATGGCCGTCAGCGGGTCGCCCGGCGCGATCTGCACCAGCGCGAAACACACGACCGACACCCCGAAGGCCACCGGCAGCACAAGGATCAGGCGTCGAAGGAAATAGCTGAGCACGGCATGCGTCCCTGGCTTGGCCGCACCCGCACGGGGCGCGGCCGGTTGCGGGTCAGTCGGCCATCGTGATGGACGAGAAGTTCAGGTACCAGTTCTGCGGCTGCACGAACCCCTGCACCTTGGGCGACATCGCCCGTGGTGCGACGTCATGCGTGACCATCAGGAACAGCGCGTCATCGACGAATTTTTCGTGCGTTCGGCGCATCACCTCGTCCTGTTCGGCGGCGTCGAAGGTGGTCTTGATCTCCTCGAACAGGGCCTGCATGTCATCGTCGCAATAATGGCCCCAGTTGGTGCCGTTGGGTGCGACCAGGTCACAATCCAGGTGCCGGATGAAGCCGGTGAACGGGTCCTGGATGAAATAGGTGAAGTTGATCGACTGCGACCCCTCGACCGACGGATCGGCGGCGCCCGCGCGCCACAGGTTGATCATCTGGTTCCACTCGACGACCATGAACTCGACGTCGATCCAGGCCTGGGCCAGCGACTGCTGGATGTATTCGTTCATCGGCAGCGGCAGCATCTGCCCCGACCCGGAGGGAGAGATCAGCGCCTTGACCGACAGGCGGTTGTCGGGGCCAAAGCCCGCCTCGGTCATCAGGGCCTGCGCGGCCTCCAGGTCATAGGTCACGTCAAAGGTGGGTTCCCCGAACCACTGCGATTCCGGCGGCATGAAGCCCTTGGCCGGGATCATCAGCCCGCCCAGCAGCGCGCCCATCGATTCGCGGTCGATGGCCAGGTTCGCGGCCTTCCGCACGCGGATATCGTTCCAGGGCGACCCTTCGACCCGGCTCAGGTGCCAGGTCCAGTTATGCGGCAGCGCGTTCGAGGTGATCTCGAACCCGTTGCCCTGCATGGCGGGGATGGTATCGGGGGCCGGCGCCTCGATCCAGTCGACCTGCCCCGACATCAGCGCCGCCGAGCGCGCATTCGATTCCGGCAGCGGGATCAGCACCAGCCGGTCCAGCTTGGGGATGCGCGTCTCGTCCCAGTAATCGGCAAAGGGCACCAGTTCGGCCCGTTCGCGCGGCACGAACGACGTCATCATCCACGGCCCGGTCCCCGACGGCTTGGCCGCGACCTGCTCCCAGTCCTTGTCCAACGCCTCCCAATTCGCCTTGGAGGACATCATAACCCAGGCCAGCTGATAGGGCAGCGTCGCGTCGGGCTCATGGGTGATGATCTCGACCGTCAGATCGTCCACCGCGCGATAGCTGGCGATGGCGGGAACCCGCGACTTGCCCTGCGCGGACTGGCGCGGGTCGTATTGCTCGGCGCCCTCGTCCAGCAGCTTGTCCAGGTTCCAGACCACGTTTTCGGCGTTGAACGGGCTGCCGTCGTGGAACGTCACCCCCTCGCGCAGGGTGAAGGTCCAGCGCGTGCGGTCGGCCTCGTCGGCCTCCCATGCGGTGGCCAGGCCCGGCACCAGGCCGGACGGGCCGTCGCCCTGCGTCAGGTCCCAGTTGATCAGCGCGTCATAGACCGTATAGCCGATAAAGCGCAGCCCCTCGCCGCCCTGATCGGGCTGGCCGGTGGTCAGGGGAATGTCGGCGGCGGTCATGCCGATGCGCAGCGTGCCCTGGGCCATGGCGGCCGGTGCGGCCAGAACGGCCACCGAAAGCGCCAGCGCGGCGATGCCTTTTCTCAGATCAAGCAAGGTCGTTCTCCCTGTTGGCCGGGGTCATGATGCGCCCCGAATTGGGGTCACCCTTGACCATGGGGCAGCCGGATGCACCGGTGGCCGGACCGGGCGAACGGGGCCAGACGGAAAAAACCCGATGCCTGCCCGACGGGCAGTCAGATTGCTGACAATTTCTGCACGCAGGGATTTCACGCAAGCTGCGGACCGGGCAACACTGGACATCCGCGGCGATCTTTTGGCCCGCTTTGCCCTGCCCGTCACCCTGCTCAAGGACCGCGCCGCCCATGATCCTTCTGGCCAACCCGAACACGAACGCGGGCACGACGGCGGCGATGTGCGCCATCGCGCGGCCCTGGCTGCCCGACCTGCACGGCTGGACCGCACCCCAGGGCCCGTCCGTCATCCTGGACCCCGACCAGCTGGACCGTGCGGCGGACCGGATCGCCGCGCTGGACCCGCCACCGGGCTGTCGCGGCGTGATCGTGGCGGCCTTCGGCGATCCGGGCGCGGCGCTGCTGGCCCTGCGCCTCGGGCTGCCGGTCATCGGCATCGGGGCGGCGGCGGCGCGGGCGGCGGGGCATGGCGGACGGGCCTTTGCCGTGGCCACGACGACCCCGGCGCTGACCGCCCGGATCGACACGCTGATGCAGGGTGGCCCGGGCCGCTATCTGGGCTGCCACGTCACCCCAGGCGCGCCAGAGGCGCTGATGGCCGACCCCGCCGCCCTGGACCGCGCGCTGCTGGCGGCCATCCACCGCGCGGCGGTGGCGGGGGCGCAAGCGGTGATCATCGGCGGCGGACCCCTGGCGCAAGCCGCGCTGCGGTTGCAGCCGCACAGCCCCGTGCCCCTGATCCAGCCCGTCCCCGAGGCCGCCCGCGCCATGGCCGCCCTGCTGGCCTAGCGCATCACCGTGGTTCGACCGGGACCTGGGTGCAGATGCCGCCGCGGCAGGTCAGGTTCAGCACCCTCAGGCCGGCGGCCACGCGCACCGTTCCGAAAGATCCGCAACCCGACGCTGCACCCGCGCGCACGGGCGCAGGCTGGCGCCGTGTTGGGTTCCCTGCGGTCCGTGACGCATCCCTGCAGCACCTGCCCGACCCTTGGTCGACCTCTCCGGCCACCGGGAACAGAAGGGACCGCTGCGACGCCACCCAATCTTACCACTGGCGACGAACATTGGGGCGCGGCCCGACACGCTCCATGCCGAATACAGCCTGAAGCCCCTGGTGCAGGCCGATCAGCGTCCCCAGATCGCGCCTTCAGGCGCTTCACCTTCTTGGACGATCAGTCGGATGCGACAGCCTGCCCCAAGAAGGCGGGCGAATACTGCGACGGACCTCGGGCAGGTCGATCAAGGCCATGATAACGGGCAGCATCGCCCGCCCTGACCTGTGTGTCCGACGCTGCCGGCACCACGCAGGGCAGGAGCATGCTGAGCGCCGCCGCCCCTCCCGGCATGCCGCAGGCCACGGGGCAAGACCGCGCCGCGGTTTCGCTGCAGAGAGGCTGCATGGCGGCACGATCCGGCGGATCGGGCATGGCGTATGTTGCACAGGCGCATCACCGATGCCCTTAGGACACCTCCCGAAGGGCTTTCCCGAATGCAGGTCAGAGCCATATGGGAGAAGGACGGTGAGGCGGATACGGTCCTGTCAGCCATCACCGTGGGAAATTTCACGGGCACGCGGGCGATCCGCGCAGGGCACCGTTTGCCCCGCGCGGTCACGGGTTCAGGTCGATACCCATCCGCAGCGAGGTGGTGCCCAGATCGAACGCGGCCTCATCGAAACGGGGTGCGCGCCAGCGTGGCGCCTTTCCGATCGAGATGCCCCACCGCTCCTGCGGGATGCCGAGCGCGTTCGTATCCAGTCGGCCATTCGCGTTCTCGTCATGCAGCACGGCCACGGCGTAGCGCCCGGGCGGCAGGCCGTCGAACTGGCAGACCCCCTGCCCGCCCTGCGGCGCGATGCGGACATGGGCCACGCCCGGCGCGGCGGGAAAGCCTTGCGCGTTGTCGTGGAGCGTGCAGGCCAGAACGCCCTTGTCGGAGGACAGGCCCGTCACCGTCACCTCGACAAAGGCCGCGGGCGTCGCCAGTGCCGCCCCCGACAGGCCCGCCGTGGCGATGACCGCCATGCCGATCAGCTGCCGCATCCTGTGTCTCCCCGCGTGTTGTGCATCGGACGCAACACCATCACGATTGCCTGCGACGAACAACCGCCCCGGATGCGCCCCGGGATCACCATCGTTTGAGGCCGCAACGCGAAACGGCCGCGCAGGGGGCGCGGCCGTCCGGGGTCCTTGGGGGTCGGATCAGATCTGACGTTCGGGCATCTGCACGACCAGGCCGTCCAGCGCCTCGGTCACCTTGATCTGGCAGGTCAGGCGCGACCGTTCGGGATCGGGCTTGTAGGCGAAATCCAGCATGTCCTGCTCCATCGGATCGCGGGCGGGCAGCTTGTCCGCCCAGGCCGGATCGACATAGACATGGCAGGTCGAACAGGCGCAGGCCCCGCCGCAATCGGCGTCGATGCCCGGAATGCCGTTGTCGCGCGCGCCCTCCATCACCGTCATGCCGGGGCGGACCTCGACCTCGTGGCGGGTGCCGTTATGTTCGATATAGGTAATCTTCGCCATGATCGCTTGTTCCCTTGTGTTCCCGTGCAATTAGGCGATCGGGGGCGGTTTGAAAAGGGGCCGCCCCCGCCGGCCTCATTCGGCGGGTGCCTCATCCGTCAGCGGCAGGGCCACGAACAAAGGCTCTCCGCCGCGCCGGATCAGCATCAAGACGGACCGGCGACCGGCCTCGCGGGCCTCATCGATGCGGTCGGTCAGGTCCGACAGGGTCGCGACGGTCTGCTGGTTCACATCGGTGATGATGTCACCGGCGGCCAGACCCTTTTCGGCGGCCGGACCCTCGGGGTCGACGCCGGTGATGACCAGGCCCCGCGCATCGCGCGGCGCGCCCAGTTCGGTCGCCATCTCGGGGGTCAGCACGGTCACGGACATGCCCAGGACATCGCTTTCCGACGGCTCGTCGTCGGGCGTCTCGGGGGTGCCGCCACCCTGCGCGGTCTCACGGCGGCCCAAGGTCACGTCCAGCGTCAGTTCGTCGCCCTCGCGCATGACGACGATCTGGGCGGTCTCTCCGGCAGGCGCCTCGGCCACGCGGCGGACAAGGGCGCGGGTATCGGCGACCTCGGTCCCCGCGAAGGCGGTGATCACGTCGCCGGTCAGCAGGCCCGCATCACGCGCCGGCCCCTCGGGGACGTCGGTGATCATCGCGCCGCCGGTGACGTCCAGCCCCATCGCCTCGGCCATCTCCGGCGTCACGTCCTGGATCATCACGCCCAGCCAGCCGCGCCGGGTCTCTCCGAACTCCTGCAGCTGCGCCACGACCTGCGACACCACGTTCGACGCCATCGAGAACCCGATGCCGATCGAGCCGCCATTGGGCGACAGGATGGCCGTGTTCACGCCGATCACCTCGCCCTGCAGGTTGAACAGCGGGCCGCCAGAATTGCCGCGGTTGATCGCCGCGTCGGTCTGCAGATAGTCGTCATAGGTGCCCGACAGCTCGCGATTGCGCGCCGACACGATCCCCGAGCTGGCCGAGAATCCCTGCCCCAAGGGGTTGCCCAGGGCCAGGACCCAATCACCCACGCGGGCCGAGTCGCTGTCGCCGAACCGCACGAAGGGGATGGCCTCGTCGCTCTCGACCTTCAGCAGGGCCACGTCGGTATTGGGGTCGGTGCCGACCACGGTCGCGGGCAGGCGCTGGCCGGAGTAGAACTCGACCTCGATCTGGTCGGCGCCGTCGATGACGTGGTTGTTCGTCACGATGAACCCGTCCGCCGAGATCACGAAGCCCGACCCAAGTGCGTTCGACCGCTGCGGGCGGCGCTGCTGGGGCATGCCCTCTGGGCCGCCCGGCATGCCCGGAAAGCCGAATTCGCGGAACAGGTCGGAAAACGGGCTGCCCTCGGGGAATGACGGCCCGCCGGTGGGCTGCGACACGACCGAGGTGGTGGTGATGTTCACCACCGCGGGCGACACCTGCTCGGCCAGATCGGCAAAGCTGCCCGGCATCACCTGCGAGGGCGGGGCGCCGTTGGCCTCCATCCCAAGGGGCTGGTTGGCATCGGCGGCGTCCTGCGCCTGCTGGCTGACCTCGGGCGGCAGATCGTCATTGGCGGGATCGACCACCTGCTGTGCGCCGGCATGCCCAAGCCCGACGACCAGCGCCAGGGCCGATGCGGTCAGGATGTGCCGGGGGAAAAGCGGTTTCATGCGATGTCCTCATCTCTCGATGGCAGGGGTGCGGATGCGGCCCGATCTGCCGTGACGGATATGACTGCTATCTAAGGGCGCGTGGCAAATAAATCACGCTCTCGGGTTGTGAACTGATCGTGACTTTTGTTGCGAAAACGGGCGGGGGTTTCCCCCCGCCCGTCCATCAGATCAGTTGGCCGGGGCCGGTTCGACAGGCGCATCCGCCGGTGCGGGCTCTGCCGGGGCAGGCTCGGCGGGGGCCGGTTCAGCGGGTGCGGGATCGGCGGGGGCGGGCTCGGCGGGGGCGGGTTCGGCGGGGGCGGTTTCCGCGGGGGCGGTTTCCGCGGGCGCCTCCTGACCGGCATCGGGCGCCGGGGTCATCTGTACCTCGGGCAGCACCATCTCCGAAGGCTCCTGCGGGGGTGCCGCCAGGCTCTCGGGGACGGGGGTCAGCTGCACGCCAGCCGATTCGCCGATGCGGTTGCCCTCGCTGTCGATCACATCGGGCGTGACCAGCGTCTCGGCATCGCCGTTCACGTCGCTCAGCGTCAGCCCCAGACGTTCGGCCGCATTGCCCGGCGGAACCGGGGTCGCGGCCGGGTTGGCATTCTCCGCGCCGTCGCTGGACAGGTAGGTGAAGAACTCGCTGTCCGGCTGCATCACCATGGAGCTGTTCTCACCGCGCAGCGCCCGCTGATACGAGGTCAGCGACCGCGTGAACGAGAAGAACTCGGGGTCGCGCCCATAGGCGTCCGCATAGATCGCGTTGCGCTGCGCATCGGCCTCGCCTCGGATGATCTCGGAGCGGCGGCGCGCCTCGGAGGTCAGCTCGACCACGGTCCGGTCGGCTGCGGCCCGCACGCGCTGCGCGGCCTCGTTACCGCGGGCGACCTCGTCGGCGGCCTCACGGTTCCGTTCGGCCCGCATCCGCGCATAGGTCGCGTTCAGGTTCTGCTCGGGCAGGTCGGTGCGGGTCAGGCGCACGTCGATGATCTCGATCCCCAGACCCGCCGAATTGGCGCGCGCCTCGTCGCGGATCTGGTTCATAAGGCTGGTCCGGTCATCAGACAGCACCGAGGTCGAGGGAACTGTACCCAGAACGCCCCGGATGGCGTCGACGACGATCGGCTCCAGCCGCATCTCGGCGGCCTGGATGCCCTGGACGCCGACGGCCTGACGGAAGCGGACCGGATCGGTGATCCGCCAGCGGGCAAAGGCGTCGACCACCAGGCGGCGGTCATCCAGCGGGGTGACCTCCAGCGGGCTGGTCGGCAGGCCCAGGATGCGCCCGTCATATTTGACGACATTGTCGATGAAGGGCAGCTTGAAGTTCAGGCCCGGCGTCTCCTGGACGTTCACGACCCGGCCGATCCGCAGGACCAGCGCCTTTTCGCGCTCGTCCACGATGAACAGCGACGATCCGGCGACCACGGCAACGACGACCAGCGCGGGCAGGGCCAGGGCGGTCAGGATATTGGTGCGCGCGGCCATCAGTTCGTCCCTCCGGTGGTAGTGGTGGTGGCGGGCTGGGCGGGGGCCTGCCCTGCGGCGGGTGCTGCGGGAGCCTGAGCCGCGTTGCCCGTGTTGCCGCGCAGCTGGTCCAGCGGCAGATAGGGCACGACGCCCGATCCGCCCTCGCCACCGCCGATGCCCTCGCCGATGATGATCTTGTTCACCTCGCCCAGCACCTGCTCCATCGTCTCCAGATACATCCGGCGACGGGTCACGTCAGGCGCGTTCACGTATTCCTCGTAGATCGAGTTGAAGCGCGCGGCCTCACCGGCTGCGGTGTTGACCGCCTCGGCACGGTAACCCTCGGCCTGTTCCAGGATCTGGGCGGCCTGACCGCGTGCGGCGGCCAGTTCGCGGTTGGCATAGGCGTCGGCCTCGTTCTGCAGACGGTCACGTTCCTGCTGGGCGGCCTGCACCTCGCGGAACGAGTCGATGACCTCCTCGGGCGGATCGGCGCGGTCCAGGTTGACGCGGATGACGTTGATGCCCGATTGATAGCTGTCCAGCGTGGTCTGGACGGCGGTGCGCAGGTCGCTGGCGATGACACCGCGATCGCGGTTCAGGATCGGGGCCAGCTCGCTGCGGGCGATGATGTCGCGCATCGCCGCCTCGGACACGGCGCGGATGGTGTCCGCCGGGTCCGCCAGGTTGAACAGGAAGGCCTGCGGGTCGCGGATGTTCCAGACGACCTGGTATTCCATGTTCACGATGTTCTGGTCGCGGGTCAGCATCAGGCCGGTATCCATCGGCCCGGCCTGACCGGTGCCGATCTCGGTGACGCGTTCGTTGGTGACGGGCACGACCTCGGCGGTGACGACCGGCCAGGGGGCAAAGTTCAGACCCTCGGTCCCCACGGCGATGGCGCGGCCGAACAGGAACTCGACCGATTGCTCGTTGGTCTGCACCCGGTAGAAGCTGGCAAAGGCCCACAGGCCCACCGCGGCCAGGCCGGCGATCACCAGGGTCGATCGGTTCAGCCCGAAATTCGGGCCCATCGGGCTGCGCGGGCCATTGCCGCCGCCGCCGGTTCCCCCGCCGGTGCCGCGACCGCCCATCAGGACGCGCAGTCGTTCCTGACCCTTCTTCATCAGGTCCTCGATCTCGGGGCGCTGCGGGTCGCCCGCCGGTCCCGGACGGCGCGGGCCGCCCGGCGGCGGCTGCTCACCCCAGGGACGACCTGCAGGCTTCTTGTCACGATCCCCGTCATCACGACCGCCATTGCCGCCGCCGCCTCCGCCCCAGGGGCCCTGATTTGCCATCCGATAGACCTTCTTTCGTAAGAATTTCCGTTACTTGAAAACTGGGGCGCGGGGCCGAAATGTCAACCCTGCGACCCGCCCCTGGCCGCGACCCAAGGCCGCGCCCACGGTGTTGTCATCCCGTGACCGCCGCCAGACGGCGCGTGGGATGGCGCATCGTCACCAGTTCCTCGGCCGCCGTCGGGTGGACGGCGATGGTGGCGTCGAACTGCGCCTTGGTCGCGCCCATGCCGATGGGGATGGCCGCCAGCTGGATCATCTCCCCGGCCTCGGGGCCGAAGATGTGGCAGCCCAGCACCCGGTCATCGGCCGGGTCGACCAGCAGCTTCATCATCACCTTGGCGTCGCTGCCCGCGAACATGGTCCGCATGGGCCGGAAGGTCGTGGCATAGACGTCGACCGCGCCCCGCGCATGGGCCTCCTCCTCGGTCAGACCGACCGAGGCGACCTCGTGGGGGCGCAGATAGACCGCGCTGGCGACGATGGAGTGATCGACCGTCCGGGGCCGCGCGCCGAACACGGTATCGGCGAACGCATGCCCCTCGCGGATCGCGACCGGGGTCAGGTTCACGCGGTCGGTCACGTCGCCCACCGCAAAGATCGACGGCACGCAGGTCTGCGACCACTCGTCGACCTCGATCGCGCCGTTGCGTTTGGTGCGGACCTCGGTCGTCTCCAGCCCCAGCCCCCGGGTATAGGGGTCGCGCCCGGTCGCCATCAGCACCGCGTCGAACCGCTCATCCGTACCGTCGTCGAAGCGCACGCGGATGCCGTCGCCGTCGCGCTCCAGCGCTGCGGGCGTCAGGCCCAGACGCAGATCCACCCCCACCGTGCTCAGCTGCAGGGTGGCCAGGTCGCGCGCCTCGCGGTCAAAGCCGCGCAGCACCGCGTCGCCGCGATAGGCCTGCACCGTGTCCACGCCCAGCCCCGCCAGGATGGTCGCGAATTCGCAGGCGACAAAGCCGCCGCCCACCAGCAGGATGCGCCCCGGCAACCGGTCCATCAGGAACAGGTCGTCCGAGATCATCGCCAGCTCCTCTCCGGGGATGCCGATGGGCGCGGGCCTGCCGCCGGTGGCGATCAGGATGTGGCGCGCGGTGCGGGTCGTGCCATCGGCCAGGCGCACCTGGTGATGGCCGTCCAGGGTCGCGCGCTGGTCGTGGATTTCGACGCCCGCGCGGGTCAGCCCGGCGCGATAGATCACCTCCAGCCGCAACAGCTCGGCATCCAGCTTTTCGCGGAACACCGTCCAATCGAACGTGCCCGCCTGCGCGTCGCACCAGCCGTATCCGCGCATTTCCTGCGTCATCAGCCCGGCCTGGGAGGCAAAGATCATCAGCTTTTTCGGCACGCAGCCCCGGATGACGCAGGTGCCGCCCATGCGGCTTTCCTCGGCCAGACCGACCCTGGCGCCATGCTCGCCCGCCGCGATCCGGGCCGCGCGCACGCCGCCCGAACCCCCGCCGATGACGAACAGATCGTAATCGAAGCTCACGTCATTCCCCCTCTTGCGCCAGCATGTCGGCGTCGATGTCGTCGCGCGCCAGCTCGACCACGCTGCCATCCTCGCGGCCGATGATGGCCAGGTCGCACATGCCCAGGAACAGGCCGTGTTCGACCACGCCGGGAATGCCCGACAGCGCGCGCGCCAGCGCCACCGGATCGGGGATCGCGCCCAGATGCAGGTCCAGGATCAGGTTGCCCTCATCCGTCACCACCGCGTCGCTGCCGCGCAGGCGCTGCAGCACGTCATGATCGCCCAGCTCCAGCGCCTCCAGGGCGCGGCGGATCAGCTTGCGCGTCGTCTCGAAGCCGAATTCCAGCACCTCGACCGGCAGGGGAAAGGCGCCCAGCACCTCGACCACCTTGCCGGGATCGGCGATCACGACCATGCGGTCGCTGGCGGCGGCCACGACCTTTTCGCGCAGATGCGCGGCCCCGCCGCCCTTGATCAGGTGCAGATGCGGGTCGACCTCGTCGGCGCCGTCGATGGTCATGTCCAGCCAGCCGATATCGTCCAGGCTCTCGACCGCCAGACCCAGGCTCTGGGCCAGATCGGCGGTGGCCTTCGACGTGGCGGCGCAGCGCAGCGACAGGCCCTCGGCCGCGACCCGCTCGGCCAGCACCCGCACCATCACGCTGGCGGTCGAGCCGGTGCCCAGACCCAGCCTCATCCCGTCCTCGACCAGGGCCACCGCGGCCCGCGCGGCGGCCAGCTTGGCCGGATCGGCCTGTGTAAGCGCCATGACGACATTCCTTCGCAAAAACCCGCTTGGGCCCGCTTATAAGGCACCCGCACCCGAAGGGCGAGGGGGCAGCCGCATTGCGACGACCGCTTTGCTGGGGTTTTCGGACTATACAGCGCCTCAGCCGCGCGCCAGCCCCTCGGGCAGGATCACGGTGAACCGGCTGCCCTCGCCCACGCGGCTTTCGATGCGCAGGCGGCCGCGATGGCGGTTCACGATATGCTTGACGATCGCCAGGCCCAGCCCGGTGCCGCCCTGCGCGCGGGCGCGATGCGTGTCCACGCGGTAGAACCGCTCGGTCAGGCGGGGCAGGTGCTGTTCCTCGATGCCGTCGCCGCGATCCTCGACGGTGACCGCCCAGGCCGGGCCGCGCAACAGCGGCTCATGCGCGATGCGCGCCAACGTGACCCGCATGACCCCGCCCGCGGCGCCGTATTTCAGCGCGTTCTCGATCAGGTTCTGGAACACCTGCGTCAGCTGGTCGCCATCGCCCGGCACCCGCAGGGCACGGTCCAGCCCCTCGGTCACGACCTCGACGCCCGCAGCCTCGGCGCGCGGGGCCAGCATCGCCAGGATGCCCCGCAGCAGCCCAGGCAGATCGACCAGCCCCGAAGGGCGCGAGCGTTCCTCGGCCTGCACCCGGCTCAGCGACAGCAGCTCGCTGATCAGGCGGTTCATGCGGCCCGCCTCGCGCTCCATGATGTCCAGGAACCGGTCGCGGGCGCGCGCATCGTCGCGGGCGGGACCGCGCAGCGTCTCGATAAAGCCGGTCATGGCGGTCAGGGGGGTCTTCAGCTCGTGGCTGACATTGGCCACGAAATCGCGGCGCATCTGCTCGGCCTCCTCGGCCACGCTGCGGTCCTGCACGGCGATGGTCGCGCCGCGCCCGAACAGGCTGGGCAGAGGGGCGACGGTCACCTCGGCCAGGATCTCGCGGCCATCGGCGGTGCAGGGCGCGCGCAGCGTGATCACCCCCGCAGGCGCGGGCAGCGCCGGGTCCGCGATCGGCGCGGGCGTGCCCTCGGGGTCCAGCACCCAATCCACCGCCTGCACGACCGCCGGGTGGCGCAAAACGGTGACAAAGGGCCGCCCCTCCAGATCCGGCCCGAACAGCGCCAGCGCCAGCGCATTGGCCGCGATCACGCGGGCGTCGCGATCGACCGCCAGCATCGGCACCGGCACGCCGTCCAGCAGACCGGCCACCCGCCGCATGGCCCCCGCGACCGGACCGGCCATCTAGGTCCCCGCCCCGCTGATGGGCCGCAACCCCGCCCGGAACCGCGCCGCATTGGCCCGATAGCGCGCGGCCGAGGCGCGCAGCCCCGCCACCGCATCGCCGTCCAGCATCCGCACGACCCGGCCCGGCGCACCCATGACCAGCGCGCCCTCGGGGATCACCTTGCCCTCGGGGATCAGCGCGCCGGCACCGATCAGCGCCCCCGCCCCGATCACCGCGCCGTTCAGGATGGTCGCGCCCATCCCCACCAGCGCCCCGTCCCCGATCCGGCAGCCATGCAGGATCGCGCGATGCCCGATGGTGCAATCGGTCCCGATCATCAGCGGATGGCCCGGATCGGTATGCAGGCAGCACAGGTCCTGGACATTGCTGCCCGGCCCGACCGTGATCATCTCGGTATCGCCGCGCAGCACGGCGCCGAACCACACGGACGCGCCCGCAGCCAGCGTCACCCGCCCCATCACCTGCGCATCCGGCGCCACCCAGGCATCGGGGTCGATCTGCGGCTCGATCCCGTCCAGCGCCCAGATCATCACGCCTCCTCGGCCATCAGGGCGCGCACGAAACCGCCCAGGCCCGACTGTCGGTCGCGGCGCAGGCGTTCGGCGGTCAGGATGGCGCGCATCCGGGCCTCGGTCTCGTCCAGGTCATCGTTGACCAGGACGTAATCGTATTCGGCCCAGTGGCTGATCTCGGACCGGCTTTTTTCCATGCGACCCGCAATGACCGCGTCGCTGTCCTGGCCCCGCCCGCGCAGCCGCCGCTCCAGCTCGGGCAGCGAGGGGGGCAGCACAAAGATCGACACGACATGACGCCCCAGGGCCGAGGCGCGGATCTGCTGTCCCCCCTGCCAGTCCACGTCGAACAGCGTGTCGCGCCCGGCCAGCATCGCCTGTTCGACCGGGCCGCGCGGGCTGCCGTAAAGGTTGCCGAACACCTCGGCATGTTCCAGCATCTGCCCGTCCGCGACCATCTGCTCGAACCCCGCGCGCGAGGTGAAATGGTAATCGACGCCGTCCACCTCTCCGGGGCGCGGCGCGCGCGTGGTGGCCGACACCGAAAAGCGCAGGCCCGCATCCCACTCCATCAGCCGTCGCGCCAGTGTCGATTTTCCCGCCCCCGAAGGCGATGACAGGATGACCATCAGGCCGGTGCGGTCGATCATGGCCACGTGTTCCCTCGCGTCTGCTGCGGTTGCCGTTGCGCATCGGGATGCCCCGGTCGGGCGCGGGGGTCAAGGGGGCCGCGCCCCTGCCCGAACCAGGGCATCTTAACCATTCGTTCATAATATGACTCGGCGTGTGGCATCCGATGGCGTTATGGTGGCGTTGCGAGCAGTGACCGGCAGCGCCGGGGTTTAGTAAAGGGTCGATCGTGTCGGACCGGGAAGACGGATCAGAGATCAAACCGGGTCAATCCCCGCAGGATGGCCCCGGCCGGGTCGTGCGGCTGCAGGATTACGACACCTGTCAGCCCGACCGCGTCCTGAGAGAGATGCGCGAATACTGGAACAGCATCCGCAAGGGGCGCGCCATTCCCGCCCGTTCGGATGTCGATCCGCGCGGCATCGCCCGCACGCTGGATTATGCCTTCATCCTGGAGCGGATCGCGCCGGGGGCCGGTCGTCTGCGTCTGGCGGGCCGGCACCTGATCGACCTGATGGGGATGGAGGTGCGCGGCATGCCGATCTGCGCCTTTCTGAACACGACCTCTCGCGGGCGGTTCTCGGACGTGCTGGAAAGCGTGTTCAAGGCGCCCCAGATCGCGCGGCTGACGCTGCATGGTCGGTCGGACTATGCCCGCCCGCAATTGGCGGGGCAGATGCTGCTGCTGCCGCTGCGGTCGGATCTGGGCGACGTGACGCGTGCCTTGGGCTGCCTGGTGGCAGAGGGCGATACGGGCATTCCACCCCGCCGGTTCGACCTGGTCGATGACGAGGTCATCCCCATCATCGACGGCGGCACGACCTTGGCGCCGTCCCCCTCGACCATCGGTTTCGCCGAGGGTATGGCCGATTTCGCCAAACGGAACGAACCGCGCGCCCCGACGCCGCCGCCCCCGCTGCGCGGTTTCCCGCAGGCCGAGACGCCCGAGGAACGGCGCGCCCTGTTCCGCGTGATCCAGCCCGTCACGGACGACCGCGACCGCTCTAGCTGAGCAGGCCCGCCCGCCAGCGATACCGCGCGGCCTGAGCCGGGGCATCGCGGCCGCGCGATGTGATCCAGGCATCTTCGTCACGCCGGAACCCCAGGTTCTTGACGATCTTGCGCGATGCCGGGTTGTCCAGAAACACTTCGGCCACGATTTCGGATGGGGCCAGGCGGACCACGATCTCGTCAAAGACGGCGGACACCATCTCCTGTCCGAAGCCCTGCCCCGCATGATCGGGGTCCAGGAAATATGTCAGGTGGGGCGGCGTGCCCTCGATCAGACTGACCGATCCGATGATCTGCCCCTCGTGCCGCACCGCCAGGCGAAGCGGCGGCACCCGCGCCGATTGCAGCAGCAGCGGCGCGGCCTCATCCACCGTCATCGCGGGGTGATAGCGCAACAGCATCCGCGCGACCGCAGGCCGGGTGACGATCCGGTGCAGCGCGGGCAGGTCCGCAGGCGTGACCGCATCGATGCGCAGGCGCGGCGTCGTCAGAGCGATGGCGTGGCGGGCCTCGAACCCGGCGCGGTCCAGGGTCAGGCGGTCGGCCTGCACCTCCCGCGCCAAGGGCCGCGACGACAGCGTCACCCGCCCGCAGGGACGAAACCCCAGCCAGTCCAGCAGCCGGGCCGAGCGGTCGTTGCCGACCAGACAATGCGCCTGAACCTCGGCTGCGCCCGACAGGAACAGCCGCGACAGGGCCAGCACCCCGGCGCGGCGACCGATGCCCTGCCCCTGCCGGTCCGGCGTGATCCAGATGCCAAAGACGCGGCCCGCCTGGACCATGCCGACCAGCCGGTCCCCCTGCCGCACGGCATGTTCGTCCAGACCCGCCCCGGCCACGAAATCGCGGGCATCATCCACGCCATAGGGCCAGGGCAGCGTGGTCAGCCAGCGCACGACGTCCCAATCGGCCATGGCCGCCGCGATGTCGTCGGCATCCTCGGGCCAGGGGCGCGTCAGGGCGACCGGGGGGTGCATGGGCTCAGGCGACCGGAACGACCTTGACCGCGCCGCCCTTGGCCGACAGCGCGATCTCTCCGGCAGCCAGGCGCAGGGCGTCCTGGCCAAAGACCTCGGCCCGCCAGCCCTGCAGCGCGGGCAGATCGCGGCTGCCGGTGGCGATGGCGTCCAGCTCGGAAGACGACGCGATCAGCTTTGGCGCGACGCCCGCCGCATCGGCCTTGGCCTTGAGCAGCACGCGCAACAGGTCCGACAGCGCGGCATTGCCGGGCTTGCCCGGCTCCTCGCCCTTGGGCTGGGGCAGGTCCTTGGACTCCATGCCCGCCTTGACCGCGGCCAGAATGCCGTTGGCGATGTCGCCCCGCCGCGCCTCGCGTAGCAGCAGGCGCGACTTGCCCAGATCAGCCTCGGTCAGCGGCTTGGTCGAGGCCAGCTCGATCATCGCATCGTCCTTGTAGACCCGCGACCGGGGGATGTCGCGTTCCTGGGCATAGGCCTCGCGGAACCGCGCCAGCTCGCGCAGGATGGCCAGGAAACGCGGCGAATTGGTGCGGGTGCGCACCTTCATCCAGGCCTCTTCGGGGCGGGTGATATAGGTCTCGGGGTCGGTCAGGACCGACAGCTCCTCGGCCAGCCAGGCGTCGCGGCCGGTCTTTTTCAGCTCGGCCGCCAAGAATTCATAGATCACCCGCAGATGGGTCACATCGGCCAGCGCATAGGCCGCCTGCGCATCCGACAGCGGCCGGCGCGACCAGTCGGTAAAGCGCGACGACTTGTCCAGATCGGCCCGTGCGATCTTGCGCACCAGCGTCTCGTATCCGACCTGTTCGCCAAAGCCGCAGACCATGGCCGCGACCTGGGTGTCGAACAAAGGCGTCGGAAAGATCTGCGCGTCGTGGAAAAAGATTTCAAGATCCTGCCGCGCGGCGTGGAACACCTTGACCGTCGCCTCGTGGCGGAACAGGTCGTAAAGCGACTCCAGCGACAGCCCCTCGGCCATGGGGTCGACCAGCACGGCCTCGCCCCCGGGGGTCTTGGCCGTCGATGCGGGCGGCACGGCCAGCTGGATCAGGCACAGCTTGGACCAATAGGTCCGTTCCCGCAGGAATTCGGTGTCGATCGTGACGTAAGGGTGGGATTTCGCGGCCTCGCAGAAACGGGCAAGGTCTTCGGTGCGGGTGATGGTCGGAATGTCCTGGCTCATGCGGCTCTTTCAGCTCGGGCGGTTCGTCCGCCCCCCGGCCCAGCAATACGCCCACGCGCCCGTGATGAAAAGCCCCGACGCCCGGCGCCGGGGCCGTCCGGTCATTCGGGCGGCTGCTCGGGCGGGCGCTTGCGCAGGGCTTCGGCCACGCCATCCTCGCAGACGGTGCGGTCGACCATGGGCACCCCGGTCCGGAACGCCGCGCGGCCGATCAGATGCGCCGCGACCGGCGCCGTCAACAGCAGGAACAGGATGGCCGCCACCGCGCGGGCGATCACCGTGCCCTCGGCAAAGGCGATGGCCACGGCGACCAGGATCAGCCCCGACCCCAAAGTGCCCGCCTTGGTCGAGGCATGCATCCGCGTCAGCAGGTCCGGCAGGCGCAGCACGCCCAGGCCCGCAGCCACCGCAAAGATCCCGCCGGAGATGACGAAAAACGATACGACAAGCTCTCCGATCATGTCAGCTCCTCCGCCTTGAGCAGGATGCGGCGTTCCAGATAACGGGCCAGGCACACGGTCGCCAGAAAGCCCACCAGCGCCAGAACGACCGCCACGTCCAGAAAGCCCGCGCTGCGCGATTGCAGAGCCGCCAGCCCGCCGAACGAGACAAGCTGCACCGTCATCACGTCCAGCGCGACGATGCGGTCGGCCAGCGTGGGCCCGCGCACCAGCCGGATGGCCGCGAAGGTCACGCCCAGGATGACCAGGGCGAAACCGAACAGAATTGCATAATCCAGGATTGTCATGGTCCTACTCCGTCGCCTCGCGCACCCAGACCTCGAAGCGGTCGCGGATCTGCGCGCGGATCGCATCGGGGTCTTCGCCGAACATCGCGTGGATATACAGCATCTTGCGGTCCTCGGAGACGTCCAGGCTGAGGGTGCCCGGCGTCAGCGAGATGAAATTGGCCAGCAGCGTGATCTGCAGGTCGGTCGTGACCGTGATCGGCACCGCGATCAGGGCCGGGTTGGACGCCTGCCCCGGCGTGAACACGTCCGCCACCACCGGCAGCGAGCTGACCACCAGCTCATAGACGAACATCACGATCAGCCGCGCCCAATAATACAGCCGCAGGAAATAGCGGCCGGTTTCCGGAAACAGCGGGCGCACCAGCCACATCGCGGCCAGACCCACCAGGAACCCGGTCAGAAGCCCGCCCAGGGTCAGGCTGCCGGTCAGCGCGACCCAGGCAAAGGCCAGCACCATGTTGATGGCAAAGAGGTTCATGGCTGCACCCCTAGAACGGTCGTGACGTAATCGGTCGGATCAAGCAGCTGGTTGGCCGAGCGTTCGGCGAACTGCACGAAGGGCTCGGGGAAGAGGCCGATCAGGCAGGTCAGTGCGGCCAGCGCGACGATGGGCAGCATCAGCGCCACCCGGTCGAAGGTGGGAAGGTCCGACAGGCGCGGCTTGATCCCGTCGGGATGCGCGGGCCAGAAGGCCGAGCCCCAGATCTTGGTCATCGAGAAGATCGTCAGCAGGCCCACCCCCAATGCCACGCCCGCGACGAACCACATCTCAAGGTCCAGCGCGGCCTTGACCACGACATATTTCGCCCAGAACCCCGACAGCGGCGGAAAGCCCGCCAGAGAGAAGGCCGGGATCAGGAACAGGAAGGCCAGCAGCGGCGCATGGGCGTAAAGGCCGCCGATGCGCGCCAGATCGGTCGATCCGGCGATGCGCTTTGCCACGCCCGCGACAAAGAACAGGTTGGCCTTCACGATGATGTGGTGGACCAGATAGAAGACCGCGCCCATCAGGCCCAGGGGCGTGTACAGCGCCAGGCCCAGCACCATGTAGCCGATCTGGCTGATGATGTGGAACGACAGGATGCGGCGGAAATCGTTCATCGCGGCCGCGCCCAGAACGCCCGTGACCATGGTCACCACCGCCAGCCACAGCAGGATGGTGTGGGTGAAGGCCACGTCCTGATCAAAGATCAGCGTGAACATGCGGATCAGCGCATAGACGCCCACCTTGGTCAGCAGGCCCGCAAAGATCGCCGACACCGCGACGGGCGGCGTGTGATAGGAGGCGGGCAGCCAGAAGAACAGCGGGAACATCGCCGCCTTGACGCCAAAGGCCACCATGAACATCACCGCGATGGTGGTCAGCAGGCCGGTATTCTCGACCCCGCGCACGGCCAGGTGCAGGTCGGCCATGTTCAGCGTGCCGGTCAGGCCATAAAGCAAACCGATGCCCGCCAGGAACATGATGGTCGAGACCAGGTTCAGCATCACGTATTTGATGCCCCCGTCCAGCTGTTCGCGCGTGCCGCCCAGGACCAGCAGGCCAAAGCTGGAGATCAGCATGACCTCGAACCAGACATAGAGGTTGAACAGGTCGCCCGTCAGGAAGGCGCCGACGACGCCGACCATCAGCATCTGCAGCAGGGCGTGAAAGCCCAGACGCTCCATTCGCTCGGGGATTTCCGACAGGGTGTAGATCACGGTGGCAAGGCCCGTGATGGCGGTGATGACGACCATCACCCCGCCCAGCAGGTCGGCGACCAGCGTGATGCCGAAGGGCGCCTGCCAGTTCGACATCTGGGCTGCGACGACGCCCTGCTCCAGCACCTCGGCCATCAGCATGATCGACGCCATCAGCAGCGCGACCGTCCCCGCGACCGAGATCCAGCGCCCGGCCGGGCTGTTGCGGAACAGATAGGCCAGCACGCCCGTCAGCAGCGGGATGATGATCGGATAGACAAGAAGCCAGCTCATATCCCGGCCTCCTGCCCGGTGGCGGGTTTGGCGGGGTTGGCCTTGCCCATGCCCAGCCTGCCGGTATCCAGCTTGGATTCGTCGGCAGGTTCGGCCACGCGCATCTCGTCGCTGTTGACGGTGCCCAGGGTCATGTAGGTCCGGTAGACCAGCGCCAGCGTGAAGGCCAGCAGGCCAAAGCCGATGACGATGGCGGTCAGGACCAGCGCCTGCGGCAGCGCGTTGGCGACGACGCCGGTGGGCGCGTATTCGCCCGCGTCGATCAGCGGCGGCGCGCCCGCGGTCAACCGGCCGCCGGTGAAGATCAGCAGGTTGACCGCGTTCGACAGCAGGACCAGCCCGAACAGGAACCGCAGCACATTGCGGTCCAGCATCAGATAGACCGAGGTGGACACAAGCACCCCGATGGTGATGGCAAGCAGCAGTTCCACGTCAGATCTCCTGTTCCATGGCAAAGACCAGGGTCAGGATGCCGCCAAAGACAGCCATGTAGACTCCGATATCGAAAACCAGAACGGTGGACAACGGGATATAGCTGTCGCCGTCCTGAAACAGGAACAGCCACTGTCCGGTGAAGAACGGATCGCCCGCGAAACCCGCGCCCAGGCCCGCCAGCGCCGCGACGCCCACGCCCAGGATGGCCAGGTTCGACGGGTCGATCCGCAGCGCCGCACGCGCCTCGTCGACCGAGGTCGCGATGGTATAGAGGATGAACGCGGTCGCCCCGATCAGCCCGCCGATGAAGCCGCCGCCAGGCAGGTTGTGCCCGCGCAGCAGCGCATAGATCGAGAACATCAGCAGCAGGGCCGCCAGCAGGCGCGTAGTGGTCGTCAGGATCAGCGACTGCATCTCAGCTCTCCTCCTCGGGCTTGCGGCGGGTGGACATGCCGCGCAGCAGCGCGAATGCCGCGATGGCCGCGATGGCGACGACGGTGACCTCGCCAAAGGTGTCCAGGGCGCGGAAATCGACCAGGATCACGTTGACGATGTTGCGGCCATAGGCCTCGGGATAGGAGGCCGCCTCGAAGAAGGTCGTCAGGCGACGGTCGAAATCGGTGGCCAGCACCGAGATCATCAGGAAGGTCGTCACCAGACCCATGCCGCCCGCGATCATCGCGTGACCGGCGCGGAAGGTCGCCTTGGAGCGGCGCGGCAGATAGGGCAGCCGCAGCATCACGACGCTGACCAGCACGACGACCAGAACCTCGACCAGCAGCTGGGTGATGGCCACGTCGGGCGCGCTGAACATGATGAAGATCAGCGCGACGCCGATGCCCGTCACCCCCATGGCCGCCACGGCGGTCATGCGGCTGTGGGTCCAGACCGTCAGCATCGCGCCCGCCGCGATCAGGCCCAGCACGGCCCATTGCACGGGATGGATGCCCTCGGTCGTCAGGCTGAGGCCCGACCGGAATGCGCCCTTGATCAGATAGGTGCCGCCCACCAGCACAACGAAGGTGCCAAATGTCACCGCCATATAGCGCTGCAGGCTGCCGTTCTGGATCAGGCGCGTCTGCCAGGCGGCAAAGGCCTTGAACCCCTCCAGCAGCCGGTCCCAGCCCGCATCGAAATCGACGGGGTTGCGCGCCTCGAAGGCGGCCAGGCGGGTGCGGATGGCCTCGTGCCGGCGATAGACCAGCCAGCCCGCCAGGAAGGTCAGCAGCGACAGGATCAGCGCCATGTTGACGCCGCCCCACAGGTACAGATGCACCTCGCGGACCTCTCCGAAGACGGCATGGGTGGCGGGGCCGACCAGGTAATAGCCCAGCACGCCCGGCACCAGACCGAAGATCAGCGACAGCGCGCCCAGGACCAGCGGCCCGGCCAGCATCGGCCAGGGGCCCTCATGCGGCTCGGTGGGGGTCGGGCGCAGATCGCCCCGGAAGGGCTTCAGCGCGACGATGCCGCCGACCGCGAACATCATGACGGATGCAGCAAAGGCCATGATCGTGACCCAGAACGCGCCGAACCCCTCCAGGCCCAGACCGGCCTTGTACATGAATTCCTTGCCGATAAAGCCGACCATGGGCGGGATGCCCGCCATGCTGATCGCGGCCAGGGCTGCCGCCAGACCGGTCAGCGGCATCGCCTTGGACAGGCCGCCCAGCACGCCCGCCTCGCGGGTGCCGGTGGCATGGTCCACGATGCCGATCATCAGGAACAGCGCCGCCTTGTAGAGCGAATGCACCACCAGGAACAGCATCGCCGCCATGATCGCGTAATGCGTGCCCGCCCCCAGGAACATCGTCAGCGTGCCAAGCGCCATCAGCGTGGTATAGGCCAGCACCTGCTTGATGTCGGTCTGGCGCATCGCCATGACCGAGGCAAAGACCGCCGTCACGCCCCCGAACAGCGTCAGGATCCAGAACCACGCATCCGTCCCGCCCAGGGCGGGGTTCATGCGCGCCATCAGGAAGATGCCCGCCTTGACCATCGTCGCGCTGTGCAGATAGGCCGACACGGGCGTCGGCGCGGCCATCGCGTTGGGCAGCCAGAAATGGAACGGCACCTGCGCCGATTTGGTGAAGGTCCCCGCCAGGAACAGCAGCAGGATCGCCAGATACCAGGGATGCGCGCGCAGCATGTCGCCCTGAGTCAGGATCTCGGACAGCTGGAAGGTGCCCGCGACATTGCCCAGCACGATCATCCCGCCCAGCAGGATCAGCCCGCCCGTCCCCGTCACCAGCAGCGCCTGCAGCGCCGAACGCCGCGACTTGGCGCTGTCGGCGTTAAAGCCGATCAGCAGGTAGGAGGCGATGGTCGTGATCTCCCAGAACACGAACAGCATGATCAGGTTGTCGGCCAGCACCAGCCCCAGCATGCCCACCATGAACATCAGCAGATAGCTGACGAACCGCGGATAATCGGGATGCTGGCCCAGATAGCGCGCCGAATACAGCGTGACCGCGGCGCCGATCCCGGTGATCAGCAGCACGAAGGTCATCGACAGGCCGTCCAGCAGCACCGACAGGTTGATGCCCAGAGACGGCACCCAGTCGATGCCGTGGACCTGTGGCCCCAGCGCAATCTGGGGCAGCAGCCCCAGGAAATACAAAAACAGGATCGACGGGAACGCGATCGAGATCCAGCCCGCAGCCCCCCCCATCACGCGATCCACCTTGGGATAGTCGTCAGCCATGTCTCGAACCCTTGTCGCGGCATGCAATTGGCGTCGGGTCTTAGCACCGTTTCCCGGCGGAAAACAGCCGCCCCGGCACAGGAAAACCTCCGTCCCGCGCGAAAAGCGCCGATCGCAGCCGCGCTGTCGCCTCGTGCATACGCGCGCCCTTGTAAATAAGTCGCGGTTTCGTCCCGACCCGGCGCGCAGAGTGCCGCCAGCCCCCGATCTGCGGCATTTGGTCGCGAGCGTATCGGTCAGAAAAAACGCTTTCGGTTCGGGCGTTTGGGCGCGGTTGTGGCACCGGGCAATGGGCGTCGGGATCGACGGGGACTTGTGCGGATGGCGCGCTTGCGGTTCATTCGGGGCCAGACGTGGCGGAACGATCCGCCGCTGATTCGCGACATTCGACGAAGGGGACATTCCATGCAGCTCGCCCAGGACCGCCTTGCGGGTCACAGCCTTGCCGCCAAGACCGGCCTCACCCTGGCCGCGGCCGCGCTGATCGCGCTTGGCGCCAAGGTGCAGGTGCCGTTCTGGCCGGTGCCCATGACCCTGCAGACGCTGGCGGTGCTGGTGATCGCCGCCGGTCTGGGGCCACGCCTCGGCCTGGCGGCGATGGGGGCCTATATGGCGGCGGGCCTGGCCGGGCTGCCGGTCTTTGCAGGCTCGCCCGAGCGCGGTTTGGGGCTGGCCTATCTGGCCGGGCCGACGACCGGCTTTCTGATCGGCATGGCGCTGTCCATGGTCGTGACCGGCGCGCTGGCGCAGGGTCGCGGCCTGGGGATGCGGGCCGTCGCGATGATCGCGGGCACCGTCGCCATCTATGTGCCCGGCCTGATCTGGTTGTCGGCCTTTGTGCCCGCAGACCGGCTGCTGGCCGTGGGCGTCGCGCCCTTCATCCTAGGCGACATGGTCAAGATCGCGGTCGGCGCGCTGGCGCTGCAGGCCATCACCCGCCGCCGCTGATCCGGCGACCAGACTGACGGCACGGGGCCTTTGCGGGCCCCGTCTTGCTGTCCGATCCTGCGCAGGCGGCGCAGATGCGGGCTTTCCCCGCGCTGCGCCCAGGGCCAGACTGGCCCGACGCCGCGCAGGAGGACCGCCATGACGCCACCGCTTTCCCCCCAGACCATCGCCCGCATCGAGGACAGCTTTCGCGCCCAGGGCCTGATGCGCCACCTGGGCGCCGAGATCGCCGCGATCCGCCCCGGAGAGGTGGTCCTGCGCCTGCCCTTCCGCCCCCAGCTGACGCAGCAGATGGGCTATTTCCACGCAGGCGGCACCGCCGCCCTGGCCGACAGCGCCGGGGGCTATGCCGCGCTGACGCTGTTTCCCGAAGGCCAGGACGTGCTGACCACCGAATTCAAGCTGAACCTGCTGAACCCCGCGCAGGGCGAGGCGCTGGAGGCGACGGGACGGGTGGTGAAATCGGGCCGCACGCTCAGCGTGTGCCAGCTGGATGTCCATGCCCTGCGGGACGGGGCGCGCGTCCATGTGGCCACCGGGCTGCAGACGCTGATCGGCGTGGCGCTGCGCGCGCCCTCGTGACACCCCCGGATCGTTAGCGTAAACAGCCCCCAACATTCGCCGGAGGAAAAGGGGACGCGATGGCACAGGCACAGATCGGGTTGATCGGGCTGGGGACGATGGGGGCGGCGCTGGCGCTGAACATCGCGGAAAAGGGCTTTCCCATCGCGGTGTGGAACCGCACGACCGAGGTCACGCACCGCTTTGCCGAAACGGCGGGCGAGCTGGCCCCCCGCGTCATCGCGACCGACACGCTGGAGGCGCTGGTCCAGGCGATCACCCCGCCCCGCGCGATCATCCTGATGGTCCCCGCCGGAGAGGCCGTGGACGCCCAGCTGGACGCGCTGGCGCCGCTGCTGGGGCCGGACGATCTGGTCATCGACGCGGGCAATGCCGATTTCCACGACACCAACCGCCGGGACGAGGCCGGGCTGCCGTTCCGCTTCCTCGGCATGGGTGTGTCGGGCGGAGAGGAGGGCGCGCGCCACGGCCCCGCCATCATGGGCGGCGGCGAGGCGGCTGATTGGGACCGCGTGGCCCCGGTGATGACCGCGATCGCCGCGCGGGCCGATGACGGCACCCCCTGCGCCGCGCGCATGGGCGATGCGGGCGCGGGCCATTTCGTCAAGATGGTCCATAACGGCATCGAATATGCCGACATGCAGATGATCGCCGAGGTCTATGGCCTGATGCGCGACGGCATGGGCCTGGAGGCCCAGGCGATTTCCGACATCTTTGCCCGCTGGAACGAGGGCACGCTATCCAGCTACCTGATCGAGATCTCGGCCAAGGTGACCGCGGCGCGCGATCCGCATACGGGCGCGGCCATGCCCGACGTCATCCTGGACCGCGCGGGCCAGAAGGGCACCGGCCGCTGGACCGCCATCGAGGCCCAGCACCTGTCAGCCCCCATCCCCGTGATCGAGGCCGCCGTGATGGCGCGCAACGTCAGCGCCCGCCTGGACGAACGCCAGGCCGGACAGGCCCGTTTCGGCGCGGCCCCCGGCCCCCTGTCGCTGGAGGCCGACGCGCTGGAACAGGCGCTGATCGCGGGCAAGATCCTGTGCTATGCGCAGGGCTTTACCATGATCGCCGGCGCGTCCGAGCGGTTCGGCTGGACGCTGGACCTGCCCCAGATCGCGCGCGTCTGGCGGGCGGGCTGCATCATCCGCTCGACCATGCTGAACGACATGGCCGATGCGCTGGCCGACGATCCGGCGCGCAACCTGATCATGGCGCCCTTCTTCGCCGACCTGATCGAACGCGCCATTCCCGCGCTGCGCCAGGTCGTGTCGCAGGGGATCGCGGCGGGCCATGCCCTGCCCGCCCTGGCATCGGGGTTGATGTGGTTCGACATGATGCGCACGGCGCGCGGCACGGCGAACATGATCCAGGCACAGCGCGACTTCTTTGGCGCGCACGGGTTCCAGCGGCTGGACGGCATCGACGACAGCCACGGCCCCTGGGGCCGCCAGGCCTGAGGCTCAGCCGCGCGGGCGGCTGATGTCGCCCAGGGTCAGGACCGGCGATGCGTCGATGCCCTGGGCATTCAGCATCGCCGCCACCCGCTCCAGCGATGCGACCAGCATCGCCTGTTCCCAATCATGCAGGGCGTGGAACCCGGTCACGAAATGCTGCTGCAGCGCATCGGGCGCCTCGCGCAGCGCGGTCAGCCCGGCATCCGTCAGCAGCACATGCAGCTGGCGGCGGTCCGTGCTGGAGCGCTGGCGTTCCGTCAGGCCCAGCTTGTCCAGCTGATCGACCAGCGCCGTCACCGTGGCCTGGCTGACGCCCATCCGGGCGGCCAGTTGGGTCGGGCTGGCGCGGCGGTCGTCATGGGCCGACAGGATCTGCAGCACCCGCAGCTTGGCCGGGGTCAGGCCCACGGCCTGCGCCAGGTCGCGCTCATATTGCTCGGTCGCGCGCAGGATGCGGCGCAGGGCGATCAGGGCCGCATCGGCGCGGTGGGTGGCGGGGGTGCTGCTCATGCCCGATTCTATGCCACCCCACCCCGGACCTGGGCAACGACATTTTGCCTCGCGAACCTTCGCGGTCACGAAACCGTGCGCCCCCCACGGGTTTTTCGCTGTGATCTTGGTCACTTGGCTGACCTTGCGCAGGAAAACCCGTGAACGGTTGAAACCATGGCCCGTTTCGTTTAGTTAGACACCCGAAGCAATTGAGGACCACGCCCCCATGCCCAAGGATGTGCAGGACATCGCGCGACACGACCCGCTGACCTTTCGCAAGCCCGACCCGACCGATGGCGCCGCCATCTGGGACCTGGTCCGGCAGTGCAAGCCGCTGGACGAGAATTCGATGTACTGCAACCTGGTGCAGGCCGACCATTTCCGCGACACCTGCGTGGTGGCGGAACGCAACGGTCAGATCGTGGGCTGGATCTCGGGTCACATGATCCCGAACGAGGACGCGCTGTTCATCTGGCAGGTCGCCGTCAGCCCGGCGGCGCGCGGTCTGGGGCTGGGGCGGCGCATGCTGACCCATCTGCTGGGCCGCCCCGACTGCGCCACGGCCCGCTGCCTGAACACCACCATCACCCGGGACAACGACGCCTCCTGGGGTCTGTTCCGCAGCCTGGCGCGGCATCTGGGCGGACAGCTCAGCGACGACCCCCACTATACGCGCCACGCGCATTTCGACGGTCGCCATGCGACCGAGCACATGGTCACGATCACCCTGCCCGCCGACGCGATCCACGCGCGCGCCGCCTGATCTTGGTTCATCCATCTAAGCATTCTGACAACGCACATCGTGCGAAAGGACATCTCATGCCCAAAGACATGACGATCCACACCTCCGACACCGCCATCTTCGAACGCCGCGAAAGCGCGGCACGGTCTTATTGCCGGGGGATTCCCACGGTCTTTGCCTCGGCCAGCGGGTCGATCATGCGCGGCGCCGACGGGGCCGAGCATATCGATTTCCTGGCCGGCTGTTCGTCGCTGAACTATGGCCACAACGACCCGGACATGAAGGCCGCGCTGATCGCGCATCTGACCGCGGACGGCATCGCGCATGGCCTGGACCTGCACACCACCGCCAAGGCCGCCTTCCTGGACGCGTTCGAAAGCCACATCCTGGCCCCGCGCGGCATGGATCACCGCGTCATGTTCACCGGCCCCACCGGTGCGAACGCGGTCGAGGCGGCGATGAAGATCGCCCGCAAATCTACGGGCCGCACGAATATCGTGGCCTTCACCAACGGCTTTCACGGCGTCACGATGGGCGCGCTGGCGGCGACCGGCAACGGCTATCACCGCGGCGGCGCGGGGATGGAGACGCAGGGCGTCACCCGCGTGCCCTATGACAACTATGCCGACGGGTTGGACAGCGCGGCCCTGCTGGACCAGATGCTGTCGGACAATTCGGGCGGCATCGACGCCCCCGCCGCGATTATGCTGGAGACCGTGCAGGGCGAAGGCGGCCTGAACGCCGCATCGGCCGAATTCGTGCGCGCGGTGGCCGATATCGCCAAGCGCCACGGCGCGCTGCTGATCCTGGATGACATCCAGGCGGGTTGCGGCCGCACCGGCAAGTTCTTTTCCTTTGAGGAGATGGGCGTGATGCCCGATCTGGTGCCGATGGCGAAATCGGTGTCGGGGTTCGGCCTGCCCATGGCGCTGGTTCTGGTGCGCCCTCAGCATGACGTGTTCGGCCCCGCCGAGCATAACGGCACGTTCCGCGGCAACACCCACGCCTTTGTCACCGCACGCGTCGCGATCGAGAAGTTCTGGGCCGACAGCGCCTTTGAGGCCGATCTGTCCCGCCGCGCCGCCTTGATCGAGACGCGCCTGACCGAGCTGGCCAGCCTGATCCCCGGCGCTTATCTCAAGGGGCGCGGCTTGATGCGCGGCGTCGATGTCGGCACCGGAGAGCTGGCCGGCGCCATCTGCAAGCGCGCCTTTCAGGGCGGTCTGATCATCGAGACCTCGGGGAACGAGGATCAGGTCGTCAAGGTGCTGGCCCCCCTGACCACGCCCGATGCACTGCTGTCGCGCGGCTTTGACATCCTGCTGGATGCCGCCCGCGACGTGCTGTCCACCACCAAAATTGCTGCGGAGTAAGCCCATGATCGTTCGTGATTTCTACAAGTTGAAGGACACCGACCGCTCGGTGTCGGACAAGCACTGGAATTCGGTGCGCATGCTGCTGGCCGATGACGGGATGGGGTTCTCGTTCCACATCACCACCCTGGCCGCGAATTCCGAACACACCTTCCACTACAAGCACCATTTCGAGAGCGTTTACTGCATCTCGGGCAAGGGCTCGATCACCGATCTGGCGACCGGCGAGACGCATCAGATCACCCCCGGCGTGATGTATGCGCTGGACCAGCACGACCACCACACGCTGCGCGCCGAGGAGACGCTGGTCATGGCCTGCTGCTTCAACCCGCCCGTGACCGGCACCGAGGTCCACCGCGAGGATGGCAGCTACGCCCCCGCAGGGACGGGCTGAGCCATGAGCCACACAGTCGAGAAGATCGGCGGCACCTCGATGTCGCGGGTCCATGAGCTGCGCGACACGCTGCTGATCGCGGACCCCGCGCATCCCTATGGCCGCATCTTTGTGGTGTCGGCCTTTGGCGGCATCACCGACCTGCTGCTGGAGCACAAGAAGTCGGGCGAACCCGGCGTCTATGCGGCCTTCGCCAGCGGCGAGGAGGATCACGGCTGGCTGGCCGCGCTGGACCGCGCGCGCCAGGCCATGACCGACGCGCATCGCGTCGTGCTGGACCATCCCGGCGATCTGGAGCGTGCGGATGCCTTTGTCCGCGACCGTCTGGTGGGCGCACAGAACTGCCTGATCGACCTGCAGCGGCTGTGCTCCTACGGGCATTTCCGGCTGGCCGAACACATGCTGCACACCCGAGAGCTGCTGTCCGGCCTGGGCGAGGCGCATTCCGCCTTTGTCACCACGCTGATGCTGCAGCGCGCGGGCGTCCAGGCGCGCTTTGTCGACCTGTCGGGCTGGCGCGACACCGACGACCTGACCTTGGAACAGCGGATCAGCGGCGCCATGGCCGGCGTCGATCCGCAGACTGAGATGCCCATCGTCACCGGCTATGCCCAGTGCCGCGAGGGGCTGATGCGCGAATTCGACCGGGGCTATTCCGAGGTGACGTTTTCACGCCTGGCCGCCCTGACCGGCGCGCGCGAGGCGATCATCCACAAGGAATTCCACCTGTCCTCGGCCGATCCCCGTCTGGTCGGCACGGATGCGGTGCGCAAGCTGGGGCGGACGAATTACGACGTCGCCGACCAGCTGTCGAACATGGGGATGGAGGCGATTCACCCCAAGGCCGCCAAGACGCTGCGCCAATCGGGCGTGCCGCTGCGCGTGACCAACGCCTTCGAGCCCGACGACCCCGGCACGCTGATCGACGACCAGCCCGCCACCGCGCCCGCGGTCGAGATCGTGACCGGCCTGAACGTCTTTGCGCTGGAGCTGTTCGAACAGGACATGGTCGGCGCCAAGGGCTATGACGCGGCCATCCTGGAGGTGCTGACCCGCCACAAGGTCCGTATCGTCAGCAAGGTGTCGAACGCCAACACGATCACGCATTACGTCGACAGCAGCCTCAAGGTGCTGCGCCGGGTCGAAAAGGATCTGAACGACCGCTATCCCTCGGCCTGCGTGTCGTCGCGGGCGGTGGCGATGGCGGCGGCGATCGGGCGCGATCTGGACGGCCTGGCGGTGCTCAGCCGCGGGCTGAACGCGCTGGCCGCTGCGGGGCTGGAGGCGATGGGCGCGACCCAGGGTCCGCGCGCCGTGGATGTACAGTTCATCGTCGAACGCGACGCACTGGCGGGCACCATCACCGCCCTGCACGCGGCCCTGGTCGAGGACCGGACGGTCCAGCTGTCCACCGCCGCGTGACGAAAAAGGGCGCCCCCGGGGGCGCCCTTTTTACAATGGTGTGCGGGTTCAGCGCTGGATGGCCTCTCCGGTCACCGGGTCGATGCGCACGCGCACCTCGCGGTTGTCGGAGGTGCGGTATTCGATGTCGTAATAGCCGTCATCGTCCCAGTCCACCTCGTCGAAATGGCCCAGATCCGTGCCCAGATCGGCCTCGATCCCGGCCAGAATCTCGGAGAGCGGCTTGGAATCCGCGGGGGGCACGTCCTGCGCCATCAGCGCCGACGGGGCGATCATCAGGGCCAGTGCGGCCAGCGGGCGAAGCGTCATGGGAAATCCTCTTGTTGCGAATCGCTGTGGCTGTTCAACCCGCCCCACGCGCCCCGGGTTCCGGGCCTTGCGAAGCGCGATCCCCTACCCTATGTTGAAGGGGTCGGAAGCAATTCCGACTATGGACATAAACGCGCTCGTAATAAGCGGATCGGACCCGGGGGCGGTACCCGGCGACTCCACCAAACAACCCTTCATTGGGGGCGAATGGGGTCGAAACAGGATCGACGAACGTCTAAAGGGGTTATGCTTTGTCTCGGTGAGCTACTACCGTTATCGGTGCAAAACGTACAGTTGCCAATGACAACCGTGCTCCGGTCGCGCTGGCTGCGTAAGCAGTCCGCAAGATCGAAACCTAAGCCCTTGCGCCTAGCAGCGTAAGGCGGGGCCCGCAGGAGCCTGGCAACAGAATCCTGCACCTTACCTTATTTGAACAGGTTCGTCGGGAATTCAGGGTCCCTTAACGTCTGTGGGATAGCCTTTGCACGTTCGCCAGCGGCACGTGAAAGGATCAAGCGGTGACCGACCCCCAGACCAACGACCCCATCCAGCTCGAGGCGAGACTGGATTTCCTGGGTCTTGACGCAGAAACACAGGCGCGGCTGAGGGCACTGGCCCCTCAGGTCAATGCTAGCGT
The DNA here is from genome assembly GCF_005048265.1 of Paracoccus hibiscisoli. Taxonomy (GTDB): domain Bacteria; phylum Pseudomonadota; class Alphaproteobacteria; order Rhodobacterales; family Rhodobacteraceae; genus Paracoccus; species Paracoccus hibiscisoli. Next base: position 72,382 of record NZ_SUNH01000021.1, read on the forward strand.
CGGCCCCGCCCTTGCACAGTTTTACACCAAGGTCTCCGCCACCCCCGTCCTGCGCCAGCATTTCCGCGACACCGCCCATACCGAAAGCGCCCGCGACAGCCAGGCCCGCCACTGGTCCCGGCTCATGGCCGCGAATTATGGCGATGACTATGGCCAGGCCGTGCGCCGCATCGGGGCGGTCCATGCCCGCATCGGGCTTGAGCCGCGCTGGTACATCGGCGGGTACGGGCTGGTCCTGGACCACGTGGTGCGCGACCTGCTGCGCGACCGCCGCACGGTGACCGCCGCCAGCCGCGCGCGCCTGGCCGCCGACATCTCGGCGCTGATCCGTGCGGCGCTGCTGGATATCGACCTGTCGGTCTCGACCTATCTGGAACAGATCGACGGACGCCGCAAGGAGGTCGAGGATGCGCAGCAGCAGGCGTTCGAGGCCCTGTCCACGGCATTGGGCCGTCTGGCCGAGGGCGATCTGACCACCCGGCTGGACCCGGTCCTGTCGGCGCGCACGCGGTTCAACGACACGGTCGAGCGGCTGGCCGACATCATGGGGTCGGTCCGCCATTCGGCCGGCCAGATCGGCAACGGCACCGGAGAGATCGCGGCGGCCTCGGACGATCTGGCCCGGCGCACCGAACAGCAGGCCGCCAGCCTGGAACAGACCGCCGCCGCGCTGAACGAGATGACCGAAGCCGTCCGCGATTCCGCGACCCGCAGCCGCCAGGCAGAGGAGATGGCCGCCCGCGCCCGCCAGGTCGCAGCCCATGGCAGCCAGATCATGGACCAGACCCGCACCGCCATGGCCGACGTGTCCGCCAGCGCCGGAGAGATGGGCCAGATCATCGGCGTCATCAGCGAGATCGCCTTCCAGACCAACCTCCTGGCCCTGAACGCCGGCGTCGAGGCCGCCCGCGCCGGAGATGCGGGCCGCGGCTTCGCCGTCGTCGCCGCCGAGGTCCGCGCCCTGGCGCAGCGTTCGGCCGAGGCCGTGCGCACGATCCAGACGCTGATCGACCGCAGCGTCCAGCAGACCACCCATGGCGTGTCGCTGGTCGGGGCCACCCACCAGGCGCTGACCGACATCATCTCGGTCTTTGACGAGATCGAGGGAACGGTGACCGAGATGGCCAGCACCGCGCAACGCCAGTCCCTCAGCATCTCCGAGATCAACAGCGCGGTTCGCTACCTGGATGACGTGACCCAGCAGAACGCCGCCATGGTCGAACAGGCCAATGCGACCAGCAGTCTTCTGAACGCCGAGGTCAAGGACCTGACACGGCTGGTGGGCAGCTTCACAATGGCCGACCATCCAGCCCGCGTCAGTTCTCCGCCGCTGCGGATGGCTGTCTGACAGGACATGGTTCGACGGATGGCCCCGACCGGGCCATCCGACCGCCACCGACCCGCTGCATAGCCCTGATGGTCAAGCGCGCCCACCAATCGGATAGCAGACCGCTACAGCAGAATGATCAGCAGCTTCGCCGCGCCCATCTTCTTGATCCTGCCGTCGTGCATGCACGCCCTGCGGTAATCCCCGTTAACCAGCGATGCAATCAAGCTTGCCCCGTGCCTGAGGCCTGGACGGGTTGGTGCGGGACGCAGTCCGGCAGCCTCGGTCAGGGTGTGGTACTGAAAGGTCCTGCTTGGCTGCTCAGTACGCAATGGCGAGACGGTGAAGAAGCGCAGAAGGCGTTCATCCTGAAGCAAGGCGAGGAAGGCACGCCGGTTGCGGAGATCTGCCGAAAGGCCGGGATCAACCAGGCGACCTACTTCAACTGGAAGAAACGGTATGGTGGCCTGCTGCCGGACGAGATGCGCCGGCTGAAGGCGCTTGAGGTCGAGAATAGTCGGCTCAAGAAGATCGTGGCGAACCTGACGCTCGACCAGGAGATGTTGTGAGGCACGTCATCCGCCGAAAGCTCTGAGGCCTGAGCGGATGCGCGAGCTGGTTCACGGGATGTGCATCGATTGGGGCGCGTCGATACGCAGGGCTTGTGGGGCCCTGCGGTTCGACACCTCCACCTTCCACTACAAGTCCCGGCGCACCGATCAGGCGGCCGTCGAGAGACGGATCAGGGAAATCTGCGAAACGCGGGTGCGCTACGGCTATCGGCGTGTCCACGTCTTGCTGCGACGCGAGGGATGACCGGTGAACATCAAGAAGACCCGAAGGATTTACAATGACTTGGGTCTGCAGCTCAAGAACAAGAACCCGAAACGGCGGGTGAAGGCCAAGCTGCGCGATGATCGCCAGGAGGCTGTCAGGCCGAACGATGTCTGGGCCATGGATTTTGTTCATGACCAACTCGCCCTGGGCAACAAGCTGCGGATCCTGACGATCGAGGATACGCATTCCCGTTTCTGTCCAGCGGCCGACCCGCGCTTCACCTACCGCGGCGAGGATGTGGTCCGGACCCTGGAACGGGTCTGTGCCCAGGTCGGCTACCCCAGGACAATCCGGGTCGACAATGGCAGCGAATTTATCTCTCGCGATCTCGACCTGTGAGCTTATGCCAACGATGTCACCCTGGACTTCTCACGCCCTGGAAAGCCGACAGACAACGGCTTCATCGAGGCGTTCAACAGCAAACTTCGGTCCGAATGACTGAACGCCCACTGGTTCATGAGCCTTGCAGACGCGCAGGAAAAAAATGGAGGATTGGCGTAGACACTACAACCAGAACCGACCCCACAGCGCGGTCCGATATAACGTACCGATCGCCCTACATTATCCTGGCGGCGCAACCAGCCCGTCGCCATGATAAAGCCGGAAAACTCCAGCATCCGGCGGTCCAAGGTTGGGGAGCAGCGCAGGTTGGGGCGGAGTCTACCTCAGACTGGATGAGGCGGAGGGGGCAACGTCAACGTGCAGAGCGTATGCGGACGCCTGCGCCTCTGTCTGTGATAGACGCGATCATGCACTCCATCTCGGAGTCACCGGCCTTTACCAGCAGCACTATTAATCGGCGTGGCAATATCGCCGTCGTCCGCGCCAGAGATTACCTGACCCTCTTGGTTACCCCGCCACAGCGGAACCTTCGGGCCCACTCGGGAACGCCCGCTGGTCAGCATGGTATCCATGATCCGTCGCAATTCACGCTCTCTGCGTCGCGGGCCAAAAAGGCTGCATTGCGTAAGGGATGCGTGGGGGGAACTGCCATCCCTTTTTGCAGAGCGCTACAGGTTCGACCATAGAGATCCTCGCCGATCACCCTATGCAAGACGCAGCGCCCATTTTCACCAATGACGCCGTCGCATCGGGCAACCCGCGATCAGCTGAGGAAACCGTGTCAAAAGCAGCCGTAGCACCATGAGCCAGCACAAAGGTTCGCCGTACGGAAGCGTGCGGGTCCCCACATGCAGAGAGACCAGAGTGCCGAGGAGATCCCTTGATCGAGCACCCGATGCACTTGGCTCTGGCTCCACTGACCATCAGGGCCGCAGGTAACATGAACGCATTGTGCTGGGTGGAAATGGCACGCTGCCTTCCAGCCGTCCTCGTATCTGCCCCAATACTCCTTCAGGATCCAGACACGACCTCTCGCTACTCGGAGAAGTCAACCGCTTGCTGGCGCTACCGCAGGGTCGAGGGAACAGCCGACAAAAGGCCTTCAGCACTGCACATGACCTTACCCGGAAGGTCCGTATGAGAACGAAGGCTCTTCTGTTTCTACTAGATGGACGCTTGTGAGGGCGCGATGATCGTAGCTTGTCACATCGCTTTTGCCGTAAGCTGAAACGCGATCAAGGCATGACGTGGCCAACGCCTCGCCGTTGGTGATCAAAGAATGCATCTTGGTCCACCCGTGGCGGCGTCTGGTATCTTGCCGGTTAGCCCCATCAGCCGATGGACTAGATTGAAAGGATAGGCATCAGGAGAACACCTTAGCTCGTGTTGACAAAAGGGATTCACATCGCGGTGCGGGCATGATTCAAGCTGGTATCTGCGATCGAGACCAGCTTGGCACGAGACCTGATGTCGGATGAGGAATGGGCGTTCTTTGAACGGTTTATCCTGGCGGTCCGTGCGCCGAACGGGCGCAAACCGACCAACCACCGCCTTGTTCTTGATGGGATATTCTGGATCGCTCGCACCGGTGCCCCATGGCGCG